>JAUIJC010000028.1 GCA_030431525.1 Bacteroidia bacterium | reverse complement strand
CTTAGAATATCAAAAATGTGTGGGCGGCCCTGAATTTTCTTGAGCTGGTAATCGAATTGCGGAAGATTGAGGGCAGGGAACATGATGGGAAGTGGGAAGTGCCCGATATTCAGGGGCTAACGAAAAGGCAGTGAAATATTTTTCGTTCATCAGTGATGAATAGACCAGTTTTTGCCTTTCAACAAAAATAAGGACTGGGGTCCTCTTTTATTCAAAATTACATTTTCAATATTAAGCCTATGACGACAAAAGAAGAAATAGTGAATGATTGGTTGCCTCGTTATACGGGCACAGAGTTGGAGGATTTCGGCGAGTATATTTTGTTGACCAACTTTATCAATTACGTAGAGTTTTTTGCGGAGAAGTTTGATGTGAAAATCAAGGGTAGGGATCGTCCAATGCAGACGGCTACGGCCGAGAATATCACCATTATTAATTTTGGGATGGGCAGTGCCATGGCCGCAACGGTTATGGATTTGTTATCCGCCATCTCGCCAAAGGCCGTACTTTTCCTTGGAAAATGTGGAGGCCTGAAAAAAACTAAGATTGGTGATTTTATTCTGCCGATTGCAGCAATTCGAGGTGAGGGTACCAGTAATGATTACTTGCCGCCCGAAATTCCTGCTCTTCCTTCATTCCGCTTGCAGCGGGCTGTTTCTTCCATGATTATTAAACACGATCAGGATTATTGGACGGGAACGGTTTATACGACGAATAGAAGGGTTTGGGAGCACGATAAGGATTTCAAAAAATACTTGAGGGATAACCGCATCATGGCCATCGATATGGAAACGGCTACGGTCTATGTTGTGGGCTTTGTCAATGGCATTCCACACGGTGCCCTGTTGTTGGTTTCGGATAATCCGATGGAGCCTGATGGGGTGAAAACCTCAAAAAGCGACAGCAAGGTGACGAAAAGCTTTGTGGGTAAGCATATTCAAATCGGCATTGATTCCTTGGTTGAGCTAAGAGATTCAGGGAAGTCGGTCAAGCATATGCGCTTTGAGTAGGCTCAATTTCTTAAAGTAAAAAGCCCCAGCAGGAACATTCCTGCTGGGGCTTTTTCGTGAAGAGAGATGAATGATTAGGCAGCTCTCAATTTTTTAAACTTCGATGTTGAGAACTTATCCTCGGCATACTCCCTTGTAAGGTTAAATTTCTTGATTTCCTCACCTGGCAACTCAAACATGGCGTCGGTCATGATGGCCTCACAGATGGAGCGAAGACCACGTGCACCAAGGTTGAATTCCATCGCCTTTTCAACGATGAAGTCGATGGCGGCTGGTTCGATGGTGAAATCGATATCCTCCATTTGGAACAGCTTGGTGTATTGCTTCACCAAGGCATTCTTTGGTTGGGTCAGGATGTTTTTCAAGGCATCGTGGTCCAACGGGTTCAAGAAGGTCAGCACTGGCACACGACCAATCAGCTCAGGAATCAAACCAAAGCTTTTGAGGTCTTGAGCGGTGATGTACTGCAACAAGTTTTCCTTGTCCACTTCCTCGCCCTCATGCTTGCGACCAACAAAGCCCAATGGCTGTGTGTTCATGCGGTTACCGATGTGGCGCTCAATGCCGTCGAAGGCACCACCACAAACAAACAGAATGTTCTCAGTGTTGACCGGAATCATTTTCTGGTCTGGGTGCTTACGGCCACCTTGAGGTGGAACGTTCACTACGGTACCCTCCAAGAGTTTCAACAAGGCCTGCTGAACACCCTCGCCACTTACGTCACGAGTGATGGATGGGTTATCGCTCTTACGTGCGATTTTATCCACCTCGTCAATATAGATGATGCCACGTTCAGCCGCTTCAACATTGTAGTCTGCAGCTTGTAGCAATCTGGTCAGAATACTTTCCACGTCCTCACCTACATAACCAGCCTCGGTCAAGACCGTGGCATCGGCAATACAGAATGGAACGTGCAAGGCCTTGGCTAAGGTTTTGGCCAAGTATGTTTTACCTGTACCCGTACGGCCCACCATGATGATGTTAGACTTCTCGATGATGATGTCATCATTGGTTTCGTTCTTCTGGAGCAAGCGTTTGTAGTGGTTATAGACCGCTACGGAGAGCACGCGTTTTGCTTCTTCCTGTCCGATGACGAATTGGTCGAGGAAACGCTTGAGCTCAGTAGGCTTGACCAGACTGAAGTCCAAGTCGGGATTGAGGCGCTCTTGACGGAACTCCTCTTCAAGGATTTGGTTGGACTGTTCGATGCAGTAGTTGCATATATGCGCCTGGATGCCGGAGATCATCAGCTTGACATCCTTTTTCTCGCGCCCACAGAATGAACAAGTAATCTGGGCCATAGTTTCGGGTATCGATAATGGTGCCTTCGAAAGACCGATTGCCAGAGGCGACCAACTTCGAGACACACTTAGGGGGACAAATATAATCGCATCCCTGGAAAAAAAGAGCCCTTTTTCCCTAAACTCCCCCTTGTCAGGCTTAAAGAAGTTGTGAGCTCTTTGGCATAGAACGAAAAAATGGGAACCGGCTTGTGCCAATTCCCATTTTTCTGTGCTTAGAAAGAACTTTTCTTATTTCTCTGGTTTTTCCAAGACCTCGTCGATCAAACCGTATTTCTTGGCTTCATGGGCTTTCATCCAGTAGTCGCGGTCAGCGTGCTGCTCGATGTCTTTGATGTCTTTGCCGCTGTGGTTGGCAAGGATTTGATAAAGCTCGTCCTTAAGGATAAGGATTTGCTTGGCTGTGATCTCGATGTCGGAGGCCTGTCCTTGGGCACCACCCAATGGCTGGTGAATCATCACACGAGAGTGAGGGAGGGCAGAACGCTTCTTTTTAGCGCCACCAGCAAGGAGAACGGCACCCATGGAAGCGGCAAGGCCTGTACAGATTGTAGCCACGTCAGGCTTCACATACTGCATGGTGTCGTAAATACCCAATCCAGCGTACACGGAACCGCCTGGGCTGTTCACGTACATCAAGATGTCTTTCTGTGGGTCGGTGGACTCCAAGAAGAGCAACTGGGCGGTAATGATGTTAGCTACTTGGTCGTCAACGCCAGTGCCCAAGAAGATGATGCGGTCGGAGATGAGTCGAGTGAATACATCAATGGCGCGGAAGTTGCCTGGGCGCTCCTCGATGATGTATGGCGTCATGTTCTCGATGGCGCTGTAGTAGTGGTCCATCGTGAGGCTGCTGATGCCTTGGTGCTTGATGGCGTATTTGCGGAATTCTTCTTTGTTGAGCATACGCGTGCTTTTAAGAGTATTTAAAAGTGTCGGAAATTCGGTTGAAAGCCTTAATGTCGAAAGAAAAGGTGGAAACTCAAATACGGGAAACGCCCTTATTAGGTTGCTTTCAGCCTTTTTAAAAATAAAAAAAGTCCTTCCCATGTCGGAAAGGACTTTCTAATAAAGTGTATATCAAATCGATATGCAAGCCTTAGGCTTGGTTAAGCACTTTTTTGAAGGCTTCAGATTTGATTTTTTTGCTTTTCGCTTTTGCTTGCTCTTTCACGTACTCGAACACTTTTTCGCTCAAGGCAGACATGGAGATCTGCTGGTAGTTGCGACCGTTCTCGTGTTGGAGGTAGTTGTCCACAAGGTTCTTGAATACGTCAGCCATTTCCTCGGAAACAGGCATGCCACCCAAGAATTGAGCTTTAACCACTTCCTCAGCCTTAGCGCGGATCTCCTCAGCTTTCACTTGGATTTCGCCCTCAGTAGCTACTTTGTCGCGGATAAGGTTCCACTTCAACTCCTTTTTCAAGGCGTCAAATTCCTTGTCCAAGTCCTCGTCGCTCACACCTTCGTTGGAAGCCTTGAGCCAGTTCTTGAAGAACTCCTCAGAGAACTCAACAGTAGTGTTGTCCACCAAGCTCTCGCGGATTTCGCGGTAGCCGAGGCTCTTGTTGTTCTCGTCGATAGACTCACCGAGGATTTTTTCAACCTCAGCTTTCAACTCATCCTCGTTGTGCACCTTGTCAGGGCCGAAGAGTTTGTCGTAAGCCTCTTGGTCAAGCTTCTCGTTGTTGAGACGCTTGATACCAGTGATTTTCACTTCAAAATCGCCTTCAGCTTTTTCAGCCTCATCTTGGGTCAAGCTGGAAGCCTGAGCAATGGCGAAGAAGTCTTGTTTGAATGCTTTCTGGAGTTTGAAAGTGACAGTTTCGTCAACCTTCTTGCCGTGGAATTTCTTGGCTTCTTGTACACCAAGCTTGGAAAGTTGCAACATGATAGTGCCTTCCAAGTCGCCTTCCACTTGCTTGATTTCGCCAGCAACGAAATCATCAGCGTCTACTTCTTCTGGCTCGTCAACGATGCCGTTCTGAAGCAAAAGGCCAGTTACCGCTTCCTCGATAGTAGATTCTTCGATTTCTACGTCGTAGTCGGTAACGTTTACTTTTTTGAAGTCAAGGTCAAAAGCTGGAACGATGCCCAAGTCATACTTGAACTCAAAGTCTTTTTGTGACTGCCAGTCAGGAGCGTCTTGGTCCTCGCTTGGAAGGGGCTGGCCAACCAATGTGAGGTTCTCCTTGTTGAGGTACTCGTTCAAAGACTCTTGCAAAGTGCGGATTACCTCGTCTTGGATAAGCTCAGGGCCCATCATTTTGCGGAGGATTGGCTGAGGCACTTTACCTTTACGGAAACCTTTGAGCTGAGCCGTTTTCGCCATCTCTTTGATGCGCTCTTGTACTTTTGGCTCGTAGTCAGCCTCCTCGATGCGGAGGTTCAGGGTTGCCAAGGTTGAACCCTTCTGGTCTAACTGGATTTGCACGATGCGTTCTCTTTTAGTTGTACAAGCAACTGTACGGTCGTTAAACAACAAACCCCCAAACTGAGTTGGGGGTTGTAGGTTGTGCGGATAGAGGGAGTCGAACCCCCACGCCCGAAGGCGCTAGATCCTAAATCTAGTGCGTCTACCAATTCCGCCATATCCGCGATTGGTGGGACAAATATCGGAGTTTTTTTATTCGGTGCAAACTTTTTGAAAAAATATTGTTGAATGGCTTTTAGGGCATTTCCCCTGTTCATTGTTTAAAGCATACTGTCAAAGACCAATTTTTTAACAAAAGCCTCCAAAGAGTCATCTATCTTTGGCGCCTTAAAATGTGACAAAGGCATTGTGGTAGAGGCGCCACAGATTCAAGCTTTCAAGCATCACACAGTTTTTATCCAAAAAGATTTTTCGTCAAAGGGATGATTGAACTACTCGATAAACTTATTCAGGATGGAGTGGACAGGGGACTGCTCCAAAAGTCTACCTCAAGCGACTTTCTCGATTCCTCACAAGTTGAGATAGAGCAGGAGAGCTATATCAACTTCGGCTCCTGTAGCTATATGGGCTTGGAGTATGATGACCGATTGAAAGATGCCGTCAAGGATACGGTTGACCGCTTCGGAACGCAGTTTTCCACATCACGCACTTATCTTTCCATTGGTCTTTATGACGAGTTGGAAGCGGAGCTTTCCAAGATGTTTAGCAAGCCGTTGATTGCTTCTGCCAGCACTACGCTCGGTCATTTGGCCACTCTGCCAATTGTGGTGGAAGAAGGAGATGCTGTGATTTTGGACTTGCAAGTCCATTCCAGCGTCCAAATGGCGACGCAATTGCTCAAGGCCAAGAAGATTCCCATCCATTTGATTCCGCATAACCGAATGGACAGCCTTGAAGTTAAAATCAAGGCGCTTCAGGGAAAGGCCAAGCGCATTTGGTATTTGGCGGATGGCGTCTATTCTATGTATGGGGATTTCGCCCCGCTGGATGAGCTTCAGCAGTTGATGGACAAATACGATCAACTCTATTTATATATAGATGACGCTCACGGTATGGGCTGGACAGGAAAGAATGGCGTCGGTTATGTGCGCAGTCAGATGGCGCATCATGACAAAATGATTTTGACCACCTCCTTAAATAAGTCTTTCGCGTCCTCTGGCGGTGTGGTGGTGTTTCCTAATGAGGAGATGTACCGCAAAGTGAAGAACTGCGGAACAACCTTGATTTTTTCGGGACCGATTCAGCCACCGATGTTGGGGGCGGGAATTGCCTCGGCCAAGCTTCACCAAACAGTGGAGTTTGCCGAAAAACAAGATGAGCTGAAGGAGAAAATCGCCTTTACCAACCGCAGGTTGAAGGAGTTGGGTTTGCCTCAGTACATGGTCACAGATTCTCCGCTGTTTTTTATCCCTGTGGGACTTCCTCGTGTGATTCTGCGCATCATCAAGCGGATGAAGAAAAAGGGTTTTTTCCTGAATAGTGCTGGTTTTCCCGCCACGCCGATGAAAAAGGGAGGTCTGCGCTTTATGATTAACCAAAACCTGTCGTTTGAAGAGATTGATGACATGTTGGTGACTCTGCGGACGGAGTATTTGCTTGGCGTATTCGAAGAAAAATCTTCTCCAGCCGAGATTGCCAAAGAATTCAGGTTGGAGCCTTTCCTTGTGGACCATGGGTTGGATTTGGCCTCTGCGAAGGATGTCTTTGAGTTTCAAGAGGAACATTTTGACAGCATTCAGGCGATTGATGCCCATGAGTGGGATGCCATTTTTGCCAAGGAGGGGACCAATGCTCACCATAACCTCAAGGAGCTGGAGCAGATTTTCAGGAATCACCCAGAAGAAGAGAACAACTGGCGGGTGAACTATCATGTGATTCGCGACAAGCAGGGCGAGATTATTTTGGCCTCAGTCTATTCATTGGTGTTGATGATGGATGACCTGTTGGCTGATCGCGCCACTTCAGAGAAAATCAAGGAGCTTCGTCAGTCGGATAAATATTACCTCACTTCCAAAACCCTGATTTCGGGAACGCCTTTCACCAAGGGCAAAAGTGTGTATGTGAATTATGCGCACAACGATTGGAAGGAGGCCGTTACCGCCCATGTGGAAATGCTCCAAGATTTGGCTGAGCGCGAGGAGGCTTCCAAGCTTGTTCTTCGGGATTTTGGCCGAGACCAACGTGATCGCTTGGAGAGCTTTATGTTGGAGTTGGGATTGGTGGATATCCGTTTGCCGAATAACTGTGTGGTGCGGGATATGGACTGGGAAGATGAGAACGGCTTGGCCCAGCGGATGTCGCAGAAATACCGCTATTCGCTTCGCAAGGAAATCCTTAAAAAGGAGTCGCAATTTAGGGTGGAATACAAAAAGCCAGAGAGCGAGGAGCTCCGTCGATATACCTATGAATTGTATCAACAGGTGTATGCGCGTTCCGTGGATATCGCCGTTTTTGAATTGCCTTATGTCTTGTTCGAGCGGATGTTCGCCGACGACAATTACGATTTCATTTACCTCTATTTGGAGGATGGTCCAGCCGAACCAGTGGCGGTGCTCATCAGTCAGGTGGTTGGGAAGAACTACAATGCCGAATTGGTGGGCTTGGATTATGACTTTGTAAAGGAAAAAGGTACTTACAAGCAGATTCTTTATCAGGCGGTAAAGCGTGCCAAGCAACTGGGTTGTGCCACGGTAGACATGGCCTACACCGCCGAAATGGAGAAAAAGAAAGTGGGTGCCGTTCCAGAAGAAAGCTATGCGTTCTCCATGGCCTTGGAACATTATTCCTTTGCTGAGATGGAGTTGTTGGTTTGAGGGTAGATTTGATTGTTTATTTTGATGCAGCCCGCTTTAGAATACCTTTCTAAAGCGGGCTTTTTAATTCGTTTACTCTCTGTTTTTGTAATGTGTTTTAGGTCTTAGTTCCATGTGTTTGTATCTGCTGTGTAAGGAATAACTGTAACTTTGTATTCGCTTTACAGTTACGAGGGTTTCTTTTTAGTCATTTTGAAACGAGCGTAACGCTGTTTTTAATTATTATTTAATTCATGTTATTGAAAAAGAGTCTTTTAAGGGTTGTTGCTACCAACTCAGTTTTTCTGATGCTGATGTCTTGTTCCAGTGGTGGGATGAAAGAGCAGGCGGATAAGTTTGCCGATTGGTCATCAGAAAAGGCGGAAGAAGCAGGAGACTGGACCGTCCAAAAAGCCAAGGAGGGAGTCAATGTTTTGAAGCAGGAACAGTTAATTCTCAAAATTGAGCAGGCATCGGATGCCCGTTGCATGTGTGAGCGTTTTGATACGCTGAGCTTTTCGGGGGTGATTCTTGATGCGGATTGGCGTCTTCGCACACAAGAAACAGCCATTACCATTAAGGTGGATTCCGCTGATGTTCATAAACTTCCCAAAGACAATTGTACTGGGAAGCGAAATCAGAATGTTAGGGTAAAGGGGGATACATTGATTCTTGTTAAAAAGTCCAGAGATAGGAATTTACAAGAGATTGATATTGGTAAGCGAGTGAAGAAGTATAGCGGGAGCATGAGGGTGAAGTTTCCGCATCGAAAGGAGAGGATAAAGGGGAAAAGACGTCCATCCTCAAGAGCTAAGCGGACAAGGACGGTCTTCCAACATTATTCGCTTTTACAGTCTTATGGCTGGAGCTTTTCAGATTGTAAGCAGGTGAATGAATTTGATTATGCCAAAAGCTATGCAGAGTTCGAGAAGCTAAATGCCAGCTTTGAAGAGAAACGCAAGTTAAGTCCTCAGGCTCGGGCTATCCTCAAAGAGAAAGGGGTGCTGTAAGGGTTTTTAAAGGGATTTTTATTTTACAATAAATCAGAAAAAACATGGTGGGTTTTATTCTTGCTACAGGAGCTGTAGTGGTTACAGGAGCTGTTTTTGGAAGCATGTATAACGGCTTGGTTCGTCTTCGGAATCAAGTGGATAATGCCTTTGCAGGCGTAGATGTCCAGCTCAAAAAGCGCTATGATTTGATTCCAAATCTTGTGGAAACAGTGAAGACTTTTATGGGTCATGAGCGAAGCTTGTTGGAAGATATTACCAAGCTGAGGACTCAAGCTGTTAGCCAGAATTTGGGAGCCAATGAGAAGGTAGCTTTGGAAAATGAGTTGTCCGCTTCAATGGGCAAACTGTTGGTGTCTGTGGAGAATTATCCTGAGCTGAAAAGCAACGAGAATTTTATTCATCTTCAAGGCTCTTTCAACGAAGTGGAGTCACAGATTTCAGCCGCTCGCAGGGCTTATAATGCTTCGGTGACTGACTATAATATTGGGATTGAGACTTTCCCGAGAAACCTTTTGGCTGGGATGATGGGCATGGCCCGAAAGGAGGTGTTTGTAGCCACCACCGTAGAACGAAATAATGTCAGCGCAAAAGCCCTTTTTGCATAATTCAGTGAGATGAAGAGAAGTAATAATGTTGAGCTGAAGAGGTTCTACGAAGAACGTCTCCGAACCAAAATGGATGATTTGGAGGGGCTGAGGCTGAAGGCCAAGAAATTGTTGTTAGCAGGATTTGGGGCGCTTCCCGTTTTTTTGCTGCTGATAATTCTGATGAAGTTTTATGTCATCGCAAAGTCAACTGGCTGGATTGGGATTTTAGTCACTATTGGTGTTGGTGGGGCACTGTTTTACGCCTCTCACATTGCTACTAAAAAGTACACAAAGCAGTTTAAGGCCAGAGTGGTGCAAGAGCTGGTCAAATTTGTGAATCCAGATTGGGAATATTTTCCCGAAAAGAAGATTCCAGAGTCTGTGTACGAGGGCAGCAAAATGTTCGATTTGATCCATCATTTCTACAAAGGTGATGACCTTGTGGTGGGAAAGGTCGGGCAGACGGATTTCCAGTCTTCAGAACTTCACACAGGCTATTTCGAGGAGAAGAAAGGCAGGAATGGAAAGGTAAAGAAGAAAACAGTTGATGTTTTTCATGGCTTGTTTTTCCATGCCGATTTCAAAAAACATTTCTCAGGCATCACCTATGTCGTCCCTGAGAAGGCCAAAAAAGACGAGAATTTCCTCACGAAGCTATTTGGTTTCGAAAAGGAGTTTCAGGTGGTGAAACTGGAGAATCCAGAGTTTGAACGGGCATTCCATGTAAAATCTACCGACCAGATTGAGGCGCGCTATCTTATCACACCAGCCATGATGGAAAAGATGGTGTATCTCCGCAAACACTTTAATTGTGAGGTGTCCTTTTCCTTTGTGGAATCCCGCGTTTACTGCGCCATTCAGCTGAAGTATGGGCTCTTTGAGCCAAATATCTCCACGGCTGGGGTTCCTTATAGGGAGGTGGAATTGTTCTATGAACTTTTCAAAGTGAATGAGTTGATTATTAATGAGCTTGATTTGAATACAAGGATTTGGACTAAGGCTTGATGTGAAAAACCCATCTATGGCTTTGTAGCATTATTCCTTTGCTGAAATTGAGTTGTTGGTTTGAGGGTAGGGTTGATTGTTGGTTTTATTGGGACCCGCTTCATTGGTGCGATGAAGCGGGTTTTTGTTCTCAAAGAGATGTTAGGCTTTTTGAGTGGCTTTGTGGAAATTGTTGTGGATGATTTGGTAAAAACTGTCGGTGATGTCGGGTGGAATCTTGACTCTTTCGAGATTTGAAAAAGTACTAAAGTGATGAGAGAGTTTGCAGTGAAGACCTCTATGGTATCTGAAATAGCTACATTTATTTTTTGTTATTGGGGAGTCCTCGGTGGTCTTTTTAATTTTTTTAAGGAAGACCTTTCCGTCAATGATAAGTTAGGTTTCTTTTTTCTTCTATTTGTGCTAATAATACCTGTGGTAATTTATGGTCTTTACGTTTACAAGAAGGGGATTTATAGCCTTCTGTTGGTGGATGATTTTATTCTTTATGAGGGAGAAAAGGTTTGTCTAAATAAGATCAAATCAATTCAAATGTCCTATAGGTCGTATGGAACTGATACTTATTTTGGTTTTTCTATTTTCAAAAAGAATGGGGAAGAGGTTTTTGTTAATATTGAACATCTGAGTGTGAAGGAATCTGAAATTCGGAAACAATTAAAAATGAGATACAGGGAACTTTTCTTGAAGGAGGTTTCCTATCCTGATTAACAGCTGATTTTTCTTTTTTTAAGACCTCTTTTTTCAGAACTGAGTACATCAAAATTCTTGGGGTCATTTTGGAATTAAAGGGCTTGAAGATTGGTTTCAATTCTCCCTAAGTCCAAAAAATCACCACCCAACCTGTTTTTGCACATTCTTGGCGGAATTTTCCGAAATTGGGGAGGTTAGATACAGAAGAGAGAATAGTCCCTTGGCCCATGGCATACGATTTAGATATAGAACAGGAGAATAAGGAGATTGTGAGGCAATACCGCCATTTGTTGCGGTCGGCCAAGCCTATTCTGAAGCAGGGAGATACGCGGATTATCAAGCAGGCTTTCCACACGGCTTTGGAGGCGCACAAGGAAATGCGTCGTAAGTCAGGGGAGCCTTATATTTTTCATCCCATTGCCGTGGCGCAGATTTGCGTGGAGGAGATTGGCTTGGGGACAACTTCCATCGTAGCGGCCTTGTTGCACGATGTGGTGGAGGACACGGATACTACGCTGGAGGACATCGAGCGTAGCTTTGGTAAAAAGGTAGCCCGCATTATTGACGGGTTGACCAAGATTTCTGGTGGCTTCGAGTTTGGAACCTCCCAACAGGCCGAGAATTTCCGAAAGATTGTATTCACGCTTTCCGAGGATGTGCGTGTGATTTTGGTGAAGCTGGCCGACCGTCTGCACAACATGCGGACCATGGAGAGCATGCCTCGCCACAAACAGCTAAAGATTTCTTCGGAAACCATTTATATGTATGCGCCATTGGCGCACCGCCTCGGTCTTTATTCCATCAAAACGGAATTGGAGGACCTCTATTTGAGGTACACGGACCCTGAGACTTATAAGGAAATCGAGGAGAAAATCCGTCAGAGTGAGCCAGAGCGCAAGCGTTTCATCCGCAACTTTATCAAGCCGATTCAGGAACAGCTCAAGGACCGCTATTTCGAGTTTACTATTAAGGGGCGCACCAAATCCATCTATTCCATTTGGAATAAGATGAAAAAGCAGGAAGTGCCTTTTGAGCAGGTTTATGACCTGTTTGCCATCCGAATCATCATCAACTCCTCGCCGGAGAATGAGAAATCCCTAAGCTGGCAAGTGTATTCCATCGTGACGGATTACTACATGCCAAATCCTGATCGTTTGCGTGATTGGATCAGTACGCCAAAAGCGAATGGCTATGAGTCATTGCACACCACGGTGATGGGCGAAGAAGGCCGTTGGGTGGAAGTGCAGATTCGTACCAACCGCATGGATGATATTGCTGAGAAGGGTTATGCGGCGCATTGGAAATATAAGGACCATAAGCCTGAGGATAAGGATGCTGGTGTTGGTGAATCTGGCTTGGATGCATGGATTGAGCGAGTGCGTGATTTGTTGCATCACAACAAGCAGGAACCAACCAGTGCCGAGGAGTTTGTAGACGAATTCCGTTCGAATTTTTACGACGAGGAAATCTTTGTCTTTACCCCGAAGGGGGAGATGCGCGTGTTGCCACAAGGTGCCACGGCCATTGACTTCGCTTTTGATATTCACACCCAAATCGGTCTTCACTGTTTGGGAGCCAAGGTAAATCATCAGTTGGTGCCCGTGACGCATAAGTTGAAAAATGGTGACCAAGTGGAAATCATTACTTCTAATAAGCAGGCGCCAAAAGAGGCTTGGGCGAATAAGGTGGTGACTTCAAAGGCGCGTCGTCGAATTCGTGAGTATTTGAACGAGGGTCGCCGTCATGTAGTCGCCAAAGGTCAGGAATTGGTGGAGCGTAAGTTCCAGCAGATGGACCTGAAATGGTCGAGCGCAACAGCCAAAAAGCTTGTGGTTCATTTCGGTCTTCGAGACCGTGAGGAACTTCTGTTTGATATTGGCAAGGGCGTGATTCCATTGAAGTCCTTGGAAGTCATGCAATCGCAGGATTTCAACCAGCAGATTGAGGACATTCAAGCCAATTTGCCAAACAGCGATGAGCTCAAAACCCAAGTCAAGGAGCTGAACAAATCAGCCTTGATGATTGGGGATAACGACGAGGTGGATTATTCCTTGGCAACTTGCTGTAATCCAATCCCCGGAGATGATGTCTTTGGTTATGTGACTTTGGATGGTGGGGTGAAAGTCCACCGTACGACTTGTCCGAATGCCACTGAGATGTTGTCAAACCACGGTTATCGTGTGGTAAAGGCGCATTGGCGCGAGCATATCCGTGATGCGTTCTTAACTACGGTTCGCTTGGTGGGTACTGATCGAAAAGGCCTTGTGTTGGATATCGCCAAGGTGATGACCGAGGAGCTGGATATCAACATCCGTGGGATGAAGGTGGATACCAAAAATGACTTGATCGAGGATTATTTGACTTTCCACGTGACGGACACCGAGCATTTGCAGACGGTGATGAATGCGCTTCGGAATATTTCTGAGGTGATTAGTGTGGAGCGTTCGGAGCCTTGATTGTGATAAGAACATAACTTTTTATGGGAAAAAGCACACTGCCAAAGCCTACGGCTATTGGCAGGTGACAGCCTACATAACTTGAGCTAATACGTTGCGTCCATTCAATATTTACACTGGCCGAAAGGTTCTCCCAAATGTTTGGGTAGGCTTTTCGGCCATTCTTTTTGCTCAAAATGAGGCGTGTAAGAAATTTTCCTTTTGCTATAATTCATCCCAATATTCCTTCCTCATTCTTTTCTTCGTAACTTCGTCCCCTTAATGCCCTTGCCTCTCCTTTTTGGGGCGAGTTGAAGTGAAAAGATGAACGGGTTGGCCTTGTCCGACAAATTCGTCGCGTCTAATCAAACAATAAGCAGACAATGCTTAACGAGAAATTATACCAAGAGGTCAGGCAGATCTTCACTGCTTATTTGGAGAACAAGGGGTTGCGCAAGACTCCTGAGCGTTTTGCCATCTTGGAGGAAATTTACTCTCGTGACGGACACTTTGATGTGGAGAATCTCTACATCAGCATGAAAAACAAGAACTACCGAGTAAGTCGCGCCACGGTCTATAATACCTTGGATTTGTTGGTGGAATGTGACTTGGTGAGCAAGCACCAGTTTGGTCGCAACTTGGCTCAGTTCGAAAAATCTTACGGCTACAAGCAACACGACCATGTGATTTGCACGAAGTGCAACAAGGTGGTGGAGTTTTGTGACCCGCGCATCCAGAATGTGCGAAACATGGTGGGAGAGTTGCTCAACTTCAAGATTCTCCACCATTCTCTGAACCTCTATGGGGTGTGCCCTGATTGTCAGGCGCAGGAAAAGTTGGAGGAAGCGAAGGCGAGTGAACAGCAAAAAGAACAGTGATAAGGGAGAGCAGACTTTTGATAGAGGACATTAGACATTAGACATTGGACATTAGCGCAGTGAAAAGCTAAGGTCTAACGTCTAAAATCTAAAGTCTTTATCCGACGTCTTCATCCAATGACTTAATACTCAACATAACAGTAATGGCAGTAGATGTATTGTTAGGCTTGCAGTGGGGTGATGAGGGGAAAGGTAAGATTGTAGATTACCTCGCCGGCAAGTATGATGTGGTAGCCCGTTTCCAAGGGGGACCAAACGCGGGACACACGTTGGAGTTTGACGGTATCAAACACGTGCTTCACCAAATTCCTTCGGGCATCTTCCATCCACACATTGTCAATATCATCGGCAATGGTGTCGTGCTTGATCCAGTGATCTTCCAAGAGGAGGCTCAGAAGATGATGAAGTTCGACATTGATGTCACCAAGAACCTTTACATCTCCAAAAAGACCCAAATCATCGTTCCTACCCACCGTTTGTTGGACAAGGCTTCTGAGCAGGCCAAAGGAAACGACAAGATTGGTTCTACTTTGAAGGGTATTGGTCCTACTTATCAGGACAAAATTGGTCGTTCAGGTCTTCGTGTTGGTGATATCATCGCCGACAACTTTGAGGAGCGCTACGAGGCTCTCAAGCAGAAGCACCTTGGCCAGTTGGCTTTCTATGGCTTTGAGGAGGATTTCTCAGAGATGGAAAAAGCCTTCTTCGCCTCTGTGGAGTTCTTGAAGAAATTCAAGCTTGTTGACTCCGAGGTGTTGATCAATAAATACATCGCCGAAGGCAAGTCTATCTTGGCTGAAGGCGCACAGGGCTCTTTGCTCGATATCGACTACGGAACATATCCGTTCGTAACTTCTTCCAACACGACTGTTGCTGGTGCTTGCACTGGTTTGGGCGTAGCGCCTAAAAACATTGGTCGTGTGATTGGTATCGTAAAGGCCTACTGCACGCGTGTAGGTAGCGGTCCTTTCCCAACGGAGTTGTTCGACGAGGACGGCGAGACCCTTGGAAAGGTTGGTAACGAGTTTGGTGCTACCACTGGCCGTAAGCGTCGTTGTGGTTGGATTGACCTTCCTGCTTTGAAATATGTGATCGCCTTGAACGGTGTGACAGAGCTTCACATGATGAAGGCTGACGTGTTGAATGGTTTTGAGACCATCAAGGCGTGTACGGCTTACAAGTTGAAGGACGGTTCCGTAACTGAGGATATGCCTTACGAGTTGCAGGACGTTACTGATGCTGTTTATGAGGATATTAAAGGCTGGAACAAGGACCTTTCTGACGTGAAGGACTTTGACGCTTTCCCTGCTGAGGTGAAAGATTATGTAGCTTACTTGGAAGAGAAGCTTGCCGTGCCTGTAAAAGTGATTTCCATCGGTCCAGACCGTACGGAAACTATCATGCGATAATTTAAGGGAGTATCCCTAAAAAATAGCCCTGCAATGGTCAGCATTGCAGGGCATTTTATTATGGTTTCAGTTTACGAAACTGGACTTTTGAAGAGGGGAAGTGAGATTGGCTTTCATGGGGAATGCCGAATTTTGCAGTGTTGTATTTCAGTGTGTTAGCGGTTAATGATCGATTGATTCATAGAGAAATAGGAATGATATGAAAAGAGGTTTACTAACTATCCTCATTAGTTTGCTTTGGGTGCAATTCGCAGATGCCGAGCAAGTCAACAAGGCGTTCCGTTTATTGGACAGAGGGAAAACAGCCAAGGCGACGGAAATGTTTGAGGATGCCATCAAGGATGATTCATCGGATTATCGTGCTCATTATGGATTGTATTTGACCAATCGAACTAATGCTGAAGTGGCTTATCTCCATTTATTGGAGGCGGAGGTGCTCTACAAGGCGAAGGGGTCGCCAGCGGAAAGCCATGCTGGTGATTATCAAATCAACATGCAGACCATCACCAAAGGTAAGCATCAGTTGGAGAATGCCATTTTGAACCAGATCGTGGAAAAGGGTTCTGTTCGTGACCTACGCAATTATTTGCTGGACTATTCCTCGGCTCACAATACGGAACTCGCACGCAGGCATCTCAGGGCATTAACCTTTAGGTCACTGAAAAAAGCCCCGAAATTAGATAGTCTGAATTCCTTTATTGACAAGCATCCAGAGGCGGAGGAGACCAAGGAAGCGATGTCTATCCGAGATTCCTTGGCATTCTTGAATGCGAAAAAGACGAACACTTCCGAAAGCTATTCCTCCTTTATTCGGGATTACCCCAATGCACTTCAGGTGGCTGTGGCTACCGAGCTTCGTAATGAGCGCGCTTTTCAGGAGGCGGTAAAATTGAATAATCTTGAGGCCTTTGACGCCTTTGTGAAGAACTATCCAAAGGCCAAGCAGGTGGAGCAGGCGGTGCAGATTCGGAACGACCTTTCTTATATCCGCCTCTTGGAGAATGAGAAGGAGTTGGATGCGATGAAAATCAAGGAGCAGGAGACCAAGAACAAGTTCTACCGCAAGGATTTGGAGGTGAAGAAGAATGCCATCTTCGCCATTTCTGCCGGAGCGGGAATCTTGGCCTTGGCGATTGTATTGGCGGTAATCGCTTACTTCAAAAGCAAAAAGGCCAATGTGGAAATCTCTCGCCAGAAGGACATCATTGAGGAGAAAAACGACCAAATCATCGACAGCATTAACTATGCGAAGTTGATTCAGTCGGCCATGATTCCCAATGAAGGGAAAATCCAACAAGGCTTCAAAGATGCTTTTGTGTTCTACAAACCCAAGGACATTGTTTCAGGTGATTTCTATTGGTACGGGGAGAAGGATGGAAAAAAAGTGGTGGCCGCTGTGGACTGCACAGGTCATGGCGTACCCGGCGCATTCATGAGCATGATGGGCAATACCTTGTTGAACCAAATTGTCCTCCGTGAGAAAATCACTGAGCCAGACCAGATTTTGAACAGGTTGCGTACAGAGGTGGTGAAATCCCTGAATGGAAGCACGGACGGCATGGACATCGCCTTGTGTGTGTTGGATGGAGATAAACTTCGTTTTGCTGGAGCTTATAACCCGATGGTCTTGGTCAAGGATGGCGTGGCAACTCGTGTAAAAGCAGACCGAATGCCAATCGGTAAGTCCGAGGAAAAGCAGGGCGTTCCATTCAAAACTCAAGAAATCACCTTGGAAAAGGATGAGGTGTTTTACCTCTTCAGCGATGGTTTCCAAGACCAGTTTGGTGGTGAAGCCGACAAGAAGTTTGGTTCAAAACGCTTCCGCGATTTCCTCCAAGAAATTCATGACAAGTCAGCCCAAGAGCAAAAAGAGGCCTTGGCTTCAGCCTTTGCCAAATGGCAGGGCGAAACGCCTCAAACCGATGACGTGTTGGTAATCGGAGTAAAGGCTTAAGAGTTTCATTTCAATGAAAAAGGCAGGGTGCAACCGTTTAAGTCGTGCCCTGCCTTTTTTCGTTTTATGTGTTTAGTGGAATTAGCTCATGAAATTCTTAATCCACACAGATAGCCCATTCATAATCATCTCAATGGAAAAGGTGCCAATAAGCAGGGCTGAGATACGGCCCGTCAGGTCGATGTAACGGCGTACCAATTGCTCATTGCGTGCATGGGCATGGTCGTAGATGTATTTTAATCCAATAACGGCCGCAATGCACAATACCATGGAGAAAACAATGGCGGCTGTAGATTCGGTGTAGCTCAATGACTTTCCGATAAGAATACTGGCACTGATGGAGCCGGGTCCAATCATGATGGGCATCACCACACTGCCTTCTACATGTTCAGGGTCGCCGCCCTTTAATGCTGCAATGGCTTTTTTGCCTTCAAATACAAAACGGATAGCGGTGATCAAGAAGATAAAGCCTCCAAAAATCTGGAATGAGGCGAAGTTGGATTGGAATAAATGTTTGAAGATGTCCTCCCCAAAATAAGCGAAGAAGAGGTAGACAGCTCCGCTAATCAATCCAGCGCGGAGCATGACCTTGGCAAAGCGTTTGGGCTCCATGCTTTCCACAAGGTCGATGAGGTAGATGATGAGCAAAAAAGGGTTGAGGATGAATAGCATCAAGGCCAAGGCCTCAAGGAATTGTTGGCTGAACATGAGGACTATCTGTTTTTTTGACCAGCGAGATTGAAGGGCTTTCACCAAGCGCTTTATACTTGGGTTTATTCCCTTTGGCCTTCTAGAGTAGTTAAACGATATCCTTTCAAAGGTGTTAAAAACATTAGCCAATGAAAAAGAAAGACCCGAAAGAAGGCGGTTTTGGCCTTTTTCGGGTCTTTCATTCCGGAAGCGATGAATTTTTGCGTTAAACTAAACCGGCTTCCTTGATCAGCTACTACTGCTTATTCTTTTGAGCTCGAATCACTGTCTTTTTTACAATGGCCTTTTCCCTTGCCTTTGTGGTGACCTCTTTTTCCATGGTGTTTTCCCATGTCAATGGTTTTGGTCTCACCGTCTTCGGTTACCGTGGCCTGCTTGTCGCAAGTGCCGTCTCCGAAGTCAATGGTACGCTCACCTTTTGAGGACTGGCTTTCCACCACACCTTTGACAGGAACATGTCCACAGCTGGCTTCAAATACTACAGGAGTCGTAATTTTTCTTGTGAAGGCGTTGCCATCACGGCTACCAGTCTCTTCTCCTTCAATCGTGAAGGAATCATCCTTCCAGTCTTCGGTGCCAAAACCAGCGGTCCAAGTTTTCTTCCCCTTGATGGTTTTCTCCTTTTTGCCACGCTTGCCGTCGAAGGTCAAGTTTTCTTCAAATTCGATAACTGGAGCATCCGCAGATCCACCAACCACTTTAAAGTTTCTGGTGCCACTCATTTTTCGACCATGGAATGACACATCTTGCAAAACAACCGTGCGCTCAGTTCCCATTTCGCCCATTGGACCAGTCGTGGTGATAGTGATGGTGCCTGAAAACTTGTGACCTTTATCGTTCGTGCATCCCTCTCCAAATGAGATAGTCTTGGTCATTGGGTACTCAGTGCCAGATTCCGTCACATTGGCGCAGTCAGGAAGGTGCTTTTCCATGCGGTTGTGCATTGAGCCCCAGAAGTGGACCATGCCACCATGATGTCCACCACGTTTTCTGTGACACTCACCTGCTTCACGGTTAGCTTCGCCATTAATGCTTTCTTCTTCCTTGTTCTTTTCACAAGAGGCCAACATTCCTAAAATGCCAAAGGCCAATACCGAGGTTTTCAAAAAGTTATGTTTCATAGGAGTCTCATTTTTTGTGTGTTATGGCGATTAGAGGAAACTCCGTGGATGAGGTTTAAAGAGAAGACGAAAAAAAATGAAATAAAATCTGTCAGGCCGAAAAAAATATCGATTCAGCCTGACAGGGAAAGGGGGGATTGTACAATGTATCGTGTATTATGTACAATGATTGCCCCATAGCAGTGATCATTGTACATAATACATTGTACACCTTCAGCTTATTTTAGGATGATGCAGTTCTGTCCGTCCAACTGGGTGCGGGCTTGGTCCAAGTTGAAGTTTTCCATCAATTCAGCCTCCTTTTGTTTGTAGGTCTTGATAAGCTTACGTCGTTTGATGGCTTGTAAGAAACGACGGACATCCTCATCGGTTTCAAGAATGAGGCCCGGAACCTTTCTTGTGGTTTTGTCCTCGTTCATGGCCACCATAGTCATGTAGGAGCTATTGGTGTGGGTGATTTTTCCGGTGTGGATATCTTCGGCTTCTACCCTGATGCCAATCACCATCGAAGAGCTTCCCACAAAGTTGACAGAGGCATGCAGGTGCAAAAGGTTGCCCACTTCAACGGGGGCAAGAAAATCAACGCCATTCATGGAGGCGGTCACATTATAGCCCGCAGAGTGCTTGGCGGCGCAGGCGTAGGCCACTTTGTCCATCATGGAAAGGATGATGCCTCCATGCACCTTTCCGCCGAAGTTGGCGTGGGAAGGAATCATCAATTCGGTGATGGTAGTCTGGGATGCGCTGACAGGTTTGAAATTTTCCATGGGTGGGAAAGAAACGAAAATGGAAATGTGCTTGTTCGGGCAAATATAAGTTGCCTAAGCTCATGGGGCGCACATTTTTTAGAGGGGATGTGTGTTCTTTCTGCCTTTTCAAACGTATTTTAGGATAGGAATTGGTTAAAAAACCATGCGAAAATTACTTCTGTTGCCCATACTGCTATTTATTCTTATGGCCTTTGGTCCTAAGAAGAAAATGCCTCATCAGGTGACCGTGGGAATTTTGATGGACTCCATCCAAACGGCGACTTATCAAGAGGATTTCGATGCAGCCATTTTTCCCTTGCGGGATCTTTTCCGAAGGGATACGATTTTGCCCGATGAATCTACCTACTATTTGGGATGGGTGCTCTATGAGCAAAAGCGCGACCGTGGCAGCTTACGGGCGTTGTTGAAATATGTGGAGCTGACAGGGGATAGTGCCGCTCATTTTGATCATTCGATTGAGATGATTTATGAGCTGAGCCATCGATTGTATCCCACCATTACCCATACCTGCCCCGTTTGTCGTCAATTGGGGCCTTTGGATGAAACAATCGATTGTGAATTATGTCAAGGCCAAGGCGTAACGGATAAGCCTTGCTTGACTTGTCGAGGGCACGGAGAGCTATTGTGTAGTCATTGTCAAGGGAATGGTGTTGTTGTAAAAAGTGGTCAATATTTGGGGCAGCAATATGCCTTGTGCACCCATTGCCAAGGTGATGGAGCTATTGACTGCCCAAATTGTGATGAGGACCATAACCATTTAGGAACTTGCCACAAATGTGCTGGCACAGGTCAATATCCGAAGCAGCGGGTTTGCACGCATGGCCCGTATGCGGAATAGGTTGAAGTAATATGCAAGAGGAAGTAAATAAGGCATTGGCCTGCATGAAGGAGCATGGCGTTTTGCTTTATCCCACCGATACCGTGTGGGGCATAGGTTGTGATGCGACTGACGAGGCGGCAGTTGACCGAATTTTTGAAGTGAAGGAGCGTTTGCCAGATAAGGCATTTGTGAGTTTAGTGGCTGATTTGGAGCAGTTGAATGATTATGTGGAGGGAGATATTTCTCCAGAAATAAAGGAGCTCATCACCACCTTTGAGCGCCCGTTGACGGTTGTGTTTCCCAAAGGAAAAAATGTGGTGCGTAAGGTGATGCCAGCAGATGGATCAATTGCGCTTCGTGTGGTTCGAGATGAGTTCTGCCAACAGGTTATTCGTGCTTTGGGCGCGCCTTTGGTTTCCACCTCTGCCAATATCAGCGGACAGCCAACAGCCGCAAGTTATTCCGAAATTGAGGACGCTGTTTTGAGGCGTGTGGATTATGTAGTAAATTGGCGGCGCTTGGAAGCTATGGGTTCCAAGCCTTCAGCCATCGTGAAGGTGTTGCCGCAGGGCGGATTGGAATGGCTGAGGGAATGAGCAAGAGTGGGTTCATTGGCACATGAGGACTATTAGCGAAAGAAAAACAAAAAACTAAACCAGTCAACTTGTTCTTTTGCCCGCTGTCCGCATCAACTTGCTTTGTGATAGCTGTGGCTATCCCTTCATCAACTTGCTACGAACAGCGAATAAAATAACTTCGTTTTAGTTGGGTCAGTTTATTGTTTCACTTTCACTTACATTGTTTTGCCATGAACGATGACCCAGGAATTCAAACCTACTACTTATGTCCACTGAACAGATTATTGAAATCATTAAGTCTGACAAAAAGGCTTTCCACATCGGTAACAGGATGATCCTTCCTTTCCGTGTGAACATCATCAAATTGGTGGTTGACAGCCATATCTTTACCGAGTTTGTCGGCAACGAGGACGTGAAGATTTCACAGGACAAACAGAACACCTCCATCTACTTCCGTGAGGTGGGTCGCCTGAGCGCTTTTGCCAACACTTACAAGAGCATCAAAATTGTAATGGCCAGCGAGGAAGCTGACTTGAGCAACCCTGCTACACACATCAAGTGCATCGTCCATGTTTTGGACAATCACCAAGCTTCTTTGGAGGTACCAGGTGAGGATGACTTGTTCATTGAGTAAGAAAGATTTCTAACATATTGCCAAGCCCCTGCCCCGACAAAGGGTGGGGGCTTTTTATATACCATGAATTTCAGCGATACACTAAACGCGAACCCTATTTTTGGACGGGTGGCCAAGGCTGCTCAAGAAATGGGGGTTGAAAGCTATGTGATTGGAGGTTTTGTGCGTGATTTGATCCTCAAGCGTCCCAGCAAAGACATTGATATTGTCTGTGTGGGAAGTGGTATCGCATTGGCCAAAAAAGTAGCTGAGGGGTTTGAGAGAAAAGTACCTGTCAGCTATTTCAAGAATTTTGGTACCGCCATGCTCAAGGCCGATGATTGGGAGGTCGAGTTTGTGGGAGCCAGAAGGGAGTCCTATCAGCGTGATTCTCGCAAGCCCATCGTTGAGGATGGAACCTTGGAGGATGACCAAAACCGTCGTGACTTCACCATCAATGCTTTGGCTATTAGCCTGAATGCTGACAATTATGGAGAGGTTATCGATCCATTTGGTGGTTTGAAGGATTTGAAGCGGAAAATCATCAAGACACCTTTGGAGCCAGGGCAAACGTTTTCGGATGATCCACTGCGTATGATGCGGGCGATCCGTTTTGCTTCACAGCTGAACTTTGACATTGAGCCAGATACATTTGACGCATTGTCCGAATACAAGGATCGTATCGAGATTATTTCTGGTGAGCGGGTTATTGATGAATTGAATAAAATCGTCTTGAGCCCAACACCGTCTTATGGGTTCAAGCTGCTTTTCCATTGTGGGCTTTTGCAACTGATTTTCCCTGAGATGGCCGCCTTACAGGGGGTGGAAACCCGCGATGGAAAATCGCACAAGGATAACTTCTACCATACGTTGCAGGTCTTGGACAATATGGCCGAAAAGTCTGATGACCTTTGGTGGCGTTGGTCAGCTATTTTGCATGACATCGCCAAGCCACCGACAAAGCGTTTCCACCCAAGGGCAGGGTGGACATTCCATGGCCATGAGGACAAGGGCGCACGCATGGTGCCGAAGATTTTCCGAAGAATGAAGTTGCCGTTGGATGAACGCATGCGTTTTGTCCAGAAGTTGGTGAGGCTTCATTTACGCCCAATTGCTTTGGTAAAGGATGAAATTACGGACTCTGCTGTTCGTCGTGTTTTGTTTGAAGCTGGAGAGGATGTAGAGGCCTTAATGGCGCTTTGCAGGGCTGATGTGACCAGTAAAAATGATGTGCGGGTCAAACGCTATCTGGCCAATTTCGACAAGGTCGAGCAAAAGATGCGAGAGGTGGAGGAGCGCGACCAACTTCGAAATTTCCAGCCGCCAGTTACTGGTGAGATGATTATGGAAACCTTTGGAATCTCCCCATGTAAGGCGATTGGTGACATTAAGGAAGAGATCAAGGAGGCTATCCTTGAAGGAAAAATTCGTAATGATGACCAGGAGGCCTATAAGCTGATGTTGTCCATCGGCAAACGGTTGGGGCTGGAGGTTAAGTCATGATAAAAATCATTTTTTGAGTAGGAAGCCATCCCAATAGGGGTGGCTTTTTGTTTTCCCAGATAGGGAAAGAACATTTTTCGATTTTTTGAGTATAAAAACCAGAGGATGAGTGCCCTTTGGTCGTGCTTGGGCTTAGAGAGAACTCTCCAATTTTTGTTATAGGCATCAATCGAAAACTCAAAAAATGAAACAGTGTGTGCTTTTTTTACTCATGTTGCCCATGGCGCTGTTCGCTCAGCGAAGGATTGGGGATGAGGTTTTGATGGCTCAGGCACAGGATTATTTTCTCATAAATGACTACGAAAAGGCTTTAGAGTTTTATGAGCGGGTGGCTAAGAATGATTCTACGAATGCAGGAGCCCAATATGGAACAGGGGTTTGTTATTACTTTTTGAGGAATGAAAGCATTGCGCTTCAATATTTGGTTCGCGCTCGAAAATTGGGCTACAAGCCAAGTTTAGATCCTGATTTTGAGCCCAGAAACGTGTTTAGTCACGATTTCGAATCTCATGATATTGAGTTTTGTATGGCGCGCTGCTATCACAGCAATTATGAGTTTAAGACAGCGCTGGAGTACTATCGACGTTTTTCACAAAGATTGCACAGTGCAGGCCACATAGGTCAGGAGGCTGAGGCTTCGATGATGCGCTATATCCAAACAGCCAAAAATGGTCTTATCATCAAAGAAAACCCAGATGTCGTTATTACAAACTTGGGTGCTGGAGTGAACACTGCTTATGAAGAGGTGTCTCCCTTGGTCACTGGCGATGGAAACAGACTGATTTTTACTTCACGCAGACCTGGTAGCACAGGGAACCGAAAGGATATCAATGGGAGGTATCTGGAAGATATTTATGTGACTTATAGGGAGGAGGGCGTTTGGGAGGCGCCCAATAAAATAGGGATGAGAGTAAATACCACAAGTCATGATGCGGCGGTGGGAATGTCCACAGATGGTAGAGATCTCTATGTTTACAAGGGGAAGAATATCAATACAGGAAATCTTTATGTCAGTCGGTTAAATGCGTTTGGTTGGGGCTTTCCAAAGCGTGTGGATGGAGTGAATTCGGATGGGGTGGAAAATGGTGCCAGCGTGTCAGTGGATGGGCGTACTATGGTTTTTTCCAGTAACCGACCATCAGGAAAAGGTGGGTATGACATTTACATGGCCGAGCGGATGAGTGACGGTTCTTGGGGCAATGTGCAGAATATGGGCACCGTGATTAATACAGAGGAGGACGAGGATACACCTTTTCTTCATCCCGATGGTAAGACACTCTATTTCAGTTCCAGAGGCCACAATAGCATTGGGGGGTATGATATGTTTAAGTCAGAGTATAATGAGACTACCCGCAGATGGAGTAAGCCTGTCAATTTGGGGATTCCTATAAATTCTGGTGGGGATGATTTGGGTTTAGTGTGGACCGTGGATGGAAGAGATGCCTATTTCTGCTCGCACAGAAACGGTGGTTTTGGTGATTTGGACATTTATCACATGACCGATCGTAATAAGCCTCATACGCCAATGTGCTTGGTGGAAGGTCATGTGCTATCGGCAGGGGACAGTACGCCTGTCAAGGCATTTGTGAGTGTCTTTGATGGGGAGTCAGTTACGAAAAAATATGAGTTTGTCAGTGATCCGGAAACAGGTGTGTTTTCTTTTGTGATGACTCCTGGAGAGACTTCGGCTATTCGTGTGGTTCAACCGATGTTTGAGACTTACATGACAACAATTGAAAGCATAAAAATCTCAGATAAGGGAGAGTGTCCGGCAGCAGTGAAATTGTGTTTGACACCACTGGAAACCCAAATCATTGAGTTGAAGTCGGTGTTTTTTGACAATAACAAAGCAAAGCTGCGACCTGAGTCCTATGGGGAGCTAATCGACTTAGCAGATTTTCTCAAAAAATACCCTCAGTATGATGTTGAGATTGCTGGCCATACAGAGCTTGGAGGAGTAGAGTCAAATAATGACAAGTTATCACTTGACCGAGCAAAGGCCGTTTTAGATTACTTGGCTCGTCATGGAGTCAAAAGGAAAAGGATGGAGGGCTATGGGCATGGAGGGAGATTTCCCAAGGCAAGGGGAGATGAGGAAGAGCAAAGACAAAAAAACCGCCGAATTGAAATCATTTTGCATGACAGAACAATCGAGGGCAAGCGTTGGAAGGCCTACTACGGTCGCAGATGATCAAGGCAGATAATTATGCAAATTATTTGCAAAGTGGGAGACTGAGCAGGTCGAAAAACTGGTGGTCGAACACCTCGTCAAACATATAACCAAAATGGAGGTGTGTTGGTCGGGTTGAGAAGGACAAAGCCCTGATGTACTGGTACAACTTTGTGAAGTTCATGTCTGAGAAGTCAATGTCTCCAGACACGGATACAGGAAGTGTCTCAGGGTTGAGCTCAAGCTCTTTGATAACCAACATGGTAAAGTACAGAAGGTCTTCCGGAGTTTTGTAGGTGAAGACGTTGTTGTACTGAAGCTGGCCTCCTTTGCGAAGAATTACAATGTTCAAGAATGAGCCCGAGCAATGCAGGTGCATCTTTAGAGGAAGGCTCGGCTCAAATGCCTGAAGAGCCCCTTCCAAGAGTGGACTGGTTTGATGAAGGATGATAGGCTTTTTGTTCGGGTAAAATTCCTCAATGGCCTTCACCAACTTTTTGCTGGTGGCAAAGGTGGTTACTAAGCCTAAGGCTGGATGCTGGTGATAGAAGAAAGCATCTTTTTCTTCATCAATTTCGCATTGCCAATTCAAATAATCAGTAAGGTGGGCTTCGTCAAAGAGGGAGTTGGGAACTAAGGAGAAGCGTTGGTTTTTGACACATACAAAGATTTCCTTCCAAAAGCCTGCACTCAGGTAGTGGTGGTCCTCAATGATTTCTTTCATGAAATTGGTCAGCCGCTCCATTGAGCCAACCTTTTGAAAGCTGAAGTGCTCCAAACTTAGGCACCGGTTGTTATTGGTATTAATAACCGCAAAATAAAACTCCTTGGGGCCAATCGTCAGGCATAGCTGGTACTGACCTAATTCCTCCACATTGAATGCCGAGTCTTGGATTTTGGTCATCCGTTGATAATATGTCTGTGCCTGTTTCAAGCTTGGTGTTTTCACGCTTGTTTTAGTCTAAACGATTGAAAGAAGCTTTTTTATCCCCCAATGGTGTAATGAGCTTATTTTTCCCAGTTGCCTTTCGTTGTCACTTCCGTTCTTGAGCCCACTCGAAGGGTGTCCATTTGTAAGGCCCCTTGGCGCAGCGGGTTTGTTGGTGCCACATCCTTAGCCTCGAAAATTGGGGTCTTATTTATTTTGCCTGCATAAAGCGCAAAGCTGTATTCAGAGTTACCTTCTTGAAGCGCAGGGATTTTTTGCAACTCATGAATTTTTGATGGCTTCCAACCTGAGAACAACGAATCTTTTACAGGAATCATTGCCAAGGTATCCATCACGACGGATACACTGTCAGCGCCGTAGGCAAGAGTCACGATATTTTCGCGACGTTCCACAATGGGAAAACTTTCCTTTTCAATGAAATGAAAGAGGCTGTCCCAGTTATTCGTGTATTTGTTGTGAATGGAACGGTAAGCCATTTGCGCCGTTCGGATGTCGGTCAGCCGCTCAATAATCCGCTGTTCTTGGTTAGCGATGCGCTTACCTTCTTGGCTGGCTTCGTAGAGACGAAAGGCCAAAAAACCAGCGGCAATGAGACAAGTAACTCCTAATATAAGATTTAGTACCTTTCTTTTCATGTCTTATTGGCTCAAACAAAAGTAATAAAATCCTGATAATCTGTTAAATCAGTTCTTTTGTAGGGTTAATTCCGACCAGTTTTCCAGTCCATGAAGGCGACCATGTAGGCTGTCCTCAGGAATGGTTTTTAGTTCGTCAAGGCTGATGAATCGAACCTCTTGGATGATTTGTTGGTCGATTCCCAATTCGGGGTCAATCCCTTGGCAGAGTTCGCCACCCGTTCGTCTCACTTCATAAAAGAGTTCGACGGCGTGTAAAGGAGGTTGTAAGTATTCGTTGGCAAATAATAGATTTCCCACCGAAATATCTAATCCGGTCTCTTCTTTAAACTCGCGCTTGAGGCAATTTTCTAAAGACTCCCCATAGTTTAGTCCTCCTCCCGGAGGAGCCCAAAGTTCTCCACTTTTGCCAAGGGAAAGGTGCTTGATGAGGAGCAAGCAGTTGTCTTCGATGAGGATTCCACAAGCTCTTAGCCGCAGCCTGTTCCCGAATTTCTCCGTGATTTCATTCATTTTTTCTCCTCAGCCAATTGCAATAGGCTGGTTTTCACCTTCTTTTTTGACTCATACACCGAAAGGGTGTCAATGACACCCATGTGATAGATTTCTGCCATCAGTTCCGGTTTTTTCTCGTAAAAAGAATGACTGGAGTCGAATTGTGCAGTTTTCACACCATGGAGTTTTAGCACTTTCGGTTTGTAGGTGTCCAGAAAGTAGGCTTTGGCGCTATCGTATGCCATGTTTTGCTCCGCCAGAATTTGCTCGGACATATGCATGTCGATGTAAATGGCAGCCATTTTCTTTTGCGGTAAAATGTTTTCTGGAATGGGATCCGTGGAACATGAAGACAAGAAAACGGCCAAGGCGCCGAGAAGGGGAAGGTATTTCATAAGCTGAGAGCTTTCAAAGCTAATTTCCGAATGAACGAGCGTATTAAAAAACTTAAGCGCAATGAACTGCGGATTCGCAGGCTGGTAAACACTCATTTTGCCGGAGAGTTCCGCTCGGTGTTTAAAGGGGCAGGCTTGGACTTTGACGCTGTTCGGACTTATCAATATGGCGATGATGTGCGGCATATTGACTGGAATGTGTCGGCCAAAGGGCATGGTACTTTTGTGAAGACTTTCCGTGAGGACAGGGGGCAAACCGTTTTTTTGGTGTTGGATGTAAGTGGGTCGCAACGGGTGGGTGGGAAATTGGACCAGTCCAGAGAGCTGTTGGGGACTTTGGCCTTGTCGGCGATTAGTGACGGTAGCCATGTTGGTCTGCTCACATTTAGTGATGTTAGAGAACAGTTGTTTCGTCCGCAAAAGGGCGCAGGAGTGACCAATAGGTTGTTACGTTGTCTGTTTGAGACGCCTTTAAAGTCAAGAAATACAGATTTAGAAGCGTGTTGCAATGCGGTGCTGGGATTGTTGCCACATCGGAGTGTTGTGGTTTGGGTGTCGGACTTTTTGGCCAGTGGCTATGAAAGGTCATTTCGAGTGTTGGCAAAAAAACACGACCTCATCGCAGTGCGTATGATGAATAAAAGGGAGGAGGAATGGCCCAATCTGGGAATTGTGCGGATGAAGGACAGTGAAACAGGAAGAGTTTGTTGGGTGAACTCTTCCACAAAACAGTTTAGGCAGGACAATATTTTGGCAGCCAATCTTCTTGAGGAACAGTTTAAGCGGCTTTGTCATGGAGCAGGAGCGTCATTACTTTCCTTAAATGCTGAGGAAGATTTTGTGGATAAAATGGCCAAGTTTTTCAGACATCGAAATCGCGTGCATCAATGACTCGTCTTGGGGTGGTTTTCATGGTTTTTTATTTTTTGTGCCTCAACCATCTTTTTGCTTTGCCAATCATTAGGGGCAGGTTTTTGAGCGATTCGGTCAAGTTGGGGGAGCCTGTGAGGTATTGCCTTTCTGCTATTTATGAGGAGAATGAGTTGGTGGTTTTTCCCGATACTTTAGATGGTTTTATGCCTTTTGAGGTAATTAAGCGCGAATATTTTCCAACTAAGATTGTGGCCGAGGGAAGGTTGTACGACAGTGCCGTTTATCTGGTGCGGACCTTTTCGATGGATTCCATGCAGTCCCTTTCTCCTCTAATGGTTTTTTATCGGGATGATGATTCGCTGGGGCTTCAAGTTCAAGAAGCTAAGGTGAGCATGGATCTTTCGGTTGGAGCGCTTCCGGCGGTGATAAAAATGAAGGAAGAGGTTGGTCTTCAGCCATTGAAACGTTTGTTGCCTCCATGGTTCTATGTGGCCGTGTCAGCAGTGTTCTTTGTGGTTGTTGGTTTGTTATTGGTCTTTTTCCGAAATCCGCTGAAGCGTGGGGCGGATTCATGGAGGAAGAGGCGGCAATACCGGAAATTTAGTCAGCGTTTTGATCAGCTTGCTCTACAGGATGGGCAGTTATCCGCAACGATTTTTCTGTGGAAAAGGTGGCTCCAAGAGATGGAAGGAATGCCAATTCCGTTGCTCACTACTCATGAGCTTGCGCAGCATTTTGGTGAAGAACCCTTTGTGGATGTATTGCGGCAGGCGGATCGGGTGATTTATGGAAGTAGTCAAGAGCAGCCTGATTTAACGGTGCTCAGGGAGTTTGCAAAGAAAAGGTTTCTGGATCCAAATGATGATTGAGGGGATTTGTTCCATAGAGTTTCTTGGGCTGACATTTGAGCAGCCAGAATGGCTGTATGTGGGGGTTGCTTTGCCCATGGCTTTAGCTTTTCGGTGGGTGTTGGATAAGCGGTTTCATGAACCATTAGCGGTAAGTCGATTGAATACATTTTGGTCTGATTGGACCATTTGGATGCGGTTTTTACCAAATGTCTTTTTGATTCTCGCAGGTCTGTTGTTGGCTTTGGCTCTCTCCAAACCGGTTAAATACGCTGAAAAATCGGATGTAGTGGAGCAGGGCAGCTGTATAGTTTTAGTACTTGATGTATCGAAGTCCATGTTGGGGATGGACATGGAGCCAACCCGATTGGAGGCAGCTAAGGAGGTGGCAAAAACTTTTGTGGAAGGAAGGAAAAATGATCGAATAGGTCTTATCGCATTTCGCGGTGAAGCTTTTGTTGCAGTCCCACAGACGCAAGATTATTCGCTATTAAAGGAAAGGATTGATGGTTTAAGGCCGGAAAGTGTTTCCGTTCAGGGAACAGCGATAGGTTCGGCTTTGGGATTGGCGATTTCCCAGTTGAAAAAATCAGAAGGTTCGTCAAAATTTATCGTGCTTTTGAGCGATGGGGAGGATAATTCGGGTAGAATTTCTCCAAAAACTGCAGCCGAATTGGCCGATGCATATCAGATTAAAGTGTACACGGTTGGTCTTGGGCGAGAGGGGCGAGTGCCCTATAAAGTTCAAAAATTGAAACAGGGAGGACGCCGGGTTGAGGAGATTGATTCTTTTCCAAGTCAGTTGAATGAACGGCAGCTCATGGAAGTAGCTTCTATTGGTCAAGGAGCTTTTTTTCGTGCAAAGAGTAGGGAGCGGTTGAGTGATGTCTTCAATGCCATTGACCAACGAGAGCCTGTGTTGATAAAAACGAAACCTTATAAGGTCTCAACTCCCTATCACTCGATTTTTCTTCTTTTGGGATTAGGGATGTTTATCGGTTGGATGGCCACTAAAAGTACTTTTATGATCGGTCTGTTGGAAGATTAAGCTGTCTTTCCCCAAATGGATTTTTTGGCTTAGTAACTCGGGGTGTGTTCATGCGTACATGTACTAAAGGGACTTTGGTTTATGATTTTATGACAACCGTGAAAAAATGTAGGCTCATTGTTTTGACAGGTTTTTTGTTGCTCATGGCAATTGGTGCCCAAGCACAGATTTCTTTTGGAGGCAAGGCCGCCATTAAATGGACGAACTACAGAACCTCGGAACTGCCTACTATTTCCCAGGATAAAGGAGATATCGCGTATTACATTAGAGGCTTTGCAAGGTTTGGGAAGCGATGGTATTTCGAACCCTACCTTGGGGTTTCAAGTTATGGTGGAGAGGTATCGGTGCAAGATGATACGAATAAGGATGATTTTAAGTTAAGGCTAAACAGTATTGATGCTGGGGGGTATTTTGGTTATCGGTTCTTCTATGATTCGCCTGTGATGCTTCGTGTTTATGGAGGTCCATTGTTTAATTTCTATACTAAAAGAGATATTGATTATGTGACACCTGTGCGAGTGACATCAGGACCTGTCACAGATGAGGATTTTAGGACAACCAATATTGCTATGTCCGTAGGGGCTGGTCTCAACTTTTCCATCTTCACCTTTGATCTTGAGTTTGAGACAGGGATAACGGATATTTTGGAGAGCCCAATAGGGAAGGATGGTGCCGTAAGAACCAATTCTTTCAATTTTGTCCTTGGTGTGGAGCTTAGTCAAGAAGATTAATATTGGGCTCTTTGAGGTAGGGTTTTACAGCTCAATTGAAAAGATGGCTTTGAAGAAAAAATGTTGAAGCCTCCATTCAAAGGCAAAATGGCTTCATTTAGAAACAAAAAAAGCGGTTGACCTGGTTGGTCAACCGCTTTTGTCTTGCTATGAGTGCTGTGCTTAGGAAAGAACTTCCTTCACTTTTTCAGCATCTTCTTTAAGGACGATGGCAGGAATTACGTTCAAGCCAGACTCCTCAATTACTTTCTTACCTTCTTCAGCGTTTGTGCCTTGTAGACGAACGATGATAGGAACTTTAATTTCACCGATGTTCTTGTAAGCCTCAACAACACCTTGAGCAACGCGGTCGCAACGAACGATACCACCGAATACGTTGATCAAAATAGCTTTTACGTTAGGGTCTTTCAAGATGATTCGGAAACCAGCTTCTACAGTTTGAGCGTTAGCGCCTCCTCCTACGTCAAGGAAGTTAGCAGGCTCACCACCAGAAAGCTTAATCATGTCCATGGTAGCCATGGCAAGACCAGCACCGTTTACCATACAACCTACGTTGCCGTCAAGCTTCACGTAGTTGAGGTTGAATTCGCTGGCTTCAACTTCCAATGGATCTTCTTCGGTAAGGTCGCGAAGTTCAAGGAAGTCTTTGTGACGGAACAATGCGTTGGGGTCCAAGTTTACTTTGGCGTCAACAGCAAGGATCTTGTTGTCGGAAGTTTTGAGAACAGGGTTGATCTCAAACATGGAGGAGTCAGTCTCCTCGTAAGCACGGTAAAGGGAGAAGATGAACTTCACCATTTCCTTCAACGCTGGACCTTCCAATCCAAGAGCAAAGGCGATTTTACGTGCTTGGAATGGCTGGAGGCCCAATACTGGGTCAACCCACTCCTTGATGATTTTCTCAGGAGTTGCTTCGGCAACTTCTTCGATTTCCACACCACCTTCAGTAGACGCCATGATGACGTTCATTTTAGTGGCACGGTCGAGCAATACGCCAAGGTAGAACTCTTGTGGCTCGCTCTCGCCTGGGTAGTAGGCATCCTGAGCGATGAGTACTTTTTGTACAAGCTTTCCTTCAGGACCGGTTTGAGGAGTCACCAAGGTCATGCCTAGGATGTTCTCAGCGTTTTCACGCACTTTCTCAACGGATGGGCTGAATTTTACGCCCCCTCCTTTACCGCGTCCACCTGCGTGGATCTGTGCTTTCACCACTTGGCCAGGGCCAAACTCTTTGGTGAGTTTTTCAGAGGCAGCCACTGCTTGATCAACAGTGTCGCAGACAATACCTTCTTGAATCCTTACGCCGTAAGATTTCAAGATTTCTTTTGCTTGATATTCGTGGATGTTCATAGTCGCTAACTTAAAGGCCGTCCAAAAGTAATGACTTTGCTTAGAACAATCAAATTCCCTTTTGCCCGACTAAACTATCGCTTGTATCCCGTCGATGTCGGCTTAACTTTGTGGCCTTATGTTGGTTGCAGAAAATATCGTTAAGCACTACGGCAATTTGCAGGTGCTAAAGGGAGTGAGCCTTGAGGTTCAGCAGGGTGAGATTGTATCTATTGTTGGGGCTTCTGGGGCTGGAAAGAGCACGCTTTTACACATTCTAGGCACCTTGGATAACCCCGATCAGGGAGGTGTTCGTATGGATGGAAAGGATGTTTTTTCGCTCAAGGGATCCTCGTTGGCAAGATTCCGAAATGAGCACATTGGCTTTGTTTTTCAGTTTCACAACCTTTTGCCGGAGTTTTCTGCCTTGGAAAATGTCTGTATGCCTGGTTTTCTGGGGGGACGGAATGAAAAATTAGTAAAGAGTCGCGCCGAGGAGCTGTTGGGTATGTTGGGGCTTTCAAATCGCCTTCAACATAAACCGTCACAATTATCCGGCGGAGAACAGCAACGAGTTTCGGTGGCGCGTGCACTGTTGAATAATCCAAAAGTGGTCTTTGCTGATGAGCCGAGTGGTAACCTTGATTCAAAAAGTGCTCAAGAGCTGCATGAATTGTTTTTCAGGCTACGAGAGGAAACAGGGCAGACTTTTGTGATTGTGACCCACAATGAAGAATTGGCCAATATGACAGACCGCAAGTTGGTGATGGCGGACGGCCAGTTGTAATCTTTGTTATTTAAAATCCAGTTTGCTTTTTAATTCATCCACCATTGGATGCTTTTCAGAAAAGCTCTTGCTGTCAATGGTTTTGATGTAGCTGATTCCAGTGACGTTACTCGTGAAAATGGCCTCAGCTTTTGAGAGTTCTTCGGGTTGAGCTTTTACAAATTGTAATGGGTTTCCCTTTTCCTCCAACAGTTTGATGATTTGTTGTTGCATGACTCCGCAAATGCAACCCGTACTTTTTGAAGGGGAGAAGATGGTATTGTCCTTTACCCAATAGAGGTTGGTGGAAAGACATTCAGCCACATGGTCGTCGGTATCCAGCAAAATGATGTCATCCCAGCCTTTCTTTTTCATTTCAATGCCCGCCATCACATAGGGCTGGGCGTTTGTCGTTTTGTAGGCTGAAAGGGGAGAATGGTAAAGCCGGAAATCTTCAAAAAAGCCCACATTTTCCTTTACATGGTTTTCAAATGGTTTGGCTGGAGCTGCCGTAATGATGAATTCCAATGCATTATTTTCAGGGGTAAATAGTCCGCCATGTGTTCTCCAAGCCAATATTTTTAGGCGTGCATCCTCCAAATTTTTCGCCTCCATCAATTTTGTGATGATTGGTTCCAGATGCTGAGGATTCAATTCATTTGGGTATTCAATTCCCAAAGTGGTCAGTCCGCCTGAAAGCCTGGCTAAATGGTCCTCAAAAAAGCGAATGGATTTTTGTTTGGCCATCAAAGTTTCAAACAGGGCATCCCCATAGAGAAATGCACGATTGTGCAGCGAAAAGGGAAATTTGTTTTCCTCGATGAGCTCAAAATTGTAAATGATCATATTCGCTAAAATTGAAGGCTGAGACAGGGGCGAGCCGTAAACCAGTATAATTTGGTACTTTTGTACGAATTTTCATTCCCTTTGTTTATGAGCCAAGTCCCTCAAATAGCAGTAATCGGTGACGGAAGTTGGGCAACCGCTTTGATTCAAATCCTTTCTGAACAGGAAGTAAACATCAAATGGTGGGTGCGCAGAAAGGAGAGTGCGCGGCTAATTCGGGCCTTTGGGCACAACCCAAGGTATTTGACCAATGTGAACATCAACTTGGAAAAAGTTCAGGTTGAAACTGATATTCACAAGGCTGTTGAAGGAGTTTCCGTGGTTGTGTTGGTGGTTCCTGCTGCTTTTGTGAAGGATGCCTTGGATCAGTTGGAGGAAGATGCCTTCGAAGGGAAGATCGTGGTTTCGGCTATTAAGGGCATGATTCCCGAAATGGACTGTCTGGTCACGGATTATGTGCAAGAACGTTTTGGGGTAGATGAAAAGCACCTGACGATTATTGCTGGTCCTTGCCATGCGGAGGAAGTAGCGCTTCGTCGCCAATCCTACCTTACCATCGGCTGCGAGAATGAGGAAACAGGAGAGGAAGTGGCGGCACTGCTTCGTTGCTCATACGTCAATGTCCATACCTTGCCCGATTTAGTGGGGATTGAGTATGCGGCAGTGATGAAGAATATTGTGGCGCTGGCTTGTGGTATTACCCACGGACTCAACTTTGGAGATAACTTTCAAGCGGTGTTGGTATCCAATGCCCTTCAAGAGATTTCCCGTTTTTTAGACGCCTTATTCCCAGGGGAAAGGGATTTGAGTCAATCGGCTTATTTGGGAGACCTTTTGGTGACGTCATATTCACAGTTCAGTAGGAACAGAACCTTGGGAAATATGCTTGGTCGGGGTTATACCGTGAAGTCCGCCATGGTGGAAATGGGGATGATTGCTGAGGGCTATTACGCCGTGAAAAGCCTGCACAAGATTTATTCGGAAGCGAAGCTGGATCTCCCTATCTGTCAGGCCGTCTATCACATTTTGTATGAGCGAATTTCCCCAGCCGTGGAAGTTGAAATATTGAAAGGGCGTTTGCAGTGATGCGCTCAGAACTTAATAAGTTCTTTCCGAAGGTGTTGAACAGGTAGGCCTACGACGTTGAAGTAGGAGCCCTCGATTTTTTTTACGCCAATCATTCCAATCCATTCTTGGATGCCATAAGAGCCAGCCTTGTCTAATGGCTGGTAAGTGTCCACGTAATGGTTAATATCCTCATCCGAGAGCTTGTCGAAGAATACCTTAGTGGTCTCGCTGAAGGCTACTTGTTTGTCAGTGCTTTTTAGGCAAACCCCAGTAATCACCTCATGAGTGTTACCAGAGAACTGTTGAAGCATCTGCTTGGCATGTTCTAAGTTCTCGGGTTTGCCGAGGATTTCGCCGTTGATGGCAACAGTCGTATCGGCTGTAATCACAACTTCATTTGGTTCCAATTGATTGAAGCTATCGGCCTTTAGGCACGCCAAAAATTCCGCTACGGTGGAATAATGGAGATCCTTGGGGAAGATTTCTTCTACATCAGGTTTTTGGACCCTAAACTCAATTTCAAGCTGTTTCAAAAGTTCTGCTCGACGAGGTGATCCTGAGGCGAGAATATATTTTTTCATGATGTTGTAAAGGCATAAAAAAAGCTCAGCCGGAGCTGAGCTTTTGAAGAATAATCAACACACAGGGAATTACTTATACTTTCGGCAGTACCTGTTTCGCTTGTAGTGAGCTTCTTTGTTACCCAAGTTTTCTGCCTCGGCAAAGTCTTGACAAGCACCTTCGGTGTCGTTCAAGTCAAGCTTAATGTAAGCCCTCATCAAGAAGGCATCCGCTTGTTTTTCATTGCCTTCCAAATCAATCACTTTATTGATTGAAGTAAGTGCTTTGTCGTACTCCTGAAGGTCCTCGTAATACTCAGCCATAAAGTGGTGGCCGTTTACGTAGTTGGAGTCGATGAGTAGAAGTTTTTCAACTTGTTTTACAGCGCTTTGCTCATAGCCGTAGTGGTAGTTGCAAAGGGCTTTCATGTAACGAGCGTCGAGGTCTTCAGGGTTGATGGCAATTGCCTTTTTGAAGTCGTAAATGGCGCCTTGGTAATCGTTAAGCTTTAGTTTTACCTCACCACGATCGAAGTAAGCCTCATCAAAATCGGGGTCAAGCTTCAGTGTTTTGTCGTAGTCAGCCAAGGCTTGTTTAAGGTGTGCGTGGTGGTGCTTGTAGTTTGGGTCTTGTGCTTCTTGGTAATGAGCAAAAGCGCGATAGAAATAGGCATCAGCGTTTTTCTCGTTGCCCTCAATAACCTTTGTCAAGTCAGCAATGGCAGCATCAAAGTCCTTGATTTCTATTTCCAAGACTCCTTTCTCATAAAGAGTGGCTTCGTTTTCACCTTCCAATTCAATGGCTTTGTTCAGGTCAGCAAGAGCACCTTCGTAGTTTTGAATTTCTCTTTTGCAGAGGCCACGTAGGCGATAAGCCTTTCCGTTTCCGCTTTCTTTGCTGAGGATAGCATCGTAGTGCTTTACGGCTGCTTCGTAATCCTTGCGCTCAGTTTTCAGTTCCCCTAGTTCAAACTCAGCTTCGACAAAATAATCATCACCAACTTCGGTGGTTTTGGTGAAGGCAGCAATGGCTTTATCGTATTCCTCAAAATACAATGCGATTTTCCCCAAATGATAATACGCACCGCCGTGGTTTGGATTTGCATCCACCACTTCCTGGAATGCCTCACGAGCCTTTACATGATCCAAGCGCTTATAGTGTTCAATGCCTTGATTGTAAAGCGATTCGTTGTCGTTCGCATGTGCGGTGAGCATCATTCCAAAGAGGAGGAAGCTTGCTGTCAACAATGCTTTCAAGGAATTGCTAATCAGTTTCATAAAAACAGATTTTCTGTTGAAAGTGTGTGTGTTGGTATAATCTCGAATTTTAGGAAAAAAAGCCGAGACTATCAATCATTTCATTTCTTAGTTTCCCGATTGGTAAATGGATTCAGAGGATTTTTCGTTCCTGCCAAGCGGTTGAATTTCTTGAGTTTTGGGGTCGATCCTCTGTTTTCATGCTAAAGAAATGGGCGAATGTGGCCAATACTTTGGGAGGAATATCTTGGGTAGGAACGGTGTCTGGTTGAAATGATTTGTCAATGAATTTTATGTCATAACTTCCTGCAAGGAATTCAGGATGTTTGGTGAGCCATATCCCAAAGCGAAGTGTGGTTTCAACCCCGTGAATTTGATATTCTTCAATGGCGTTTTTTAGTCGTTCGATGGCTTTTGGTCGGTCTTGGTGATGAACGATGAGTTTAGCCAGCATCGGGTCGTAAAAGGGCAGTGTTTCCATGCCTTCATGAATGGCATCATCTACCCGAACCCCATTCCCTTGGGGGCGTTCATAGTGAACGATCTTACCTAAGCTGGGAAGAAACCCGTTTTTAGAATCTTCGGCATATACACGAAGCTCAATGGCATGGCCTAATGGTGTAACTTCTTCTTGGGAGAAGCTCATAGGGTGCCCCATGGCAATGTTAATTTGTTCTCGTACCAAGTCGATTCCAGTGACCAATTCCGTGACAGGGTGTTCAACTTGGAGGCGGGTGTTCATTTCCAGAAAGTAGTGGTTGCCATTCTCCACCAAAAACTCGACGGTACCAGCGCCTAAGTAACCACAGTCTTTTGCCAGTTGTGTAGCATCGTTGCGGAGCTTTTGAAGAAGTTCGTGGGGGAGTGAAAAAGCAGGAGCCTCCTCAATGACTTTTTGATGACGACGCTGGATGCTACAATCCCTTTCCAGGAGATGGTGGACGTTTCCATGACTGTCGGCCATGACTTGCACTTCGATGTGTTTTGGTCCTAAAAGCTCCTTTTCAATAAAAACTGAGGGGTTGCCAAAAGCTGCTTTTGCTTCGCTGGAAGCTCTGGTGAGTTGTTGTTCGAGTTGATCTTCTGAACTTACCGAGCGCATTCCTTTTCCGCCTCCGCCGGCACTTGCTTTTACCAAGATTGGGTACCCAATGTCCGATGCAGATTTTTTAGCCTCTGTGATGTCCAGAGTGTTTATGAATGCACCTGGAATACACGGAACGCCTGATTCAAGGGCCTGCGCCTTTGCTTTTATTTTGTCGCCCATCAATTCGATGGTGTCTGGTTGCGGTCCAATGAATATGATTCCTGCGTTGATGACGCTGCGAGCAAAATCGGCGTTTTCAGAGAGGAATCCATATCCGGGATGAACGGCATCTGCATTGCTGTTTTGACAGGCTTCAATAATGTTTTCAATGGATAGGTAAGATTCCAAGGGATTGGCTTGGCCGATGCAATGCGCCTCGTCGGCCAACCTAACGTGTGGTGAAAGGCGATCCACGTCGCTATACACAGCAATGGTGTAAATCCCCATTTCTTTGGCTGTACGTATGATTCGCACGGCAATTTCGCCACGGTTTGCAATCAGTAGCCTAGTGATGGGAGTATAGGGCATGGGGAGAAAAATGGTCTATCCAAATTGTACGAATGTGCTTTCAGTATGGTTGCTTTAGGGTAGCCTATTGATTGCCTGTGTGAAAAATGATACCTTTGTGCGGTTTTTTTACTGTGATGGCAGCCATATTCCATGGTAGAAGGCAGGCGAAAATGGAGCGGAGCGAAGGTGGTAACACAAGGGAAAGTCCCATAGTGTCGCACAGTCAGGTATCATCATAAAACTGTATTGCTTTGGATTTGTTTGAGAAACTTCTCGTGAACCGTGGCCCTTTGGGTAAGCACTCTCAGGTTGCACACGGGTATTACACTTTCCCGAAACTAGAAGGTGAAATTGGTCCTTGGATGACTTTCCGAGGCAAGAAAGTGTTGAACTGGAGCCTTAACAACTACCTCGGATTGGCCAACCATCCTGAGGTGCGCAAAGCCGACGAGGAAGGAGCTAGGGATTGGGGACTTGCCTATCCGATGGGTGCCCGAATGATGTCTGGTAACTCCAACTTGCACGAGAAACTAGAGGAGGAGCTATCCCAGTTTGTAAAGAAGGAGGATACGATTCTTTTGAACTACGGCTATCAGGGCATCATGTCTGCCATCGATGCGTTGTTGGATCGTAAGGATGTCGTCGTATATGATTCGGAGTGTCATGCTTGTATCGTAGATGGTCTTCGCATGCACATGGGTAAACGTTTTGTTTTCCCTCATAATGATATTGAAAACTGCGAGAAGCAGTTGGAGCATGCCACCAAGGTGGCCAAAGAGACTGGAGGAGCGATTTTGGTAATCACCGAAGGTGTCTTCGGAATGTCTGGTGACCAAGGCGACTTGAAAGGCATTGTAGCTTTGAAAGAGAAGTTCCAGTTCCGCCTTATGGTGGATGATGCTCACGGTTTTGGAACCTTGGGTGAAACTGGTGCTGGTGCTGGTGAGGCTCAGGGTGTGATGGACGAGATTGATATCTATTTCTCGACTTTCGCAAAGTCAATGGCTTGTATTGGCGCTTTCATCTCCGCAAAGGAGAATGTAATTGAGTATCTGCGTTACAACGTGCGTTCTCAGATTTTTGCCAAGTCCCTTCCAATGCCATTGGTTGTTGGTCTTTTGAAGCGTCTGGAGCTTTTGCGCGAGAAGCCTGAGTTGAAGAATAAGTTGTGGGAAATCACTAATGCACTTCAAGCTGGCTTGAAGGAGAAAGGGTTTAACATCGGTAATACTTCTTCTCCGGTAACTCCAGTATTCCTACAGGGTACAGAGACCACGGCCATCCGAATGATCATGGATTTGCGTGAGAATTATGGCATTTTCTGCTCAATCGTGGTTTATCCTGTAGTGCCAAAAGGGGTGATGATGCTTCGTCTTATCCCAACAGCTTCACATTCCTTAGAGGATGTGAAAGTGACTATTGATGCCTTTGCTGAGGTTGCTCAAAAATTGCAGGAAGGCTACTACGAGCATAAGTTTACGGACATTTCTGTCTGATAAAATTTGTCAAGCTTTTCTTAGTTATGCGTTTGTCATAGAGGAACAAATCGCTATATTGGCTCAGAAACAAAGCTTTTGGTTCATTTTAATTAAGATTCCAGATGGAAAAGTATCAACAAATCAAAGACATCGTTCTTAGCATCGAGGAGGACGCAGTAAAGTTTTACCAGAAAGAGAACCAGGCTGCTGGTACTCGTGTTCGTAAAGCTATGCAAGAGTTGAAGAACCTTGCTCAAGACGTTCGTAAAGAAGTTCAAGACATCAAGAACTCTAAGACTGCTTGATTTCTTTAAATCTTTAGTTTTTAAAGGCCACTCCGTTTTTTTGGAGTGGCTTTTTTGTGTCCAGTGTTGGGCAGATAAGGCTTTAAAGGGCTTTCAGTGATAGAATCCCTTTGGAAGGTATCTCCAACAAAAAAGCGTCTCCCGAATAATCAGGAGACGCTTTCTGTGTTTATGAAGCCCTAAGATTTTAGACAATCACTTTCTGATTGGCAATCGGGTAGGTTTCAGCAATGTTTTGTTGTAGCTCTTCGGAAGCGGCCAAGAGTGGGAGGCGAACATCACCACCACAAACGCCCATTTGACGCAAAACCTCTTTGATGCCTACTGGGTTGCTTTCGACGTAGAGGTAGTCGTTGACAGGCAAAAAGTCCTTGAGGTGCTCGGATGCTGCAGCGAAGTTTCCTTCCAAGGCATCGTGAATCATGGAAGAGAATTTCTTTGGGTAGGCATTAGCCAATACCGAGATGACGCCTTCTGTGCCAATCGAGATCATTGGGACGGTGAGCAGGTCGTCGCCAGAGATGAGCATGAAGTCCTCTGGTTTTTCCCTGACAATCTCCATGCACTGCTGCAGGTCGCCTGATGCTTCTTTGATGGCGAAGATGTTAGGGTGTTGTGCTAGGCGAAGGGTGGTTGCTGAGCAAATATTCGATCCCGTACGGCCCGGCACGTTGTAAAGCATGACCGGAACTGGGGATGCGTCCGCTACTTTGCAGTAGTGCGCGTAAATACCTTCTTGGCTTGGCTTATTGTAGTAAGGGGAGACCGTTAGGATGGCTGAAATATGAGTGAAATCAGTTTCCTCAATCAAGTCCAACACGTGTTGAGTGTTGTTGGCCCCAATGCCGTAAACGATAGGCAGGCGCTCTGCATTTACTTCAACCACGAAGTTTAGGACTTTCTTCTTCTCTTCAGGGCTAAGGGTGGAAGCTTCGGCTGTAGTGCCGTTTACCACCAAGTAGTCAACACCGCCTTCAATGGTGTTTTCGACAAGTTGCTTGAGCGCAGGGAAATCAATGGTCAGTTCGGGGGTGAAGGGGGTGACCAAGGCAACACCAACTCCTGTCAATTTGCTCCTCATAATTTCGTCAATTATCAGCGGCCCCGAAAAGCTGAAGAGGCCAGTGCCACAAAGTTAGCTAATATTATCTCAAGTTAAGCAGTTGTTAAAAGGGTTTTGAATGACGAGAAATCCCGCCCCCTTTCTTTTATCAAAACGCAATAGTCCCCTGAGAGGTTAGTCTTCGTCCTCCCAACTTGTGTTTTCGTCGAAAGCAGACTTCTTGCGCTCAATGTTAAACTCAACTCGACGGTTCACCTGACGATCCTCTTCGGTAATCTCTGGTGAGCGGATTGGCTTGGATGAACCATAGCCCTTTGCGGTAATCCTACTTGGGTCTATAAAGCCCTCTTTTTCTAAATAATGCTTAATGGCATCCGCACGGCGTTGCGACAGGTTGATGTTGTCATTGGCATTGCCACGTGAATCGGTGTGTCCACCAATGCTCAGGATGAAGTTTGGGTTATCCACCAAGAAGTTGATGATGTTCCAAAGGTCCTTTTCCATTTCAGGAAGGATGTCCGCTTTTCCCTGCTCAAACTCCAAGGAGGAGAAGGTCAAGCGTTTGGTGACGGGAACGGCCTTGGAAAGAATGGTGGTGTCGCCAGTCATTTGGAAGACCTGTTCCACACGGAAGAATTCATCACCTTGGATAACCAGCAGGTATTCGTTGTCAGGAATAAGGTCAAAGCCATAAGAACCGTCTTCGCGGGTTTCCTTTGGCGCCACCTCAATGCCGTTTTCAAGGTCAATAACCGACACAATTCCTTTATATGGGTCGCCAGTTTCCTCGTTCACAACCTGCCCAGAAAGTTTCACTGTGGCATTTGGTTGTGCCTCCATTGGGAGTGGGAAGGAGTAAAGATCGGTGTGCAACGGATTGGTAGAACCTTCCTCAGTCTTGGCATAAAAGAGGTTTTTGGCCAATGGGTCAATGGTGAAGTACATCTCATTGTCACTACCATTCACCAGTGGGCCAAGGTTTTTTGGCTCCTTCCAAGCGCCTACGCCTCTACGATAGCTTTTGTAGAGATCCAAGGTATGCTGGTCACGCATGCTTTTCTGGCTGTCAAAATTCATCATGTGCCCATTAGAGCTGAAATACAGCACATCATATCGTTGATGGTAATAAGGGCTGTATTCATTTCCTCGGGTGTTGATGATGGGGCCCATGTTTTGGGCTTTTGACCAAGTGCCATCCTTCAGTTTTGCCGTGTAGTAGATGTCAGAAAGACCGAAGCCGCCCGGGCGGTCAGAGGCAAAATAAAGGGTGTCTTCATTGCCCGAAAGGGTAGGGTGAGAATCCCAGCGGTTGGAGTTGACTTGTGGGCCGAGGTTTCTTGGTTTACTCCAGTTGCCCTCATCGTCCTTGGTGGAGATGTAAAGGTCACAGCTACCCATGCAATCTGGGCAGTCCAAACGAGTGTCTGGAGCTACGCAACGCGAGAAAATCAAGGTCTTTCCGTCTTGGGAAATACAGGCTGATCCTTCATTGCATCGCGACTGAATCGGACTTGGGAAAGGCTGGGCCACATCCCAATAGCCATCAGCCCCCGTGCTGAAGAACAAATTTTCGGAATAGCGTGGTTTGCTTCCAATGTAGCGGGTGTCTTCCTCCCTTCGGGAGAACACAATGAGATTGCCTTGGAGGTTAATGGAAGGGCCATAATCAGCGGTCTGGCGCAGATTGAGTTCTGGCCCCATGTTCAATAAGACACTCTTGGGAGGAGTGAGGGTGTCAATCTGCCTACGGTATTCGACCAGCTCATAGTAGTATTTCAAAGGCACGTAATAGTCCTTTTCCATTTCTGTAAGCGTGTCGAACTCCGAGCGGATTTTGTGGAATTGCAATACCTTCTCTTGGGTCTTATGATCGTGGTGTTTTAATACCAAACGGTAAGCGGCTCGTGCTTTCAAAGGCATGCCGTTTTTCTCGTAAAGCTGGGCAAGCAGCCACACCATTTCATTGTCCCTGTGGAAATTGTCGATGCCAAAGTCCAGAATGTATTTTTCCAGCTCTTCAATAAGGTCAATCTCCAAACCTTCCTCCCGAAGACTTTTGATCTTCTTAAGGCGGGTAGCGTTATAGTAATAGGGTACTTTATTAACGTTGGGGAAGACAAAGTAAAAATTGCCGTCATCTCCTGTAGAAAGGAGATCTCCAGTAACCTGTTGTGCGCGGTATTTTTTTTCCTCCTGTTCCATCTCCTCGCGAAACTTGCGCTTGGAGACTTTTTGGGCAATGGAAGGCGTCCAAAAAAGGGAAAACAGTAAAAAGAATGCGAATCGTTGTATTAGGAAACTCTTCATAAGGCGCCTAAATCTTGGGCAACAACAAAAGTACACTAAATAAGCTTTTTCCCCCAACGTTCTTTCAGCAGGAGGAAGGGAAGCATTCTGGTACTTATATGATATGAGCTCAGGCACAAGGTTTAAGTAACAATGGCCATTTTCTTTTGGTTCATTGGATGCATTCCCTGCCGAGCTGTCATGTTTTGGCGGTGGCTTGGTTGTTGCTAATGGGGGACACCTTTTCCGAATCGGGATTTGAGGGCAATGCTGTCAAAATGGCGTTGTCCTGAGCGGTTATATTCTTCGGAAGGGTTGTATGGCGGAGGTAAAACTGCCAAATTCAGCATTTAGGTGCGGAATGGCACCAACATATTGAGGGACTATTACGATGCATAATAATAACTTGGACGCGCTAATATTGATGGATAAAGCTACTGAGGAAGGGGGGGAAATGATTCCGTTGCTTTCTCCGGAGGAGGAGCAGGAAATGGGGAATGAAGAGATGCCGGAGGAGCTGCCCATTTTGGCAGTGAGAAACACAGTCCTGTTTCCTGGAGTGGTGCTTCCTATTACTGTAGGGCGCAAGAAGTCCATTCAGCTGATCAAAGAAGCCTATAACGGCGATAAAATCATAGGGGTGGTGGCGCAGGAAAACCCTGCCATCGAAGACCCAATTCCAAGCGACTTGTTCCAGACAGGAACGGTGGCCAAAATCATCAAGATGCTCGTGTTGCCTGATGGCAATACAACAGTCATCATCCAAGGAAAGCGCCGTTTTTCCATTGAGGGATTCTTGGCTGAGGAGCCATACTTCCGTGCGCAGGTCCGATACAAGCAAGAAGATTTCAATACTTGGGAGCCAGACCAAGAGAAGGCCATTGTGGATTCTCTAAAGGAGGCAGCAAGTAAGATTTTGCAACTCAATCCGGAGCTTCCACCAGAAGCGCAGATTGCGGTTGACAACATTGAGACTCCAGGATTCTTGACACATTTCCTCTCTTCCAATTTGAATGCGGAGGTGGGCATCAAGCAAGGGCTTTTGGAAATTGATGAAGGCCTTGCACGCTCCACCATGTTGTTGGAGCAGATGCACAAGGAAATCCAATTGTTGCAGATCAAGCACGAAATCCATCATAAGGTATCGTCTGATATTGATCAGCAACAGCGTGATTATTTCTTGAGGCAACAAATGAAAGTGCTTCAAGACGAACTGGGTGAGGAAGGTGCAGAGCAGGACCTTAAGAAGATTAAGGCAAAGGCCCTTCGAAAGAACTGGTCAGAGGACATCCGAGATCATTTTGATAAGGAGATTGCAAAGCTGAGCCGCATGAACCCACAGGCGGCCGACTATCCTGTTCATTTGAACTATGTCGAGCTCTTGACCGACTTGCCTTGGGGAAAAGTTTCCAAGGACAATTTTGATTTGAAGCGCGCTCAAAAAATCCTTGACAAGGAACATTATGGCCTTGAAAAGGTAAAGAAGCGTATTCTTGAATATTTGGCGGTTCTTAAGTTGAAGACAGCCAAGAGTAAGGACGGTGCCATGAAAGCGCCTATCCTTTGCTTGTACGGCCCTCCGGGAGTGGGTAAAACCTCCCTCGGTCGTTCCGTTGCCAAGGCCTTGGACCGTGAGTACATCCGAATGGCTTTGGGTGGTGTCCGCGATGAGGCCGAGATTCGAGGTCACCGGAAAACTTATATCGGTGCCATGCCGGGTAAGGTGATCCAAAACATTAAGAAGGTAGGCAAGGACAACCCTGTGTTCATCTTGGATGAGGTGGACAAGGTGGCAAGCGATTTCAGGGGAGATCCATCTTCCGCTTTGCTCGAGGTGCTTGATCCAGAGCAGAACAGCACCTTTGTGGATAACTATTTGGAGGTGGAATACGACCTCTCCAAAATCCTCTTTATTGCGACTTCCAACTCCTTAGATACCATTCAGCCTGCATTGCGGGACCGGATGGAAATCATCGAAATCAATGGCTATACCATTGAGGAGAAGGTGGAAATCTGCAAAAAGCATTTGATTCCAAAACAGCGCGAAGAACACGGTTTGTCTGCCAAAGAGTTCTCCATGACCAAGGCGGCCATCGAAAAGCTTGTTCGCGATTATACCCGAGAGTCTGGTGTTCGTGGATTGGAACGTCAAGTGGGAGCTGTTTGCCGAAACGTGGCCAAGTCGATTGCCATGGAGGAGGAGAATATTTCGCACCGCGTAGGTCCAAAGGATGTTGTCCGTATTTTGGGCGCAGAGCTCTTTGATTCTGACGAATACGAAAGCCGTGAGATTGCCGGTATCGTAACAGGTTTGGCTTGGACTTCCGTTGGTGGTTCCATCCTTTCCATCGAATCCATTTTGAGCCGAGGAACAGGCAAGTTTGTCCTTTCTGGCCAGTTGGGTGATGTGATGAAGGAATCTGCTCAAACGGCACACTCTTTATTGAGAGCGCACGCTGAAAAGTTGGGCATCGATGACCGCATGTTCCGCGAGTTTGACTTGCACATTCACTTCCCAGCGGGTGCGGTTCCAAAAGACGGTCCTTCGGCAGGTATTACAATCCTCACTTCTTTGGCATCCACTTACACGCAGCGCAAAGTGAGAAATCATTTGGCGATGACGGGCGAGATTACCCTTAGCGGTAAAGTATTGCCGGTAGGCGGGATTAAGGAGAAGATTCTGGCGGCAAAGCGTGCGGGCATCACTGACATTATCATGTGTGATAAAAACCGCAAGGACGTTGATGAGATTGAGCCGGAATACATCCAAGAATTGAACATCCACTACGTCAAGTATGCCGACGAGGTCTTGAAAATTGCCTTGTTGGAGGAGCAGGTTGAAAAGCCACTCGACTTGACCCTTCGAGAAAAGAAATAAGTCCTGACCATTATTGTATCAAGTACAATGTATTATGTACAATGACTTCAAATGAGGCAATCATTGTACATAATACACAATACATTGTACACTATACTTATAATAAAAGGCGCTGATTGCCGTTACGGGGCTGGAACCAAACTGAGGTTGGTTTGGTTTCCGCCCTGTAATCCTTTTCTGTTTGTCTGCTATTTGCCCTTATGCACCTCAAAAAATCCTTACTGGTTTCCCTGCTTGCGGTCTTCCCGATGGCGGTTTTTTCCCAAATCGGAGGAAGGACGTCCTTTGATTTCTTGAGGTTGAGCCCGAATGCCCGCATGGCGGCTTTGGGGGGCGAAAATGTCAGTTTGTATGGCAGGGATGTGAATACGTTCCTCTACAATCCGGCTTCTTTGAATGAGGAGATGGACAAGCAGTTAGGGGTAAACTACCTGCCATTTTATGGTGGTGTGAAAAAGGCCTCCATGGTTTATGCCGCGCCAATTAGGGGGAATACGTGGGGCTTTGCCGTGGATTTCATGGATTACGGTGAACAAGCTTCCACCGAAATCAACGGCGTTCAAACGGGTACATTTCATCCTCGTGAATACGCCATGTCCGTAACGCGTTCGCATCGTATCGGGCATTACAGCGTAGGCGGAAGCTTCCGTTTTGCTGGTTCGCACTTCGAGTCGTACAACGCCTTTGCCGCCATGGCGGATATCGGTGGTATGTTCCATCACCCAAAGCGTGATTTCCAAGTGGGATTGGTGTTCAGGAATGTGGGATTTGTCTTCGATGATTATTCCAAGACTTCCTCTTCAAACACACCTTTGGATGTCCAATTGGGTTTGAGCTATAAACTGGAGCACTTGCCATTGCGTTTCAATTTGACGGCACATAACCTACATCGTTGGGACATTCAATACTTGGATCCGAACCGTAGTTTCAGCTTTGATTCGGATGGGGAGAAAGTGCCAGATGAGAAGAGCGTAACTGAACAGATTGCCCGCCATTTGGTGTTCGGTGCTGAGTTCGATTTCTCGGATAATTTCAATTTGAGAATGGGCTACAATCACCTTCGCCGCAAGGAAATGGGGGTTGCCAGCACCTCGGCCATGTCAGGCTTTTCCTTTGGTGGAATGTTGCGCATCAAGCGGTTTAATTTCGAATACTCACGCGCCTTCTACTATGTGGCAGGAGGGGTGAATGTGTTGAGCTTGACCATGAATTTGGGCGAGCAAATAAAATCCAAGCCTAAAAAAGAGGCTGAAAAATCGTAAATCAAGTACTGGGTAGCCCGTATAGAATTAGAGGGAATACATCTCACCACTAAATTCTAAAAGCGTTTGTGCACTGAACACGCCGTGCCCCCGTACTTTTTAAAAACTTTTATAATGAAAGAATTCTTGACCCCCCGCCAGATTGTGGCGGAATTAGACAAATACATCATTGGGCAAGAGGATGCCAAGAAGAATGTGGCCATTGCGTTGAGGAACCGATGGAGAAGGATGGCTGCCCCAAGTGAGATTCAACAGGAAATCGTTCCGAATAACATTTTGATGATCGGTTCCACGGGTGTGGGTAAGACCGAGATTGCTCGTCGTTTGGCGGGTATCGCCGATGCCCCGTTCACCAAGGTGGAAGCTTCCAAGTTTACCGAGGTTGGCTATGTAGGTCGCGATGTGGAAAGCATGGTGCGCGACTTGGTAGAGCAGTCGGTGAACATGGTGCGCAGCCAGAAGCAACAGGCTGTCAAGGAAAAGGCCATGGAGGCTGTGGAGGAGGTAATTCTTGATGCCTTGATCCCACCGATGCGTGGTGGTTCTAACTTTAGTTCGACTACTGCAGACGAACCAAAAAATGATCATGAGCTGAACGAGCGCACTCGTGAGCGTTTCCGTGAGAAAATCCGTAACGGTGAGTTAGAGGACCGTAAGATTGAGATTACTGTTACTCAAAATCCAGCCTCAGGAATCGGTGTGGCTGCTCCGGGTATGGACGAGGCGTCAATGATTGGCTTGCAGGATATGCTTGGCTCCATGATGCCGAAGAAGACCCGCAAGCGCAAGTTGACCATTGCCGAGGCCAGAAAAGTATTGCTCGAGGAGGAGGCTGCCAAACTCATTGACATGGAAGAGGTCAAGGAGGAGGCCATCCGCCGTGCAGAGAATACAGGCATCATCTTCATTGATGAGATTGATAAGATTGCCGTTAGCTCTGCCAAGGGTGGAGGTCCAGATGTGAGCCGCGAGGGTGTGCAACGTGATTTGTTGCCTATCGTTGAAGGCTCATCGGTGGCCACTAAGCACGGCACCATCAAAACTGACCACATTCTGTTTGTGGCTGCCGGAGCTTTCCACTTGTCCAAGCCTTCGGATTTGATTCCAGAGCTTCAGGGACGTTTCCCAATTCGTGTGGAATTGGTGGATTTGACTGAGGATGATTTCTATCAGATTCTTTCCGAACCAAAAAATGCCTTGACCAAGCAATATGAGGCTTTGTTAAAGGCAGAAAGCGTAGAGCTGAGCTTCCAAGATGCTGCCCTCAAACGCTTGGCGGAAATCGCCTTCCGCGTAAATTCTGAGATTGAGAATATTGGCGCACGCCGTCTGAATACGGTGGTGAGCAAGTTGCTCAACGACATTTTGTTTGATGTCCCAGACGTGATTGGTGCCAACGCAAAAATTGTCATCACCGCTGAAATGGTGGATGAGCGATTGGGAGATATGGTACAAGACCGTGATTTGAGTCAATATATTCTTTAAAGGGACATTAGAGGTTAGACATTAGATTTTAGCTCTAACCTCTTACGTCAAAAGCACAGTTTGGAGGTTGTCCTTTTATTGGGGCAACCTCTTTTTCTTACCCTTGCATTATGGCAAAGGAAAACATTGATTTCATTCCTTACGAGGAGGTGATTCCAAGGCTCCGTCAATTGATGGAAAAAGAAGGGTGGCGCTATTTTCTTGATGAAAAGAAACAGCAACTATCCTTTGAGGATGATGATGGAGAGAGGATGGCTGAAATCCGTTTTCCCTTGAGTTTTCCACGGCTTGAGGACGGAGAATCGTTGGAAGCCTATCTGAATCGGGTGCCCGAGAAGCCCATTCCCTATGTCATGTTTTTGATGCAGTCGGGTAATTGCGCTTTGGGTTATTTTTCGGAGGGAGAGGTGGTGCACCACAAGGTCATTCGGAAATACATGGTCCGCAAAAAACGTGGAAAGTCCCAGTTGACCTATCTCAAAAAGAAAGGCAAATCACGGGCGGGATCACGGGTGCGTTTGGCTGATTCCTTCGAGTTTTTTGAGGAGACTAATGCCAAGCTGAATGAATACCTGAAGCTTCCAACAGAGAAAATCCTTTACAGTTGTCCTACCACGCTTTGGCCCTTTGTGTTCCAAACTAAGGAGGAGCTGCCTTTTGAAAAGAAGGACGCCCGATTGCAAAAAGTGCCGAGGGATGTGCAAACGCCTACTTTTGAGGAATTGAAGAAGGTGAATAAGTTTTGCCAGTTTGGGCGGGTTACCATGTTTGGGGAGATTTAGAGTCCTCAATATGGAATCCTAAGATGGTAATGCGAATGAATATTATTACTGACAGTCAAGACGGCAAAATTCGAATGGAAACGGAAGTCAAACCAAAAGTTAAGTTTGGAGATGAAAACCGTTGGGTAGTGGTTGTTTTTTGTGTACTTCTATTTCTGGATGTTGTACTTTCTTTGGTTTATATGAGTTTAGGTTTTTTCATGGCCTACTCTTTATTTCTCTTTGGCTATTATGTGGTGTTGCAGAATTATGGAAGGTTCATTGAGTTTGGTGAAACTCAAATAGTAGTAAGCAATCCACTTAATTTTTTGCATCGTCCAACTGGGCTTTCTTATGAAGCCATTAAAAAAGTAAAGGTTGGTTGTTTTCAGCGTGGAAAATGTGTGGTTGAATTTTTTCTTAAAAATGGTTCTCAGATAAAAATTGTAGTGGCAACCTCTTATTATGAATTTGGGGAAAAGGTTGAGGTTCTTCATTCAATACTTGGTCCCAAGTTGAAGTTGACTACTAAACCATGGTCTAAGCCTTCTGATAGCTAACTAGAAGATGGATTTGGATTTCTATTCAGTAGGATAATGAGAGTTTTGGTATGATGAAGTACTATCTAGCTATGGTTACTTTTTTAATCTCATCCTGTAACAAGGGCAAAAATAATATGCCACATGCTGTGATTGAGCAAATTTGCGCTAGTGAGACCTCAGTGAAATTGAAAGATATTATTGATACCCCTTTTGATTCGGCTTATGTTTTCTATTCAAACAAAAAGTTGTCTCACACGATGTGGGGAAATATCGATGGAGTCAGTGATTATTTTGATTTGCCTTTCTATGAGGAAAAAAGTTACAGGATAGGTGAGGGGGTTACTGTGATTTATTTTTTTAGAAATTCTCATGTTTCATCATTAGTTGAGGTGGAGGAAAAGTTTTTGAAGTTTGAGGATCCTAACCACGATTCTAGAATAATGTATTTGGGGGGATATCATAATCAGCACTTTCACCATCCTAATTCCATAATTAAGGTGAATTCCACAGAGAAAGGGTGTGTCGCAACTATATTGGATTCATCCGGTGTTTCATCTAATGATTGAAAACACGCTTGAGTTGTAGTCCAAACAGAATAAAAAACGCCTCAGGGGGGACCTCCCGAGACGCGCTAAAAAATCTGAAAAAATGAGGGTTTTAAAAATTCACCTTTCAACCTAAAAACCCCCAATGCTTTATCTATTGCTAAACCTTGACCCTTCTAAAGTCTCCCGTTGGACGGTGGTCAGGTTGTAGTGTTTTTTGTTATTGATGTCCTGAAAGAGCGTTTCCGGAGAGAGTTGCACGACGGTGTTGTGGTACTCCACGCGCTCCATCCATTTGCCTCCTTTTTCTATTTCCTCTTCAAACACCGCCAAATGCAGGGCGTTGGCCACAAGGTTGTCATGGAAAGCGGATTCTTTATTGAGGATGGCTTCCTGTCCCTTTTTGCTTTCCAAGCAGATGCCGTAGTTGAAGTCGGAAATGATAGATTTGGAAATGTTCACCGTGGCATTGTCCCCCAAATAAACCGCCTCTCGGATGGCCGACTGATTCATCTTTGATTTTTCAATTGTGACGAAGGTGGCGTGATGAATATTCACGTTGGTCAATGGCATGTCCGGACTGTAAGTCTCAGGCTTGCTGTAGGTGTTAATCTCCACGGAGCGAGATCCCGAGAAATCTGAAATAAATGGGTGGCGGATGGCGCAGATATAGGACAGGGTGCCTTGAAAGCCCATGGTGAAATCGAAGTCATCGTCACCGCATTTGAAGGAGAGGAGGTGGCTGGCATCCAAGTTTCCACCATACATCTCAAAGGCGTCGTCATTGGAGTAGCTCACCTGAACGTATTCCAAGGTGGTTTTTGAGCCCACTCCCGCCAAGGAAAGGCCGTTGAGTTCCTTGGTCTTGGTGATTTTCTCGCCAGGATATTCGATGCGCACATAGCGCAGGATGCCAGAGTTGTCTTCCTTGTCGTTGCCACCAAAAATGGTGTGGCGCTGTTCAAAGTTGCCTTCAAACACAGCCTTGCCACCAATTCTGCTGATTGGGGCTTTTCCCAAGACGATAATTCCACCCCAATCGCCAGGCATGCGGTTGCCAGCAATTTGGTTGGAGGTAAAAACAATTGGGTTTGTTTCTGTGCCCTCAGCCATGATTTTGGCCCCTTGGGTGATGATTAATGTGCCTTTGGTCAGCTTGTCCCCACGGATGATAGTGCCTGGCTCAATGGTCAGGGTAGCATTGTTGGTCACATATACTCGGCCCTCCAGCAAATAGATTTGGCGATTGCTCAACACCATGTCCGAGGAGATTTCCCCTTTCAGGGTAATGGTCGGCTCTGGATATTCCACAGCGTTTGGGTGGAAATGCGTCCACAGGCGTGTCCAATCCCCTTGGGTGAAAGCTCCCTTGGCGGCATCCTCGGCATGCGCGAAGATGCTGGTGAGCAAGAGCAGCATACAGCTTAGTGTTTTCATGGCTTAGAAGTCGTTGCCCAATGATGCTTTCTTGATGATGTCCTCATAAAAGAGGATGGCCCATTTCAAATCCTTGGTGTCGGAGTAGGGGATAAAGGTGTCGAGGCTGGCGTCTACGGTTTCGCGGAATTTCTCGCGGTTGCGGTCCAAGTCCTTGAGCTGGTTCAGGTTGTTCGATGATTCCGGAATTCCCACATCAGAGAGCATGGCACCAGGCTGTTGGGTGAGCCCAACGTAAGGGAGGATTGCCAGAATAACTTTCAGCCGTTGTTTATAGAGTGCCGTGAGTTCGCCTTTGCCCAGCTTGTTGAGTTCGTTGGGCGTGTAGAAGCGCTCTACATAGGCGTTTTTGTCCACCAATGGAATGGATTCATTTCCCGACTGGGTGAAGGAACCCAAGAAAAGTACGAGGCCTAAGCCGAAGGGAAGTAGTTTTTTCATGGCGCTCAATAGCTATTTGCAAGATGTTTGCAAGTTGGGGGGTAAATCTTACATGAAATGAATCTCCGTGTTAAGACTTGCTTAAGGAATTGAGGTTCTGGGTAAAGTTGATGTTGCTTGCCATGGAGCTTTCCAAATAAAAATCAACCGAGAGGAACAAAATGAGTTTCAAAGAAGGTTGTACCTTTACAGGCTGCGGCCTGTCTGCAACCAATCGATCAAAGAACTATTGTTCCCCGATCACCAATTATCCCCGAGTAGATGTCAAATCAATCTTCACCCATCCGGTTTGTTCATGCCAATGAGGAACAGAAAAATTTCGTCCAAACCTTACATCAGCGAGTAAACGAGTATTTCAAAAAAACGGGCAAAACCCGTCGTGCTGATGGCCACATGGTCTTCAAGACCGTATTTTTTATTACAGGCACCGTCCTCCTTTATAGTTTGGTAGTCTTTGGCGGACTCACCCCGCTCCAGCTCATTCCAGTAGTTATGCTGCTGGGAGCTTTCAAGGCCTTCGTCGCCTTTAATGTTGGCCACGATGCCATCCACGGCTCATATTCATCAAAGAAATGGGTCAACAAATTATTGGGTCGCACCTTCGACCTTTTGGGCGGTAGTTCCTATATGTGGAGCATCACCCACAACCAAGTGCACCACACTTACACCAATATCCCAGAACACGATGAGGATATTGAGATGGCGCCGAACATCATTCGTTTGTCTCCAAAAGGCAAGTGGTATTGGCACATGCAATTCCAAAAGTATTACGCCTTCCTACTTTATGGTTTGGCAGCCGTGTTCCGTGTATTCCGTCAGGATTATGTGAAGTTCTTCCAAAAGGAAATCGGTGCGTTTGATAACCGCAACCACCCGAAAGTTGAGTACTTCAACCTCTTCTTCTACAAAGGACTTTATTACGCAATCTTCATCATCATTCCATTCTTAATCATGGACTTGCCATGGTGGCAGTTTGCGATTGGCTTCTTGACCATGATGCTTGCCGAGGGCTTTGTATTGGGACTCGTATTCCAGTTGGCTCACGTGGTTGAAGGCGTGGATTATCCAGAGCCAGTGATGCCAGAGGGCATGATTGAGAACTCTTGGGCCATTCACCAGTTGTTCACTACAGCAGATTTTGCCCGCAAAAGCTGGTTGGCTGACTTCGTGTGTGGCGGATTGAACTTCCAAGTCGAGCACCACTTGTTCCCGAATATTTGCCACACCCACTATGCGAAGCTTTCTGAGATTGTGAAAGAGACCGCCGAGGAGTTTGAACTTCCATACTTGGAGAACAAAACGTTCTGGTCGGCCTTGAGATCTCACTACCGCATGTTGGATTACTTCGGTCAAAAGGATTTGAGCGCTGTGCCAAGTCCATTGGGCGGTGTGGCGGAGGCCACGGTGAAACCGGAGGTGGAGCGTATGGCTGGATAAGCATTTGGCTTTAATAGAAATAAGAAAGGGACAAGCTGAATTTTCAGCTTGTCCCTTTTTTGCCTTGTAGGGGCAGACCTGTGTGTCTGCCCACATGGGGTTCGACCCCACCTCTGTCCTCCCCTTATCCAAGGGGAGGAGATACCGTCAGCCCAAAGTCAAGAAACCGTACTTGGTAAGTATTTACTGTAACATTCTCCTCCCCTTGGATAAGGGGAGGACAGAGGAGGGGTTGAATTGATGTGCTTAATGCAACAGCATTAATCCTCATACTCCTTGATAATCTTACTCATTTTGGCTTCTGACACCCGCGTCACCAGCTTATCAAGCTCTTGGTCATCACGAAGGGTTTTTGCCAAGCCAAAGCAGGAAGCGACCAAGAAAACAGTGCCCATCAGGAAGTAGCCTTTCACCCACCAATCCACAGGTAGGTTGTAGATGCCGATGATGCTGAGGCCCATCGAAAGAATGAAACTTACCCAAACTTGGATGCGCCAAGCTGGCGTATTGCGAGAGACAAGATGTTGCTGTTCCATAGTCATATTCGTTTGATTCATGTCTGCAAATACGCACCATGAATCGGCTTGGCTGGAACAGAATTGAGGGCTTACGGACTTTTTTGTTTTGAAGTATCAAGTATCTAGATTTCCTTAGATGACCGCTTCTTGTGTTTCGCTATTTGATACTGGCGTCCCTAATCCAAATTCAGCAGGCAACTCAAATTCCATTCGTTCCCCATTGGCGGGATGTTCAAAGGCGATGGCCTCGGCGTGGAGGTAAAGGCGGTCAGAGGGCTGGCCATAGAGATTGTCGCCAACCATCGGGGCGTTAAGTCCAAGCTGGTGAGCTGCGTGCATCCGCAATTGGTGGGTCCGTCCAGTAATCGGGTAGAAGTTCACCAGAGTATGGGTGGCTGAACGCTCTACGACTTCAAAGTGGGTTTGGGCAGGCTTGCCGTATTCATAGCAAACCAATTGATGCGGGCGGTTGTCTAAATCCACTCTAAGGGGCAAATCAATTAGCCCCTCATTTTTTTCAACAACACCTTCCAAAATGGCTTTATAACGTTTCTTGACGGTTCGTTTGGCGAATTGTTCCTGCAGGTTTTTATGAGCGTCCTTGGTCTTTGCCATGAGTAAAAGGCCGGAGGTGGACATGTCGAGGCGGTGTACCAGCAACGGCCCTGTGGCCTCTGGATATTTTTTCTGCATCCTCGCCAACACGGAGTCTGAAACGTCTTTGCCAGGAACGGAGAGGAACTCATGTGGCTTGTTGATTAAGGCGATATGCTCATCCTCAAAAATGATTTCCAATTCTTTGCGAACAGGTGTGGAAATGGCGCCCATTTTCTGTTCCAAGGGAATTCCCTCCAACATATGGTTTAGGATAGGCTCGCATTTGCTACGGCAGGAAGGGTAGAAGTTACCGTGTTTTCGGATTTGTGAGCTGGGCGATTTTCCCCACCAGAATTCTGCCATCGCCAAGGGGCGGAGTTGGTGGCAAAAGGCATATTGCAACAACTTAGGCGCGGCGCATTCTCCAGCTCCAGCCGGAGGTTGAATATTCAAGTCGTGTTTGAAAATGGCTTGCAAGCTCTTCTCCTTTCGGTCTCTGTTAAGGAAGGTGTATTGTTCAAAAAGCTGTTGTTGCAAAGCCGCGGATTTCTGTTTGCGTTCAGTTTTTAGGGCTTGTAGTTGACTATCATAGTCAGCCAACTTTTCCCGAATGGTAAACGTCTTTTCTTTCCATTCCTGAGTTATCCGCTTGATATCCTCTTGTTGTAGTTGGCTTTCACGGCTCTGCTTTTTCATGAGCGTGATGTAGTCCTCCTCATTCAAGGTTTCCTTTGCCTCAGCTTTCCGCTGACGACGAAGTTTACGGGCTTCTTTGTAAATGGCCTTTGCCTCCTCGATTTCTGTTGTTGCCTTTGCTTCAAGTTCCCCAAGTGTTGTTTTCAGACTGAGGTATTCCTCATCTGATTCCAACCGTTTCACTTCTCGGTTGATGCCGTTCAGTTCCTCCTCGCCAATACGGTAAAAGCCGTCCTCCTTGAGCATGTCAAAAACGGGAGGGACGAAAAAACGGTGGTGGTTGCTGTTGGCTAGCTTCCCTGAAAAGGCCGCCAAATAGCCAATTTCCCCATTTAGGTTTTCCACGACCAAGACACCAAACATTTTTCCGATGGCGCCTTCCTGCGCATCATCCTCCAAACCAAAGTTGTGTTCCCATTCCGTTTGCGTTTCCAAATGGTGTTGTATCTCTTTGGTGGCGATTTCGCTTAGCCAATGGGGTGTGTAGGAAAAGGGGAAAGTGAAATTTGTTGGGGTTTCTGAACTTTGGAGCTCAGGAGGGAAGGCGTGGAAGTGGGTGCTCATGGTACGGGTTATTCTGGATACAAAAATACAAAGCTTCTGTTCGCCTTGAAAAGGAACACTTGTCACAGACTCATTTCCAGTAATCCAATACATTTACACATGTGCCTCCAGTTCCAAAGTGATTGAAAAAGTCACAGATTCAATAAGGGAAGCTGATCTTTGAGGAAGCGCTCCAAACGCCTGAATCGAAAAGGAGGCGTATATTTGTAGGATGTAGGAAATCCCAATGCGGGAAAAAAATAGCTTACAGTATCATATTAATAGTATTTATGAATAGAACTTGGATACGATTTTGGACGATTATTGCACTGGTTTTTTCTTGCTTAAATGTTTCAGCCCAAACCTCCCAAGGTTCCATGGAAAACTGGTTCCTTCTTTTGAACAAAGCCAAGATTACCGATAAGTTTTATGTGACCGACGAGCTCCATTTGCGTCGTCATGACTGGCTCAAGGACCAAAAGCAATTTATCTGGCGTCCGGCCATCAACTATAAAGTCCATCCGAATGTGGCCTTGACGGCGGGTTATACCTATATCCTCACCACGCCAGTAGTGGGGGACGATATCAGCACCCCTGAAAACCAAGTATTTTTGGAAGCTACGGTGAAGCAAAAGTTCAGCGACCGTTGGGCACTTTTGCACCGTTTCCGTCAGGAGAACCGCTTTATCGGCCAAAAAACATTCGATGAGACAGGCAATCAAATCATTGACGGAAGCAATTATAGCCAGCGTTTCCGCTACCGCATCACCCTGAAAGGGACCCTCCTAAAAGGTGAGAATAACAAGAAGCTTTACACCCATATCTTCAATGAGATTTGGTTGGATCAGTCCAAGCTTCGCCCAACCGACATTAACCGAAATTGGGTGTATTTAGGTGTTGGCTACCAATTCCAGAAAAATGCCCGCGTAGAACTGGCCTACCTTGATCAGTGGACAAGAACAGGCGATACGGGTTTCAAACACAGCCCAACTTTGCAGATGACCGTGGGCTATGATTTTGATTTCCGAAAGAAAAAGCCCGCTACGGTACAAGGAGCACAGTAAAGAATTTCAAGGAGTAGTAGTTTGGGAAAGGGGCAAGCCGATAGGTTTGCTCCTTTTTCTTTTCCTCAAATCGGAATTTTTCATCAATGCCCAAAACCATTTTAGATGTGGGCGTACATCCAAGTACATCTTTTGAAATCGAGTACACATGGATACAAACACCTTCGCCTCATTCCACGAACCTGTAGTTATCGCTGAATTCTCCCGCCTTGAAGACCGAAAGCCGATTCACGCCAAAGTGGAGAACACGGATTTGGTCATTGTTCGCTATGATGATAAGGTTTCGGTGCTTTATGGGCGTTGTTTGCACCGTGGGGCCATGATGGCAGATGGTTTTGTGGATGGGGATAACTTGATATGTGGCTTGCACAGTTGGGATTATCGCATTGATACGGGCGTCAGCGCCTATAACAATAAGGAGGTCCTCCATAAGTTTAAGGAGGCGATTGTGGATAACATCGTGTATATCGACCGCGCTGATGTGGTCGCCTTCGAGGAAGTGCATCCTTCTCCGTTTAAGTCCGATGCGTATTTGGGCGATTATCAGGATACGAATCCTGCGCCCACAGAACCTTATAACCAACAGATTCAGGAGTTGGCCCGTAATGGCTTGCGGGGTTCTGGAAAACATGGTCCGCATATGTCCATGGGTGTCGAGCGAGATAGCCTTCCAAAATGGGAGAACATCCAGTTTCTGCCTGCCCAGTTTGCCAATACTCCCTTGTTTGATGACGATCCTGTGAAAACCGAAGTGGTCATTGGCCCAAAAGCCAAGAAGCCATTGAAGCTGAAAATTCCATTGTTGGTGTCAGATATGTCGTTTGGAGCGCTTTCCAAGGAGGCTAAAATGGCCCTTTCGATTGGTGCCCAGATGGCTGGCACAGGCATTTGCTCTGGAGAAGGAGGGATGTTGCCCGAAGAGCAGGAGAATAACTCGCGGTATTTCTATGAAATGGCCTCTGCCCAGTTCGGGTTTAGCTGGGACAATGTTCGCAAGGCACAGGCTTTCCATTTTAAAGGTGGCCAAGGAGCAAAAGCTGGAACGGGAGGGCATTTGCCTGCTAAGAAGGTCACCCAAGAGATTGCTGATGTGCGGAATATTCCTGTAGGGCAGGATGCTATCAGTCCATCGCATTTCAAGAACCTAAAAACAGTCGAGGACTTTAAAGCCTTTGCGGAAAAGGTAAGGAAAGAGACTGGAGGAATTCCTGTTGGCTTTAAGTTGGCTTCCAGTCATATCGAGGCAGATATTGACTTTGCCTTAGCTGTGGGTGCTGACTATATTATCCTCGACGGTCGAGGTGGCGCTACAGGCTCCTCGCCAACCATCTTGAGAAACAATATATGTGTCCCGACGATTCCTGCACTGGCTCGTGCTCGCAAGCATTTGGATGCTCGAGGTGCCAAGGATGTCACCCTAATCATTACGGGTGGGCTTCGCGTGGCTGATGACTTCGCCAAAGCTCTGGCCTTGGGTGCTGATGCCATTGCGGTGGCCAATTCAGCCATTCAAGCGATTGGCTGTTTGGGGATGCGTGCTTGTCATACGGATAACTGTCCGGTCGGTATCACCAGCCAAAAGGAACATCTACGCAACCGACTGATTGTGGATAAGTCAGCCACTCAGCTCTTCAACTTTTTCGGAGCGACTAATGACCTCATCAAGGTGCTCGCCCGAGCCTGTGGACATGATGATATCGCGAAGTTTAATCCAAACGACATTACCACCTTTGATTGGGAAATGCATCGTTTGACGGGAGTTGCCTATGCTGGGGTTTCTGCCAGTCAAGCTGATCAGGGTAGGCAGTTGCCACCGTTGTTGAAGGTTGGATAATTATTTCTCAATGTAACCTGTAACTTCTGCAGGATTTCCTGTTACGATGGCTCCTGCTGGTACATCTCTAGTGACCACTGCGCCAGCACCAATAATAGCTCCCTTTCCTATTGTTATTGGCTTGATTATTAATGAATTCATTCCAATAAAGACATCGTCTTCAATGGTGACATTTCCCATGCTGAATTCAGTGATGCCTCCTTTTGAAATTATTGGAAAATGATTGAGAATCTTAACTCCGGTAGTGATTGTTACATTTTTGCCAATGAACGTCTTTGTGTCTTTAAGGTTATCGAACAAGACATCAGTGCCAATAAAGACTGATTCTGCGTTAGAAAACCTAACTCCACATAGGGAGAGGAGTCTTGGTCTAAGGGAAGGGGGAATAATAAATGTCTTGGATAAGTGTAAAAGGAAAAAGTGAATTGCTTTTTTAATAAAAGCAAATGAAAATGTTTTGTTCCATGTAGCAGTATGTTTCATTCCCTTACATTTTTCTGTATTTGATGTGTTTTGCAGGTACTCCTCCAACTATGCTGTAGTCTTTAACATCCTTCGTTAAAACTGATCCTGATGCAATGATGGCACCTTTGCCTATTCTGTTAACAGAACTGGTAATTACCACATTGTTACATACCCATACCTCGTCTTCAATTTCTAAAGGTGAGGAACTGGTAACGTTGTCAAATATACTGCAGTTTTCATATTCATGGCGATGCGTCTGAATAGTGACATTGTCAGAGATTGTTACGTTATTTCCGACTATAATACCACCAGAAAAATCCACTTCAATGTTTCGGGATAACGTGCACTTTCCTTTGAAAGTTATCCCTGTGTTCTCTGTGGTTTTGTCAAAATTTGTGATGACTACATTGTTTGTTGTTAGAATTTTAAAGGTGTTAAATCGGATAAAAAAATAAGTTCTTTTAATTAAGTTGATTATTGGAAAAGTAAAAATTAAGGAAGTGAAAAACCTTTGTAAGACGTAGTCAATTTTATAGAGCATGACAGTTTAAGGGTTATTTGAAAACAAACTGCTTGGATACGATGAATCTTAGGGGGGTGAGTATGGCTATGGTTAGGCAGGTGGAAATCAGGTATTGGATTTCAAGTTGGATGCCAATGTTATAAAATAAGTTAGCTAATAAGTAAAAGAAGATTAGGGATCCAATAAACTTTAATAGTCTTTTCTTGTTGTGTTCTGTTTTGAAAAGAAATCGTAGTTGAATGGAATATAGAATGATATATGAGATTCCGTAAACGATTAGAAAGGAAATTGACTTGTTAATACCTAACAAGTCAATCATAATGTAGAGGCTTGAGAATACAAAACCATATCCAAAAAAACTGATGAGGATGTATTTATTGAACAACTGGATGTTCTTTTTGCTCAAAATCTTCTTTAGTGTCATAAGCTGATTTTTTCAGGAGGTATAATATTTTTTCCTGATTGTTCCTTGTTCTACCAATCATGTCTGCAATCAATGCTAAGGTGAATACCATAAGAGACATGCCACAAAGTGATAAAGCAAAGATTCCAACGCTTTTGTATGGAGTAATTGTTCCTGCACTAATCCAATGGTTAAGAACAAATCCCCCCATTAAAGAAGCAATAAATAGAATACTCAAGGCGATGTATAGGAAGAAGGAAAACGGGGTGTAGTCTTTGAGGCATCTGATGATGATTTTTAGGGTATTAAAGGCATAACTTGATAGGTTGTTAGCCACTCTAGAAACCCTTTCTTCAAAATAGGTGACCTTTACAGGAACTTGTTTAACCCTCAAACCTTTGTCAAGAAGGTCGAGGATTGTTTCATGGGTATATGTGAAGTTTCCCTGTAGGTTTAACTTTAGTAAAGCCTCTCTAGAGTATGCTCTAAATCCACAAGAAGCATCATGGATTTTGGTTTTACCTACAAAGCCAACAATTCTATTTACTTGTTTATTACCCCAGAATTTGATTGGAGGCATGTTGTCAGGCTTACCATTGTCAAATCTGTTACCTATGCAGAAATCCGCATTGTTCCATACAATAGGGGCAGTCATTTCTTCAATTTGATTCACGTCAAATTGACCATCTGCATCTATGCTGGCAAGGACATCAGCCTTGGATTTTAGAGCATATTCTACGGCTGTCTGAAAAGCACTACCGACACCTTTGTTGTACTTGTGAGATACTACCGTTGCGTCTGCGTTTAATGCTTCATATTCAGTGTTGTCAGTACTTCCATCGTTAATTACTAATACTTCAATAGAAGAAAATCCTTTTATTTTTTTTGGTATTGATTTTATAACCTTTCCTATGGTTTGTTCTTCGTTAAGGGCAGGCATGTAAATGAGTAGCGTAGACATGTTTTTAGAGGTGTTTTTTGGTTGTCGGTTTTAAAAGGGGAAGTGTTTTTGGATAATTATGTAGTCTATTCGTAGTTCATTGATAATGTATAATATGCAGATGATTTTACTAGCAATAACAAACCAATCAGGTTTGAGTTTAAATTTTTCAAACAGGAAGTAATACCCTATCAAAAAGGTTGGTAGTAGAATTAGCCAATAGCGACTAAAACCAGTGCCAGCCAAAATGAGTCCAATCAAGGCTAAAGTTGTTGAGGTGAGGAGTGTGTAAAATCCGTTACTTTTTTTTGATATAAGAAATCCTGAAATAAAGCTTACAATTAAAAATAAGCTTACGGGGAAGTTTCTTAAACCAGTTTTAGGAATAAAGAGAGATATGAAGGCGGGAATCCCATTGATTCGCTTAACTTCGGGATGTTTAACTAGTCCTAGTCCGCTTTTTACATTAGTTAAAAAACTGCTCTCTCCTTCGAATCTAGAAAAATAACTGACTTGGTTTATCTGACTATTTTCTGTTATATAGACATATTTAAACCAAGTAAGTGAGATAAGGACAAACAAGGTTGTATGAAATGCTAATTGAAAAATTTTCTCAGTTTTTTGTTTTCTTTTGAACAATAGTTGTAGATAGTAAATACCTAAGGGTAATAGTAGGACTGCGTATAAGTATCTTGTAAGTAATGAAAGAACAAAAAAGAAGAGTATGAATTTGAGGTGAGAAAGTTTGGGTGGCTGGGTAACAAAGTAGATGAACCCCCAAAAACTGAACATCAGTATCGGCTCAGGAAATAAACTTGAAAAGAAACTAACTGAAATTGGATTTGCAAAAGTTAAAGCCAAGAGAGAAAAAATAATTTTATCATCAAAATTTTGGTTTCTCAAAAAAAGGTAAATATACCGCATTCCCATTAGAGCAAGGGTGAAATGCACAAGCTTTGCAATTGCGAGACCGATACTTGGAAATGCAGAAATATGAAAAATGCTGATGATAAAGGGGATTACTGGTGTAATCGTCGAGGGTTGCCCTCTAAAGTAGTATTTGCCCATTAGGATGTTTTGGGCAAGTTCTTGGTATGTGATTTCATCCCCCTTTAATGGAATAAAAACTGTCCGGAGATAGGATAGCAGGGTGATTAAGAATATGAACAGAAATATCTTATCCTTTCTTAAAAAAGAGATTAGCCTATTCATCACACTTATATTCTCCATAACCTTCTCCATATCCTTTTTGTGCAAATTTATCTAATGTTGGTCTATCTCAATAACTTCCATTTTAAATTTTTTCAGTTTAAGAATTTTTTTTGGCAGGAATACATGTGGTTTTTTGCTCAAAAAGTGTATCAGGAATCTGTAATTTGCCATTTATAGGCTTTTTCAATCCAGACGAAAGAAAAATCAACACATTCCATGATTTCAAAAAAGGCAAAATACGCCTTGAAGGCATTAATATTTTTGGGCAAGAACGAGGATGAAGCTCCGATATCCGTCCGTCGCATTTCAGAGTCCGAGGGCATCTCACTTAAGTTTTTGGAGGCGATTTTCAGGGAATTGAGCAAAGCCAAGTTCTTGAAAAGTGAGCGAGGGAGTAATGGTGGCTATTCCTTTCGGATGCGACCCGAGGAGATAAAAATCTTGGAGGTGATGCGTGTCATCGATGGCCCTGTAGCCATGTTGCCCTGCGTGTCGGAAAAGTTTTATGAGCGATGCGAGGAGTGCCAAGAGGAGGAGCCCTGCCAGATTAGAAAGCTGTTTTTGGAAGTCCGCATTGCCACCGTTTCCATTTTGAGCAAATCCTTGGCTGAGGTGATGAATGACGAGGGCATGGAGGAAACTGAAAACGCTTGATTTTAATTACATACTTTTTAATCCCTACTAAGTTGATATAGATTATAGGGATTTAGAACTTTGTCCTGAACAAAGGATTTTACTCAATAGGGTTTTAAAACCACAGAGGACGCAGAGGAAAGGAGAATAGGAGGCTCCTTACACTCAAAAATATAACCTGTGTAGAGAATGGGTGTCTCTTAACCTCCCTTCCTCTGTGTCCTCTGTGGTATTTGAATAACTCCTGTCAAGGAAACTCTCTAATGGAAGCTATTCTTTTAGCCATCATCATTGTTGGAGCGCTCGTGCTGTTTATCAGCGAATGGGTGCGTGTGGACGTTGTGGCACTCATGCTCATGGGTGCGTTGGTGGCCACAGGCATTCTTAGCCCGCAGGAGGCAGTAGGTGGATTTAGCAATAGCGCCACTGTCACCGTGCTGTTTATGTTTCTGCTGAGCGCCGCATTGCTCAAAACAGGAGCGCTGGTCAGGGTGGGCGCCATGTTCGCCAATGTTTTTAGGCGAAGCAATATTCTCGGACTGATCGTCATGATGGCCTCGGTGGCGGTGGTTTCGGCATTTATCAACAACACGCCTGTGGTGGCGATTTTTATTCCCATCATCGTGCAGGTGGCCAAGGAGGTTAAGTTGCCCGCTAGTAAGTTGCTGATGCCTCTTTCCTTTGCCTCCATTTTTGGAGGAATGTGTACGCTGATAGGAACTTCAACCAACATTTTAGTCGATGGCATTGCCCGTCAAAAAGGAGAGGTCGGCTTCGACATGTTTACCCTGACTCCCGTGGGCTTGGTGCTCTTGGGGGCGGGAATGCTCTACATGCTTTTGGTTGGGCAAAAGCTGTTGCCCAAGCTGAAAGGAGGGAAGGAAGACGGATACGATTTGTATGAATATGTCGCCGAAATCGAGCTGTTCAAAGAAGCACGTTCCGTTGGAAAAGCCATTTCAGAAGCCCCTTTAGTAAGGGAGTACGGCATGGACGTGCTGGAAGTCATCAGGAATCAGGAGGTCACTTCAGTACCCTCAGGCGATTTCAAGTTAAAGGCCGGCGATGTGCTCAAAGTCCGTTGCGATGTCGAACGCCTCCAAAAGCTCAAGGACAAGTTGCAGTTCCATCTTCGTCCCGTCATCAAAGTGAGTAACCACCATTTCGGTTCCAAGGACACCTCTTTGGTCGAGGTCATTATCCCGTCCAATTCACGTTTCGAGGGCAAAACCCTCAACGAAATGAACTTCAGGCAACGTTATCGTTGCATCCCCTTGGCGATTCGCCACCGAGAGGAAATTATCCATGACCGCCTTATGAAACTGCCCCTAAAGGCGGGCGACATCGTGCTGGCTGAAATCAAAAACAGCCGTTTGGACAAGCTTAAGGAAGAGGTCCGTCTCCAAAAACAGCCCTTCCTGCTCTTGCTCACCGAGCACCAAAACACAACCATCAACTGGAAAAACTTCGCCATTGTTATGGCCTGTTTGATTGGTGTAGTCACACTTTCCGCACTGAACATCCTCAATGTATTGGGCGGAACCTTGGTGGCATCAGCCATCTTGATTCTGACGGGTTGTATCCCCGCCAAAGAACTCTACGATATGGTGGATTGGAAGGTGGTCTTCCTTTTGGCGGGCGCTTTAAGCCTTGGCGTCGCCATGGAAAAGACCGGACTTTCAGGCCTTATCGCCAACCAAGTAGTGGGCACCATCGGGCCTTGGGGACCTGTGGCCATTGTTTCAGCGCTCTATTTGCTGACCTCCCTGCTCACAGAAATCATGTCCAATAATGCCAGCGCCGCTTTGCTGGCACCCATCGCCTTGTCCACAGCCCATCAGTTGGGCATGTCGCCAACGCCGTTTTTGGTGGCCATCACTTTGGGCGCTTCCGCAAGCTTTATGACGCCAGTGGGTTATCAAACCAACACCATGATTTATAGTGCCGGAGGTTACCGTTTCCGTGATTTCACCAAAGTTGGCTTGGGCTTGAACCTGTTGTTTTGGCTGTTGGCGACTTTGATGATTCCGCTGTTTTATGAGTTTTAAGGATGCTTTTTGAGCGTGATTTACGTTCAACTTCCCAGAAAAAATCATGGCTATTCTCCCTAAAAACGAATCATTGGTGATTCTTTATGAAAATGAATCATTCATTGTATATAAGGAATGGGAAGATGCCACTCTCGTAGATAAACGGTCCAAGAAGAAAGTTGAGATGGGTAGTCATTATGGAGATCCAACTTGTGCCATAATCCCCAAAAGTAATAACTGGTGTATCGTTGGGGGAGATGGGCTTTATGTGTGGAAAAGAGATAGTGGTGAGGTTGTTAGCGTATTTAGTGAAGAGATTTCTCATGTAATGAGGTTAAAGCTGGTTTCAGAGGATGAGGTTTTGTTTTTGATTGATCCGTGGTCTTCCAAATCAGCCATATGGAGTTTCAACATACCTTCGATGACCTATAAAAAGGTTCAAGACTTTTTGACGTACAGAGAGAAGCCCTTTACGGAAGATATTGATTGGTGATTTTCTGCACTGGCGCAAGCGTCCGCTTGTGCCTAAATTCTTTCACCTAAAAAATCATATGTAACATGGACACAAGCAGACGCTTGCGCTAGTTTGGTGAAAAAAACAATGATTCTGATTAACGCCAAGGCAAAGCCTTTTGTGGATAGGGTATGGAGGAGAATGTATGTTCCTTTGCTCCTATACTTATTTGTTTTGGCGACAGTGATGTTCTTTTCCAAGGAGAATGTTTCCAGTGTGTTTTTTCTCACATTCGCTCTTTTCTTTTGGCTTTTCAGGGTGGTAAGCCTTGAAAAGGTTTTCATTTCAGGTTTTGAAATCAAGAATGAAGAGGCAGTTCTTCAGTATGCTGTTTTCTCCCAAAAGAAGAAGGCCGTCATTCCCCTTGGTTGCTTAAAAGTTGATGTATTACCGCTTCTTCGAAGACCAAAGGTTTTGAAAATCCGAAGTGGATTTGATGTAGTGATCAGCTGTCGGATAGATTTATGGGATGAAAAGAAGCTTTCCAACTTTTTGGAAGCCTTGCCAATGAAGGCTTGGGGAGAAATCAACTATAATTTGGAGGAAGCCTTAAAAGAAAAGGAAAAACGAGAAGCGGTTTAGCCAAAACTGCACTGGCGCAAGTATCCTCTTGCGCTAAACTAGATTAAAAACTATATGAATATCAGATTTATAGTCCTCTTGTTAATGGTAGTTTCTTCATGCTCATCCCTTAAGAATAAGGTGGATATGAATGCAGAAGTGACGAAATGTGAAGAGGGAGAGTACTTTGTCCTTTATGAAGATTCAGTTTCTAAGGTTGTAGAAATGGATCTTGATGTGAATGGCTCCAAAGACTATCTGGCAACGGTATATGATACTGCAAGGTTTGAATATTCTTTGGTTGCTCTTGTTAACACAGATTCAGGTTTTAGTTGTCAAGCCGTGGACAGGTATCACTACTATTCTGTCTTTGCGGAAAAACTTGATGATAGGTTATTTAATGTGAGAAGTAATCCATGTCTCTATGATTCAGTGGTTTATTTTAACGGAGAGTTTATTACTCATTATTCCAATAAAACCACTTCACAGATAGATAGTATCCGTTTTATTGAATTGGCAAATTCAGGTGGTCCAGAGTTGTTTGAGTTTGGTTTAACTCGTGATAGGGTATACTTCTGTGATGGGGATACCACTATTTTTTCAGATAATTATTATAAAGAGTCTGACAGTATCATGTCTTACCTGTCTATGTCTGACTTTTCTCATTTTCATGTAGAAGAGCCTCCTGCTGTTTCTTCATGTTATAACCCCATTGTCAAAGTTACTTTTTGGTATGATGGTGGTAAGTCTGGTGAATTTTATGGAGGGAATGAGATTTGTGGGAATAGGAATTTTAGGGTTTTTGAAAAACATGTTTTTTCCCTTGTTGAGAGATTGATCAATAATTGAGTTCGACATGATTGGATCAACTATCAAGTCCTAAATACCTTATTTCAAAACAAAAAATCCCATCCCACCCAAGATTCAAAACCTTGAGTGAGATGGGATTTTTTATTCCAAAAAGTCTACAACCTACAGTTTGTTCACCTGCCCCATCGTTTTAGCAGAAAACTTCAGTTCATCCACCGATGAGAATTTCAGGGGTTTTCTTCTCCTGCCCTCAATGGATTGGATTGTCAAAAGCGTGTCGCTAATGAGGTCGTCTTGATTCAAGAAGTAGTCCGCGTCCATGGCACAAATGCGGATGGTGTCCAATGGGGAGTTGTGGTAGAGGTATTCGTTAATGTTTTTTTGGAGGGTGTAGTTATTTTTCGTGTACCCATAAAGTGCTTTCTCATCCTTGTAAAGCACTTTTATACAAGCCTCAGGATAACTACTAAAGGGGTCAGGAGTCCCCAGCCTGCGAGCTGTTTCTTCCGTGTTGAGGACCAATCGTTTGAAGGAAAGTTTTGTTTTATAAATGGGCTCCACTTTGAATGCCGTCTCAATAGCAAGATCAAAGGGGATAATCCCCGATGGGTCACCGAAAAATGTGCAGTACTCTCCTTGTAGATCTATCCTTAAGGTGGTTTCACCCTCAGTAATTTGATGAAAATCTTTAGGGGTAAGCTTAAAGGAAAAGCTACGTCGTCGTCCTTTTTTGGGAGCCAGCTTTTGGATGGAAACCGTACTCACTTTTTTTCCTTGGTAACGAAGGGTGAGGGTAGTCATTAAGTGATCCCCCATATCAACCTTGCCAAAGGTATTTCGCTCTACTTTGGGAATGGCGAAGGTGTCGGGAAGGAGAATCGAGAATTTGAGAATCATTTCATTCCGTCCCTTTTCCAGTTTGATTTTTGCCCTTTCGGTTGAGAAATAGGGCTCGCCCTTCAAAACAGTAAAGTCAGGAGTGGGTAGGTCCTTCCTTATAACCAAGCCATCGGTGGAAACTGCGACAGTGTCATGCACAACTACCGTGTCCATAACAGGGCTTGTTTCCGTAGCGCTTGCGGACTTCTTGTTTTTGAAACAGGAGGATAGAAGAAGGAGGGATATGAATAGCGTAAAAGTGTATCGCATACATTCAAGGGATGGTTTCTGATGTCCCAAACTAACGATTTTTGTCGTCTGGTTTCCGCCTGAGCCTTTCACGGCGGTATTCAACCTTCCCTATACAAAATAATGCCCCATTCCGTTCGGGCCGTGGTGGCTTGAGTGGAATGGGGGTTTGTGTTTTCCTGCTCTTATATAAACGATGAACAGCCCAGTGTGCTCGGGCGCGACTGTGTCGCGTTCGAAACTGTTCATAGCATTTGGAATGCCTTGGCTTAGGCTGTTTATACATCAAAAGCGCCCGCGTAGGGGCATCTATTAAATGCTATCAAATGGAATGATTCCTTTTTCAATCAGGTCATTTTTCAAATTGTCAGCATAATTGTGAGCAAATTTTTCCTTGTCTGCTTTTGACAGTTTGAAATAATTGTCGTTTCGTATTTCCCATTCTTCGAATTCTTCATCCTCTGTTCCCGCCCGTTCTACAAATTCCAAGTAATGCACATAATGCCCGAATTCATGAGGTAATGTTCGGTATAGTTGTGTCTGCCTTACATTTTCAATCTTGTATTCAGCCTTGAAATGTCGTTTGTCTTCCACAATTTTGTGTCCGTCGTTGCGCAATCTGTCTAATTCCTGTTGATCATCAGGTGAAAGCTTTTTTGACCATTTCAAGTAATTTGAGTAATCAACAGCTTCAATGATTATCGCTGGCTGAAACTTCCCCTCAAATTCGAAATTGTAGATTATTCTGCCCCAAACAGGGGAAAGGGTTTCTTCTTTCCTTTTTGGTTGCCTTAGAATAATCAGCTCTAATTCTCCATAATCTTTGGGTGGAATGTGACTTATTATTTTGGCAATGTCGTTAACCGTACAAGCGTGGGCTGAAGATTGTCTGGGTGGTTCGATTACAAAAAGGAATTCATGGTCATTAATGACTCGCTTTTCTTTTTTGTAATTATCAATTCGTTCAAAAAAATGCTTTAGTGGAATGCAAGGTTGTGGAATCGTGAGTTCATTATCCTTTCCATGCCCCTGTTTTTTAGTTCCTATATTTCTATTTCTTCTTGTAGGATTGTGCATTATAAGAACTCTTAGTATTTGTAATGCCTTGGCCTAAGCTGTTTTGACATTGGAAATGTTGTGGACGGTTTCGGACGCTTTTCAAAAGCGCCCGAGTAGGTCATTTTTTATTCAATATTAAAATTCTCCATTGCCCAACTCAACAGTTTTTTTCCTGCTTCGCCATCTAATGTGTAAAATGTTTCCAAATCACCCAGTTCATCATTTCTGGATTTTAGATAAATAACAAGCCTTTCTCGTTCTTCAATGCCAAACACCTTGTCGAATTCTTCTATAGGCTGATCTAAGTTTTCCCATTCTGCATAGCACATCCAAAGCCATGTCTTGTAAAATATTTTATCCAAATCATCCATTGAATCAAAAACATCTTCCCAGTGATTTGGTTGATTGATAAACTGGTATTTCTCTTCAATGTATCTGGCAATAAGGAAAAGTTTATCGCCAATTTTTGCTTTGGGACTTTTTAGTTTTTCAAGGGTTGGTGAATCAAAAAACAGCATATCATTTTCTTAAATAGTAGTTGTGGTATTTCACCCCTTCATCCTTACTCTTCCCTCACTTTTCTCAAAATACAACAACAGCACAGGCAACAAGGTCAAATCGGAAATCAAGGCGAAGAACAGTGTGAGGCTGATGAAAAGGCCTGTGTAGAAGGTGCCCATAAAGCTGGAGAGCATCAGGCTCATAAAGCCGGAGGAGAGGATGAATGAGGTGATGATAAGGGCCTTTCCGGTGGAGATAAAGCTCCGTTTGATGGCGTAGAGGGGGCTTTTGCCCAAGTTGCGCTCCATGCGGTAACGGCTCATAAAGTGGATGGTGTCGTCCACGGCGATGCCGAAGGCCACGGTGAAGATGATGGAGGTGCTGAGTTTGAGGTCGATGTGGCCGAAGCCGAGGATGCCTCCCAAGATGCACAGGGGAATGACGTTGGGCATCAGCGCAATGAAAATCATTTTGAGGGAGCGGAACAGCCCGCCCATGATGAGGGCGATGATGCCGAAGGCGATGACCAAACCGAGAATCATGTTGCTGGCCAAGTCCTCGTTGTTTTCGTCGATGAGGAGGGCGCTCCCCGTGATGCGGACTTGAAGTTGGTTGGGGTCCAGCTCTTGGTCGATAAAGTCTTGCAGGGCAATGTTTTTCCATTGAATAATCTGGCTTCCCCAGTCGGGGATTTTCCCAGAGATGCGCCCGATGTGCAGGCTGTCGTTGATGAACAGCTTGTACTCGTCGCGGTTGCGCCCTTTGTGGAGGTAGCGTTGCGTTTGTTTCAGGTCGCGTTTGTTTTCCGGAATCTGGAAATATTCGGGCATTCCGCCATTGAGGGCTTGGTTCAGTCCTTTGGCCATGGTGGCGGGCCCCATCAGGCTTTTCACCCCGTAGGTTTCGTGGAGGAAGTGGTCGAGTTTGCCCAATTCATGTAGGACGGAATCCTCGAAAAAGGAGCTTTTGCTGTGGGGAAGGGTGAGCGCCAATTCGAATGGTCGGGCGCCAGAGAAGTTTTCTTCGAAGAAGACGAAATCAATCTTCATCGGGTCGTCGTCGCGCAGGTCGTCAATCAGCTTGGTGTTGATTTGGATTTGGCTGATGCCTCCAATGGCTAATACGCTGATGGCCAAAAAGCCTACGAGAATCGCTTTTCGGCGGACAAAAACCGTCTGCAAGGATTTCAGCAAAATGCGGTTCCAGAAACGGTCCGATTTGGACACGGAAAACAGCGATGGCTTTGGCAAATAATTGAGCAGTGGGGGAAGTAATAGGATGGTGATGATGAAGGCGAATAATACGCCCAGACCACAGTAAAGCCCGAATTCGCGAATCGGCTTGATGTCGATAAAGTAGAGCGTGAAAAAGCCGATGGCGGTGGTGACCGAGGTTAGGAAGGTAGCCTTGCCCACTTCGTTGATGGTGGTGCGGATGGCCTCGCTTTTTGTCAGGCCTTTGCGGAGTTCCTCGATGTATTTCGAGAAGAAG
>JAUIJC010000027.1 GCA_030431525.1 Bacteroidia bacterium | reverse complement strand
GCTGGTGTACTGGGAATTGGAGATTGACCAAACCGAGCACAAGAGCATGAAGGAAGTGCTTGAAATGCAGAAAGGTGAGGCGAACAGCAATTTTGTCCGTTTTGTCAAAGACAATTATGTGGACTGGTTGCATTCCAATGCCGATGAGCGCCCATTGCTCTCTCATGATTTGATGAGCCAGAAGGTTTTCCCGCATCTGGACGACAACAAGCCGGTTTTCTTCATTGTCATTGATAACCTGCGTTTGGACCAATGGAAGGTGTTGGAGCCGTTGGTGATGGATTATTACTCGTTGGAGGAAGATTCTACTTACTATTCGATTTTGCCGACAACAACTGCTTATGCCCGTAACGCCATTTTCTCTGGGATGATGCCTTTGCAGATGGCGCAAAAGCATAAGGATTTGTGGAAGTTCGATGACGAGGAGGGAAGCAAGAACAACCACGAGGCGGAGTTCTTGGAGCATCAATTGAAAAATAAGCGCATCAACGCCAAGTATTCCTATCACAAGATTCTGAATAACGAGAAGGGAAAGGCGGTGACGGCATCGGTGAAGAACTTGATGAACAACGACCTGAACGTGTTGGTGTACAACTTTGTGGACATGCTTTCACATGCACGCACCGACATGCAGATGATCAAGGAATTAGCGGTTGATGAGTCGGCTTACCGTTCGTTGACAAAGTCTTGGTTTGAGCATTCACCGTTGTTCGATTTGTTGAAGCGCTTGAGGGATTTCGATGCCAAGGTGGTGATTTCCACTGACCACGGAACCACTCGTGTGCGTAAGCCTGTCCGCTTGATTGGCGACCGAAATACAAACACGAACCTTCGTTACAAGCAGGGTAAAAACCTTAGCCATGATGATAAGAGCATCATGGAGGTGCGTAAGCCAGAAGACTATTTCCTCCCAAAAAGGAACATGTCAACTTCTTATGCCTTTGCCACGGAGGACCATTATTTCGTGTATCCGAATAACTATAACTACTACGCCAATTTCTACAAGGATACATTCCAGCATGGAGGGGTTTCTTTGGAGGAGGTAATTATCCCTGTGATTACACTTTCGGGTCGATAATCCAGTCCTTTTTAGGGACCGAATAAATTTAAATTAGCCCTCGATTGGTAGCGCCAGTCGGGGGCTTTTTTCTATAAATGAGGGACTTGTAGTTTGGTCTTGGATTCAGTTCTTTTGGAATGGTGGCGTTCATGCTTTCATTGCACTTGGTGTGGCGCATTTTTTGTCCAATTTTGGGTGTGCTAAAACGTAGGGCGCAAGGCCCTACGTTACGGATGGGGTTCTTCGTAGGGGACAAGCCCCTACGTTACGGATTATTGGGGTTTTCCATAATGGTTCTCTCCGTTACAGATTATGGTTTCCTCCGTTGCGTAGGGGCTTGTCCCCTACGAAAGAAGCTGTCCTTTTAGTCTGCAAGATTCTTTTCTATTGGTTTCAATTTCTTTTTCGGTTTTTGATATGGCTTTTAAACTTTCATCTCCCATTTCGGAGGTAAAAAATCATTATGACATTGTGGTGGTGGGCTCCGGTTATGGGGCTGGTGTGGCTTCTTCTCGCTTGTCGAGAGCAGGCCAAAAGGTGTGTGTCTTGGAGCGAGGACGAGAGTTCATGTTGGGCGAGTTTCCAGACTCCGAATTGGAGGCCACCTCAGAGATGCAGGTCAATGCGGGAAAGAAACGATTAGGGCGAGAAACCGCCCTTTTTAATTTTCATTCCAGCAAGGATATTAATGTGCTGGTTGGTTGTGGTTTGGGAGGCACATCTTTGATCAATGCCAATGTTTCCATACGTCCAGAGCCACGAGTATTTGAGGATGAGCAATGGCCGGAGGAAATCCGCCAAGAGTTTGGCAAGGAGGGGAGCCGTTTAGAAAAAGGCTATGCTCGTGCCATGGCCATGTTGAGGCCCATGCAACAGCCCACCAATGTTCATGTGAAGAAGATGGAGGCGTTGAAAAAGTCGGCTGATCATCTTGGGGAGCCTTACAAGGTCTTGGACATCAATGTGAACTTTGAGGATCAGGCAGTGAACCATGTGGGTGTGCCCCAGTCGGCTTGTACCCATTGCGGAGATTGTGTTTCGGGCTGTAATGTGGGGGCGAAAAATACCGTCCAGATGAACTACCTGCCGGATGCTAAAGCGCATGGAGCAGAGATTTTCACCCAAGTGGAGGTGGTTTTTGTGGAAAAGAAAGACAATCTGTGGGTGGTTAATTACCGATTGGTGGATTCTGGAAGGGATGCGTTTGAGAGTCCCATCATGCAAATGACTGCTAAAAAGATAATTCTTGGCGCAGGCACCTTGGGTTCGACTAAGATTCTACAACGCTCAGTGAAGGAAGGCTTAGCGGTCTCCAAGCAATTGGGAAAGCGCTTTTCGGGAAATGGCGATGTGTTGGCCTTTGGTTACAATGGCGACTCGCAAGTGAATGGCGTGGGTATTGGTGATACACCTTTAGATGAAGAAGCTTTGCCCGGACCATGTATTACCAGCGTCATTGATGCCAGAAACAAGGAGAATTTGGACCGTGGGATGATTGTGGAAGACGCCGTCATTCCAGGCGCCTTGAACGGCATTCTGCCAGCAATATTTGCCACAGCCTCACGATTGATTGGCAAGGACACCGCCGATGAGGATGACCAAGGTGTCAAGCAACGTTGGGAGCTGGAAAGCCTGTTGCGTGGTGCTTATCGCGGAGCGGTAAATCATTCCCAAACCTTTTTGGTGATGAGCCATGACGGAAGCGATGGTGAGCTGACTTTTGATGGGGAACATCAGTCCATTGAATGGCCAGGTGTAGGGCAACGGGAAGTTTTCCAGCATATCAACGACACCTTGAAAAAGGCATCCGAAGCCCATCAAGCCACATTTATCCCAAATCCACTTTGGAACAAACTCAATAACAAAGACTTGGTGACCGTCCATCCATTGGGTGGTTGTTCGATGGGAAATGATGCCAGTCATGGTGTGGTCAACGCCAAGGGACAGGTGTTTACGGGTGAGGATGAAACCACGGTTCACGAAGGACTTTATGTGGCCGACGGAGCCATTATTCCTCGTTCCTTGGGCGCCAATCCCTTGTTGACGATTTCGGCCTTGGCCGAGCGCATCATGGACCAAATGGCCGAGGACAATGGTTGGACGATTGACGATAGTTTTTCCCATAAGCCCTTGCCAGCGCCAAAGCCCGATACCTTGGGCATTGAGTTTACCGAAACGATGCGTGGCTACTTTGCCAAAGGGGAGAAAACCGATAATTATGAAAAAGCCTTTAAGCAGGGCGAAAAGGAAGATTCTGCCTTTGAATTTACACTGACAGCCTCTTCGGATAACTTGGATGCCTTGTTGGAAAAGCCAGACCATAAAGCCAAGCTTTATGGAAGTGTGGAGGCACCAGCACTTTCAGAGGATACGCTGACGGCCACTAAGGGCACCTTCAACCTTTTGGTGGAAGACCAAAACGGTGTGGAGACCCGAAGGATGGAGTACAAAATGACGCTGTCCTCGGAGGAAGGCCAAACCTTCTTTTTTGAAGGATTCAAGGTTATTCATGATGATCCGGGGCTTGATCTTTGGTCGGACACGACCACCTTGTACATCACCGTGTACGAAGGAAAGAACAGCCAAGGAAAATGTGTGGGCCAAGGCATTTTGCACATCAAGCCCATGGATTTCCTTCGTCAGATGACCACCATGAGGGTCACCAATGCCAAGAGTACGGGAGAACGTTTGAAGGGCTTGTCAAAGTTCGGGTATTTCTTCGCGGGTTCCCTGTTTGATATTTATGGAGGCGTGCTGACCAAGGAGCATATTTTTGATCCTGCCAAGCCTCCGAGAAAGAAGCGCAAGTTGCGGATGGAGGCGCCCGAAGTCCATTATTTCAAAACGCCAACCGGCGCCAATCTCAAGCTGACGCGCTATAAGGGCGGGAGCAAAGGGCCGGTGATGATTGCCCATCCCTTCAATTCCACGTCACGGCTGTTTACGATAGACACCATTGAAACCAACCTGACGGAATACCTCTACGCCAACGGCTATGACCTTTGGCTGTTGGATTACCGCACCAGCATCGACTTGCCTTATCACCAAGGCCAGTTCGATTTGGACATAGTGGCCGAGGACGATTTCCCTTCAGCGATAAAAACTGTTCGTGCCAACACTGGAGGAAAGGATGTCCATATTATTGCGCATTGCGTGGGTTCCATTTCAGCGCAGTTGGCCATTTTGAAAGGGATGAAAGGTGTGGCATCCTTTGTGGGGATGCAGGTTTCCATCTTCCCAGAGTCGCCTTTCCAAGTGATGTTCAAGACCAACTTGCGTTTGCCGACCTTGCTTTATAGCATGGGCATCAAGGGCATCAATGCCTACACGGACTTGGGCGATTCCTTTGGGAATAAATTGTTGAACAAGGCGCTGAGGGTGTACGGCCAGCTTTGGGGCTATTCATCCAATAATGCCGTTTATAACCGCATGACCTTCCTGTTTGGGCCAATCTATGAGTTTGGTAATGTGAATCTGGCCACGCAGGATACGCTCCACGAAACCTTGGGTAGCGCCAATTTTACGACCTACAAGCAATTGACCAAGATGCTTCGCAAAGGCCGTTTTGTGGATGCCAAGGGCAATGACACCTACTTGGAACATGTGGACCGAATGAACATGCCCATCACTCTGATTCAGGGAAAGGTGAACCGTGTGTTCAATGCGGAGAATACGGTGAAGGCGATTGATTACCTAAAGGAGAAAAATGGGGGAGCGGATTATCACCATGTCATGATTGACGGCTATGGGCATAATGACTGTATTATCGGGAAAAATGCTGTGGTGGATGTTTATCCACACATTTTAGCACATTTAGAGCGATATGCATAAGAAATGAAAAGCTGTTATTTATATCACCTGCCAACCGTTGAAAACTTTGGCAGTGTGGTATAAATAACAGCTCTTTTTTTGTGGTTCACACTGCCAAAGCCTCCGACTGCCCGCCTACCGGCAGGCAGGTTGGCAGGTGACAGCCCATGTAATTCCAATCATGTGGGATTAACTCAGTTATCCCAAAAGTAATAGTTGTGCTCCTTGTCCAGAACAAAGGAAGTTCTTGGGTATAAGGAATTCCCGACTTCATTGCTTTTAGCCGTTTCCAGAATCATCCCGCAACTTTCCGAATCAACGCACAGTTTTTTGGCCTCTTCAATTAAGGCTTTTGAAATGCCTTGCCCACGGAAATCGGGGTCCACAAAAAGGTCATTCAACAACCAAAGCCTTTTCATTCGGGTGCTGGAAAAAATTGGGTAGAGCTGGACAAAGCCAGTCATTTTTCCTGCTCCGTTAAGCGCAACAAAAATCTTAGACTCTCCATTTTTCAGGCGCTCCTGAAGGAATTCTTTGCCTGCTGACACATCGGATTTTTGTTCATAAAAGACGCGGTAGCCGTCAAAAAGTATTGCCAGTGCGTCCAAATCATTCAATTCAGCTGGTTTGATGGTAATCATGGTTTTAAAAGTTATGTGGTAGGGGCAGACCTGTGTGTCTGCCCTAATGCAACGGGTGGACACACAGATCTGCCCCTACAAGCAATTTTTTCAATTCAATTGGCCAAACTACTGGCTGTGTAGCGACGCTTTGAAAGCGTCGAAACCAATACGACGAAGTCGGATTGAAAACTGATTATATGGTGATAGGGTGAATGTAATTTGCCAAAGGCAAATTAGTGTCGACGCTTTCAAAGCGTCGCTACGCAGTCCATTATTCAGACCTAACTATTACCTCAAACCAATCACCCCAACCTCCTCAATCAATTCACACACAGGTAAAACCTCATTCCTCAATGCCTCCCCCGATGCACCATGATCATAATCCGGCACATTCTTCACTCCAATCGGATAAATGCGAATACCCTTTTTGGAAAGGTGAATCCGCAAGAAATTCTTGTAGCCTTTGATGCGAAGCGAGGAAAACGCCTCCGTGTTGTGATTGCCCAAAATCAGATTGGATAAGGCCAAGTAAACGCCAAAAACAAAACTGGATAGCAACCCTCCGCCAATCAAAAGCACCAAGCCAGAAAGCACCACTTCCCACCATACATGTTCCCCTCTGAGCAAGGGACAAAGGTCAAGCGTTGCCCAAGCGGTCAGCAGAATCAGCCCAGCCTGAAGGACCGCATGAATCCCTCCAAAGCATTTATAAAACCACGGGCCTTTCACCTTGTTGCCATAAGGCCGAGTGTCCGTGAAGGCAATAATACCGAACAGCACCAATCCAAGATAAAGCATGCTTGTAGGGCTATGGAATAGCGCCTCGCCAAAGCCGTCAAGCTCCACCTTGGTTTTTAGGTAGAGCATCCAGCCCACAATCAGGTGAATCACTCCAAAAAGCGCCGTCATTTTCCAGCTGGTAAAGGGAAACAACAAGTTGCCCGCCAACAGTTTTTTGGAGGTATCCTTTTCGGGCCACACCTTTTCCTGTTTCAGACTGGCACCCGATTCCAATGAAATATTGTCTGGCAAAGTATGCGTGGGATGCAGGAACGCCCCGCCACCGCCCGAGGTGATGTACTGGCCGTGCGTTTCCGAGGAATACCGCGAATAATGATGCAAGTCGCCAGAAAGTGTCAGCACCTGATGCTGTTTTGGAAGGGGTGATTCATTCGGAATTTCTACCTTTCCAGCAATCAGCTTTTCCAAATACCGAAGGTTTCGGAACGAAGCATTCTTTTTGGCGGTGGCAAATACCCACGACGGCTCGGCGGTGCACAGAATGATATGGCTGTCGGGCGCCACCTCATTTTGCAAGAGCCCCTTGAAATACTGCACTTGGTTGTAGTCGATGTCCGAATTCAGCTGGACATCCACGCCGAACACCCAAACCTTATGTGGGAGCTTCAGCGCGAAATAACTTCGGCGTTGCTGACTGCGCCAATTGCCAATGTTCCGTTTCTGGCAAAAAACCTTCAGGAAATTCGTCAGCCCATCGTACCAGTCATGGTTGCCGGGAATGGCGAAAATATGAGGCGCCTTGGCATCCGTTTCATCCTTTGGGAAGGCCGTGGCATAGGGCCCAATCAAGCGGTTGTCATATTCATCCCGACTGGCGACTGGATACACCTGATCGCCCCCCATAATCAACAGCTCACCGCGCGGAAGCCGTTTTCCATCCACCTCAATATCCTTGGAGGTCAAAAGCTTGGCCATGGAAAAAGTGCTGTCAAAGCCGTCGCCCGTATCGGAAATGTAATCGAACCAAAGCTCCTCTTTCCCTTCACTGTAATCATAGGGTTTCCCCTCAGGATCCATCAAACCCTGCGTTTCCCGCTTGTCGTTGAAGTTCCCGAAAATGGAGGAGATGACCGTCTGAAGCCCTGTTTTGGCCAATTGCCGAGGGTCATACCAATCCACAGGTTTCTGAGGCGTGAATTTCTTCGCTGAAAAAGACATGAGCGTAAAAGGCGTGTAAAAGAATGTTGATGTAAGTTACCCCTTGTTTTTTAGGGAAAAAAGAAAAGCCACAACAGGGGAGGTGTTGTGGCTTTGGGGTATGAGATGGAAAAAATGTAGATATCAAGTAGGTTTTTATTAAGCTCTAGTTCTTTAATATTTTCACGATACGTTGACCTTGATCACTTTTAATGAACAAGAAATAAATACCTCTTTCTCCATTAATAGGTATTTCTGTGTTTGATAGAGAGTTGTAATGTTCTTTGTAAATCTCTTGACCGTTAATAGTGGTCAGTACTAGTTCAATTTCATTTTCCTCTTGTTCAAAGGAAATGATAATACTTTTATTTGTTGGGTTAGGGTATGTGGTTATTCCTATATTTTGTTCTTTAATTTCACCAGTTATTCCTTCAATAACTACATCTTGATTTTGGGAGAATACATTACCATTTCCGTCATTGTAATTCCAAGTGACTGTTGTAGTCCCTTGTGTGGTTATAGGGAAAGTTGCATCGGTAGTTGCAGTAATTGTCCCAGTGCAATTATCTATGGCAGTGGGTGGCTCTAGATGTGTAACTACTTCTTTACTTATTATTGTTGGCAAGGAAGCTACATTTGGAACGGGGTTAACTATATCGTTAACTATTACCTCTTGGTCTTGTGTGTTAATATTTCCATTGCCATCATCATAAGTCCAAGTGATTGTTGTAGTATCTTGAATGGTGATAGGAAATGTAGCATTAGTTGTGGCTGTAATAGTAATGCCACAACCATTATTAGCGGTTGGGGCAGTTGGTGCATTTACAGAACATTCTCCACTGATAGCTGATAAAAGAGCTAAATCTGGTAATGGTATAGAAGGGAAGCAAGGTGTGTTTCTATAAACCCTTGAAATGACTTGTGAACTAATTTGTCCTGTAATTAATATGTCTTGATCCATGTCTCCATCAATATCTGTTAGAGCAATCGATGAAAAAGGAAACTCATCAAAAGGTGAGTTCCTAAATAAGGAATAATTCCCACTTCCATCATTGAGGTAAAGTCCTGAGAATCTCTGATCTGAAAGGTTATAGCCCGTAATTAAAACATCCTGGTCGTTATCTCTATCTATATCTGAAAAAGTGACAGATGAAAGATTAAGCTCTTCAAAAGGAGTGTTGTTTATTAGGGTGTATTTACCAGTTCCATCGTTGGAGTATAGATTTGCAATTTCTTCTTTTAATTCATTTTGGCCAGTTATTAAAACATCCTGGTCATTGTCTCCATCTATATCAGCAAAGGCAATTGATGAATAAAAAACTCCTTCAAATGGAGTGTTACTAACAAGGGAAAAATTGCCAATTCCATCATTGGTGTACAGTTTTGCTGTGCGTTTCCATGAATTATTAAATCCTGTTATTAAAACATCTTGATCATTATCTCCATCTATGTCAGCAAAACCAATTGATGAATCAACTACCCCGTCAAAAGGAGTGTTGTTTTTAAGAGTAAAGGTGCCAGTGCCATCGTTGATGTAAAGTTTTGCAATGCGTTGATTTGAATTATTAATTCCCGTGATTAAAACATCTTGGTCGTTGTCCCCATCGATATCAGCAAAAGCAATTGATGACCCAGCAACTCCCTCAAAAGGAGTTCCATTTACTATGGTGAAATTACCTGTTCCATCATTGGTGTAAAGTTTCGCAATGCCTCGAACTGAACCGCCATATCCCAAAAATCCAGTTATTAAAACATCCTGATCATTGTCTCCATCTATATCAGCAAAAGCAATTGATCCAGATACTCCATCAAAAGGAGTCCCTATTACTTCATTATAGTGACCATCACCATCGTTTGTATAAAGTTTCGTTGCCCGCTTATTCGAATAATTTAATCCTGCAACTAATACATCTTGGTCGTTATCTCCATCTATATCTGCAAAAACAAAAGAAGCCCCTTCTGTACCTTCAAATGGAGTCTCTTTCACCAGATTATAATCACCAATTCCATTGTTAATGTAAAGTCGAGCAATCCCTGGAACTGAACCATCCTTTCCTAAATATCCCGTGATTAGGACATCTTGGTCGTTATCACCATCTATATCTGCAAAGCCAATAGATCCTTTTTCAACGCCATCAAAGGGAGTGTTACTGACAAGGGAAAAATTGCCCGTTCCATCATTGGTATAGAGCTTTGAAGTTCGTTCGCCTGACTTGGTAGCTCCTGTAATTAGAACATCTTGGTCGTTATCACCATCTATATCAGCAAAGGCAATGGATGAAAAGTGAACACCTTCAAAAAAATTGTCATTTTTTAGGGAATAATTCCCAGTTCCATCGTTGATGTAAATTTTTGCGTTGTATCTGTATGCGTTAAAAAGCCCTGTAATTAAAACATCTTGGTCGTTATCACCATCTATATCAGCAAAGGCAATCGATGAGCCAGCAACCCCTTCAAAAGGAGTGTTACTCTGAAGGGAGAAGTCTCCACTTCCATTATTTCTGAAAAGTTGAGCAATATTATCTCCTGTGATATTTTGCCCTGTAATTAGAACATCTTGGTCGTTATCACCATCTATATCAGCAAAAGCAATGGATGAGCCAGCAACCCCTTCAAAAGGAGTGTTTTGAACTTCAGTATAGTTTCCCTTGCCATCGTTACTATAAAGTTTGGTAATTCGTTTTCTATAACCGATTTCTTTTGAAGATTTTTCTCCTGTAATTAGAACATCTTGGTCGTTATCACCATCTATATCAGCAAAGGCAATTGATGAGGAATAAACTCCCTCAAAGGGAGTGTTTTTAATTTCAGTAAAATTTCCTGATCCATCATTCGAATATAATTTCCCAATATGTTCTGAATCATTACTTCCAGTTGCTCCAGTTATCAGAACGTCTTGATCATTATCTCCGTCTATATCAGCAAATGCGATAGATGAGACAAAAACTCCCTCAAAAGGAGTCTCTTCTATTTCAGAATATTCTCCCAATCCATCATTTTTGTAAAGTTTCGCAATGTTTTGATCTGTGTAAGGATTGTATCCAGTTATCAAAACATCTTGATCGTTATCACCATCTATATCAGCAAAGGCTATTGAAGATGAATATACTCCTTCAAATACAGGGATTTTTAATGGAGATGGCTGTAATGGAGGTACATGCTCAAATTGAATGTATTGAGCATATGACAGATTAACACTAAATGTTAGGAGAATGAAAGTCAGGTTTTTTAGAATGTTCATAATTTGATTTTTCATATTGATGTTTCAAGTAAAGGTATTGTTGCAATAATCAATACTTCGAAGGACTCTTAAACAAACTCCGAATCTTCATATAAATCACCCCAAAGAAAGCCTCCTTAAAGATTTTCACATCCATTTTGGAAACGCCCTCGGTGCGGTCTGTGAAAATGATGGGAACCTCCTGCACGTCGAAGCCCTTTTTCCAAGATTTGAATTTCATCTCGATCTGGAAGGCGTAGCCGACAAAGCGGATTTTGTCGAGGTTGAGTGACTCCAATACCTTTCTGGTGTAGCAGACGAAGCCGGCGGTGGCGTCGTTGATGGGCATGGAGGTGATGAACTGCACGTATTGGCTGGCGAAGAAGGACATCAGCACGCGGTTCATTGGCCAGTTGATGACGTTTACGCCATCCTTATAGCGTGAGCCAACAGCCACATCGGCGCCGTTTTTACAGGCGTTGTAGAGCTTTGGCAGGTCCTCGGGGTTGTGGGAAAAGTCGGCGTCCATCTCGATGATGTAGTCGTAGCCGTTTTTCAGGCCATACTTGAAGCCGGTGATGTAGGCCGTTCCGAGCCCGAGTTTTCCGCTTCGCTCAATCAGGAAAAGGCGCTCTGGGAATTCTGCCTGTAGGGCTTTGACGATATCAGCCGTACCGTCTGGCGACCCGTCATCTACGATGAGAATATGCAAATGGGCATCGACCGACAAGGTTTTTCTGATGATGCGCTCCGCATTTTCCTTCTCGTTGTAGGTCGGTATGATTACAAGGCAGTTGTTCATTTTATGGGGTTCATGGTTCATCGTTGATGGTTCATGGTTCGAGCCGTGGTTTCAAGGATGAACTAAAAACATTTTTGTCGTTATGGCTTATAGTTGCGGGCTGTAACCATGACCTATGATCTATCAACCATGAACTATAAAAAGCTATTGGCCAACGCTCTTCCCTTGGCAATACAATCTGGAACGGAGATGCCTCCCTTCCAGTTTGAGCAGATAAAGATGCCTTCCTTCTCCAAGGTTTTCAAATTTTCTTGCGCAAGTTTTGCCTCCTTCGTGTACTGAGGGATGGTTTGCTTGTAGGTGAAGAGGATTTGTTTTTCGGGGGCGGGAAGTCCCAAGAGCTCGGAGTTTTCCTTGCTCACCCGCTCGGAGATTTCGGCTTCCGAAAGTAGCGCTTTTTCTTCATTGGCGCGACCTCCCACAAAACTTGTTAGCAGGAATTTGTCGTCGGGGCATTTCCCTGAGAATACGGAGCTGGCCCAAATGGTGCCGGAGGCGAAGCGTTTTTCGATGGGTGGGAACAGGGCGCCAAAGCCTTGGAGGGCTTCGGTTTCCGCTGAGGCTTTGTACAGGTTATGGACAATGACCATCGGCGGGTTGGGGATGCTTTCCAAGGTCCTGCTTAGGCTTTCCAAGGCCTCGGGGAGGAGTTTTGCCGTGGTGCTGGCTGGAGTGGCCAACACGACTTTTTCGCAATGGAATGTGCCCTCGGCTGTTTCAAGCGCATAGCCGTTTTCCTCCTTGGTGATTTTTTGGATGGGGCAGTTCAGCTGGAGGTGCTCCAGTTTGTCGGCCATGCGCTGTGGCAGGCTGTGCAATCCGTTTTTGAGGTAGATGGTGCGCCTGCGCTCCAAGCTTTTGTTTTTGGCGAAGCCTTTTAGAATGGAGCCGTACTGGGCTTCCATTTCCAATAATTTGGGGAAGCTCAATGAAGTGAGCAGTTCGTCGGGGTTGCCGGCGTAAATGCCTCCCACAAATGGACGGACAAGGTAGTCGGTGACTTCTTGGCCAAAATGACGGGTGAAAAAGGCACTGAGGGTTTCGTTTTCAGAAGGGCTTTGTGGCTTGCTGAACAGCTCGCGAATGATTTTCCATTTGGTTTTCCAGCTGAGGAAATTTCCAAATAGGAGCTTTGCGGGATGGGCGGGTACTTTTGCGAGCTTCCCGTTTTTGATGATGAAGCGGTCATTGGCGACTGTTGAGGCTTCGATGATGTCTTCGGTAAGTCCCAATTCCTCCAAAAAGGCGTTCATGGTTTGGTCGCAAAGCAGGGAGTTGGGGCCTTCCTCCAATATGCAACCGTCCATGGTTTGGGTTTGGATGTAGCCACCCACACGATCGGAGCTCTCGAAAAGCATGTAAGGAATGTTCTTTTTTTGAAGCTCGTAGGCGAGGCTTAGGCCTGAGATGCCTGCGCCGATGATGGCGATGGAGGTGTGTTGCGCGCTCATTGTTCCCGTTGTTTTCCCTTTTGTCAAAGATAGTGAGGTGGGGAGGATTTTTGGGTATTTATGCTATTGCCTAAAGACTGAGGATTCAACCCCACCTCTGTCCTCCCCTTATCCAAGGGGAGGAGAATGTTACAGAGAATATTTGCCAATTATAGTTGTCAGGCTGTAGGATGGTGGTTTTTCCTCCCCTTAGATAAGGGGAGGACAGAGGTGGGGTTGCCCCAGAGTTTGGGCAGACACACAGGTCTGCCCCTATGGCTGGCAATAGGGGGTTAAACAACGCACTGTCATGCTGAGGAATGAAGCATCTGAAAGAGAAGAGTTTTTAGTCAGTTCCTTCGCTAACGCTCAGGATGACAGCCAGAGGGTTCAGACTGGAGTTTCAGAAATGATAACACAACAGAAACAAACGGGTAAGTTTTTGGTGTTAAGTGCAGGAAAGCAGAACTTTGTGGGGTCTGTGGTGTTTGACTGTCGGACAGTTCCAAAAAACATTCTTGAACAGCGATGAACAAGTGCATCTTTCTTGACCGTGACGGGGTCATCAATAAGGACTACGTGGATTATGTGTACACCATTGAAAAGTTCCAGTTTTTGGATCGTGTACCAGAGGCCTTAAGGAAGTTGAAGGAGGCGGGCTATTTGTTGATTGTGATTACCAATCAGTCTGGGATTGTGAAGGGCACGTTCAAGGCCGAGGATGTGATGTTGGTGCACGACCATGTGCAGAAGCATACGGACAATGCGTTGGATGACATTTACATCGCTCCTTATCATGAGAAGTGGACGAATTCCTTGACAAGGAAGCCAGATTCCTTGATGTTGGAGCGCGCCATTGCTAAGTACAATGTGGACATCAGCCAATCGTGGATGGTGGGCGACAAGCAACGTGATTTGATTCCCGGAAAGAAATTGGGTTTGCAGACTTGCCTGATTGCAGAGGAGACTTGCCCAGAGGCGGATATTCGCGTGGATGGCTTGATTGATTTGGCTGAGAAGTTGGTGGAGGAGAAGGCGGAGGCTGTTTGATTATATATAAAATTGAATAACCAAAGGACTCGCGTCCTTTGCTAAAGAGAACCGCCCTTACAGGGCTCTGCAGTAATAATTCCGCAGAGCCCTGTAAGGGCGGTTCTTCTTAGCGATGGATGGGAATCCATCGACACTTGCGGGAAGTGTTGTTTTTATTTTTTAGAGGTTCTCGTCTTGTTCGAGACCTTTTTTCTGCATCTCGATTTTCTTGTCCACTTTTCCGTAGGTGTTGCAAGTGGTGCGGTTTGAGCAGGAGCTTATGGCAATGCCAAAGCTGATAGCCATCATTGAAAGAAGGAGCTTTTTCATTTTTACTAAAAGATTTTCAAAAGAGTACGGACCAATGTACTCCTTTTCGTTGTGGTCTAACGGGTTTATATGTTAAAAAACTTGAATTCAGGTTCTTAGGTTGTTTTTATGAGGTTTATTCCTGCTTTTGGAATTGCCTTTGGGGCATAAAAAAAGCGCCTCCAGAATGGGGCGCCTTCAAAATTTATGGGGTGGATGGAATCAGAGGTCCTTGTTTTCCTCAAGGCCTTTTTTCTGCATTTCAATTTTTTGGTCTGCCTTCACGTAGGTCGAGCAGGTTGTCGCGCGGTAGCAGGAGCTTAGAGCAATGCCAAAACTAACGGCCATCAAGGAAAGTAGTAGTTTTTTCATTTTGTAAAGAATTAATTGTCCTATACCATGAATTTTAAAATACGGCTTTTTTTCGGAATGTGAAATTTTATTTCATCATTCCTAATTGTGTGGCAGTTGGTTATGGACGTCTTATGAGTGTCTAAGACAAGTGGGGAGGAGAAAAAGTTCCAATCCGTTGTATTTTATTTCATCAGCTGAATGGAATTGGCCGATAGGACTAAAATCCATAGGCACAAAAAAAGCACCTCCGGCCGGAAGGTGCTTTACATGACGTCATGAGTCTGCTATTAGAGGTTCTCGTCTTGTTCGAGTCCCTTCTCTTGAATCTCAATCTTCTTGTCTACTTTGGTGTAAGTAGCGCAAGTCGTGTGACGGTAACAAGAGCTAAGGGCGATGCCAAAGCTAACAGCCATCATGGAAAGGATTAGTTTCTTCATTTTTCCAAGAAATTTTTGTTCTGTACAGACCTTTACAAGGTAAGGTTTTTTTTAATGCGTCTGAATTTTTTTGGAGAAAAGTTCAATAACGCAGATAAAATCAACCTGTGAGCTTGTAATTCAGGTAACCAACGCTGGTTCAGGCGTAATAGTTCTAAGCTTTTCGTTCAGTTATAAAGAAGTCTGGGCAGATGTAAACATTTAATAGCCTAAAATTCGGATTACATCTTCTTCTTTTTGCTCTTCTGAGAACACCCATTCAGTGAGGTTTCCATCCTCGTCGCGGTCCAGCACCAAGTGTTTCGGGCTTGGCACCAAGCAGTGCTGGATGCCACCGTATCCACCAATTGACTCCTGATAGGCGCCACAGTGGAAATACCCGATGTATTGGGTCTGGTTGTCCGTATTCGCTGGCAAGTAAATCTCAGCGTGGTGCGCCTCGGAGTTATAATAATCCATGGAGTCGCAGGTCAGCCCCCCGAGGTTCACCTTTTGGAGTTCCTTGTTCCAGTTGTTGATGGCCAACAGAATGAAACGCTGGTTCAAGGCCCAAGTGTCAGGCAGGTTCGTGATGAACGAGCCGTCAATCATGTACCAAAGCTCCTTGTCGTTTTGGAGTTTGCGGTCGAGGATACTGTAAAGCACCGCGCCACTCTCTCCAACGGTGAAGGAACCGAACTCCGAAAGAATGTGCGGAGTAGGCACGCCGTGGTCCCCACAAATGCGCTGGATGTTTTCCACCATCAAGTTCACCACCTCTTGGTAGTCAAACTCAAAGAGGAGGGAAGTCTGGATCGGGAATCCACCACCGATGTCAATCGTGTCCAGTGTCGGGCAGATTTTCTTCAGCTCGCAGTATTTTTCAATAAAGCGTGTGAATTCGTTCCAATAATACGGTGTGTCGCGGATGCCCGTGTTTACAAAGAAGTGGAGAAGCTTGAGCGTAAAGCGGTCGTCATTCTCAATTTTTTCCTTGTAATGGTCCACCACATCCTTGTAGCGAATGCCCAAACGAGAGGTGTAGAATCCGAAGGTCGGGTCCTCGTCCACGGCCAAACGCATACCCACTTGGCATGGCTTGGTCACCATTTCCCTGTAATGCTCAATCTCGTTGAGGTTGTCCAGCACAGGAATGACGTTCGTCCAATCCTCGTTGATCAGGTTACTGATGTATTCCGTGTAAAGCGGACGTTTGTAACCGTTGCACACCACGGTAATATCCTTGGCGATTTTTCCCTTCTCGTAAAGCTTCTTTACAATGGCCATATCATAGGCCGAGGAGGTTTCCAGTTGCACTTTGTGCTTCAGGGCCTCTTCCACCACGAAATGGAAATGCGAAGACTTGGTGCAATAACAATAGATGTAATTGCCTTGGTAGTCTTTCTCCTTAATGGCATTGTTGAATAACTCACGGGCCTTGTTGATCTGCTGACCAATCTTAGGCAGGTAGGTAAGTTTTAGCGGGGTGCCGTGGCGCTCAATGATGTCCATCAATGGGACACCGTTGAAGTGCAGTTCGTTGTCCTTCAGGGTGAAGGCCTCATTAGGGAAATAGAACTGCTGTTTAATGAAATCAAGGTACTTGGTCACTTGAAGCCTGTTATGTACAAGGTATTATGTACAACGATGTCCATCTGAGAAATCATTATACCTGATACGTGATACATTGTACTGAATCCTTACTTGGTACTTGGGGCAATGTAGGGTTTCCGAAAGAAAAACAATAACCAAAACCAGTTGACTTGTTCTTTTGGTCATGGTTCGTAGCAATTTGTTTTGCGATAGCTATGCTATCCCCGCATCAAGTTACCACGAACCCTGACCAAAATAACTGCGTCTTGGTGGTTCCGCTTATTATTTCTCTTTCGCTTATCTTTGCGACCGTCGTAAATTTTAGATGCGCAAAAATACAACGAAAAGCTTTACCCATGTCATTGGATCTCGCCATAAGAGAAGGAATTTCAAAAGCCTTCGCATCCTTATATTCATTTGAGCTCGCATCCGCGGAAGTCGCTCTTCAGGAAACCCGCAAGGAGTTCGAGGGTAGTTTCACCTTTACCACCTTCCAGTTTGCTGGCAGAGTGAAGAAACGTCCAGATGAATTGGCGCAGGAACTCGGCGATTTCCTTAAGGAAAATGTCGATGAGGTGGAGGACTACAATGTGGTCAAAGGCTTTTTGAACATCGTGATTGCCGATAGTGTTTGGTTGAAGACATTCAACAGTATCTTGAAAGACGAGCAGTTCGGTTCTCATCCTTCCAATGGCCAAACGGTGATGGTGGAATACTCCTCGCCAAACACCAACAAGCCCTTGCACTTGGGACACCTCAGGAACAACTTCTTGGGTTACTCCATTTCGCAGGTATTGAAGGCCAACGGTTACAAGGTGGTGATGGCTAACTTGATTAATGACCGTGGTATCCACATCTGTAAGTCCATGATTGCCTACCTCCGTTTTGGTGGAAATAAAACACCTGAGGAATACGGCAAAAAGGGCGACCACATGGTGGGTGATTTCTATGTGCGTTTCGATCAGGAATACAAGAGCGAAATTGAGGAGTTGATTGTTGAAAAGCGTAACGAATATCCAGCACTTGATAGTGTGGAAGACCTCAAAGCTCGCAAGAAGGAAATCGAGAAGAAGGGTAAGAAGAACGAGCTTTCTGCCGAGGAAAGGGAGCAGTTGAACGCTATCAAGGAATTGTTTAACCGTGCCGAGAAGGAAGCTCCAATTTTCTTGGAAGCTCAAGACTTGCTTCGCAAATGGGAGGCAGGCGAGCCAGCCGTTTATGACCTTTGGAAAAAGATGAATGGCTGGGTGTATGCAGGTTTTGAGGACACTTATAAGCGCATCGGCGTTAGCTTCGATAAATATTACTACGAGTCGGACACTTACCTTTTGGGTAAGGATTTGGTGATGGAAGGCCTTGAAAAAGGTGCTTTCTATAAAAAGGAGGATGGCTCAGTTTGGTGCGATTTGACCAATGAGGGCTTGGACGAGAAGTTGGTTCAACGTGGCGATGGTACTTCCGTGTACATGACCCAAGATATGGGGACGGCAGACTTGAAGTACAAGGACTTTACTTTGGACAAGTCCATTTATGTGGTCGGTAACGAGCAGGATTACCACTTTGATGTACTCAAGCGCATCATGAAGCGCTTGGAGCGTCCATACGCTGAGGGAATTTACCACATGTCCTACGGCATGGTGGATTTGCCACACGGCCGTATGAAATCCCGTGAGGGAACCGTGGTTGATGCCGATGATTTGGTGGACGAAATGGTTCAAACTGCCAAACAGCGCACTGACGAGTTGGGTAAAATTGACGGTTTCACTGAAGAGCAAGCCGAGAAGCTTTACCACCAGTTGGCGCTTGGTGCTTTGAAATACTTCATCCTTCGTGTTGACCCGAAAAAACGCATGGTCTTTAACCCAGAGGAATCTGTGGATTTCCAAGGGGATACAGGACCGTCCATCCAGTACACTTTCGCCCGTATCTCAGCCCTTTTGAGAAAAGGCAAGGAAGATGGCGTCGCTTTCGAAAACATCGACCTCTCTGCTTACAACGGTTTGGAAGCGCAGGAGCGTGATGTGATTGTTGCGCTGTCAAACTTCCCAAAAGTTGTAGCCGATGCTGGTCGCAATTATGCACCATCGGAAGTGGCCAGCTATGCCTATGATTTATCAAGGGTATTCAGTCGTTTCTACGCGGAGTTGCCAGTATTCAAGGCAGAGCCAGAGGTGATTGCCTTCCGTTTGGCGCTTTCATCTGCTGTGGCCAAAGTCATTGAAAAGGCAATGAATATGTTGGGAGTTGAGGTGCCAGAGCGGATGTAATTCAGTCTTAAATAATCATTAAAAAACGGTGAGCGCTCCAAGGAGTTCTCACCGTTTTTTATTTGCTTTACTCTTGTTTTTAATTCTTAACCAGTTTTTCAATCACATGAAAAAGTCTTTACTGTTAGTGGCAGGTCTTCTTGCCAGTGTTTTTGTTTTTGGTCAGTCGAATTTTAGTTCCGAATTAAAGTTTAATCCTGCTCCAAGTTTTAAGGCAAAAGGAAATTCTTCCGCCCAACGAGTTGCAATGTCTTCCGAACGGTTGGATTCCGTGACTTTGTTAGATGGTGGTGTAGAAACCCTTTCCATTCGTTGTAGCTATAGTGTTGATAATAAAGTTATTTATTTCACTATGGATGGAGATTCGGCTATAACCGTATTGGATGATGATGGAGTTTCTATTGCCGATACAAGCTATCGTAGTAATGGTTCACCCGATATGTTTCGTCAATATAGTTATTCACAGGAAGGAGATTTATATGAGGAAAAACGGTATGAATGGGATGGTGTTGATGGTTGGGTATTTACTGAATTCGTGGAATTTGATTATGAGAAGTTGAATGATTCATTAGTGATAACCAAGCAGGAATTCGATGTCATTGATAGTTCGTTATCTGTCAATAAAATTGTTCATGTTTTTGATACTCAAGGTCGAAGGACTTTACAGAAAGAGTATGATTTTGATCCAATTGATTCTACTTGGTCTGAGATTAGCTATGCAAGGATTGGTATTGAGTATCAGCAGAATGGGGAGTTGGTGACTATGAATTACTTTGAACGGAATAGTGGAGTTTGGGAGGTTGTAGAGAGTTTTAGTTTGGTAGTTGATCCAACAAGTGAGGTAGTTTCTATTTTCAATTTCTTTCCACCCTATGATGCTATCCCAGGTAAAATATTAGAATTAGAGTCAAATGAAGAGATTGAGAAAGCTCTATTTTATTATTCAGGAGGAGAAGGGAAGGTGACTTCTAATGATGGTTCAATCGTTTCATCCTTAGAAATTTTCCCAAATCCAACCACCAGCCAACTCACTATTTCCCTTGAAGAGTCCTTCGGTCCATCAAGCTATCAACTCATGAGCCTAAATGGAGAAATCCTTCAAGAGGGAAAAATCTCCAATGAGGCCAATTTGAATGTAAGTGATCTGGCCAACGGTTTTTATGTGGTTCACCTGACGAATGAGAAAGGAGAGCGCATCACACATAAGTTCTTGAAGAACTAAGACGAACAAGTTTTATCTTTGTAGGAGCGTAGTCATTTGGCTACGCTTTTTTGTTTTAACTGAAGCACTACTATGAAAAAGTCTTTACTGATTTGTCTTTCCATGCTTTTAATGGGATTGGTAATGGGACAATCTAATTTTCAGAATTATATATCCAGTAATGAAGGAAAGGACTATTTGTATCTTGAGGCAAGTAGGATCGCTCAATCAGAAGTCAAACTTGATTCACTTGTTAGGAAAAAAAGTGATGGTGAAGTTGACCACAAGCTATACTATAGCTATGATTCACTGAATAGGTTAGTTTACTGGAATGAAAAATATGATGCTTCGGAATGGAGTGAAACAAGTGGAATTAGGATGTCATTTGCTTATGATAGCTTAGGTAGATCCATAGCAGATACTACAAGGGAAGGCGATTTTTATGCAGCATATAAAATAAGACACTATTCAGAGGATGGGCTTTTGGTTTCAAGAGATCATTTTAGATTAGAAAATGACAATTGGAAATTTAGATACAGGTACAGATACCAATATGGAAATAATGGGCAACTTGAATCGGTATTCGAAGAATTTTATGATTCAACCAAATCAGACTGGGAAAGTACTGAGAGAAGGGATTATTATTTTGATACTTATGGAAACCTTAGTGAGGAGATAGTATATGATAAAGGTTCTGAAGATTCCTTATGGAAAGTTCGAAATTGGAGGTCAAGAGTGGTATATGAGTTTGATGTGGCAGGTGGTGTGATATCAATGGAGGAGTATAATTGGAGTTATTCAGATTCTTGGGAGAAGGAGAGTAAAACTGTTTATCATGTAGATACAGATTATGAAATTGTTGGATTTCCCAATAAACAAGACCCCGAAAATTTTCTTTTTTATAAAATAGATAGTGTCCAGTTTTTTTCATTTGAAAATGATGAATGGAAAAACGATGGAGTCAGTTACATATACTATTCAGAAATTGAAAATACGCTTAGCGTAGAAGAAGGTGAGTCTTCACTACTTCTTTCTCTCTATCCAAATCCAACCTCAGGCCAACTCACCATCTCCCTTGAAGCATCCTTTGGTCCATCAAGCTATCAGCTCATGAGCCTAAACGGGGAAATCCTTCAAGAAGGAAAAATCTCCAATGAGGCTATTTTGAATATAAGTGATTTGGCTAATGGTTTTTATGTGGTTCATCTGACGAATGAGAAAGGAGAGCGCATCACACGTAAGTTCTTGAAGAACTAAGGCGAACAAGTTTTATCTTTGTAGGAGCGTAGTCATTTGGCTACGCTTTTTTTGTGGGATAAAAGAAAGTTCATCATCCTCAGACCTGACAGGTTTCCAAAACCAGTCAGGTCTGAGGATGATGAACTCCAATAGATAAATGAAACACTGGATAAAAGCCTTTCGATTACGCACTCTTCCATTGGCCTTGGCGAGTATCGGCATGGGTGCCTTTTTGGCGGGAAGCGTGGGGCAGTTCCGTTGGGAGATATTGCTCTTAAGCGCCTTGACGACCATCTTCCTTCAGATCCTCTCAAACCTCGCTAATGATTATGGCGACACCCAGAATGGTGCGGATAGCGTCCATCGGGAAGGGCCTTCAAGGGCTGTTCAGGAGGGACTGATTACGCCTCAGGCAATGAAGAAAGCAATGGTGTTGTTTGTGGTGCTCTCCTTGGTTTCAGGTGTTGGTTTGTTGCTAATTGCCTTTGGCTTGGAGGCTTTGCCAAAGATTGGAGGGTTTTTCCTTTTGGGACTCCTTTGTATTTGGGCGTCCATTAAATACACGGCAGGCAAGAATCCTTATGGTTATGCGGGTTTGGGTGATTTGTCCGTGTTGGTGTTTTTTGGCTTAGTGGGCGTATTGGGCTCTTATTTCCTGCATACCCAAAGTTTTGAATGGGCGATGGTATTGCCAGCCCTTTCTTGCGGGTTATTTTCTGTGGCTGTGCTGGACGTGAATAATATCCGTGATATCGAGTCGGATAAATTGGCGGGTAAACGCTCCATTCCTGTGCGACTTGGACCTGACAAAGCAAGGGTTTATCACTGGATTATTCTGTTGTCAGGTATTGTCAGTGCCATTGCTTATTTGCTATTGAATGATGGAAGTTTCTGGCAATGGTTAGTGGTACTTTCGTTCCCGTTTGTGATTTACAACGGTGTTTCCGTCCAAAAGAAACGTACAGCCATGGAGCTTGATCCGTACCTCAAGCAAATGGCGCTTTCAACTTTGGTTTTTGTGTTGACCTTTGGACTGGGGCAGGTTTTCAGTTAACAGGTATCAGTTAGCAGTTAACGCAGGTGAGGGAGGTAGTAGATGGGGTTTTGGTGTTGTTGATTTTTTTGGGTGTCGATGGATTTTTATCCATCGCTATGAAGAACCGCCCTTACAGGGCTACCACAATTTAGCCCTGTAAGGGCGGTTCTTCATAGCAAAGGACTTTAGTCCTTTGCCTAAAAATGATTGATTAGAATGCTCCCCATTTTATCTTGCTAACTGCTAACTGCTAACTGCTAACTGTCTAAAACCACCATTCCGTCCTCACCCCAAAGTACTGCCCAAGCAAGTTATTACTCTGTTGTAAGTATTCTGAGAGCTTGTTATCCTTGGCTACTTGGTTGTAAAAGGCAAGGGAATAGATTAGCCTGATATGTGGGCGACCAAAAGCATCTTTTTGAGCCGATGGGACAAAAGTGGGAACAATGGAGAATTTTGTCATTGAGGCCACTCCTAAGTCGTTGAAAAAGACATTTCCAGAAGGGTCCAGTTGTGGAATGATGTATTCCCGCATTTGAAACTGGCTTTCCAATACTAAATGAAGGTATTTATTGAGGAAGATAGTTGGCCTTACCCCAATGCTAAAGTCCCATTTTCGGTTTGGAACAGGAAAGATGCTATCAGCATAAGGGAATTGAATTTGGCTGATGACTGGGTCTTTTGCTCCCCGTTGATTACGATAAACAAAGTAGGCTTGCCAATCCATGCGTTTCCCAGAATGGATTTTTATTTGGTCGGTGATATGCCAACTAAAAGCGCCTTTGAATTTCCCGTTAACATCAGGATAGCCAAGGGTGATAAAGGTTCGAGAACTCCAGCCGTCATCACGTGGGCCGTTGGCGATGCCCGTACCGTAGCGAATGGTGGCTTCGTTGTAAAAGCCCCGTTCGCCAGTGTATTCATGTTTTAATCCGAAGACCCAACCCGTGTTTTGGATTTCAAAGTTTGTGGAAGTTTGAAGGTTGTCCGCTGAGTGGACTTCCATCAGGCCTGTCATCAAGTGTTTTTGGGCAGTATCAAGGTAATAGCCTTGTTGAAAATTTAAGATGTAGCGCTCTCGTAAAGGGTCAAAATTATCGCCGTAGGGGTTGTTTTCGCTTTGGGCAAATGGAAAGGTGGCAATCATTGCCAAGGTGCTTTGTTTATACCGAAATGCAAAGCCTTGGCCAGTGAGGTTGTTCCAGTTGAAATAGTCGGCCATCTGGATGTCTGGTCCACGGAAAAAACGTTGCCCCAGCCAAACTGAGGCATCTCTATCAAAAAGGCTGTCCACCTGAATAAATGCCTCGGCCATATTTATGACCGTGTTATTGACAATAAATGAATTGTCACCAGAAAACATCTGGGCTCGAAACTGAAGGGATATTTTAGGCTTCTGAGTATCCAATTTCAGTAGGTTGTTCAGGTTAAGGATGGCGCCCTGCTCAATGTAATCTGTCTCTTCGAATCTACCACCAAGTCGTCCTTGTCCCTCAAGGTTAAGTGAAAACCCTGTGTGTTCATCTTCAAGCGATGTACCTATGCCAATCCTGCCGTAACCAATCAGAGAAACATACTTGTTGATGCCCAGAGTGGCGGTATTTTCATTTGAGGTGATGAGGGTATCCCCAGTCTTAAAGGTTTGTTGTGCAAAGGCTTCTTGTAAAAGAAGAAACGAGCAAAAAAGAAAGAAAAGTCTTTTCATAAAAAAAGCACGTTGAAGCCTCCTTGTTGGGCTCCAGCGTGCTTCTTTTATTGGTTTGGTCTATGCAACCTTATCATGAGAAGCTTCAGACCCTTGCGGTGGAGGGGGAAGTTTGTAATCTTTTGATACGATTTTTTTACCCGTAAAGATTTCCTCCATCTCCTCAAGGCTGTAGCCTTTGGTTTCAGGGATGAATTTCAAGACAAAGAGGATGGTCAGAACACCCATTCCCGCAAAGAGGAAATAGGGCAGGGCGCCATTGAATCCTTCTTGGTTTACTTGACCTTCGTTCACGATTGGGAACAGCCATTGTACAACCATGTTGGCCAACCATTGGGCACCTACGGCAATAGCCATGGCTGTACTCCTGATGCGGTTCGGGAAAATCTCGGAAAGCATTACCCAAACAATCGGTCCCATAGACATGGCGAAAGAGGCGATAAAGCCCAACAGGCCAACAAGGGAAAGCACGCCAAGGTTGTTCGTATAAATCGTCCAACCCATGATGCCGATGCCCAAAGTCATCCCCAGCGTACCGACGATAAGCAAAGGTTTTCGTCCCCATTTATCCACGGTGAGGATGGCAACAAAAGTGAATATCAAGTTCACGGTACCCAATAGGATTTGCTGTTTCAGGGCATCCTCTGGTCCATATCCTAAGGCTTTGTTGAAGATTTCAGAACCGTAATAGAGGATTGCATTGATACCGGTGACCTGTTGGAAAATGGATAGCATTACACCGATAAAGACGATGAAGGGCATGCCTTTGCTCCAGATGGAAGTGGAGGTTTGGCTCAATTCAGAGGCAATAGATTTTTTGATTTCCAAGAACTCTTCATGGGCTTCTTTCTTATCTGGAACAATCCGCAGAAGGATTTCCAAGGCCTCTTTACCTCTATCTTTCATGACCAGCCAACGTGGGCTTTTAGGGACAGGAATCAGCAAGGCAAGGAACATTAAACAGGGAATCAACTCAGACCAGAACATCATCCGCCAGCCTTTTTCCACATTGTAGGTGTGGACATCACTGCCTTCCATGATGTTGCTTGAAACTCCGCCACCGATGAAATAGGTGGCCAAGAAGACTATGAGGATACCTACGACAATTGCCAATTGGTAGAAGGAAACCATTTGTCCTCGTTTGGATGAAGGGGACAGCTCCGCGATGTACATTGGCGCGGTTAGGGAGGCTATACCCACACCGATACCGCCAATTATTCGCGAGATAGAAAGAAAGGTAAGGGAAGTTGCTGCACCTGACCCAAGGGCTGAGAGGGTGAACAACAGGGCCGAAATGACCAATGAAACTTTCCGTCCAAGTTTTTGGCTGAAATAACCTGCACTCAGGGCCCCAATTAAGCAACCCAGAAGGGCGCTACTAACAGCCCATCCGTGTTCTGTAGGATTAAGTTCGAAGTATTCAGTGAAATACAGCTGGGTGCCGTTAATGACCCCAGTGTCATAGCCAAAGAGGAAACCGCCAAGAGAGGCGACCGCTGTGGCTAATATCAGGGTTTTATATTTGCTCATTCCATTGTTGGAAGGGTGGTAATCCCTTCAACGAAAAAATTGGGAATGGCGTATAATTTCTCAGCGGGTCAGCATTTTGAAAAGCTGACCCGCTGATGAAAAAGTCTTAGTCAAAAAGGTCTGAGGAAAGGTATCGGTCGCCTCGGTCGCAAACGATGAAGACAATAACACCTTTGTCTAGGGTTTTGGCTACCTCAATGGCTGCATGGGCTGCGCCACCGCTACTCATGCCAGAAAAGATTCCTTCCTTTTTGGCGAGTGCCTTGGCCATTATTCGTGCATCAGCTTCGTCGATGTCCAAGACCTCATCAACACGACTCGGGTCGAAAATTTTAGGGAGATATTCTTTTGGCCAACGGCGAATGCCAGGAATCCGTGAGCCATCGGTTGGTTGGCAACCGATAATTCTTACCGATTCATCCTGTTCTTTAAGGTATTTGGACGTTCCCATGATTGTTCCCGTGGTGCCCATGGCCGACACAAAATGGGTGATTTCATGGTTGGTATCTCTCCAAATTTCAGGACCAGTGGAGTGGTAATGGGCCATGTAGTTGTCTGGATTGGCGAACTGGTTTAGCATCAGGTAACCTCCTTTAGCAACTTGCTCATGAGCGAAATCAATGGCTGCCTCCATGGATCCTTCAGCAGGAGTCAAGATGACTTTTGCGCCAAAGGCCTCCATGGTCAATACACGCTCACGTGTAGAATTTTCAGGCATCACCAATTCAATTTCAATATCGAATAGGCGAGCAATCATGGCCAAGGCGATTCCTGTATTTCCGCTTGTCGCTTCAATCAACTTCATACCAGGTTTTAGTTCACCTCGATCAATAGCGCACTTAATCATGTTGTAAGCGGCGCGGTCTTTCACACTTCCACCAGGATTTTGACCTTCCAATTTGGCGTAAATCTTTACGTTGGGGTTCGGGTTTAAATGACGAAGCTCAACGAGGGGGGTATTTCCAACTAAATCTAAGACAGACATTTTTTCAGTTAACAGTTAACGGTGAGCAGTTAACACAGGGAAAGGGTATCATTCAATGTTGTCAACATAAAGAATTCAATCATTGATTTAGACATAGGGTGATGTCTGTAGCCCATCCATAAGAGCCCTGTAAGGGCGAAATATGTCAGAGTGGGGCGTATAGCCCTACTCTTAAGTTGACAATATTGGGGTGTCAAATAGCAGGTCTCTTAAAGATCTTGCTACCCAATCCTTATCCAAGCGATTGGTTTTCGATGGTAGACAAACGAAGGATTTCTTCGTATTCCTCTTCGGTCAGACCTTTTTGGATGTAGTGGACGGGATTGACCTTTTTGCCATTTCTAATCACCTCATAATGGAGGTGAGGAGCTGTGGAGGATCCAGTGTTTCCGACATATCCAATGATATCACCACGTTTCACACGTTGTCCATACTTCACGTTAAAGTTCTGCATGTGTGCGTATTTGGTGACATAGCCATAGCCGTGGTCGATTTCCACTTCCTTGCCGTAACCACCGTAGTTGGTTTTTACTTTACGGACTACGCCATCTCCAGCAGCTCGAATTGGAGTGCCTTTTTCGGCCGAGAAATCAAGTCCCGTATGAAGTTTCCTGATTTTTAGGATGGGGTGGATACGATAGCCAAAACCTGAAGCCAGACGTTTGAGGTTTTGGTTTTCGATCGGTTGGATGGCAGGCATATGAGAAAGAAGCTCTTCCTTGTTTTTCGCCAGCTTGATGATTTCGTCGTAAGATTTTGTCTGGTTGTAGGTCGCGCGATAGAGGCCTTCGACCTCACCCTTGAGCAAGCGAACGCGTGTTACCACATCTCCACTCATGTTCGGGTCATCAAAATCGCTGGTGACATTAGGATTCCGCACGAAATCAGGCATGGACGGTGCTCCCGTTACCATGCGGTAAATGCCTTCGTCCCTGTTCTGCAAATCCTTGAGCATGGTCTTCAAAACTACCACATCTTTATTGGTAGAATTGATTTCGCTCTTGAGCTCAGAATTTTCATAACGCAATTGCGCCAGTTCAGGATCGGGTAAATTCAACAGCCTTCTGTAGGTGAACAGAAGGGCCAAGGCCATGAGAAAAGCCAAAGAAAGAAAGCCGAAAATATTGAGTAGGATGTCCCGCGGCTTGGTTCTTATCCGCTCGTACTTACATTTTTCGGTGTCGTAGTAGTATTTAATTTTTGACATAACGCCAAAGAAATAGGGGTTCCAAGCAGAGGTGAGGTTCACATGGCTTTTGCCTTTGTAGTTTTCCCCGTGCTTTGTACTCTAATTATGCTAAATTTGCCGATTCTTTAACGGCTTTAAAGCATCCCATGTTATAAAACGTGGGCAAGATAGGAAATATCGGCCTTTATGGAGAGGAGACTTTAGTTATTAGGTCTTAGCGCATGACTTTCAGTCAGTGAATTTGGGCTAACCTCTAATGTCTTAATTCTAATGTCTCAATCCACGATTCGCCTCTGTTTTTGATACGTATGAAATCCGCTGAAATCAGAAAGAAGTTTCTCGAGTTCTTCGAGTCCAAGCAACACAAAATTGTTCCTTCCGCTCCGATGGTGGTGAAGGACGACCCAACCTTGATGTTCACCAATGCTGGCATGAACCAGTTTAAGGACATCTTTTTGGGAAACAAGGAGGCCAAGGCCCCGCGTGTTGCCGACACCCAAAAATGTCTGCGCGTTTCTGGTAAGCACAACGACCTCGAAGAGGTGGGGATGGACACCTATCACCATACCATGTTCGAGATGTTGGGCAACTGGTCTTTTGGCGATTATTTCAAAAAAGAGGCGATTGCTTGGGCATGGGAGCTTTTGACGGATGTGTACCAACTTCCGAAAGACCGTCTTTATGTTACGGTTTTCGAGGGTGATGCTGGCGACGGATTGGAGGCCGACAAGGAAGCCTTGGATTTCTGGAAGGAGTGGATTGATGAGGACCGCATCATCTTGGCTTCCAAGAAGGACAACTTCTGGGAAATGGGTGACCAAGGACCATGCGGACCTTGTTCTGAAATCCATATCGACCTTCGTTCCGAGGAGGAAATTGCCAAAGAAGGAGGTAAAGGCTTGGTGAATGAGGATCACCCACAAGTGGTGGAAATCTGGAACTTGGTATTTATCCAGTTCAACCGCAAGGCGGATGGTTCTTTGGAGTCATTGCCTGCTACACACATTGATACAGGAATGGGCTTCGAGCGTCTTTGCATGGCGATGCAGGGCAAACAGTCCAACTACGATACAGACGTTTTCCAGCCATTGATTACTTCAATTGCGGAGAAGGCTGGAGTGAAATACGGCGACGACGAAAAGGTAGACATCGCACTACGTGTGATTGCCGACCACAGCCGTGCAATTTCCTTCGCTATTGCTGATGGCCAGTTGCCGTCGAACAACGGCGCCGGTTATGTGATTCGCCGAATCCTTCGCCGTGCTGTCCGTTACGGATATACCTTCCTCAAATTCGAGAAGCCATTCATCAAGGATTTGGTGGCGTTGTTGGCTGAGCAGTTTGCTGAGGTTTTCCCAGAGGCAAAAGCACAGCAAGACTTTATTACAAAAGTTGTTGAGGAAGAGGAGAACGCTTTCTTGAAGACTTTGACTACTGGTATTGCCCGTTTGGAGGCAATCCAAAAAGATTTGAAAGGGGATACGATTTCAGGCAAGCAAGTCTTTGAATTGTATGACACCTTCGGTTTCCCTGTCGATTTGACAGCGTTGATCGCTCGTGAGAATGGTCTTTCCATCGACGAGAAAGGTTTTGAGCAGGAAATGTCCGCTCAAAAGGAGCGTTCCCGTGCCGCTCAAACTTCTGAGGCTGGTGACTGGATTTCCGTTCATGGTGGTGAGGAAGTGACATTCGTTGGTTATGACGAATTGGAGTCTTCGGCTCAAATCGTGAAATACCGCGAGGTTAAGGAGAAAAAGAAAACGGTTTACCAAGTGGTATTGAACCGCACACCTTTCTATCCAGAAGGTGGTGGTCAGGTTGGAGACACTGGTTATTTGGAAGCCAATGGGGAAAAATACTCCGTGGTGGATACCAAGAAAGAGAATGACTTGATTATTCATTTCTTGGCGAAACTGCCTGCGGACTTGGAGGCTACCTTCAAGGCTGTAGTGAGTGGCAAAAAACGTCAGTTGTCAGCTAACAACCACACAGCGACGCACTTGTTGCAAGCAGCTTTGCGTGAGGTATTGGGTGACCACTGTGCTCAGAAAGGTTCTTTGGTGAACGACAAGCTTTTGCGTTTTGACTTCTCTCACTTCTCAAAAGTAACTGAGGAAGAAATCGCTCAGTTGGAGAAATTGGTGAATGAGAAAATTCGTCAGAACATTCCATTGGAGGAGCGCCGTAGCATTCCAATTAAGGAAGCCATGGACGCTGGTGCAACAGCTCTTTTCGGTGAAAAATACGGTGAGAATGTTCGCATGATTACCTTTGATCCGAATTACTCTCGTGAGCTTTGTGGTGGTACCCACGTGAAGGCCACTGGTGAGATTGGCTTGTTCAAAATCACCTCGGAGTCATCTGTTGCTGCTGGTGTTCGTCGAATAGAGGCGGTTACTGCTGATGTGGCTGAGGCCATGGTGACCAAGAATGAGGAATTGATTGCCCAGCTCAATGAGTTACTCAAAAATCCAAAGGACATCGCTAAGGCGGTGGGACAACTTTTGGAAGAGCGCAACAAGTTGACAAAGCAGGGTTAGGTTTTCCAAAAGGAGCAATCAAAAGCTTTGAAGCAAAACTTGTTGAACAAAGTATCCGAGAAAAACGGCCTCAATGTTTTGATTGAGAAAGTTTCCACGGACAGCGCTGAGGGCATCAAGAACATCGCCTTTGACTTCCGCAAGCAGTTCGATAAGCTGTTTATGGTATTAGCCGCTGATATTGATGGAAAGCCTCAAATCACGGTGATGGTTTCCGATTCTTTGGTTGAGGAAAAAGGCTTGAACGCAGGCCAGTTGGTTCGTGAGTTGGCCAAGGAAATCAAAGGTGGCGGTGGAGGCCAAGCTTTCTACGCTACGGCTGGTGGTAAGGACCTTGGTGGTTTGGATGCTGTTGTGGCCAAAGCTGGCGAATTGGTTTGATTAAAGAAGTATCAAGTAGCAGGACGCAAGTAGCAAGATTCCATTAAGAGTCATGATACTTGTGTCTTGGTACTTGCTACCAAAAAAATATAGAAATGGTTAGTCCAGAGATTCGGGATAAATATCAGGAGGTCATTGGTCTGGAGATTCACGTCCAGCTGTTGACCAATACGAAGGCATATTCTTCGGACCCAAACGAGTATGGTAGTCTGCCAAACACCAATGTTAGCGTAATTACCTTGGCCCATCCGGGTACACTTCCGCGTTCTAACAAGCAGGTGTTTAACCATGCGATCAAGTTGGGTTTGGCCCTCAATGGTGAAATCACTGAGGTGAACCGTTATGACCGCAAGAACTACTTTTATCCTGACCTTCCGAAGGGCTATCAGGTGACGCAGGACGCCACGCCGATTGTTCGTGGTGGTTTTGTGGACATCACATTGAAGGATGGTTCGCAAAAGCGCATTGAGCTGGAGCGAGTGCACATGGAGGAGGATACGGGTAAATCTCTTCACTTGGAGGGCGAGGACGAGTCATTGCTCGACCTAAACCGTGCCGGGACGCCTCTTTTGGAGATTGTAACCAAGCCATGCATCCGCACCGCGGAAGAGGCTGGTGCATTTGTCACAGAAGTCCGAAAGTTTGTTCGCTACCTTGAGATTTCAGATGGTAACATGGACGAGGGTTCATTGCGTTGCGATGCCAACGTTTCGGTGATGCTCAAGGATGCTACTGAGTTCGGAAAGCGTTGCGAGGTGAAGAACATGAACTCCATCCGTAACGTACAACGCGCCATCGAATTCGAGATTGACCGTCAGATTGAACTCGTAGAAAATGGTGAGCCTATTTTGCAACAGACTCGGTTGTTTGATGCCGAAACGGGTACAACTCGCGCGATGCGTTCCAAGGAGGATGCTAACGATTATCGTTATTTCCCTGAGCCAGATTTGCAACCAGTAATTGTTGATAAAGCTTGGATTGACCGTGTCAAGGCGGATATGCCGAGCTTGCCACACCAACTCATTGCTAAGTTCACTGAGCAGTTCAAATTGCCGGAGTATGATGCCAAGGTATTGACCGAGCAAAAGGACGTGGCCTTGTTCTTTGAGTCACTTTGTGAGAAGACTGACAAGTACAAGCAGGCTTCGAACTGGGTGATGGGCCCAGTCAAATCATACGTGAACGAACGTGCTTTGACCATTGCTCAATTCCCAATTAGCGTTGAAAAGTTGGCGGATTTGATTGCCTTGATTGCTGATGGAAAGGTGAGTAACTCCGTGGCTGAGCAACGCCTTTTCCCTGCCTTGCTGGATGCGCCTGAAAAGGATGTTGAGGCATTGGCTAAGGAGCTTGACTTGTTGCAGGAGGGCGATGAAGATGCTATTTCTGCCATCGTAGATGAGGTGATTGCTTCGAACCCAGCAAAAGTGGAGGAGTATAAGAATGGTAAGAAAGGCTTGTTGGGAATGTTTATGGGTCAGGTGATGAAGAAGAGTAAGGGGAAGGCGGATCCAAAGCTTGCTTCTAAGTTGCTCGAGGAAAAATTGAATTAATGCATGAAAAAGACGGAGTTTTTCAAATTGGAGAACTCCGTTTTTTCGATAAATAAATACCAAACGCTATGCGCCTGTTTTATTCATTACTTATTGCCTCTTTTTTGGTTTCCTGTGGATCAGGAGAGGGGGATAAATCCTCTTCAGATAAAGCTAAAGTGGAAGATAACGTCATGTCCTCCGAGAGTCAGGAGTATATGGCGGTTTTGAATAAACAAGCTGAAATTGAGCGTTTAATTGCCAAGGCTCGGATGCTTTATCAGTCTGGTCAAGCGCAGGAAGCAAACCAGTTGGCGACGCATATTGAGGAGCTAAAGGTGAAGTATGTTGAAGAGGCTCAGTCCTTTGCGTTGAAATATGCCCCTTCCTCCAATGCTATCGAAATAGCAAAGGGCTTTTTGGAGAACCCATCTGCTAACAAGGCTTTCTTGGATTCCTTTTCTGTTGCTATTAAGGAAAGCAAAGACCCCTTCGCGGAGCATTTCCGAACGATGTATGAATCGGCTAAGGTTTTGGCCGAGGGTGGTACGCCTCCAAACATTGAGCTTCCCAACAAAGAGGGAAAACCAGTTTCCTTGTATTCGCTCCGAGGAAAATATGTGTTGGTTGATTTTTGGGCGACTTGGTGTGGTCCATGCCGTCGTGAGATTCCTCATGTGGTAGAGGCCTACAAGAAGTATAAGAATAAAGGTTTTGAGGTGTACGGTGTCGCCCTTGAGCGTGGTGCGCAATCACTTCCAAAATGGAAGAAGTTTACAGAAGAGAATCAAATGAATTGGATCCACGTGGTTGACTTGGAGGGCGTCTCAAGTGGTCCATATCAAGTTTCTGGTATTCCAATGACCTACTTGCTTGACCCAGAGGGGAAAATCGTGGCTAAGAATTTACGAGGCGCCCAATTGGAGGGAAAGTTACGTGAGTTGTTGGGGGAGTAAGAAAAGTATTTAACATTTTGGCCGGCTGGGAGATATTAGGTTCCAGTCGGCTTTTTTATTTTCAATTATTGTGCATTTATTTTCAATTATTGTGCATTTACATCTTATATCCTTTAATGTTCCTTATCCAGCAGATTATGGTGGTGTCATTGATGTCTTTTACAAAATTTCTGCCTTAAGGGATCTGGGAGTGAAGGTAATCCTTCATTGTTTCAAATATGGTAGGGAAGAGGCTGCAGCTTTAAAGGAGATTTGTGAAGAGGTACACCATTATAAGCGGGAAACAGGCTGGTTAAATCAGCTATCCGTTTTGCCTTTTATTGTCAAAACAAGGAGAAATAAAGAGCTCCTTGAACGTCTTCAAGGTGATGATTACCCAATCTTATTTGAGGGGCTCCATTGTTCTTATTTTTTGGGGCATCCTTCATTGAGAGGGCGTAAGAAGTTCCTGCGGATGCATAATGTGGAGTGGCAGTATTATGCCCACTTGGCCAAAACAGAGTCAAGTGTCTGGAAGAAGTTGTATTTCGCCTTGGAGAGTGCGCGATTGATGCGTTATGAGGGTATGGCCGTTGCTTCGGCAACTCACTTATTGGCAATTTCAGCTCAAGACAAAAAATACTTTAAGGATCGATATCCCAAAGCGTTAGTTAATTTGGTTCCAGCTTTTCATCCAAGTGATGAAGTCCAGATTTTGGAGGGTATGGGGGAATATGCTCTATATCAAGGTGATTTGAGTGTTTCTGACAACGAACGCTCAGTGATTTTCTTGGTTAATGAGGTCTTTGCAAAGACCGATGTCCCATTCGTGATAGCTGGACGGAATCCGTCCAAAAAAATAGAATTTCTTGTTGAGAAGTATGATAATATATCACTTCGAGCCAATCCTACTGAGGAAGAAATGCAGTCATTTGTGCTAAATGCACAGGTTCATGTGCTGTATTCCTTTCAGTCAGCAGGAATGAAGTTGAAAATGTTGAGGGTTCTTCACAATGGACGATTTTGTATAGCAAATCGAGAAATGGTAGGCGAGGAGTTTGGAGAGGTCGTGAATGTCGCTAATACAGCTGATGAAATTTTATCAGCAGTTGAGAAGTCTTGGGGCCAAGTCTTCTCAAAAGAACAGATTAAGAAGCGTGAGGACTTTCTAACTCCATTTTCTAATAAGTATGGTGTAGAAGAAATTGTGGGTTTGCTAAATTCCTGATTACAAGAACATCCGTTGCAAACCTGCCCAAAGCGCTTTTTTCTTGTTGAAATCAGCGCTTATTTTTTCAAGTGAGTCGCTGGAAAGGATTTGTTTGCCCGAGGCGAGGTTGAGTTCGTATAGGTTTACCTTGACGTCCTTTAGGCCTAATTCAAAAGCATTTACATTAAAGAGGACCAATTTTTCAAATTGAAACTCAACCTCTAGCTCTTGATAGGTTTTCTTGTTTTTGGCAAGGTTGACGACTGCTACATCCTGTAAACCCATCTGAAGGGCTTTCAAAATGTTTTCTAGCAGGGCAAGTTCCTTGGTTGGAAGATGAAGCGCATTGGGGTAGGAGACGAGAATGAGAACCTTTTTACCGTTTTCACCTAAGTAACCCTTGTTGTCTTCTGCTTCTGAAGTCTCCTTCTTCTTTTTTCCCAAGGCGTAAATAGGCTCATTGAAGATTAGGGCAAGTGCTTCTTGGCTTAGCTTCTCCATGATGATTTAGTTATTCTCTCCGAAAAGTGCCTTCAATGCAGCGGAATCTTGAGGTTTCATTTTTCCTGCTAATACCAATCGAAGTTCTCTTCTTCTGAGGGCGCCCTCAAACAACTCCTTTTCATGTTCGGTAGAAGGGACAACCTCTGGTGCTGGAACAGGGCGCTTGCTTCCGTCTAAGGCTACAAAAGTGAAGAATGCAGAGTTGCTCTTAAAACGCGGGATATCAGGAATACGTTCTGCAAATACTTCAAGATGGACTTCCATGGATGTCCTGAAAGCTCTTGTCACCTTTGCTTGGAAGGTAACAATGCTACCAAGAGGGATCGGGTTCTTGAAGGAGACATTATCTACTGATGCTGTCACTACAGCACAATTGGAATGCCTTTGGGCACAAATGGCTGTGGCAATGTCCATCCAATGCATTAACCTACCGCCCATCAGATTGTCCAAAGGGTTGGTGTCATTGGGGAGTACCATCTCCGTCATGACAACGGAAGATTCCTGTGGTTTTTTTTTATCACTCATCACTTTATTGGATATAAAAAAAGCAGCCTCAAGGCTGCTTTTTTTTTAATGAGGGAAAGTATTATCGTTTCGTCTTCAAGCTTTTGATAATTCTAAAGCGAGAGCGATGTGAGTTGATGTTGTAGTGCTGACGAGTCACCTTAATAGTGTAGTCCAAACGAACACCAACTGTGAAATAGCTGTCATCACGGTCAGGATTGCCTCGTTTGTCTGCAACTCCATCGTCATTTCTATCACCATATGGACGACTGTCGCCTCGTCGATCTGAAAGAAGGAGTTTTGTGTTTCCTTCTTTTGATTGCCCTAGGAAGTTGGGGTCATAAGTGTCACTAACATCATCAATATAGTCAGTGAATGTTTTTCGCCATGTAAACTCTAGTCCAACATTTACTTGAGGTGAAATTGCAAATCGGAAACCAGCACCGTAAGGGATTAGGAAAGTTACTCCACTATAATCTACACCTTCTGTATCAAAATCTTTAAGCTTATACCTTTCCCCATTTAGTTCAGCTGTTGGATTGTAAAGGAGTAAACCAACACCAGCAAAGACATAAGGGTTAATGAAGTGTCTCCTTCGATACATTTTGTGCTGCTCGAAAATGTCATAAATCCCGATCGCGTTGAATTCAAAATTATCACCACGGAAAGATAGATTTCGTCCTGCATTTGGACTATCCTCTTTATCCAGACCAGAAAGACGAACCCACATTCCTTCAGCTCTCACAGAAACACTCTCTGAGATTCTATAAGAGATTCCTAAAGAGGCGTGGGCACTTACTCTGATGCAATCACCACCATCACATAAATCTCCGAGATAGGAGGCTGTGCCTCCTCCAGCAACTAACTTGATTGCATTGATGTAGTTGACTGGTTTTTTTCGTCTCATTTTTTTGTGGAGACGGGTTTTTCGACCAGTAATCGTGCTTCGGCCCTTAACATATTGAGCCATCGATTCGGAGGCCAATACGGATAGCAATGGTAGCAAAACCAAGAATATCTTTAATCTGCGGTTGAGAAAAGTTCCCATTGACAAAGTTTTTATGAAAGTCGATTCAAATTTACACCAATAAATTTCTTTACGAAAAATATGGCCTTTATTAAAAACTGTTAAACTGAAAAAATCACATCCACCCATCTTCCCGAACGAGTGGGACAAATTGAAAGTTGCCCAATTCTTCTCTTAGAACTTTGTTGGGTTCCACTTTTGTAAATTTCATCATGGTTTGATCCTTCTCATCACCAACAGGAATAAGAAGAATACCATTGACATTTAGTTGCTCCAGCAATTCATGAGGGACTACTGGGGCTCCAGCGGTTACTATAATTCGGTCAAATGGGGCAAGGTTGGGTAGGCCTTGAGAACCATCCCCTAAAAAACCTCTATAATGGTATCCCAAGTTGTCCAGCAACTCACATGCCTTCAAATGTAGGGCTTCATGGCGTTCAATGGTAAACAGTCGTGCTCCTAATTCTAACAAGATCGAGGCCTGGTAACCAGACCCTGTTCCAATTTCTAAGACCGAATGACCAGGTTGAACATTCAAATGTTGACTTTGGAAGGCTACCGTGTAAGGCTGAGAAATAGTTTGGCCTTCGCCAATAGGAAAGGCGTTATCTTGATAGGCATATTTTAGTAGCGCCTCGTCAAAGAAAAGATGCCGAGGGACATTTCCAATTGCCTGTAAAACTCTTTGGTCTGTTATTCCCTTGTTTTCTAGGGTTTTAACCAAGTTGTTTCTGAGCCCTTTATGTTTGTAGTTATCGACCATCATTACGTATGTAAAATTACTGCGTTATGTGGCTAAAACCAATCTTCCTAGGTATCACTTGTCTTTTTACGCTGTGTACTATCTGTAATTGTTCTCTATCTTTGCGGATTATTAATTCCTTGATTGGGACAAAAACAGATTGTTTTGAGGCGCGCGTTTCACATAGGGTGGGTTTTGTTTTATGATTTTCTTGCTGCATGTGTGGCATGGAATGTCTTTTTTTATTTTCGGAAGTATCTACTTTCAGAGGAGATTGTAGGCTTTCAAATCAAGTCCCTCACCAACTCTCTTTTGGTTGGTGTGTTTTGGGTTCTGCTATATGCTTTGGCAGGTTGTTACCAAGACATTTATAGGAAGTCAAGGGTAAAGGAACTGCTGCAGGTTTTGTGGGTGAGTGTTCCTGGAGTTGTGGTTATCTTTTTTACCCTTTTGATTAATGATGAGGGGGTTGGGAAGTATACAGACCTTTACAAGACCTTTTTTGCCTACAGTGGTATCCATATCTTTCTTCTACTTTTTGAGAAAGCAGTTGTTCTTTCCTATATCAAAAAGCTTATTCGCACTGGAAAGCTTAAATTCAATACCTTGATTGTCGGCTCAAATGTCAAGGCGAAGGAAATCATTAAGGAGCTTGAAAAGATTAACTCACAGTTAGGGTTAAGCTTTATTGGCTACGTTCATGTGTTCGACAAAACGAAGAACCTTTTAAGCGATGAGCTTAGGCATTTTGGCGACTACAGAAATATTTCCCGCTTAATTAAGCTTTGCAATGTAGAGCAGGTCATTATTGCCATTGAGCCTTCCGAGCATGAGCGAATCGCTAACATTTTGAACATGATTGATGATGACCGAGTGAAAATCGGTATCGTCTCCGACCTCTATAACATTCTTACGGGAAGGGTCAGGGTGAATCACCTGTTGGGTATTCCTTTGGTTGAGGTGAAGCAACATGTGCTTCCGCCATGGCAGAAGGTGTTGAAAAGGGTGTTTGACATTTCTTTCTCCTTATTATTCTTCCTGTTGGCTGGGCCATTCCTGATTGTCATTGCCATTCTTACAAAAATGTCGTCCAAGGGTCCAATTTTCTTTTATCAAGAGCGGATTGGACGGCATGAAAAGCCTTTCAAAATCATCAAGTTCCGAAGCATGTACACGGATGCCGAAAAAATGGGTCCGGCCCTGTCTTCTGATGATGATCCACGAATCACGCCTTGGGGCAAGGTGATGCGCCAAACGCGTCTGGATGAACTTCCTCAGTTCTTCAATGTGCTGAAGGGTGATATGTCCATTGTTGGTCCACGTCCAGAACGTCAGTTCTTCATCGACCAAATTGTTCAGCACGCCCCGCATTATCGCTATTTGCTTCGTGTCCGTCCTGGGATTACTTCCTTGGGACAAGTTAAGTACGGCTATGCCGAGAATGTGGATGAGATGGTACGTCGATTAAAGTTCGATGTCATCTATTTGGAGAATATGTCCTTGGCGATGGATTTCCGCATTTTCATCTACACCATCAAGACGGTATTGTACCGTGAAGGCAAATAAGCCCAAAGAGTATTCGAGCTCAAACTATTTAACCTGAGACCATGTTTACAGGAATTATTGAGACGCTTGCCACCGTTCAGGAAGTGAATCCAAATGGTGGAAATATTGATTTCAAGATTAAGTCGGCCATCACGAATGAGCTTAAAGTTGACCAAAGTGTTGCTCATAATGGTGTTTGCTTGACGGTCACTCAAATCGATGAGGAAGGCTATTGGGTGACTGCAGTAGAGGAAACGCTCTCCAAGACAGCACTGGGTTCTTTGAAATCGGGTGATGTTGTCAACCTTGAGCGTTGTATGCGCGCTGATGGCCGTTTTGACGGACATATGGTTTATGGTCATGTGGACCAGATGGGAACTTGCGTGAACATCGAACCTCAAGACGGAAGCACCATTTTCTCTTTCGAGTTTTCTCCAGAGGAGGGAAACTTGGTAGTGGAGAAAGGGTCTATCGCCTTGAATGGCATTAGCCTCACAGTATTTAATGTGACGGCATCCTCCTTCCAGGTGGCCATCATTCCTTTCACCTTGGAGCACACCAATTTGGGAAGGATGAAAGTGGGGGATGAGGTCAATTTGGAGTTTGATATTGTTGGGAAGTATCTCCAGCGATTTATGAAAAACCAAGGATGATTTTTAGAGCGCTACTTTGGGTTAATCTCTAAAGTCTAAGGTCTAAACTCCTCCCGCACTTGAACCCCGAGGCGACATTAGGTAACTTTGTCGCGCAAATTTGAACTATTATTGGGCTATCGTTTCGATACCTGTTTACCGATAATCAATAACTGAAAAGCGTTATGGCTTCAAAGTATGACGTCATTGTCGTTGGGTCTGGACCTGGCGGATATGTGGCTGCAATCCGTGCATCCCAACTTGGATTGAAAACGGCTGTCGTTGAAAAGGCTGAGCTTGGTGGCATTTGCCTCAACTGGGGTTGTATCCCAACCAAGGCCCTTTTGAAAAGTGCGCAGGTATTCGAGTACATGCAACATGCCGAGGACTACGGCATCACATTGGCCCAAAAGCCAGAGGCTGATATCGACGCCATGGTGAAGCGTAGCCGTGGTGTTGCTGATGGCATGAGCAAAGGCATCCAGTTCTTGTTGAAAAAGAACAAGGTTGACCATATCAAAGGCTTCGGTAAGGTTGCTGGCTCCAAAAAGCTTCACGTTACAGACGAGGCTGGAACTACGACTGAATATAAAGCAGATCACATCATTTTAGCTACAGGCGGTCGTTCCCGTGAGTTGCCAAACTTGCCTCAGGATGGCAAGAAAATCATTGGTTACCGCGAGGCTTTGGTGCTTGACAAGAAGCCTGAGTCTATGGTAATCGTTGGTTCTGGTGCCATCGGTGTTGAGTTCGCTTACTTCTACAATGCCATCGGTACGAAGGTGACCGTGGTGGAGTACTTGCCGAACATCGTTCCTAACGAGGACGAGGACGTGTCCAAGGCTTTGGAGAAATCCTTCAAAAAGTCTGGTATCAAGGTGATGACAAATTCTGCTGTTGAGTCAGTTGACACTTCAGGCAAGAAGAATGTTGTGACCGTGAAGACTAAGAAAGGCGAGGAGACACTCGAGTGTGACGTTGTTCTTTCTGCTGTTGGTGTTACTACTAACATCGAAGGCATCGGTCTTGAGGATGTAGGTATTGCTACTGATAGGGGTCAAGTAGTTGTTGACGATTATTACAAAACAAACATCCCTGGCGTTTACGCTATCGGTGATATCGTTCATGGTCCTGCTTTGGCACACGTTGCTTCTGCTGAGGGCATCATCTGCGTTGAGAAAATCGCTGGTGAGAACCCACAGCCATTGAACTACGACAACATCCCTGGATGTACTTACTGTTCTCCTGAGATTGCTTCTGTTGGTATGACTGAGAAGCAGGCGAAGGAAGCAGGTTATGAGCTTAAGGTGGGTAAATTCCCATTCTCGGCATCTGGTAAGGCTAGCGCCGCTGGTGCAAAAGACGGCTTCATTAAAGTAATCTTCGACGCTAAGTATGGCGAGTGGTTGGGTTGTCACATGATTGGTGCCAACGTTACTGAGATGATTGCTGAAGCGGTTGTTGCTCGTAACTTGGAGACTACAGGCCACGAGATTGTGAAGTCTGTTCACCCGCACCCAACGATGTCTGAGGCAATCATGGAAGCTGCGGCTGCCGCCTACGACGAGGTGATTCACATTTAAGTATCAAGTATCAAGTATTAAGTATCATGTTATATGATTTCAGTTGAGGTCATGATACATGATACTTTGTACTTAATACATTAATCATAGACAATGAAACTTTTAGAAGGAAAGACCGCCTTGGTCACTGGTGCTTCCCGTGGTATTGGTCGTGCTATCGCTTTGCGTTATGCTGAGCAGGGAGCAAACGTTGCTTTTACTTATTTGTCAAGTGTTGAGAAAGGCGAGGCTTTGGTAGCTGAGTTGGAGGCTTTTGGCGTAAAGGCTGTTGGTTACCGTTCAGATGCTGCTGATTTTGCTGCTGCCACAGAGTTGGTTGATGGCATCGTAAAAGAGTTCGGCTCATTGGACATCATCGTGAACAATGCGGGTATCACTCGTGATGGTTTGTTGATGCGTATGTCCGAAGAGGATTGGGACCAAATCATGCGTGTGAACTTGAAGTCTGTGTTCAACGTGGTGAAGGCGGCTACGCGCACCTTGATGAAGCAGCGTTCAGGTTCTATCATCAACATGTCATCCGTGATTGGTGTTGTAGGTAATGCTGGTCAGGCAAACTATGCCGCTTCTAAGGCTGGTATCATCGGCTTCACAAAGTCTGTAGCCATCGAGCTTGGTTCCCGTGGTGTTCGCTCTAACGCGATTGCTCCAGGATTCATCCAGACAGATATGACCGATGAGTTGAGCGATAAGGTGAAGGCTGAAATCGAAGCTAAAATCCCAATGAAAACATTGGGTGAAGGCAACGATATCGCTGACGCTTGTGTGTTCTTGGGTTCAGATATGTCCAAGTATATCACTGGTCAAGTGCTTCAGGTAGATGGTGGTATGTTCACCTAATCTGATATAAATTGCATTTTAAAGGGGCTGTTCCAGTTTTGGGACAGCCCCTTTATTGTTTTTGGGTAGGAGTATTTTTGTGCTGAAAACAAAGTCTGATTGCCGTCGTTTCTTCCATTGATTGTTATCAACTAAATCCAATCTGATGGAAAATTTGCAGTACGATGGACAATGCGCCTTTGCCGTGAGTACAGGTAAACTTGGCGTGAAAGATTGTAAGCATTTTGAAACCATTGATGGGAAGAATTACGCCTTCTCCAATGGCTTCGCAAAGTTCCTCTTCAAACTCCTTCCCAATAGAAAGGAAAAGGCGGATGAGGTCTGGAACAACAGGAATCAGAAGGAGGAAGTGAGGAAATCTGCATAAAACATCAAGGGCTGTCCAACGAATAATAGGGCAGTCCTTTTTTTGTCACAAAGGTGCATTCCGAAAATCCCTGTGGATGCTCATCCACGGAGCTAATTTTTCATAACTTGGAGCATACTTTTAATTCAATTAGGATTCTTCTAAATGTCCCAACTCAGTTTACAATATTCTCCTTGGTTGGTTGCCGTTTGTTTGTTGGTTGCGCTCGGGTATTCGTATTTGCTTTACCAAACAAAGAGGCCGTGGGGCAAGGTGTTGAATGGTTTGTTGGCAGGACTGCGCTTTGTGGCGGTGTTTGTCATTTGTTTCCTCCTTTTGGGGCCGTTTTTCAATCAGGTCAAAAACAAAGTGGAGAAGCCAACCATGGTGGTTGTGGTGGATGATTCTGAGTCCATGGTATTGTCGAAAGACAGTGCAAGGGTCAGGGCTTTCGGTGCCCAGTTGGAGAGCTTTGTAAGCAAATTGGAAAACCAAGGCTTTTCGGTAGAAAAGAAAACCTTGGATGGTTCGATTCAAGATTTTGATTCACTTTCATTTCAATCTCAGAGCTCCAACCTTTCTGCCATCTTAAGGGAAACAGGCGAAAGCTTTGACCAACGAAACCTTGGAGGGCTTGTGTTGGTTTCTGACGGGATTTTTAACCAAGGCATGTCCCCAGCATTTGCTACCTATAATTACCCAGTTTACACCTTGGGAGTTGGTGATAGCATCGAGCAAAAAGATGTCAACCTCAAAAGCTTACGACACAACAAAGTGGCCTTCGTTGGGAATACCTTTCCCATTGTCGCAGAGGTCAGTCATGTGGGCTTTGGCGGTAAGGAATTAGAAGCCAAGCTATTTGAGAATGGCAAGTTGCTAACCAACAATCGTTTGGTCTTGAACGGAGCCAGAGGCGTGGAGCAGATTCGATTCATGGTGGAGGCCAAGGAGAAAGGTATTTTCCGCTATGAAGTGGCTTTGACGCCATTGGAAGGTGAAATGACCGAAGGAAATAATAAGCGAGGCGCTTATGTGAAGGTGGTGGAGTCCAAGGAACAGGTGTTATTGGTAGCTCCAGCGCCACATCCTGACATCAAGGCGATTCGCTCTATTGTTGAGCGCACTGACCGATACGAGTTAGTGGTTCAATTGCTTTCTGCTCCAAAGAAATTGCCTGAGGAAAAATATGGATTGGTCATTTTCCATCAACTTCCTGCCACACGCGGTCGAGGAAAGGAGATTGTCCAGAAGTATTTGAATGGAAAAACTTCTGTGCTTTTTATGGTAGGTTCTCAAAGTGATTTGAACGCCTTAGAGCAAATGGATGTGCCTTTGCAGATTGACCAGCGCCTTTCTCAGACGGATGAGGTGTTGCCTGCCTTCAATGCCAATTTTGACAAGTTTATAATGGATAAGGAGGCGCTGAAAGTGTTTGAGGTGGCTCCGCCCGTAAAAGTTCCATTTGGCGATTATCATCTCAAGGGAAATGCCGAGGTGTTGGCCTATCAGCAATTGGGCAGTGTCACCACGAAGAAACCATTGATGGCCTTTTCTGAGATTCGTGGGAAAAAAGTGGGCGTCATTGTAGGCGAAGGCTTTTGGCGATGGAGGATGTTCGAGTTTATGGAAAAGGGCGATGCCCGTGGTTTTGATGGCCTAATGACCAAATATTTGCAATTGGTAGCCTCTCGAAGCGACCAGCGCCATTTGATTGCGGAACCTTCCACCCAAGAGTTTTGGGATTACCAACCTGTAGGTTTCCGCCTGAAAACCTTGAACGACATTTTTGAGCCTGTCTACAATGTTGAGGTGAAAGTGGCCATCAAGGATGCCAAGGGAAATGTCCAGCAGTTCTCTATGGTTACTGCTCAGGGTGCTGATGTTTATAAGCTGAAGTCCTTGGCGGAAGGGGCTTATACCTTTGTAGCGACGGCAACGATTGCAGGGAAAAAATATGTGGATAAAGGAAGCTTTGTGATTTCCGCCTCCAATCTTGAGGAAATGGATTTGACGGCCAATCACCGTTTATTGCGTGCTTTGGCTAAGCAAACAGGAGGTTTTTTTGAATCAGTAAATGATTATGAGGCTTTTGACAAGCGTTTTGAGGCCATGAAGCCTCAGGGTGTAATTCATTCCACCGAGGCGAGGATGGAGCTAATTCATTTGCGCTGGATTTTCTTTTTCCTATTGTTGTTGGCTACGATGGAATGGGCTATGCGCAAGGCAAATGGCGGTTATTAAGGAACGGAATGAGCTAAAGTTTATTCCAAATGGAATAAATCTCATGGCTGAGGCTCCTTTTACAGAACTGTGTTTATCTTTGCGCCTTGTTAAATGACGGGCCTTGAAAAAGACTAAAATTTTTGGGCGCTGTCCACTACAAATTTCTTCGTACTTGGCAAGATAAGTTCATCCTGTCCAGTACCTAATCAACCACTGATGACGCAAGAAGTAAAATTCTGCTACGTTCAAGACGGCAAGCTTTATTTGAAGTCGTTCTTGGATTATCCTGAAAGGGAAATTGGCGAGGTGACCGAGACTGAGGAGGCGACAATCGCCCATTTTGAAGAGCGTTTTAAGCTGTTCGAGCAGAAAGTTGAGGAATTGCTCAAAACCATTTCCGAGACGGAAAACAAGGGTTCCTATCTCATGAAAATCCTTCACCTGAAGGAGGAGCTGGGAACCTACAAAGGAGTTGGCGATTTCGAAGCCATCTACCACAAGCTGGACGATGTGGAGAAAGATCTCCAGAAGAACATCGAACAGAACCGCGAGCGCAACCTGATGCAAAAGGAGGTGTTGTTAGCGGAATTGAATCAGCTTCTGGAAATGGAGGAGACCCCAGAGCGTTTTGAGCTTGTGAAAGAGCTTCAGAAGCGTTGGGTGCGTGTTGGTCGTGTTACCGTGGAGAAAGAGGAGGAAATAGAGGGGAACTTCAAGGAACTCATCGATGGATACTTTGCCAGCCGTAAGACGCAGGACAGCGCCAAAAAGGAGTTGTTTGAGGCCCGTGTTTCCAAGTATCAGGATTTGTTGACCAAGGCTGAGGAATTGCTCGCCAAGGGAAACCACTTGGCTGATGTGAACATCTTCAAGGAACTTCAGTCTGATTGGAAGGAAGTCGGTGCTGTGCCACGCCAAGAGCTTGGTGATTTGTGGACAAAATTCCGTGGCGTTGCTGATGAGTTTTTCTCTACTTATAAGAAGAAACTCAAGGAGAAGCGAAGCAATCGCCCATCCGCAGAAGAGGCTTTGAAGAAGAAGCAGGAGCTTTGTGAGGAGGCTGAGAAGTTGATGGGGCTTATTCCTGCGGAAGCAGTAAAGCAAGCCAAACAATTGCAACAGGAGTGGAAAAATGCAGGTTTTGTGGCAAAGGAGCATATCGCTCAGGTCCAAACCCGCTTTAACCTTTTGTGTGATGCTGTTTTTGAATGGGAGTTTGCCGAGCGCATGACCCGTTCAAAAGTTTCTGGTTTCGACAAAAAATCTGAAGAGGATCGCAAGGAGGCTTTGGTGAAAACCATTCGCAACTTGATTTCCCGTGATAATGAGGAGGTAAGCCGTTATGCGGAAAATATTTCCAAGTTGACCATTACCCAAAAAGGTGGTGGGGCACAAGATTTGTTCGGAAACAGACTCGGATTCCAGCAACGTAAGTTGGAAGCCAAAAAGTTCTTATTGAAGTACTTTCGCGGTGAATAATTGGAAAGGGTTTTATGGATAAACCTGAACTAATTGTGTAACTGGGGCGTACTCTACAATAAAAGAGCTTGGTTTTTGTTTCTTTACAAAGACCTATTGTACAGATAGAATCAAATGTTATTTTTGCGCCCTATTAGGGTAGAAACTAATTAAAGGCTATGTATTGGACACTTGAACTTGCGTCATATTTGGAGGATGCCCCTTGGCCAGCCACCAAGGATGAGTTGATTGACTACTCAATCCGTACGGGCGCTCCTAACGAGGTTGTTGAAAACCTGTCAGATCTTGAAGACGACGGTCAACCTTATGAGACCATTGAGGAGATTTGGCCGGATTATCCGACTAAGGAAGACTTCCTCTTCAACGAGGATGAGTATTAAGATTTAAACCAAAGAAAAGGTCATTCCATATTGGAATGACCTTTTTAGTTTTTGACTATGTGGGTTTTGGAACGTGCTATTCCATTAGTTTTTGACCCATGAATTGGCTGATTTTTTTCTGGTCTTTGTTGGAGACCTTTCCCCCAAATAATCCATTTTCCTGCCCGTCAAAGCTGTTGTAGTTGAAGCTGAGTTGATGCTCATTAAGGAGGTCAATCATATCATTTAGCCACTTTCTTCCATTTCTTCCCCCTTTAAAGCAGGCAGGGCTGAGGCTAAGCTCCAAAATCACAGGTCTGTTAAGCTGTTCAGAAAACGCTTGACATTGTTTCAGCCTGTAATCCAAGTATTGCTTGTCAAAGCTCATTACGGTGTCCTTAGAAGGGCTGTATTCCATTTCCAAAGCAAGTCGGACATCAGAGCCCTTTGGGAGGGCGTCGGCTTTTAGAAAGCCGCTAATGCTGTACTGATGGTTGGGCCTTGGTACAAAACGTAGTTGGTTGTTAATGGCTTTGGCTTTTCCCTTTGTATTTCGGACCAGCAAGCCGCTATTGTTTGCGAGCCCATGAGATTTCACCATCTCTAAAGCGCCTACTCCAGTTGGATTGTCCAATTCCCAGCCGTCCAATTCATAGGGATTTTCAGAAATGATTTGCCTTGTAACTTTCCCTATTGGGCTGTATTCTGTGACAGTGAATGGTCCAAGGTATGCTCGTCCCGGTCCCAATTCATTAGTGATTAAGACTGGACGCAGGCTGAGCGCACTGTCATTGGCAACCATGGCATTTCCTTCGAAATAGCTCCATTCCGTGGTGCCCCACGGGAGTTTTTGGTTGGAAGTGTCAGGTGAAAGAGGGGTAAGGTCCTCAGGGAACTGTAAGTTTTTAGAAGGATACTTTACACTTGAAGTGGTCGTATAAAGCCCGCTTTCCTGTTGGGTATAAGCCTTAGGAGAAGAAAAGTCTATGGACAGGGCAACGTTTTTTTGGGAAAGGTCAGATAGGAGTGGTGCCGTCGAAGGAAGTCGAACAATGATAAGGTGGTTTGGGTCCTTTGCACGAATTTTTCTAAGTTCCTTGTCCAAATTGAGCTGTTGGTAACGGTTTGGGATTAACTCATAACCAGCCAGCGTATGATTATCTGCAAATTTTTCAAATAAGGAATTGGCCGCCTCAGGAATGGAAATATCTCTGATGATTATCCATAACTCGAAAGTCTTGGCAAACTCAAGCTGTTTTTGCAAAAAAGGAAGGAAGTCCTCAATGCTACTGTTGGTAGGCAAAGGAAGGTAAACCGTATTTATGCCTAAACTTTTAAGCTTTTGATAATCCTCGCTGGTGTAAGTGTCTTTAGTTAAAACAACACTTTTGAGCACTTGGGGCTGATTGTTCCAAAAAAGTTGATTGCCCTTTTGGGTGAGGAACTCTTGGGCAAAGCTGGGAAAAAGGTAGAGTAGGGTGAGAATGCAGGTTAAAAGGATTGAGCGCATAAATTTCCAACATCGGGTTTGAGATGCAAGTTAGCCCGATTCTGGAAAAGGACTACCTGCATTTAAGGTGTACTATATTTTATTCGTGTGTAAACCTTCTGGAGTTCTCTTTCCAGCACTAAATCTGCCAAGGAATCTGCGGGATGGGGGGAACTGATGGCCTCCTTAAAGGAGTTTTCGTCGATGTCAATGCGGTACATGATGTTGAGAAGACGTGCGAATTCGCGGTCCAGCATACCAAAAATCACTTTTGCCAGTGCGTCCCTCAATGCTGATAGATCTGGGATTTTCCTTTCAGCCAATGATTCCTCGCTGAGTGCAAGGTCAAAATGCTTGTCGAGTAGTTGAGTGGAGTGGTGGATGAGTAGGTCTTGCCTCATGGGGTGCTTTTTTCGTTTTTTATTCACAAAAAAGTTTACGGATTTATTCGCCTTGAGGATGTGGTTTTCCTGTGCGCAAAACTGCGGTTCTTTCTTTATCCATGCAATAGGGAAGAGTTAAAGAATGGTTATCAATCGTTTATCTATTTGGACGAAAAGGTTTTTAGGGCTCGTTAAAAGTGGTATTTTTGAAGTTGAAATTGGATTTTCCAAAGGTAAGTGTAGATTGCGACTGCCTATTGGACATGTAATAAAATGAGGAAAGTCTTTACCCCCCTGTTGTTAGCTGTTCTTTCCCTGTGTGGGACACAGCTAAAGGCTCAGCAAGTTTCAGCCTCAATTGCCACTTGGAAAAATAACGCCAAGGGAGCTTATACGCTTATCCATGACGATTATGGTGATCCAGTTGTGGATGGTATTTGGCAGTACGCTGATACGATGGCCAGTAACCGAGGAATCAAATTCACCTTTGGTGCAATTACCAGTTCTTGTGAGTCTCCGCGATGGGTTGGAAGTACGCAGTACGATCCTTATGCAAAGGCTCAAGAAATGATTGGTCGGGGCCATGAGATTATTTCTCACTCTCATACGCATACCTGTGCTGTATTTAATGAATGGTGTGTGGATAAAGGCTGGGCAGAGGCTGGTCAAGAAGATTTTGCCACTGAAATTGACCATTGTACAGAGTCTATTGAGAGTGGTACGGGCGTTCGTCCTCGTTATTACATTTTCCCTTATGATTTGCATAACCTTAGTGCCAATGCTCGTTTAAAGCAACAAGGTTATATCGGTTCCCGAACGGCTTGGGGAGATACTATGTCGTTTGACGGTTATGAAGCGAATGATGTTCATAATTTCCGTCCTGATATAGATGGTTATTTCCGTACATCTGTACAGGTTTTTGATAATAACGACGCAAATCTTTCTGATGCTGGACAAACGAATGTGTTGAACAGTGAGGTGGATAATGCCATTGCATACAACCAATGGGCGAACCGCGAGTTGCACAATGTGGGTAGTTCTGGTTGGGGACATGTGACCGTTCAGGCTTATGCCGACCACTTGGATTATGTGAAGCAAAAAATGGCCAGTGGGGATTTGTGGGTTGGAACAGTATCTGAAATCCTGACTTATCAGGTCCAGAAACTCCACTATGTGCCGTCTGCAAATTATGAATCAGCAAACGGTCAAATCGTTGTTGACTGGAACACACCGTCCCTGAATATTGCCAATTACCTTTCGCCGTTGGTGGTTAAGTGTCCAATTACCATCAATGTGGATATTTCCAATTTGGTGGCCTTGGATGAGATTACCCAAGGAGGTCAAACGATTACTGATTTTACCATTAGTGGAAACACCGTTAGTTTCAATGTCTTTCCTCATGAAGGTGTTGTTTATCTAAAGGAACCTGCTGGTGTTGGTTGTCCTGAGATTTGTATTGCACAGCAGCCTCTTGATAAAACCTTAGATGAAGGTCAGGAGTTTACATTGTCTGTTTCGGCTTACAGCGACACTGAAGCTAATTTGACTTACCAATGGTATTTTGATGGTCAAGCGATTTCAGGAGCCACCTCATCCACTTTTACAGTCGACCCTGCCGAAGTTTCTCATTCAGGAGAATACCAAGTTTATATCGCTGGACAAACCCATGATATTTGGAGTGATCCAGTGGAGGTTGTTGTCAATGAGGTAACTGGACCTGTTCAAGAGCCATTCTTTGGTACACCATTAGCCATTCCAGGTCAGATTGAGGTTGAGGATTATGATAAAGGAGGTGAAGGGCTTGCCTTTCATGAAATTAACAATCCTTGGGATCCTGCCACAAACCCCTATCGTCAGGAAGGAAGTGCAGTTGATATCGGTTTGGATGGAGGTATTTATAGTGTAGGATGGATTGTAGGTGGTGAGTGGTTGGAATATACCGTTGATATTGAGGAAGACGGCTTGTATGATTTTGTTTTCCGTACTGCAAGTGCATATACTGCTAATCCACCCGAAATTTCTGTCTATTTAGATGGAAGCTTGGTAATTCCAGCATTTGAATGTCCACAGACTAACTCTTGGGAAACCTATGCAGATACCGAAATTCAGGGTATAGATCTTCCTAAAGGTCAGCACGTTTTACGACTCTATTTTAATGAAGGGGATTTGGGAATAGATTACTTCAAGGTCTCCAAGCAATTCGTGGAGCCAACCGTTGATTTCGCTGCTGATGTGACTACTCTGTACAACTGTCAGGGTGTAACCTTTACAGCAAATGTTACTGGGGATGCTTCTTCTTACGAGTGGGATTTTGGTGCTGGTGCTATTCCACAATCCGCAACAGGCATTGGACCTCATACTGTAACCTATTCCACTACTGGTAATAAAACAGTTTCCTTGACGGTTGATGGCACTTATTCTGAAACAAAGTCAGCCTATGTGCAGGTGAGCCAAAATCCAGACATTGTCCCTTCATTAACTATTGCGGCTACCTCGCAGGATATCTGTCAAGGTGAAACAGTAAGCTTCTCGATTTCCTCTGAAGAATATGTGGGTTCGGCGCCAACATATCAGTGGAAAGTGAATGGGGTAAACCAGGGAACTGGAAATAGCTTTAGTGCTTCAGACTTTAGTAATGGGGACGAGGTGACTTGTGTAGTAACCTCAAATGAGGCGTGTGCTTCTACCACTACAACAACCTCGAATGAGCTAGTCATTTTTGTAAATCAAAGCTTAACGCCTTCAGTTTCTATTAATGCAGATAAGACTTCCATTTGTGCTAACGAGGTTGTTGTCTTTACAGCAAATCCTTCTGATGCAGGGGCCAACCCAGGTTATAAATGGTATGTTAATGGTCTACTTCAAAGTGGATTAAATGGAAACACATTCACAACAAGTTCTTTGGCTGATGGTGATGAGGTTCATGTAGTATTGAGTAGCAATTCTACTTGTGTGACAGTAAATCAGGCTACCTCTGGTAAGAAGCCAATTGCTGTAACGCCATTAGAAACTCCTTCCGTTGCAATCACCCCAACGTCTTCCTCTTCTTGTGAGGGATCGCAAGTAACCTTTGCTGTGGCTTCTTCAGCTCATGGTGGTAACGCTCCATCCTACCAATGGTTGGTGAACAATGTTGCATGGGAGAATGGAACAGCATTCTCTACGAGTGCTTTGGAAGATGGAGATGTGGTGACCGTTGAGATGACAAGTTCATTGGAATGTGTGACGCAATCCAAGGCAAGAGCAACCGAGGTAGAGGTTGAAGTGATTGCCAAAGGAAATCCATCCATTGACATTGCATTGGCTACAGGTTTAAGCTTCCCTGTTTGTAAAAACACTGAATTGACTTTCGAGGCTACTGCCGTGGATGAAGGCACAAGCCCAAGCTTTGTGTGGAGGGTTGATGGCGTGGCTACAGGTTCTGGAACAACATTCTCAAGCTCTTCCTTGAAAGATGGTGCTTCGGTGACTTGTCAATTGACAGTTGCTGAAACTTGTCAGACTGTTCAGGTAACTTCTGATGCAATCATTACTGACATTGATATTTGTACTTCTGTCGAGGATGAGTTGAACTCAGAATCATTGACCTTGTATCCAAACCCAGCTTCTGAGCAACTGTTTGTGGAAGGTGCTGAAGGTCTAAATGTTCGATTGTTGAACGGACTTGGACAGGAGCTTGCTGTTTCTTCCAATGGTCAGTTTGATGTTTCTAATCTGCCTGCGGGAACCTACTTTGTTCAGATGGAGCAAGCGGGTAATATTCGCATCGAAAAATTCGTGAAGCGTTAAGCTGTCACAGACAAATATTTGATAAGCCACTCCAAAACGGGGTGGCTTTTTTTGTTGCCATCGGCTGGCGTTCTATTTTCGTTAAGACGGTTCAGACTACTGGACATTTGTACAATGTATCGTGTATTATGTCACTGGCTGAGTTCATTGTACTTGATACAAAGTCCCCATTAATCTGATGGCAGTTTCCGTTAAAAGTTTTTAATCAATAAAATTCCTTTCAACTATGTCCACAACCGAATCCTCATCCCTTTACGAGAAGCTCGATGAAATGTCAACCGATGAACTGTTGCAAAACATCAACGCAGAGGATGCAAAAGTCCATTTGGCAGTACAGAAGGTGATTCCCCAAATTTCTGCTTTTGTAGAGCGATTGGTTGAGCGTATGAAGCAGGGAGGAAGGCTTTTTTATATTGGCGCTGGCACAAGTGGGCGATTGGGGGTTCTGGATGCTTCAGAGATTCCACCAACCTATGGAGCTGATCCAAGTTTGGTGGTAGGATTGATTGCTGGTGGTGATGGAGCGATTAGAAAGGCTGTAGAAGGCGCAGAGGACGATGCTGAGCAAGCTTGGAGGGATTTGGAGGTCTATGGCGTTTCAGAGAAAGATAGTTTGGTAGGCATAGCCGCTTCTGGCCGAACGCCTTATGTCATTGGTGGCTTGAAGGAAGCCAGAGCTAAGGGACTGTTAACCGCTTGCGTTGTTTGCAATGAAGGCTCAAAAGTAGCGCAGGAGGCTGAGTTCCCGATCGAAGCGGTAGTAGGTCCTGAGTTTGTAACAGGAAGTACACGAATGAAGTCTGGAACGGCTCAAAAGCTTGTGCTCAATATGATTTCAACATCGGCAATGATTCGCTTGGGGCATGTGAAAGGAAACAAAATGGTGGACATGCAGCTTTCCAATGAGAAGCTCGTCGATCGAGGAACAAAAATGGTGCAGGCCGAATTGGGTGTTTCCTATGAGGATGCCAATGAACTGCTGCTCAAGTACGGCTCAGTACGCAAGGCCGTAGAGGCTGGAAGGGGGTAAGATCCAAGATTGTCAACTTAGTACAGAGAGCCATCTGTAATCTAATCCTAGAAGCCCTGTAAGGGCGAAATATATCAGAGTGGGGCGTACAGCCCTACTCTTAAGTAGGGTAGCTCTCGTCCACTCTAAAACACAAGAAAGCCTCCCATCGTGGAGGCTTTCTTGGTTTATAGGGTTTGACCAGTGTAACTCTTTCTGCGGTCGTATTTCAAATCCTTAAGCTGGGAAGCATTTACACCAATGTAAAAATTGTATTGCTGGTAGGGACCAAATGGTGTCCATCCAAGAGACATTTGCCAACAATGTAACATACGTTGAATTCCAATTTTTGGAAGAGTTAGTCGGTTGTTGGTGATATCATATTGGACGCTTCCGTTAATTTCCCAGTTTTTAGTCAAATCAATGCCTCCGGTAAAAGTCATGTTCTGGGTTACCGTTGATTCCAATTCCCCAACTTGACTGTAATTGAGTGTATAATCAACCCTAAGGGTCCAAGGCATATCAAAATCTACGTAAGGGTAAGGTTCTTTTGGCTTGGCCTCTGTTTCTTTTTTCTCCTCGGCATTCTCGTCTTCGGCATCCTCTTCCTTCGTTTTCCGTTTTGTTGCGATATTCACCAGTTTAAAAAAATCTGTGGTCAAGCGAATACTGGCAGTTTCAAGATTTCCAAGGCCTCCTTCAAAGTCTTTAGTAATTTGTTGAGTAGTACCTGTTGAATCTAAACGATAACTATAAGGTTCAAAAGAACCATTAAACCCAAGTGAGATGGCGTTTTGAAGTATGCTGGAGTTTCCATTAAAGTTTAGATCAGACCATCTGAGGCTGTCAACAGCAAAGTTGTGGGAGTTTTTCAGGTTGAGGTCTAAGAGCTTTAATTTTTTATAGGCGACAGAGTCTTCAATACTGCGGTCCCGCACTTTTAGTTCAAAACTGTTTCTCAGTTCAAGTGTTAATGCTGCTTGTTTGTTTGCACCAGGTGTGGATATTCCTTGGCCCTGAAAACGGCTTACTCGTCTGTTAAAATCTCCTACAGATATTTGCCGATAATAATTTTCATTTTCTCCAAAGTCAGGGCGGTAGGTGAAACCTGCTATTGGCTGAATCTGGTGTCGGATTAAAGGGGCTCCTTTTGATGAACCATAAAACCCATAAAAAGTAGTATTGAGGGTTGCGCTAGTTGAATATTCTTGGGCAAATGCAAACCCATTTGTCCGTGATACTGATACTGTGGAATCCTCAGGATTCGCCACATAATCATATCTTCTGTCGTACATGAATGCACGATAGTTAAAGGAAGGGTTAAAACTAAAGTATTTTAAAAGTTTCAAAGATGCTGAAATGGGAATATTATGAACCATATCTGCTTGACCTCGATCAAAAATTCTATCAAAATTTCTGGCAGCAAAATCAATGGTGTCTGAATCATCTTTGAAAAGCTCCTCATTTGCAACTTCAAAGTCGAAACGAGGAACGCTAGGGGCATTGGAAAATAGATATTTGAAGTTTCCTGTGTATGAAAAGTTTATGCTTTCATAGAAGGATTTGAAAGCTGTCTTTTTCTTTGCGGAAGGTTTTTTAGATTGAAAAGGATTGATTCTATTAATTGAAATGGTTGCATCAGGCAATGTGAAGTTATAGATGCCTGTCTTGTTGTTTTGGTTGTGTCGAAGCTTGATAGCTGTCCTTAAATATTTTCCAAGGGGAGTAGTAAAGGTGATATTAGAGTTGATGTTGTTTTTTATGTAATCATTAACATCTTGGTTCACTCCATTTAGGTTATAAGTGGTTGTCTGGAGGTTAACATCAGAGGAGAAGGAGCGTCCACTTTTGCTGACAGGAGCGTGATTCCATTTAAAGAGGTAATCCTTGGTGCTTTCTAAGCCAAATGGGTTTTCTCCGCGGATGTTTCGTACATATTGAAGGTCAATGCCTCCGGTGTATTTGTAGCGTTTCTTATAATCGGATTCCACCCTGATTTTACCTCCGCCAAGGCTGTAGATGTCTCCCAGAAACTTAATCCCCAAATAATCGTTTACATACCAGTAGTAGCCCAATCCCGTCAGCATAAAGCCTCGGTCGCGTTGCTCACCAAAAGCTGGGATGATAAGCCCGGATTGTTGTTCTTCCGCCAAAGGAAAAATGCCGAAAGGGACGGCCAGTGGGGTAGGAATTTCGTCAATGTAAAGGTTGACAGGGCCAGAAACTACTTTGTCACCTGGGATAACCTTGGTTTTTTTCAGGCGGAAGTGATAGTGAGGTTCAGCTTTGTTACAAGTCGTGTACTTGCCGTTTTTGATGTAAAGCTGGTTGTACTCATCCTTTAACGCGCCCTTTCCCTGTAAATAGCCTTCACCCTCTTGGGTGACAATGCCGGAGATATAGCCACGTTGAGTTTCGTAGTTGTAAATAATCGTGTCCGCCTCAAAAACTTGGTCACCCTGTTTCACATGCGGGATTCCCTGTTTTTTTCCAGTGGAATCAGTCGAATAGGTAGCCAAAACAGTGTGTGAGTTCCAGTCGATGGCAATGAAATCGGCATCCATTGACATGTTTCCATAATCAACGTGAGCATCCTTGTAGAGAATTACTTTTTGCTCTTTGACGTTGAAACGTATAGAGTCTCTTGCGTCGTAGTTGATGTGGGTCTGGATATCGCTTCGAGGCTGTGTAGAAGGGGAGCTCGGAACGGTTTTGGTAGTGTCGTCTGCAACTTGAGCGTAACTCCTTTTCGTTAAAGGAGAAAGCATGAGCAGCGTGAGGAGGGAAAATAGTGAAAGCTGTAGCCTCCTTTTCGGAGTGAAACCCATGGGGGATGCTGGTGTTCGTGTTTCCAGTTTGAACAAAATTTTTAACCTTTGTGTTGGCAAATTTATGGGAATACCGTCAAATCCGCTCATTCTCTGTTGAAATTTAAAAAGCAAGAGAGAAATAATAAACTGAACCACCAAAGCGAAGTTATTTTGTTCGCTGTTTGTGGCAGGTTGATGAAGGGATAGCCGTAGCTATCACAAAACAAGTTGCTGCAAACAGTGAGCATAAGAACAAGCTGACTGGTTCTGGTTATTGTTTTTCTCTTGTTAAGGGGTTTGAAAATCAACCGCTATCTGTCAAAGACATTTTAACATGAAACAGCCTTGGAAAAGATTACGGGGAGTGTTGTTTACTGCCTTAAGTACTTTAATCCTTTTTTTGGCCTCCTTCACGCCTTTGGACCTGAAGCCGGATATCAAGCTTCGTACCATAGTGATTGATGCAGGGCACGGAGGGAAGGATCCTGGATGCTTGGGAGTGAGTAAAACGCATGAGTCAAAGATTGCTTTGGCCATCGCTAAGGAGACTGGTCGTATCATTGAGCAGAATCTTAAGGACGTAAAGGTGATCTATACCCGCACGGAAGATAAGTTTGTCGAACTTCATCAACGTGCGAGCATTGCTAACAAGGCCAAAGCCGATTTGTTTATTTCCATTCACTGCAATGCAGGCCCAAACTGGGTGAAAGGTCCCGAGGTTTATACCGAAGGAATGCACAAGGAGGAGCAGGAGTTGGAATTGGCAAAACGTGAAAACAGTGTTATTCGGAAGGAGAAAGATTATCATTCCCAATACAATGGCTTCGAGCCAGATTCCGACATTGGCTATATCCTTCGCGCCAATGAGATTAATACAGCATCCTCAAAGTTGAGCCTTAACTTGGCTGATAAAATCAATGAGGATTTTAAAGTTCGCGTAAAGCGTCCTGCTCGTGGGGTCAAACAAGCTGGATTTTTAGTGTTGTGGGAAACCAACATGCCTAGTGTTTTGGTTGAAGTTGGCTATTTGACAAACTCAACCGAAGAAAGTTACTTGAAGCAAAAGGCAAATCAGGTATTATTGGCTTCGGGGATCTACCGAGCGGTGAAAGGATACAAGCAAGAGTTGGATTGATTGTCCCAAAATAAAGCCATCAAAAGCCCTCCGTGTTTATGTATAGAACATGGAGGGCTTTCTTTGTTTTGAGCTAGTTGAGGTAAGAAGTATTCTGAAACTCAAGGAAACTTACCCTTGGATTCAAACAAGGGTAAGGAGGAACAGGGATTTATTTGATTCCTTTTGCTAACTTCGAAGCTCGTATTCATCAATTTCTGAGTGTTTTGACAAAGGAATTTAAAGTAGCCTTATTGGCTATCATCAGTGGTACCATTCTGTATGTTGGCTTCAACTTTTTGAAGGGCAGGGACTTTATGTCCTCCAAGGATACATTTTATGTGGTGTATGACAATGTCAGTGGCTTGGTTGAGGGTAATCCTGTAACCACCAGTGGATTGTCAGTTGGAAGGGTTGAGGCTATCGAACCTATCATGACAGAAACAGGTATTTATCACATGAAGGTGACCTTGTCCGTGGACGAGAGCATTGACGTGGGAGATGCTACTGTAGCCATTTTGAACAGTGCGAGCCTTTTGGGAGGGATGGAAATCGCTCTTGAAATGGGGAAAAATACTGAGGTCTATCAAGGAGGTGAAACAATCTCTGGTTCGACGGCGCTTGGTGTTGCTGAGAAGCTTCAAGCTAAGGCAATGCCCGTTGTGGAGCGTGTTGATACCGTGTTGGCAACCATTAATGATACCACGCGTGAGAATATTCGCGGAATCCTCTCCAACGTTGAGCTGATGACGGCTGAACTTGCAAAAGCTTCAAATCGAGTTGATTTGATTTTGGCGCAAAACCAAAAGAAGATTGACTTAATGACACAAAACTTAAATGTGTTAATTGTCAAGCTTAATGGTACGGTAGAGAAAATGGATCCTTTGCTTGAGGAATACACAGCTTTCGGAGACACTCTAAACCATATGCAATTGACTCAGACAGTTGCTGAGGCTAAAGTTGCTGTGACAAACCTTAATAGTGTCTTAGAAGGCATTGAGAAAGGGGAAGGAACTGCTGGCAAGCTAATGAAAGATGAAGCGGTTTATCAGAACCTTGAGGATGCTACCATCAAGCTTAATGATTTGCTCGCTGACATGAAGGCCAATCCAGAGCGTTATGTGAATGTGGATGTCAGTGTTTTTGAGAAGAAATCTCCAAAGGAAAAATATCAGGAAAAGCTGGAGAAAGAGGAGGTTAAGCGTCTAAAAAAGGAGGCCAAAAAGGATAAGTAATTTCCTACAGCATCAATACTGGGTTTTAGACCCCAACGAATATCAAGCTCACCATTTTTGGTGAGCTTTTTTATTGCCTGAAATTTCAAGAACCTATCCTATATCAATAGCTGTAATTCAAATTTAAGAATACCAGCTATTATAGATTATTCTACTGGTAGCCCTGTAAGGGCGTTTCTCCTCAGCAAAGGACTTCAGTCCTTTGTACATCGCATTATCCATGGCAAAAACAACACGCTATAAAGTAAGCCTACCAGTTCTGAATCATTGATAAATATTATAGGGTAGAGTACTAGCCCTGTAAGGGCGAAATATACTAGCAAAGGACAAAGTCCTTTGTCTTTGTGCAATTTAGGAACACCAATAGCCCTGAAAGGGCGAAATCTTCTTAGCAAAGAGAGTCCATTCCAGTTTTTTCAAATTCCGTCTCGGTTTCTCTAATATTTAGCGCAATAAAAAATCCCCTACCAATCGGCAGGGGATTTATCAATCTGTAATATTTCAAGAAGCTTACTTCTCCTCAGGAGCGGCTTCCTCTCCAGTATTTTCAGCTAACTCTTCCTGTTTTTCCTTGAAGCTTTTAACGCCACAGTGACAATCAGGATCGCCTTCTACTTCAGTAACATCACATTTGAAGCGGAACTCGTCGTTAATCTTGTCAATCAAAGGTGTAGCCAGAATCTGACCTGACCCAGGAGCAGTTTCTACGAAGTCTTGCTCAATCTCCCAAATCAAACAACCAGCAGCACCAGTGTGCTTGATGAAGCGACATTTGTACTCTACAGAAAGTGGATCATCGTAGGATACAAATGACTTACCTTTCATCATGTAAGGAACCTTGGCTGTGCTATCCCAGTGCATTTCGTACTCACCAGCTTTCGCCAAGATATGGTAGTAACCTGGAGAACCTTCGTCATCTGGGAAGTTGGCCTTATCTACAGCACCTTGTACACTTGGTACGTGAAGTCCATTTTCACCTTTGGTGATGAATGAACGGCCATAGAAGCCAATACCAAGGATGATTTTTTCGGCGGGGACGCCGTATTCCTCAGTTAGTAGAAGGAAACCTTCAGCTTGGTTTACGCCTTTGGCACCAACTTTTGGAGGACAAAGAGGGGCGTTGTGGTTGGTCACATTACCCCAAGCACCGTAGAAGTCATAACCAAAACAGTTGATGTAGTCCAAGTACTGGTTCGCAACTTTCCAGTCAATTTTGTCTGCAAGTTCAGGAACGGTGTGGAAGGCAGCAGTTAGAAGGAGGTGGTTGCCACCGTTTTTGGCGGTATAAGCATCCAAAGAATCACGAATTTCTTTAATCATAAGATTAAAGTTTTCCGTGTCTTCAGGGCCGCCTTCAGTGCCGTTACCTGGAGAGGCGCCTGGGAATTCCCAGTCAATGTCAATCCCGTCAAATTCGTATTCACGAATCATATCCACACAGGAGTGGGCAAAAGCGGTACGTTTTGCAGGATCAGCAGCAACAGTTGGGAAGGTGTACGAAAGCGTCCAACCACCCAATGAAAGCATTACTTTAGTACCAACAGCATGCGCTCGGCTAATAAGGTTGTTGTCTGGTACTTTTAAGTTCAAACTATCACCCCAAGGGTCAGTCATCTGAATTTTACCATTCTCGTCTGGGTAATAGAAGGCGTATTCGATGATGGTATATTTCCTGAAATCAATATTCTCAGGAACAAATAGTCTATTCCTGCGGTATTGTTTCCAAGAGGCATAGTAGCCAACGATTTCCTTGCATTGCGCTTGAGCTGCATTGGCTCCAAGTTCTAAAAACAGGATGGCAAATAATGGCAGCCAAGCCAATCGAGTAAAACGTAGGTTCATGATGAAAGGTTTGATTTTCTACGTAAAGGACGGTTTCCTAAGAATAGTTCTTTCAGCCTCTCGTTTTCAAGGCGAAAGGATGCATGAAACCCTCAGTCCATACATATTGTGTTGAACAACAGTTGGTACATTCCCTAAAAATAGTGAAAAATCGCCTGAAAATTGGAATGTCTCGTCAAAATATTGCTTTTCACAAGGAGTAGTGGGAATATAACTTCACGTAAGAGAAAAGCAATTTTTGTTCTTTAGAGATTATCTAAAAGTGCCCTAAGCTTATTCCGAAGACGTTGGCTGTCTTTTTTAGCCTCAAGGAGCTCTTTTTGAAGGGCTTTAAAGCGGAGTTCCATCTCCTTTTGGTTTTGAAGATGCTCTTCCTCTTTTTTCTGGAGTTCTTGAGCAAAGCGCTGTGAGTCAGAAAGCAAGCGTTTCATGCGCTCGCTGGATTTTACAGACAGGATAGCCGAAGCCATGTTGTCAGCAATACGTTCCACTAAGTCGATTTTATACTCATTGATTTCCTCAAAAGCAGCAAATTCCAACAGGCCGAGCACCTCTTCATTGACCTTAATAGGCACAATAAGAATATTGGTTGCTTTGGCTTTTCCAAAAGCGGTGGAGACCTCAGGACTTTCTAAAGGCACATTTTTCTGATAAATAGTCTGGCAGTCCTGGGCTGCTTGGCCTATAATGCCCTCACCAAGTTTGAATTTTCTCGAACGATCCTCTTGATCCTCATAGGCATAGGTGGCGGATAACTCAAAGCAAACCTCGTCACCATTTTCGTTATTTATTGGTGTGTAAAGTACAGAGTAAAATCCACCGCGTTGCACACCCAAGTAACTTACAAGGCTTGAAAGAATGGCTTCGCCAAGGGATTGAATACTATCCACATTGGACTGAAGAATTTCACTGTGGATGGCAATACCTTCTGTCAACCATTTACGCTCCAATTCATGGTCCTTTTCGCGTGACAGGCTTTTTTGCATAGCTGCCAAACTTTTGCTCAATACATCGGAATGAACAGAAGTGTCAATCGAGACATCAAGTTTTCCCTGACCAATGCGCTGTGCAAACAAAGTTGACTGCTTTAGGTGATTGATAAGGGTGTTAAGGGCCATAGAAATGTTGCGGAACTTATCATTTCTATCAGACGGCACTTCTTTTGGGAAGGAGCCTTGCGCCAAAGCCGAAATCGTATCCTCAATTTGAATCAATGGCTTGAGGAAGTTTCGGGCATAAAGAGTTGCAATGAAGATGGCAATGATAATGGCGATTCCAGATACAAAGATGACCTTCTGCCGGAGTTTGTTTAGGAGCATGAAACACTCCTTGTGATCCATTTTGGTAACAATGCCCCAGCCAAGCTCTGGGATTTGACTCCATGCAGCATTGACAGGAACTCCTCTGTAATCAATAAGGTTTTCGGAAAACCCTCCTTTTGAACTGGTTACACTGCGCTGTGCGGGTATCCCTTTTTCAGATCCAAGAGGAATAGGTACTTCTTCATCACCCACCAGATGTCTTCTGGTTGGGTTTAGGAAACAAGCTTTGTTGTCAATGTATTGTGTCAGAATCGTCTCCCCCGTGAATCCAAGTCCTGTAGTGTCATTCACACTCTCAAAAATGGGCTCCATCGGAATCTCATAGGCCACAATCAAAGTTGTCTTCTTTTTGCCCTGAAGGTCACGGTTGAAAATCGGGGCAAGGGCCATTACATGGTAAGCCCCATGAGTTCCTTTAGTGGGGAAGGGCGGGGTGAAGGTCAAGTCATGACGAGCCTTGAGGAAGGTGGCCTCCTTCTCATTAAAAAGGTTTTTTTCCTGAAGACTGAGGTTCAGGGTATTAGTGGTGGAAAAGAAAACCTTCCCTTCCGTGTTGAGAAGTAGAATCTTATTAAATGAATAGGCCTCCTTGATAGAATGAAATTGACCTTTCAAAAACTCTCGGACAACACTAACATGTTGTTGAACAGCGGTGTCTCTGCTTTGATAATTTAATGCCAAAAAATTCAACGCATCCGATAAGTCTTGATGATGGTTGATTTGGTCAATATTAGACTGAACCTTCCGGATATGGGAGCTGATTTTCTCCTTTTTCAGGCCGTTGATAATGTGCAATCTTTCAGCCTCCTGTCGATGCACAAGCTTCTGACTTTCCTGAAATACAAGGAAGCTAATCAGGCTAAGGGCTCCTGCCAGCAAGAAAGAAAGGTAAAGGCTTAGACGAAGGTCAATCCGAAACTTTTGCAGCACAATAATCTATGGGATTGGTTGAAGCGAAAGTGAAATGATAAACTGGTCCATCAAGGCACAGTTATTTTGCTTGCTGTTCGTAGCGAGTTGATGAAGGGATAGCCGTAGCTATCGCAAATCAAGTTGCTACGAACAGCAAGCAAAAGAACAAGCCGGCTGGGCCAGTTTATTATTGCTCTTTTGCTAAAGCAATAGTTTACAATATACATAAAAAACCTACACCATTTATTCTGTGTAAATTTGATGTCCGTCGAAAATCCTTCTAAAGATTGGAAGGGCGATTATTTCTAGAATAATGGATAAAAAACTTGAAGCCGTCAGACAGTTTCATGATGCCTTTGGCATCGAAAACAATGAAAAGCCCTCGGCTAAACTTCCACTGAAGGAGGCAGAATTGCGTCATCGTCTTATGGCTGAGGAGAACGACGAATATTTGGAAGCCTGCAAGGAAGGAAATCTTGTTGAAATCGCTGATGCCTTAGGGGACCAACTCTATATCCTTTGCGGAACAATCCTTAAGCATGGGCTCCAAGATAAAATTGTTGAGGTGTTTGAGGAGATTCATCGCTCCAACATGTCCAAGCTGGGAGCTGATGGGAAGCCTATCTATCGAGAGGATGGGAAGGTGATGAAAGGTCCTGAGTACTTTAAACCTGATATTAAGTCACTTTTATAATATTGCATGCATTAGTGGAATCGTTGGAACGATTTGATTCCAGTTCGGGTTCTCCGTTGTGTTGCATAGTTCTCCCTGAAGAAAAGCCAGATATATGGTTACTTTGACGGGAATCATCATATTAACATAAGAAACAGGGAATTTCCCTATCTTTAAGTCTTGTTTAATGTTGACGTAATAATATGTCCAACCTTTATAATTCATCGATGATGAGTAGGCTGCGGTTAGCGCTCTTGGTTCTCTTCGGGTTGTTCTCTGTCCATTTATCGTTTGGGCAAGCGGATATCTGGTATGTGGGAAATAACATAAAAATGGATTTCTCAGGAGGTGGTAATCCAACTGTATCTAAAGGTCTTCCTAGTGGAAACGATCTTACTGAAAACTCCACTGCAATTTCAGATCAAAATGGTGATTTGCTTTTTGCCGTAGTAGGGGATGATGTTTATGATGGGGGAGGCAACGCAGTGTTTAATTTGCCATCAAATACTTGGAATGTTGCCCAAGGCTCCATAGTCTTTCCTGTACCAGGGGTTGACAATGAGTATTATCTGTCGATAATGAGGTTTGGTCCAACAGCTGCGACTAAACCAGCGGCTTCTTATTACAAAGTAACGGTGAATGGAAGTGGTGCTGGGAATATCTCTGTTGGCTCTGCAAATAATTTAGCTGCTAATTTGACTGAGGCACAGGCTGGTGTCCCAAAAGTTAACCCAGATTTTTCTGTGTCTGATGAATATTGGTTGGTGACTCATGAGAAGTGTAACAATAATTTTAAAGTTTATTCTGTTACATCTTCAGGGATTTCTCTGTCAACAACTCAAGCAGAAGGACCAAGTTTAGTTTGTACTTCTTCTTGGCCTGAGACTATTGATGACATCGGGATTATGAAGTTTAATAACTGCTATACCCAGATGGTGTATGCTATTGGTGGAAAGGTTCAGCTTTATAATTTTAATGCACAAAGCGGTCAATTGACTTTTGTGAACTCTATTGACAATATAGTTCAACCATATGGGGTTGAATTTTCTTCAGATGGAAAATACGTATATGTGTTAAGAGGACAGGATAATAATAATCCTGGTGAAATTTATTCAATACCAGTAACTGGTTCTGGGTTAGGAGCACTTACCTCTTTAGGTACGACGGGTGGCATGCGGGGTGGACATTTGCAGATGGCTCCAGATGGAAATATTTATTACGCTATTCCCGAAGCGTATGCTAATGCTGGTAAAGGAAAAATAGGTCGAATCACTAATGTTGATGGGGGAGGTACTCTTGATAATAATTTCTATACTGCTACTACAGCAGATCAACAATGGGTAAATATGGATATGCCCACTTTCTTGAAATCTTTGGTTTCAAGTATTGCCACTCTTAAAGTTAACGGTAAAGATTTAGCTAATTCTACGGTTTGTCAAGGGGAGACAGTTACGTTCTCAATAGAAATTGAGGGCTCGGAAACTCCTGGTGTTGTATGGACTGCGACAGGGGCAAATACAGATTCAGATGCGAATAAATCATCCTTTACGGTTGATATGACTAATGCTGGCACTACCTCAATTCAGGTGGATGTTGTTGATGATTGTAGTAGAAGTAGAACACTGAAATTTAATGTTGAGGTATTGCCAGAGCAATATGCTTCAGCTACTGTTTCTTCGACATGTCCTCGAATTGCTACTGGTACTGGTTCCTCATCTGGTGAATACCTTTGGTATGATAAGGATCCTGCAAGTGGTGGAGTCATTGTCGGTGCAGGGTCAACTTTTGATGCTTCGGCATTTGTGGGAGGTTCTATTTGGGTTCATCCAGCAGGTAGTTTGACTTCAACTTCTGTTCAAGACAATTTTAATAAGTGGGATAACTTTAATCTCCCTAATGATTTTGAATTGACAGTCTCTAATCCAGCTGTATCTGCTAGTATAAATTCCTTTGAGCTGAACCTTCACCATGGATGGGCTAGTGCAGCAATTGTTGGTGATGTAGTTATTACACTAGAAAATTCTAGTGGAACTGTAATAGGTACCCCAATCACAGTTCCAATAAATATTGCTAGTGGAACGAGTGGGACTGCTTGGACTGAAACTTTAACACCTTCTGATTGGAATGTAGGTGCTGGAGATTATAAAGTATCGTTCCAAGCGCCGACTGGTATTAATATCGCACGATCTGTACAAAACGATTTTACTGATGGACCTATAAGTTTTAAGACTTATAATATTGTAAAGACTTCAATTACTTATTCTGAAGAAGATTCTCCAGCTGGTTGTTCCTATGGAGCTGCAGTAACGATTCCTGCCTGTTGTACTCAGGAGGCTCCAGAAGCTTCCGTAAAAACTGGAACTGCAACCATTTGTCAAGGTGAAACCTTGGTTTTGACGGCTGATCCTAACCCAAATTCTGACCCGTTGGTGGTTGGTCCATTTACATATCAGTGGTATAATGACGATGGCGCTATTTCTGGGGCTACCTCCCAAGATTATACAGTTCCTACAACATCCGCTGCAGCAGCTAAGGATTATTGGGTGACGGTTACAAATTCTGGATCTTGTACGGGAGAATCACCTGAGAGTAATAAGATTTCTGTTACTGTAAATGCAACTCCAGGTGCCCCATCAGTAACCTCTCCAGTCGAATACTGCGTTGGTGATGCAGCCTCAGACTTGAGTCCTACAGGAACTGGATTGACTTGGTACACTGTAGCCACTGGAGGTTCAGGAAGTCCAAGTGTTACTCCAGCTACCACAGCTGCCGGTACGATTTCCTATTATGTAAGTAAGACGGAGAATGGTTGTGAAAGCTCTCGTAGTAAGTTGGATGTGACGGTTTATGCTGTTCCAAGTGCCCCAACAGTAACCTCTCCAGTAGAATACTGTGAGAAAGAGACAGCCTCAGACTTGAGTCCTACAGGAACTGGATTGACTTGGTACACTGTAGCTACTGGAGGAACGGGAGCTCCAAGTGTTACTCCAGCTACCACAACTGCCGGTACGACTTCCTATTATGTAAGTAAGACGGAGAATGGTTGTGAAAGCTCTCGTGCTAAGGTAGATGTGACGGTTTATGCTATTCCAAGTGCCCCAACAGTAAACACCCCAGTAGAGTACTGCGTCGGTGATGCTGCCTCTAGCTTGTCAGCGAACGCCAGCACAGGGGCGACGCTTACCTGGTATGATTCACCTTCAGGAGGTGCTGTAATCCCATCAGCACCGACTCCGTCAACTACCGCTGCCGGTACGACTTCCTATTATGTAAGCCAGTCGGTAAATGGTTGTGAAAGCCCGCGTGCTGAGATCAAGGTTGTGGTCAACGCAGTCGTAACCGGAACGCCTACAATCACTGGCGACCTGACGGTATGTGAGGACGCGACGAATAAGGCCTATGAGGTTACAGGCGTGAGCAACGCTGAGAGCTATACGTGGACGGTTGACGGTACGGCTTCAGCCGAGACCTCCTCCAAGCTCACGATTCCTGCGTTTACAGGTTTGGGAGGCAGCACCTTTGCCGTAGAGGTTGAGGTGGGCAACTCAAAATGCCCCGCTACGTTGACTACTTCGGCGAACCTGACGGTTAGGAAGAAGACGGCTGCCGTAGGTGCGATTTCCGGCTCTACTACTGTTTGCCAAGGTCAGACGGAGACCTATTCGATTAGTGCGGTTGACGGCTCGAATGTTACTTATACATGGACGATTCCTTCGGGAGCCACTTTGGTGTCTGGCGGAGGTTCCACGGACCTCTTTGCCGAGGTGACGTTCAATACTGGTGCTGGTGAGATCAAGGTTGTAGCCGCTGGCGATTGTGGTACGGAGGAAACCAGTGTGACGGTGAATTATACTGCCAAGGTTATTCCTGCGGTTGCAATTTCGGATCCTGGGACGGTTTGTGAGGATGCTGCACTGACTTTGACCCTTTCGAAGTCTGAGAATGGCGGGACAAGCCCTGACTTTGTCTGGACCCTTGATGGTGTGGCTCAGTCTTCTGTCAAGGATGATTTCCTCGACTTGACTGCTGCCGAAGTGAAGTCCCTTTCAGGTAAGAAAATCGGAGTTCAGATGACTTCCGACCTTTCTTGTGCGGACCCTAAGGATTCAAATGTTGACGAAATTACTTTATCTGTTGACGCTGTTCCAAGTGATGCAGTGATCCAATCACCTACAGGTGGAACGAACATTTGTACGACTGGCCTCACCTTGACAGCTGACGCTATTACGGTTGGTACTGGTGCCTGGAGTGTTGATGATGCGACCAAGGGTAGCATTAGCTCTACTGGAGCATTGACCATCAACAACGAAGGCGAGTCAGTGACGGTGACCTACACCGTGACTAGTCCGAATGGCGTATGTACTGCCCAGACGGATGATATTACCATTACCCGTGTAGGTAGCATTACCCCTCCTGATGCTGGCAGCGCGACCACCATCTGTGAGGGTACTTCCCATCAGTTGGGCGCAAATGCAAGCCTAAAAGCAACCGAAACTGGTACTTGGAGCTTTGTTTCCAACAGCAACGGTGATGCTGGAACTTCTGTTTCTTTCAGTGATTTGAACGCCCATGACGCAACGGTATCGAACCTTCCGTTTGGTGACAACGTGTTGCAGTGGGAGGTGGCTGACGCCAGCAGCCCTTGTGCCCCTCAGGCAGCGACAGTGACCATCAGCGTTGACGAAGCACCTGAAACGGCTGCCTTGGCTGACCCAATCATGACGACTGTGCCAACCTGTGCGGACCCAACCAACCTTGATGCCGAGGCAGCGAGCCTGGCATCTGGTGGCACCACTGCTACAGGTGCATGGACCTTGATAAGCGGTCCAGGTAATATTGTTTCTGGACAGGAGAACAATCCTGCTGCCCAGGTGGAGAACTTGGTGAATGGCAGTCAGTCGGTGTTCCGCTGGACGGTGTCTAATGGTACATGTGTGGATCACTCCTCTGTGGATGTGACGCTTAATAAGCTTTCAGACATCACAGTAGCCGAGATTACTTATGGCACCGATATCCTTGTGCAAGACGAGGAGGTAGATGTTTGTCTTGATGATGGAACTATCAATTTTAATGGCTCCTCAGCCGCCAGTGGCGAGCAAGGTACCTGGACGGTTGTTTCAGGCACGAGCGTTGCCTTGGTCAACGGCTCGAACACAGCTTCCCAGTCAGGGGTAACGCTAACGGGAATAGGCAAGACCGAGGTGACTTGGTCAATTGCCAAGACTGCGGCCAGCGGCTGTCCAGCCAGCGAGCGTACGGTTGTGTTCAACGTGACTGACGTACCAGAGGATCCAACAGCAATTATTGCAGCGGGTGGTGTGACCGACGTTTGTGTCGGAGAGACGGTAAACCTGTCTGTAGCGACACCATTCCCAGCCCGCGTGGTGGACTATGTTTGGTCCAGCGGCATTGCTGGTAACAGCGACAGTGAGAGCCATACTTTCACCAGTGACCCGACGGAGACAATCACAGTACATGCTCGCAATGCCTGTGGTCTAAGCAAAAATTCTGCTCCTTATACGATGAACGTTGTTCCTGCGCCTTCTGTAGACTTTAGTTTGCCTGCCGGCTGTAAGGATGAGGAAGTGACCTTTACTGCCAATGCAAATGCTTCGGTGTTCAAGCTTGAGTGGTTTGTTGACGGCCTTTCAGCGTCTACCTCCAACCCGTTCTTGTACACCTTTATGGATGGAGCTCTCCACAAGGTGAAGGTGGTTGGCGAGTTGGCTTCTGATGTGCAGTGTACTGCAGGCACATTTGATGAGTTCGAGCTTGACTTTACAGCGAAGGCACCTACAATTCTTGTGTCAAGCTCGGATATGGGTATGGATAGGTTTGAGGAGCTGTCTTCGACTCCGTTGATTTATGTTCAGCGTATATGTGGCGATGAGACTGTAGTTCTGACAGAGGAAGGAGATGTTGTTGGAGTCAACACCTGGACGTGGGAGCCGAGTGGTACGGTAACTAATGGAACGGTGAGTGGTGCTGACTTTACGAGCTCATCGGAGACTATGCTTAAGCTTTCTAAGGATGCAGGCTGTGCAAATCCGCTAGAGGCAAGAGTGTTAGTTGAGCATATCATGCTTCCGAGTACAGTGATTGAATTTGAGTCCGACTCTATGCTCTGTAGTAATGATGAACAGACGGTAACCTTGTTGGGTGGAGAGATTGACCCAGACTACGCTTATCAATGGTCTTACCGTCCATTGAATGGTTCATGGTCGCCATACTCTACTGAGGCGGGCTACATTACGGTCTCCCAGCCAGGTGAGTATAAAGTCTTTATAGAGAAGGACTATGGTTGTGGCATAGAAGGTATGGCTTTCACCGTTAAAGAGCTTGATGTCCAGGTAAGTCTTCCAAGTTTGGTCGAGCTTGATCTTAGGGAGGAGGATGCGCCAGGTGCTGTAGAAGTTGTAGCCGAAGAGATTGGTCAGAATAAGAACTATAGTTACAGCTGGTCGTCTGTTTCCGGTGCTGTCAATTTCTCGCCAGCTGATCAGCAGGTGGTGATGGCTGCCGCGGAGAATCAAGATGTTATTATTGTAACGGCTGAGTTGGGTAGGTGTAGTGATTCTGCCTCTACAAGTCTTAATGTCTATCAACCAGTTCAGATCCCTGCGGCCTTCACGCCGAATGGTGATGGCTACAACGACAACTGGATGATCGGCGGTTTGGACAGCTACCCTGCAGCCAGCGTGAAGATCTATAACCGCTGGGGCAACGAGGTGTACCGCAAGTTCGAAGGCTATAACGGTGATTGGTACGGTACGCGCGACGGCAAGGAGCTTCCTGACGGTGTTTACTTCTACGTGATCGAGTTGGGTACGGGAGACAAGTCGTACCGTGGTTCGGTGACCATCGCGAGATAAGAATGGATTGACAAATATAGAAAGGGCCCAAGCCCTTGAAAATGAAACCCCCGCTTCAGGAATGAGGCGGGGGTTTTTGTATTGGTGGGATTTAATTTGGATTGAAGGAAGTTCTGAGGGCTTTCCAAGAAAAGTCTAAATGGGAGTGGATCAGGTGACTGGTTCTTCTAAACCTCCATAATAGATTTATTTAAGGAGGTTTAGCAAGCTATTCAAAAGACCATTGGTTAACTGAACCTCCAAGATTTTTAGATTAGCTTGCATCCGAATCTTGTCACTTTCCATTTTATACTTCAAGCGGTTCTTCTCTTGAAGCAATGTTTTGTAGTTGGTAACTTTTTTCATGGGAAGCTTAGTTAAGTTTTTTGAAGAGGTATTTGACGATCATGTTGGTGACTGGGGTTAGTGACCAGAGACGGATAACCAACATGAAAAAGATCGAAATGGCTAATAGTACGCCACTAATTACTAAGAAGCCCATGTAGGAAGCGCCTAAGATTTCTCCCAAATAAAGGGAAAGTCCAACCGTTCCTAAGAGGAAAACCAATGTCATAAGGACGGCGATAAAGCCAATACCGATGATATCCGAGGAGATGACTGAGGTTTTTTCAATGGCTTCAAGTTTGGCATACTGTGCCAAGTCCTCGGTGTAGGTCTTGAGGCCTAAAAGAGTTTCTTCGCCTTGTTTCTTGAGTTGTTCCATAGAAAAATAGTCCTCCTTTGGAGCTTAGGTTAAAAAATGAAAGGTATTCCCCAGTTATACGAGGAATACCTTAAAAAGGGTTTCAAAAAGCTTAGGCGTTTTTCACAGCCTTCGCCTTATTCTTGATGGATCCCTCAAGATCAGAAACGACTCCTTTTGCTGAGCGCTGTAGGTCTTGAAGTGAAGTTTTACCATTCTCTGCTACTTGGTTGATCCTGTCACCCAAAGTAGACATTTGATCGTTGAGGGTAGAACGTCGTTCATCAATGAATTTTGCGAGCGTCTCACGGTTCTTTTTGCCGTCTTCTGGCGCCAAAAGAAGTCCTGCGACAGCACCAGCGGCTGCGCCAACTACGATACCGAGGATGAATTGTCCTTTCATAAGGTGGAAATGGTTTTAGGGTTTTGATTGATTAATGTGACCAATAGGACCGCATAGCCAGTAAAAAAGCATCCTTGTATGGTCGGTTGGTAGTTCATTTCCCTTTTTAATACGCTTGCTCGGAGAGAGGGGTTATATGAAACTGGGTTTTTTTAAAAACTTTTTTCCGAGGCTCCAAACCACAGCCCAAAGAAGTAAAAAGCCAAGTATAAAGTTTAGGCTCCAATGCATCCCCAAATTGACAGGAACAATTGAAATAACGATGCTAACCAGCGCAACAGTCAAAGCGTATGGCGCCTGAGTGCGGACATGTTCCAAATGGTTGCAGTCGCTGGCCATAGAGCTTAATATGGTGGTGTCGGAAATAGGGGAGCAATGGTCCCCGAAGACTGACCCCGCAAGGATGGCTGAAGTACAATGATAGATAATCGGCATCACCTCCTCTGGAGCGTATCCATTGTTTTGGGCCAAGGTCCACACCAAGGGAAGTACCAGCGGATACAGAATGCTCATGGTTCCCCAGCTTGAGCCCGTGGAGAAGGCAACGATTCCAGCAAGAATGAAAATAAGCGCTGGGGTGAAAATAGGAGAGAAGCTCTGGAAGGTGTTCCCTAAATATTCAGCTGTTTTCAGCTCTTTTATAACTCCCGATAAGGCCCAAGCCAAGGTGAGGATAACCATGGCAGGCATCATTTGCTTAAAGCCCGTCAGCATGTGTTCCATGGTGTTGTGTAGGGATTGTTTTCCCAAACTAATCGTCAGTAGAATGGCGACTGAACAACAAGAGAATGCTCCCCAAAGCAATGCTTTGTAAGAATTAGCTTGTCCTAAAATGGTGCTGATCTGAAAAAGGAAACCGCCTTCTGTTTCGATGGGGTCTTTGGTTCCTGTCCAGTATAAACCAAAGGCCGTGACTCCAATCAGGGTAAGCACGGGGATAATTGCCAGAAGCGGGGATTTTGATGGTCCTTCATCAACCTCCTCAAATTTGACCTTAATGTTTTTGGCTTTGCTGTTTTCCTCGGCGGTTCGCATCGGCCCAAAATCTTTTCCCGTCAAAATAAGCATCAGCATAAAGGCCAAGGCGAAAATAGGATAGAAGGCGTACTGTAGTGAATTGAGGAAAATGGAATAGGCGCTTTGCTTTATGCCCATCATGGTTGTAGCCTCTTGGATGTAACCCAATTCAGCGCCAATCCAAGTGGTGACAAAGGCAATTGAAACCACTGGTGCGGCAGTGCTATCGACCAGATAGGCCAATTTTTCTCGGGAGACACCATACCTGTCAGTTAGTGGACGCATGGTGTTTCCGACGATCAGGGAATTGGCGTAATCATCAAAGAAGATGGCGATGCCCATTAGAAAAGTCGCCATTTGGGCATCTCTGGCATTTTTCACTTTTCGGCTAAAGGCTCGGACGATGCTTTCCATCCCGCCATTGGCGGAAATTATGGAGACCATTCCTCCAATCAGCATGGAGAATAAAATAATGTAAACATGGTCTTTGTCGGCTACGGCACCAACCAAAAAATTGTCGAGGAATAGGCTGAAAGTAGAAAGGTCTGGACCTGTAATGAGAACAGCGCCTGAGAGCACGCCAACCACTAATGCTAGGGTGACTTCCTTAAAAATTAGGGCAATGATAATGGTGAGAAGAGGCGGGATGAGTGCGGGCCAATGGGCGATGGCGTCTGCTCCGAACATAGAAAAGTATTCAGTTAAAATAAGAATAGGTGGGAGTCAAAAATACTAAGGAGAGAAGTGGCGAAAAAGTAAAAAAGGACGCAAGTATCAAGACACAAGACTGCATTGGGAAGTCTTGTGCCTTGATACTTGCGTCCAATACTAAGACGATTTTGTCGTCCTGACCTTATTCCCCAAAGTTGTAAATCAAAGCAAGGTTGATGTTTCCAGTGCTGTACAGTTGATTATTCACCTTGTCGATTAATGGTTTTTGAAAGCTGGTGCGAAAGATGAAATCCTGATATACGAAATCCACTCCTGCATCCAAGTATAAAAAAGTCCTTCCCGTTCCTTCCACAGCGTCTCCATTCTGTTCGTCAACTTGGCTGTATTCCAAACTGGTTCCCAGAATAGGGATGATACGGAAGTTGTTATACAGACCGATGATGTAAAAGAAATCAGCTTGGGACTGGATTCGGTTACCAAAACGGTATTCTTCGTCGCCTAAGTTGCCATTGATTTTGAGCTCTCCCTCAATTCTTCGACGTGTGCTTGTGGAGTAGCCAATCATGGAGGAGAGTCCAAAGCGCTTTTGGAAGGTGCCGTTATAGTTTACTAAAAAGAG
>JAUIJC010000026.1 GCA_030431525.1 Bacteroidia bacterium | reverse complement strand
TGAGTCCATTTTCCTGTCCGTTTGATTATTTACTTATATGACGCTGGACAGGGAAATGGATTTTTCTTTTTGAAAGAAAGTTTTGAACACGAGTGGTATAAAACCCGACGCTACGGAGACAGCCTACGCAAACCACGCATTGTTCCTCACTTTGGATTTTTTACCCGCCGTTTTCGAATGCCCAAGCTATCGCATCAAGCCTCCCCCAATTTTTCAAGAATCAATTGGTTTTCCTCCTCGGAAAGAGGCTCGGTCATAACCTCGCGAATCATCTTCTTGAAGTGCGTCGCGCTGGAGGTATTTCCTCGACCCGTGTGGATGTTGTAGATGTACAACCACGGATCGTCGATGATAGAAATGCGGTCCTCAGCATAAAGGCGCTTCAACAAAGGTGTGTCCTCTCCACGATCTTTGTTCCCGTAGTAACCCATCACGGATTTGCGGACGAGAATCGTTTGCTCCCAACCGTCCATTCGTGGGGCGTTCAGATAACCCGTTTTGGTATGGTGGTCCATCAAAATGGTGTGGGCCATGGCGCAAACATCCTTTCCTGTGAGGTCGATGATTTGCATTTGGTGCTCCAAACGCTTGGCATCATACCAGTCATCATCGTCCCACACGCAGACAAACTCACCATTGGTCATTTCCACGCAGAGGTTGCGCTTACCACCAAGGGAAACTTTTTCCACTTCGAAAAGCTGAACGAGAGTAGTCACATTATCCTCATTCCCTTTATTCTCCACCTTCACCTCGAAACCCAACTGCTCCATTTTACGCGCATTTTCCAGCGATGGAAGCAACAACTTTGTTCGGCCATCCACCAAGAAAACAGTGCTCAAGCTTTTTGATTCAGCCTGTAGTTTCAATGCTTCGTTTTCGGAGAAAACCAGCCATTGGCCGTTCTCCGCCTTTAGAGAAATCTCCTCCCCTTGGCGCTCCAAAACGAATACCTCCGCTCCATCCACTGTCAGGTATTCCCCCGAACCATGTCTTCTAAGGCGTACTTTATCCCCTGATTCAAGCGATTCAAAAGGAGTTTCCTCCCCTGCCTCGGCTTCCAAAATAATGTCCTCAGAAGGGTCTTTTTGGATCAGGTGAATGTGACGATACTGGGTGCTGGCCTCCGCGAAATCTGGAGTTTCCTGATCGTCGGCCGTGAACAAAATGACGGACTCCTTGTTGGCGTATGTCTGTTCCTCGAAGCATTTCATCGAGCGGGCCAACATGTTCACCCTGTTGTGGGTGATGGTAATGCAGGAGATTTTTGGCTGGGTGGTCATGGGTAAAAAAGCGGTATCAAGACACAAGTAGCAGGACACAAGACTCTTGATACTTGAGTCCTGCTACTTGATACCAAAACCTTCAATTAGCTATTCAAATAAGCAATATGCTGTGATTCTGGGTCCTCGATTTGGAAGACATCCTTGTTCAATCGATAAAGGTAATCTGGAGCCAGACGGACGTTCTCGAACATGTTGTTCCATTCTTCAGAGAAGTACTCATCGTTAAATGGAATGGTCCACTGGAACACTTTCACAAAGTGGAATCCGTCTTCTTCGACCCATTGACAAACCTGCTCGTAATATTCCTCCGGCACGGAGATGCGAAGCTCATATGGCTTGCCCTCACGAAGCTCGCTCAACACCTTGCAGAATCGACGAAGCTCCTCTTGGGTGATGGTCGTCTTCTCCGGCGCAGACATGATTTTGCACACGAAAAGCACGCTTTCAAGCTGACGGCATTGCTCCAAAAAGACTTCGGAAAGCAACTCCATTTTTCCCTTGAATTGCTCGTAGGTCACCAATTCCTCTGGCGTGTTATCTGACACATCGAAGTGGTGATTGCTGAGCATGTTGTACTTGTTGCAGTACACCTTGTAGATGGAACGAAGCTCCTCGTAGCGGGCTGAATAATGGTCTTCGGGCTTACCGATGGCCATATTTTCGAGCTCCCAATAATCCTCAAAACGGGATTCGAGGATGTCCATAACGTTCTGCCACGTCTTCACCCCAAAGTTGTGCAACGGGGAATTGATGATGTTCAGGTCGCGCATGCGACATGCGGCGCCCACTTGACACCAAGCGCCAAGGCTTAGGACGGCATCGTAGGTTTTTACAGGGTCAGTAGGAATCTCCAATTGGTCCCTCACCCTTTCTGTGCTTCGTGGATCCATCTCTGTGGAAATGCGCGCCAACTTTTGGAAGTGCTCGGCGCTGGAGGTATTGGTGGAATGGATGTAATAAATGTACAGGCTGGGATCATCCATGATAGCCAGCTTGTTCTCTCTGTAAAGGCGAATCAACACCGGAGTGTCCTCGGCCGTGTTCAAGTCCGCATATTGCCCGATGGCATCCCGATGAGATAGCAGGGAACCCTCCCAACCTTCCTCGCGGGGGTTGGTCACATAGGCCTTGTCCATCTCAGAGAGGTAGAGCGAAAGGCTTGAAAGGGCCACGGCCGGTTTTCCGACAAACTGAAGAAACTCCATCTGACGCGTCAGGCGGTCCTTGTGGTACCAGTCGTCATCGTCCCAAATGCAGAGATACTCGCCATCGGCTTGCTCCAAAGCGATGTTTCGCTTTTCGCCCAAGCTCAATATTTCGTTGGTATCCACCTTGATGAAAGTATGGTCAGAATCACCTTGGCGAATCACCACAGGTTTCCAGCCTTCATCGGTGCTTACCAACTGGATATGGGTATCCTGCTTTTGGCTTTTGGCAAATTCATCCGTAGCGGAGTCCTTCGCCAAATAAACCATCAGCAGTTCCTTGTCGGAATAGCTCTGCCTGTCGTAATGAGCGATGGCCTTGGCCAACAATTCAGGCCTGTTTTCGGTAACGCAGATGCAGGAGATTTTCATTGTTTGTCGTTTGTTAACAGGGTGCTAAACCTTGTTTGGATGGACACATAGAACGCAGTACAGACAGGGCAATGCCCTGTCTCTACGATCACAATCAGCCACCAGCAGTTTTCAAGAACTGCATTTGCTCGACTTTCACGTCGGCCATGTAGCTTTTTACTTTGAAGTCAGCCAAGGTCACTTTCTTGCGCTTTGGCTTTTTTACTTCCTCCTTTTCCGCTACTGCTTGGTCTTTTGAATTTTCCATGGTTTTAGAGATTTGAGGGGTTATGATTTTGGGACACAAGTATCAAACTTTCACTTTATCTGATTTCAAGAACAAGTCTTTGAACTGGTAGAAAACGCGTTGCAAGAGGTTCAGGTCGTCGGTGAGGATTTCGCCCACACCTTTCATTTCATGTCGGAAAGGAACCTTATCTCCTCGCGTGGTCACCAAACCTTCTGGGAAGGTGGCGTTGATGATGTAAATATTGTCGCGGTTAATGGCAGAAATGGAGGCCACTTCGGCGAAGACAATTCCATATTCCGAAGACGGATAGCTGTCCAGAATCACCTTGACCTTCTGGCCTTTTTTCACCTTGCCAAACTTATTTCCCGTCACCTTCAACTTCGCAAAGGCATTGTCGCCTCCGGCGATGACATTCGCCACCTCATCCCCTTGGCTGACAATCTGGTTGCTGTTCCAGACATCAAACAAAGACAACTTGCCGTCCATCGGCGCCTTGATGACATACTGCTGGTTCCAGAAATTAATCTGAGTTTTCAGCTCCTTGAAAGTCATCTGCATCTTGCGCTCAAGCATCAACTTTTCTCCACGGTCAGTCAACGACAAATCGTTTGATGAAGAATTTACGCGCGTCAATTGCTCCTGATTTTTCAAGATGTTTTCCTTGATAGCATGCATGCGGTTCAAGGCAGACATATACACCTGCTCGCTTTGGTTGAGCTCCATGGCAGACAAGGCTTGTTGCTGATACAAAGCAGAATCAGCCGTCAAACGCTTTTGGGCCATGGCCACCTCTCGGCGACTCACCAACAGCTTCTCTTTCAAGACCTCGTCCTCCTCACGGAGAATGCTTCCCAATTGGGAAAAAGACTTGATTTTCTGGGTGTTTTGGCGGAGCTCCATAAACAGGATATACTCCTCGCAGTTGTTTTTGAAGCGATTGTAAACATCCTCCAAAACGCCCAACTGGTAGTAATTAGGCAAAGCCTTGGTCTGTCCCAAAAGCTTGATTGGAGATTCCACCAATTGCTCTAATTCAGACATTTGACCTGTCAAGGCCATCACCTCATCATAGACAGCAGTGTTCTCAATCAACCCAATGGTCTGGTCCTTTTTCACAGCCTCACCATCCTTGGCAAAGAGTTGAATCCTTCCCGTTGAGCGAGAAATTACACTTGCCGGAGGTGTCGGGCAAGTCACGGTAATCTCACCGGAAATGCTGTCGGGATACTTGATGTAAACAGCCACCCCAATCAGGGTCATCACCAGCATCCAAACCATGGCCGTTCCCCAACGGAGCAACCAATGGGGCATGGCACCCATGATTTCCTGCACCTCCTCGGTGCGATGTATACGGTCTTCTAAATGAGACATATTTTAATAGTTCATGGAGGATGGTTGGTAGTTCATGGTTTGTAGTTCATAGTTGATGGTTCGTGGTTCATGGTTGGCAGTTCATAGTTCAAATCCTCAAACCAAATACTGCTAACCATGAACTATCAACTATAAACCATGAACCAACTTACGATGCCAATTCCAGCTGATTCTTAATCAAATTGAGGTAGGCGCCTTTCTTGGCCACCAACTCTTCGTGGTTGCCCATTTCGACGATTTGCCCTTTCTCCAATACAATGATTTGGTCGGCATCACGAACCGTGCTCAGACGGTGCGCCACAACCACTACCGTCTTGCCTTTCACAAATCGGTTGAGGTTCTCGATGATGATTTTCTCGTTGTTGGCATCAAGCGCGTTCGTCGCCTCGTCGAGCAAAAGGATATCCGAATCCTTATACATGGCTCGGGCCAACAGCAATCGCTGACGCTGACCTTGGCTGAGGCCTACCCCGCCTTTACCGATTTTGGTGTTGTACTGCATCGGCAAGCCCTCGATAAACTCACGGATATTGGCATTCTCGGTAGCCTTTCGCAGACGGTCGCGGTCAATGATTTCTTCGCCAACGGCGATGTTGGCCGCAATAGTGTCAGGGAAAACAAAGCTCTCCTGCATCACCGAAGCGAACTTGTTACGCCAAGTCTTGTAGTCTATCGTGCGGATGTTCTTGCTTCCGTAGTTGATTTCACCCGTTGATGGCAGATAGTTCTTAAGCAACAACTTCAACAAGGTTGTTTTTCCGCTACCGCTACTACCGACAATAGCCGTCACTTTTCCTTGTGGAATCGTCAAATGCAACCATTCGAATACTTTAGGATCCCATTGGCCACCATAGCCAAAAGACACATTCTTGAGCACCAAATCCTGTGGTTCAGCAATATCCTCGGCCACCAAGCCTTCCTCGCCCTCATTTTCATGGTGGTGAATCTCATCCAAGCGCTCGATACTCAAACGAGCCTCCTGAATGGAGTGCATGAAAGTGATGAGCGATGGCGTAATCCAGTTCAATTGGCCCACGATGTAGGAAATGGCCAGCATCATACCCACCGTCATGTCTCCCTGAATCACGAGCATGGCCGCATAAAAGGAGAGCAACATGTTTTTGAGCTCGTTGATAATTCCCGAACCAACGGTTTCAGAATGGGCTACCAAGGTTTGTTTGATGGCGAGCTTGAAGTTTCGAACCTGCAAATGCTCCCACGCCCAACGCTTCTTCTTCTCACAGTTTTGCAGTTTGATTTCCTGCATCCCGTTGATGAGTTCCAAAGTAAGGTTGTGGTTCAATACCGACTGCTCAAACGCCTTGTAATCGAGCACCTTCCTCTTGTTCAGAAAGACGTAAATCCACAGGAAATACAGGGCGCTACCCACCACATAAATCGCGAAGATAATGGGGTTATAGAACGCCAGAACGGATCCAAAAACCACTACTGTGGAGGCGTTGAACACGAAATCCAAGGAGGAAGCCGTAAAGAAGGATTGAATCTTTTGGTGGTCGTTGAGGCGTTGCATCAAGTCCCCTTCGGACTTCCGATCAAAAAACGCTATTGGCAGACGCATTAACTTGATCAGGAAATCCGAGAGGATTGAAATGTTGATGCGGGTTGTCATGTGCAAAAGCAACCAGCTACGCACCACCTCACCTGCTTTCTGGCTAAGGAAAACCATGATTTGGGCGAACAACACGATGTAGATAAATCCGATATCCCTGTTCCCGATACCTACATCGACCACGGCCTGTGTCAAGAACGGCATGGTCACCGTGCAAACGGTGGCCAAAGCCAAGCTCATCAAGACGTTGGCGTAATATTTTTTGTAAGGTCTGAGGTAAACAAAATAGTCGCGAAGTCCGCGCTTTCGTTGCTTGTCCTCATCGCTGTCATGCTCATAGAAAACATTGGTTGGCTCCAAAATGAGCACTAAGCCTTGAGGCTGATCCTCATCCACCAAGCAGGCAAAACCGTCCAAAAACTCCTCCTTGCTAAGTGTGACCAAACCATGGGCTGGGTCCGCCATCCAGACTTTCTTGGAGGTGATTTTGTAAACGATGACGCAATGCTGGTCACGCCACTGCACAATGCACGGCAATGGAGCATTGCTCTTCAAATCCTCGTAGGTCATCTGAGTGATCTTGGTGTTCATATCCAAGACCTCACCCATGTTGCTCACCTTGTCCAATGAAAAGCCTCCCTCACGAACGATCAGTTGCTCTCGGATTTTTCCGATGGGCACCATGCGTCCATGATAAGCGCAAATCATTTTCAGGCTCGCCGCGCCAGCGTCTGTGCCGTCCAGTTGCCGATAAAATGGAAACTTCTTCAATGGAATATTTTTTATGAGACTTTAGACCGCTTTGCTTTTAGACCTTAGACTTTAGCTCCCACCTGTGATTGCTAATGTCTCTTATCTAAAGCTCTTTTACTCTCCTGCCTAAAGGCATTCACCATAAAAGGATAATCCTTGGCCGCTTGGGCCAAAAACCCTTTGTCATTGATGGGGTTGAAAACATGTCCTTCTTCGGACACCATTTCTCCATCGTTACCTTTCCAACCTTCCCAGTTTTTCCAATCGCCTTGTTCCAGCTTGGTCACTTTTGCGGGAAGGTGGTTATCTGAAGGTGTCAAAACGACTTGCTGATAGCTTCCGTCCTTGAACCTTAATAGTGCCTCAGAAGCCTCCAAATCATGATGGCAGATATAGAATTGGTAAAGCTTCTGGGCAAAGAACTCATGTTGAATACGCTCCTCATCCGAATGACTTAGAGCGTTCAGGAATGATAAATCCCCGATGATTCTTTCCTGCAAACCGCGAGCTTTTAAGCGGTCGTGCAAGTCCAAAATTTCGGAGCCATAGCCTTTCATTTCCTCGTCCATGCCTCCCACAGCCCAGTAGTCTGTGGCACGCACCGCAAACCGCCCGAAAGCATTGCGGAGGAAATAGCTTTTCATCTTGGTGTCGGCCGTCAGGAAAATGTTCTGCTCCCTTCTGAAGGCGTTCAAGACATAGTCTGCAAAGCCTTTCCCTGTGAAGTTGTCGGCATCCACATTGCAAAGGATTTCGCCGTTTGCATGCTTGAAAGCCCTATTTCTGGAATGACTACGGTCGAAATATTCTTGTCCCTCAAGCCTGTGGAACTTCAAGTATCCAGAGGCCAATTGGCTTGGGAAATTCGCTTTCACCCATTCTTCCAATCCATCAGTAGAGCTATAATCCAGTAGCACGAACTCAAGCCCCGCACAGCCCTCATTATCCTTGAGGTTCTTAGGCAAGGTTTCCTTGAGATGATGCAAGCGGTTCATGCTCACCGTGCAAATGGACAGTGCTATGTTGGACTGCTGACTCATTGCTCTTTGGCCACAAGATTTAGCCCTGCTTTGAGGCAGTACATCAGGTTCAATTCCAAGACACCTTCCAGCCCCATTTGGGTGTTGATGGCTCGGATGTAATATTCAAGCACTGGCCAGAATCGCTGTTGCCTTGGGCTGACACCACGACTTTCATCAGGCGTAAAACCTTCAGGAAGGATGTACAGCAAATGATCCGCAAGGGAATTCATTTTGGCAGATGTAGTATCCACGACCGATTGCCAGTAATTTTCCCAATTGCTTTCCCACTCAGGCTCGTCGGTGGCCTCAGCCACGAGGTAATCCATATAGCCCATCAAGCCCTCTTGCTGAGCCATGAAATTCTCTTCCAATCCAGCTTTCAATTGGGCCTTGGCCTGCGCTGGATCATCACCTCCCACTTGGGTTTTCTTGAAAATATTCTCGAAAGCGTAATCAAAGAAGGAGGCCATTTCACCTGCGTCCAATCCAAAGGAAGCCAACAGCATGATGTGAATTTGCATCCCCATGCCAATCCCCTCTTCCGCACTCCAATCCTTTCCTTGGGAGGCGATAAAGCCCGCCAAAATGCGAGAGGATTGCGCCAAGAGGTAATCAGCCATGGCTGTAGCCTGCAAGCCACCAGTCTCCATCAAGTCTGTTTGAAACGACTCGTTGTAGTGGATGTAGTCGTAAGGAAATGGCAAGAACCAATCATTGACAGGCAAGTCAAACTTGCGTTCTGGCGAAGGATTCTCCTTGAAGAAAGCGTTAACCGCCTCTTCAAAACCAGCTTTTACCTGTGCTTTGAAAAGGGATTCATCACAATGGAAAACCACCAAAAGATGCTTGCCTCGGTTCTCTGCACGGCTGAAATGAAAATCAACTTCTTCCAATTGCAAAAGGAAAGGAACCACGGGCTCCACGAACAAGCTGTTCAAGTCGTGGTGATAGATGCTGGCGGACACCCAATGCTGAGCAATGGGAAAGCCTTCGTAAATCGACGTTATGCTACTTTGATTGCTCATACCACCTCTATCGTTTCAATGCCGTTCCTCACTACTTTTCCCCTACCAAAACCGCTGGTATTGATGGTGGAAAGCCCTTTCTGATTGCGGAAATATTTCGCCTGATTAGTAATCAAGGGGATTTGGATGCCCAAAAACTGAAGGAAGGACGGGTCAGTGATCCTGTAAAACACCTCCCCGCCTTTTCCCCTCAACCCCATTTCTACACTATCCAGACACACTTTTACTTTAGAATTCTTTGTTAAGGAAACCTGCGTCCCTTCTTTGGTCCAAGTCCCCTCTTCCCATGCTTCATCGACCAAAAGATGGGTTGGCGTTCCCTGCTTATTCGGCAAGACAGTTCCGAATCGGAAACTACCATCCTTGTGCAACAGCAACACTTTTGAGCTGTTTTGGTCTTGGTAATGGATAAAGAAGGAATCCAATTGGCTGGCCAAAAACTCATTTCCCACACGGTCCTCATCCTGATGAGCAATGGCCTGCAAATGGCTCATTTCCTGAACGATTGACTGTTTCAATCCTGCTGACTTCAACCTTGAGTAAAAGTCATTGTCTTCGAAACCATAGCCCTGCATCTCCTCATCGTACCCTCGAACCTTCAGGAAGTCTTCCTTTCGGACGCTCACTCTGCCAATCACGTCTCGGACGTAGTAGAACTGTTTGTCGCAGTCAGGAGTGAGAAAGCATTGCTCCTCGTTGTTGAAGGTTTCCAAAACCGATTGTGCGAAGCCCTCTCCCAAGAAATTATCGGCGTCCACATTACAGATCACCTTTCCATTGCAAAGCTTAAAAGCCAAGTTTCGGGAATGGCTCCGATCAAAATGCTTGGGATCCTCGGTACGGTAGTACACCAGACGTCCAGCCTCCAATTCCGCCCCCAGTTCCTGCATCACCCAAGCCTCCAAGCCGTCCGTTGAGCCATAATCCAAGACCACAAACTCAAGTCCTTCAACTGTTTGACATTGGGCAAGATTAGCCGTCAAGGTTTCCCTCAAATGAGGCAACCTGTTCATACAAACCGTTACAAACGAGATGCTGGCACTTTGCATTTTAAAACTAAAACTTACCCAAAAACCTTTTTAAAAAAGGCTAAACAGCGTACGAAAACCGACTAAGAATACTGCAAAACTAAGGAAGGGTATTTTGACAAAAAAACAGAAAAAAATGAACGGTGGCTATCAATGACTGTGCGGTCTAAAAACGTATGATTTTGCGGATTAAGGGTGATTAAACGGCATCAAGGCCATTTTTTGAATTGAAACCTTTAAAATATCTTCGACCCCAGATAAGGGTTAGACGAACACTTTTAGATGTGTTTCTTTTAAGAAATCCAGTCTTAAAAGCACCCTGCCGTAGGTTTATTTATTTTGAAGATTTTGTGAATAAATATTACACAGCAGGCACCCTTATGGGAATAGTCCAAAAAGAAATCAATTCTGCACAAGTTTTCACGACTTACATAATTGTTGGACGTCATGCATGACACCAACCCATCACCATGAACACTCTTTTAAAAACCGTTACCGAGACCTCTCCTTTGGACAAGGAGCGTTGGGTCTATGTCAAGGCCAAAGTCGAGGGCAACTTTGAGAGCGTGTTGGCCGAGGTGGTCAACCCATTCGTTCAGCAATTGCAAGCGGACAACCTGCTGAAAAACTTCATTTTCAAGAAGGATGGAGAGAACGAGGAGCTTTTGGCCTTCTTCTTCCACACTTCCATCACCACCCATCAGACCCGAATCAAAGAGGAATTTATCCCTGCTTTGGAGGCTTGGGCCAAGCGGGAAAACATTGCTGATGGCAAGGCGGTGGACGATGTATGCGACTTTTTCATTTTCCACTACATCACCCAAAATCATACACCAAATGTGTCGGAGGTATTGCTTTCGGCATGTTCCTCTGTGGCCTCACAATTGGTTGGCGCTGGCGAGGAATGGGAAATTGAGTCCGCCGTGGAAGCTGGTATTCCAATGCACTTGACATTGATGCAATCGGCGGGTCTTTCTCTTGATGAGCTTTTCCAATATTTCGACTATAAGTTTGGCGCTCAGTTCGCCCTACTCGATTTGGACAAAAGCGCCGATGGCGATGCTTCTGTATGGCAAAAAGCCTTCAAGAAAAGTCTGGAAAACAACTTCCAAGAGCAGAAGGCAAACTTGGTGGGCTACTGCGAATACATCCTTGACATGGTGGAAGAAGGCGAAAGCTTTGACGAGCCATGGTTGAACCAATGGGTGGAAGCCTGTCAGAAAGGTGCCTTGGTTCATCTTGAAATGAAGGAACAAGACCGCCTCTACCCTTGCGACAATAACATCAATTACAAGGGCGGACCAATCCCTGAATCCACTCTTGAAAAATGGGAGCAGTATGAGGTCTATTCCGATTTCATCAACCACCAGTTGCTTCATGGACCAGACTTCGTTTTGGTGCTTTATTACACCTTGAGGAGGAGCCTTGAGACTATGACGCACTAAACGCTGTGTCTGTTGTAGGGGCAGACCTGTGTGTCTGCCCAAATGCTATGGGTGGACACATGGGTACCAGCAACTCTGGGTCAACCCCACCTCTGTCCTCCCCTTATCCAAGGGGAGGACATGAGGTGGGATCGAAATCTTGAGCTTAAAGCAACAGTATTGAGGTCCGCCCCTACAGGGAAAAAAACCCATTCGCAAAGATTTCATCTATGAGAGTAATTGGATATTTACCCAACTGGGGAGGCTTTTTGGAAAATGCCCGAAGCATTCCTTTCGATAAAATCACTCATTTAGTCATTGCCTTTATCAATCCGTTGGATGATAAAGGCAATCTGGGTCCTACCGACAACCTGCATCAGGTGGTAGAATTGGCTCATGACAATAATACCAAAGTGATGATGTCGCTTGGAGGAGCCATCGTGGAAGGCCCGCGCTGGAAACAGCTCCAAAGTGATGCTCATCGCCCCGCATTCCTCGAAAAGATTGAACGGTTCCTATTGCAATTCAAATTGGACGGCATTGACGTGGACTTGGAAGGCGAGAATATCGGACCTGATTACGAGGCATTCGTGGCTGATTTGGCGGGTATAACCCAAAAGCATGGAATGGAGATTTCTGGTGCCGTAGCCCTTTGGAACGCCGAGAAAATCAGTGATGGCGCCTTGACCCATTTCGATTTCATCAACATGATGTCCTACGATGAGACGGGACATTGGGCACCTGAAAAGCGTGGTCCGCACTCGACTTTAAACACGGTAGAGGAACACATCAATTATTGGAATGGCCAAAAGGGAATCCCTACGGAAAAGCTGAATGTTGGACTGCCATTTTATGGCTACAACTTCAACCCCTACACCAAGCCAGCTTCTGCAGGATTTATGACCTATGAGGATATTCTCAAGCATCATCCTGAGGCTTCATCGTTGGACCAAATTGACCTGACGCCAGACCACACCGTTTACTACAATGGCATCCCGTCCATTAAGGAGAAAACCAAGTTGGCGATTGAAAGAACGGGTGGTGTGTTGATTTGGCAACTTGTCTTTGACTCCGCTGGAAAGCATTCTTTGTTGGATGCTGTCCATGAGGTCATTTCAGAGAACGCTCCTACCCAAGAGAACCAACATCCTGCGCTTTTCTCCAAGCATTGGGTTTTCGCAACCATCAAGACTGAAGACTTCCGAGGCTTCTTTGAGGAAAAGCTTCATGCATGGATTGAGGAAACCTTGGCTCAAGGGCATATCGATAAGTTCATCTTTACGCGCACTGGCGCCGACAAGAATGAGCTATTGCTGTTCCTGAAAACGAATAGCTTTAATACCGAGCATTTCTTGAAGCCATCCTTTGAAGCATCATTTGGAGAACAACCCCAAAGCATCAACGACTATTACCTCTTCAACCTTGGTTCGGAAAACGCACACAAAGTGAGTGCGGAGCTGTTGGATGTTACCAGTCAAATCGCCTACCATCAATTTGTGGCCAAAGGCGAAGGCTGGAATCCTGAGACTGCCATCAACCTTGTGATTGGATTGCAAATCACCTTGGCGCATTCCATGGGCTTAGGCCGACTGGAGGCTGAGGAGTTCTTTGGGCAGTTGCTTGAAGAAACCATTGATTTGGCTTCTCAAGGGCAAGAAAACGGTGAGAGTTTCAAGGAAAACCTGCTGACTGGTTTGGAGGAATCCTTCGACATGAACAAAGACATGTTCATCGGCTATTATGATTATCTCTGGGGCTGTTTAGAGGATGATGAGCTTGATGCAGACGAGCCTAACCTAATCTGGTGGCGGGATACCTGTAGGCAAGCAAAAACTGATTTAGATGCTTTACAGACGCAAGGTAAGTTCATGCCTCCGCAAGACTTCAAGGTCAACACTGAACTTCAAAGCCATCCGTGGATACAAGAGAAATGGCCGATTCTCGGACAATACGTTTCCTTTATCAACGGGCAATTCGGCTTGGACCTCTCCAATGAGTTCTTCCTGCTTTATACTTTAAAACAGAGCGCGGAGGCGATTTCTGAGGCTTAGAAATTAGCCATTGTACATTAGAGAACTTTATGAATGGAATTATTGGTAAAAAACCACAGAGAATTCAGAGGAATAGAGGACACAGAGCCCCCCATTCTATAAAAACAATGGCGTTTTGAGAGTAAGAGGCCTCTTTTTCTCCTTTACTCTGTGAACTCTGTGGTACATCTACCGTATTCGGAAAGTTGTCTATTGGCAATGTGATTTTCTCTTAAGTGTTGTGGTTCATTTCACACTGCCAAAGCTTTCAGCTGTTGGCAGGTGAAATGAACCACAACGTTTTTAAACTCAAAAAGAAAAGGCGTTATAGCAGAAGCCATAACGCCTTATTCAAAAACACCCATTCCCCATTCTTAGCCAAAGAGAAACAATAAGCTAAATCAGTCGGCTTGTTCTTTTGCCCGTTGTTCGAAACATCTTGATTTGCGATAGCTACGGCTATCCCTGCATCAACATGTTCCGAACAACGAACAAAATAACGATGCCTTTGTGATTCAGATTATTATTTCTCTTTTGTTTATCGGAAGATCGTGATTGGCACTAACTGCCCATCATTGACCTGAATGTAGTAGTATCCAGTTGGAAGGAATGCACCATTATTATCGGTTCCATCCCAAAATGCTGGAAGAGATAATGTTTTTACGGGAACACCCGCCATGCTCAATATTTTTGCAGAGCCCTCATAGGGCAAGTAGAACCTGTCATTGATGCCATCCCCGTCTGGAGAGAACTCAAGATTTTGCTCGTATGGATCAACGTCACTTTCCAAAAGGAAATCGCTTTCGTCAGAAGCCTCTGCGGACAAGCGAACCACCTCGGTAGTCAAAAAAGCATTGCTATCTGGAATGGCTGTATTGGTGATTCTACAGAAATAATCGCCAGCGTCCTCCTCTGTCAATTCCTCAAAGACAAGTTTGTTTTCATCAGTTGTGGTGAAGAACACGCTGTCCTTATACCATTCATAGACATTGCCTGAAACATTTTCATCAACACCCAATGAAATGGTGGCCTCATAGCCAATGGTTCCCACGATGGAATCCTCCAAGACTATCCTTTTTTGGGGAAATACCGTGAGAAACCTATCAAAGGCTGTATCCTGCCCCCAAGGGTAAACAGGTACAATATCCTCAAAGGTCAACCTGTTGTTAGAAAAATCTGCGCTACGCAAAACTTCAAAACCTGATAGGTCTGGAACATATTCTAGTTCGTTCCCTTGCACATAAGCCAATTCCAAACTGGGAGACAAACCACTCACCTCAAAAACCTTCAGCTTATTATCTCTAAGGTCAATGTGATACATGCTTGGCAATGGATAATCGAAGACCTCTACTTTACTTCCACGAACCGTAAGCCCCTCTAGCAAAGGAAAATATTGGAGACCTTCGAACGAAAGAATATCACCAGCATGATAGAGAATATTGCCGTTTATCTTGACGGCAGAATCCACATACATCAAGCCATCTTCATTAAATGATTCTGGCCAATAGTAATCCAACATTCCTCTGAATGCTGAGTCAGGTATCTCAAAAACTTCTTGGGCACGAAGTGCCGAGGGCGAAAAACCCAAGAATAAAATCAATATGGAATAAATGAGTTTCATCAAATCATTAACGGATGATAGTGATTCCTCCTTGAATCAGTTTACCGTCCGATAGCTTGAGTTGGAACAAATAATAACCCGCTTTAAGTTCTTCACCGCTTGAGCTTCGACCATCCCACTCATCTCCTTCAAACACAGCGGTTTCGTAAACCTTATCGCCAGAGGCGGTCATAATTTGCAGATCTCCCTGCTGGCCTTCAGGTACTGGAACCTGCCAAGTTTCCCCGAAGGATGGGTTAAATGCCACTTCTGGAGCGCAACGTTGTGCAAAGATATGAGGCTTTGGCAAGACCTCCTTCACACAACCCTGTCCATCTCTGACAAACAAGCGGTGCTCTCCTTTGGCCAAGTCCTCGAATTGCGTTCTATCCGTGAACTTCTCCTTACTATCAAGAGAGAATTCGTAAGGTAAACGCCCACCTTGAATTTCTTTTGGAAAAACTTCTATGCTTCCTGTCGCTTCACCCTGACAAGTATTGGCCACTTCGAATGGAACCTCAATAGTAACCTCATCACAATCAACAACAGCTTCCTTTGTCACCACGACATCATCTTCCTTGCGAGCTTCCTTCTTTTCCGCAATTTCTTCTTTGTTAATATCTCGTTTGGAGGTCTCAGGCAATGAGTCAACAGCTACTTCCTTTTGTGTTTCTTCCTTTGTCTCTTTTGCTTGAGTCTGCTTATTCTCAGTCTCCTTTTGTGGAGCTTTGGAAGTAGGCATGTCAGCTTCTTCCTCCTTTACAACTTCTTTCGAAGGAGACTGGGTTTCACTTGATGGCTGTCTGTCTGGCGTCTTGGTTTCTTGAACCACCACAAGGGAATCCGAATCTGGACCCTGTGGAGAATTTCCGTCGTTCAAAAACAAAAAAGTAGCAAGACCAAGGCCAATCCCGCCTGCAACCATTCCATAACGAATAGTTTTTTTGCGGAACTGTGACTTCTTGCGCAAGCGTTGCATTTCCTCCATCAAAGGCAATTGCTCCTTCACCGCCAGCAAATTGTTAGTCATTTGCTGAACCTCCACCTGCTCACGGAAAGCCTGATCCGCTTGCATTCTTTGCTCAAAGCTATGTAAGGCCTCTCCTTCCAGCTGTCCTGAAAGGTAATGGTCTATCAATTCCAAAATGCGATACTCTTCCTTCATAATTCCAACCCCGTTTAAACGCTTCAGTTACCTTAACAAAAAGTCCAACGCCTCCTTATTGTCCTTTACCACTTTCATCAATTGTTGCTTACACTGATAGTTCGCCGTCTTGGCAGTGTTTGCCGTGGCGTACCCCATCCTTTCTGCAACATCCTCCATGGATATGCTTTGGTAAACGGTTAGGTGCAAAATTTTTTGACATTTTTCCGAAAGCATCGAAAAAACCTTGTCCAGCACCCTTTTTTTCTCAACTTCCATCATATCCGAGAGGAACTCCACTTTGCTAGGCTCTGTGTCCCTCACTTCATCACTTAAGAGCTCCTTGGAGCGTTTCTTCAAGGTATTTAACCACACATTCCTGCTGACGGTGTACAAAAACCCGCCAACCTTCAGGTCAAGATTCCCCTTCGTCACCTCTTGGTGCAGGACTAAAACAGCTTCCTGAAATACATCGAAGGCATCATCCTCATTTCCGCTGTTCTTTTGTACATAGCGTATGATTTTGGGAAGCTCATGCTTATAGAGCAAGGCGATGGCCTGATTGACCTCGCCCGCCTCCAACATGGCCAGTACCTTTTGTTCCGAATAGTTATCCATCCGCTGATTTTTCCACTCCTATTATTCCCTCCCCACAACCATACATAGCCCAGAGAGGTTCAAAGTAAGTCCCGAATACAATTATAGACGAAAATAACATAAAGACTTACAAGCGTACTAGAGTGCGATTTATTCCAAAAAAAATAAGATTTTACGAGAACATTTAAATTCCGCTTAATGTTGGCCTAACTTCAACATAAAAATCCCCAGTGAGGAGACGTCTTTTCATATTGATTCTGATACTTTGTTGCGGCCATGCGTCTCTGGCCCAGGATTACTACCTCATTCCCAGACTCTTCAACCAAGGATTTTTCACCATGGCGTTCCAAAACCCTGCGGAACGAGAGATGAACGACCTGAAGGCAAATGTAGTTTTTGGAAATTTCTCCTATGTGGGTGCCATGAAAAAAGTGTCCACCCAAGCTTTCAACGGGGCACTTAAGTTGGGACAGCCTAATAGGCAGGAAAGTTTCAGTCATGTACTTGGAGGCTCTTTTCTGACGAATAACAATGGCCCCTTGATCCAAGAAACTTGGGCGAACCTGACTTATACAGGACAGCTAAAACTGTCGGAAGAATACCTGCTCTCTGGAGGAATTGGTGTGGGAGTCATCAGCATGAATAATCAGGGAAATACCTCGACCACAAATAATTCAGCATCGGCCTTCGACATGAATTTGGGTATTGTCCTCTACTCCAAAAAAATGCGGGCTGGCTTTGCCATCAACCAAATCACCTCTCCTGAGCTGCGCCCCATCATAGCCACCTATACAGCCTCTTCTAATTATTTGGCCTATGGTAGCTACAGCTTTCAGTTGAATCCGACCTACTCGCTGACGCCATTTGTTTACTACCGCATCCATTCAAATGGAGTGAGGAACGAACTGGCCCTGCAAGCCATTGGCGCTTTCAAAGACCTATTTCAGTTGGGGCTTGGCTACCACCATGAGCAAGGCATGATGGGCTATGTGGGGGTAAAAACAAAAACACGATTCACGAAGGCTACAGGCATTGGCATGTCCTATTTTGCTCCATTCTCGAATTCACCAGTGATTCAAATTCCTTCCTTGGAGCTGACCCTTAACGTTGGGATTTAATCCAGTTTCACCTCTCGATCCAAGGTTTCCTCCAAGGAAATAATGGTTTCCGTGCGGTCAATTCCCCTGACTTGCTGGATTTTGTCGTGGAGCACCTCCCTCAAATGATTGGTATCTCGGCAAATGATTTTCACAAAAATGCTGTAATCTCCCGTGGTGTAATCAATAGACAAAATCTCAGGAATGTCGCGCAACTGGTCTACGACATCATCATAAAGCCCGCTTTTCTCCAAATAGATACCCAAAAAGGCCTTGATGTCATAACCCAGTTTTGAATAATCAAGCTTGAGCGTAGAGCCCGTAACGATTCCCGATTGCTTCAATTTCCGCATCCGAACGTGGACTGTACCTGGAGAAACACAGACCCGCTCCGCAATTTCAGTGTATGGCCGTTGGGCATCCTCCTGCAATAGGGAAATGATTTTGTGGTCGATTTCATCGAGGGTCATACGCAAGGAATTTTAGCTTCAGTCCAAATTACGGCAATTCCGCCGTATCTTTGTTTGGAATATCATCCCTATCTCATGATACCTTACTTGCAAGTCGCCATCGGCATCGCCGCCGTCTTCCTCTTGGTTTACACTGGTGTAACGTTCTTCAAGAAAAAGTCCCTCGCTTCAGTACCCGTGGCTACCCGCGCCATGGCCTTTGCCTTTGATTGGTTCACGGTAAATGCGGTGTTCACCTTTTTTGGAATCGTGTACATCTTTCAGACTGGGCAGTTAAAATATTATGTCAACCAATATGCCGACTGGCTCCATAACCGTGAAGGGGTGTTTAGCTACGACTTCTATTTCGTGCAAACTTATGCCTTAATCATCTGCGGGGTTTATAGTCTTATAGCTGAGGGTTTACGCCAAAAAACATTGGGAAAACACCTTTTTGACATCAAGGTTGGTGACCAAAAAGATGGGGAGTCCTTTAGTTGGATTAGCTCTCTAATCAGAAATATTGTTAAAGTTGCACCAATGGCTTTGGCTGCTTACTACTTCCAAGGAAATGGGATTTTGGCAGTGGCTTTGGCTTTCATTTTTGTATCAAGACTAACAACACAACGTCTTCTTCCACACGATTTTATAGCAAAAACGCAACTCTGGAAAGTGCCTGAAAAAATCGCTTCATTAGAGGAATTTTACGAAGACCAAGCAATCTGATAATATATTTTTCACACAAAAGCTTTGATAATCCCGCATTAACAGCCGTACATTTGAGCTTTAACTTTTCACAAAAAACTTTTGAAAAATGAGCGAACAAGTAGCTATCGAAAAAAGCGAGAAGGATTGGACCGTTGTTTTGATTCTTGCCCTTGTTGCAGGACCATTGGGTGTACACCGTTTTTACGCAGGTAAAGTTGGTACTGGTATTTTCCAGTTTTTGACTCTTGGTGGATTCGGCATCTGGTCTTTGATCGACCTTATCATGATTGCCCTTGGCAAATTCACTGACGGCGACGGCAAAGTGATTGCTAACAAGTAATCGCCTTCAGATTTAGCATTGAGAACCCTTGGGATTTTCCCCAAGGGTTTTTTTGTGTCCAAACTTTTCCGGAGGAGGTTTTGTTTCTAACAGCAAGCCGAGACACTTGAGCGACCATTTTTGTATATTGCGAGCTCGTTTGGATTTCTTACATCCAAACCGTCAAAACAACCTCTCCTTTGCCATGACTACTGAGCAGATACTGAAAGCGTTATCCACTGTTGATGATCCAGACATCAAAAAAGATTTGGTTAGCCTCAACATGATTAAGGACGTTACGATTGAAGGCAATAAAGTCGCCTTCACCTTGGAGCTGACCACACCGGCCTGCCCAATGAAGAACGTCATTAAAAACAATTGCATTGAGGCCATTCACAATCTGGTTGACGCCCAAGCAGAGGTTGACATTAACATTACCGCCAACGTTACTTCCTCTTTGACCAACCTTGGTCCAAATCTTCCTAAGGTTAAGAACTTCATTGCTGTTGCCTCTGGTAAAGGTGGCGTTGGTAAATCTACCGTTACAAGTAACTTGGCTGTAGCCTTGGCACAAGCCGGAGCCAAAGTCGGCATCCTCGACGCAGACATCCACGGCCCTTCTCAGCCAGTGATGTTCGGCATTGAGGACCAAAAAATTGGCATGTCCGAAGAAGACGGAAAAAACTGGTTATTGCCTGTCCAGCGCTATGGCGTGGAGGTAATGTCCATCGGGTTCCTCACTCCTCCGGGAAGCGCCGTTGTTTGGCGTGGACCAATGGCCAGCTCTGCTATCCGCCAGTTTATTGGCGATTGTAAGTGGGGCGAGCTCGACTACATGTTAATTGATTTGCCTCCGGGCACAAGCGATATTCACCTGACGTTGGTACAGTCCCTTCCAATCACGGGAGCTATCATTGTCACCACACCACAGAAAGTGGCCTTGGCGGATGCTGAAAAAGGTTTGGCCATGTTCAAACAGGAACAAATCAATGTTCCAGTCTTGGGCGTGGTAGAAAACATGGCCTACTTTACTCCTGAGGAACTTCCAGATAACAAGTACTACATCTTTGGTCGTGACGGCGGAAAGCGCTTGTCTGCCATGAATGATGTTCCTTTCTTGGGCGAAATCCCATTGGTTCAAGGTATTCGCGTTTGCGGGGATAAAGGCGTCCCTGCTGTACTGAAGGAAGATGTGACTGGCGAATCCTTCAGAGAACTGGCTGAACAACTTGCTCGCCAAGTAGCCATCCGAAACTCAACGCAACAGGCCAGCAAGGCTGTTCCAGTACAATAAGCATTGCCCGCCTTACCCAACAACTTGGGTAAGGCGGGAACAATTATTTAATGACAACACTTTTAAATAGACAAGAAGTGAGCGATTTGGAACGTTTACACGAAAAGATTGACAAGGCATTGGACAGCATCCGTCCATACTTGAAAGCCGACGGCGGTGATGTCCGCGTCTTGGAAGTTACCGAAGACATGCGTGTTACCTTGGAGCTTTTGGGCTCTTGTGGCGACTGCCCAATGTCGGCCATGACCTTCAAGGCAGGCATTCAGGAAGCCATCAAAAAAGAGGTACCTGAAGTTGTTAGCGTAGAGGCGGTGAACATCACAAATGCCTGATTGTATTCCGTACAGCCCACTTCTTAAGCACACTGCTTAAAAATGGCTTTGTACCCAATACTTCGAGACCCTGAACCTATGATTAAAGTCGGAATATTTTTCGGTGGCCAATCCCGCGAACGGGAAATCTCCTTTGCTGGAGGACGGACAGTATATGACAACCTAAATAAGGAACTGTTCGAAGCCATCCCCATTTTTGTAGATAGCACAGGCAAACTTGTCCTTCTCGACTGGCATTTCATCTATAAGGGTACCATCAGGGATTTCTTCCCCCCTGCCCAACACCAACCAAACACCGATTTCCAGATTTACAGGGAATCATTGGGCGAACTCAGTCCTTCCCAAGAGGACGAGTTGCTGAAATCCATTGGCCAACCATTGGCTATGGAAGAGCTGCCAAAACTTATTGACTTTGCCTTCTTGGCGCTTCACGGCCCATACGGTGAGGACGGAAATATCCAAGGGCTCTTGGAATGGTTGCATATTCCATACACAGGCTCAGGGATTTTGCCTTCTGCCATTGGCATTGACAAGTCCGTCCAAAAAGGACTGATGGAAAACGCTGGTTTTCCACGTCCGAATAACGGCATGCTCAAGCGCTCCGCTTGGTTAAATCCAAACGTAGACAAGCAGGCCTTGATGGATAAAATGGTAGCTGAATTGGGACTTCCAATTGTCATCAAAGCACCGCACCAAGGTTCCTCCATTGGCATTACCATTTTGGAAAACGCCGATTTAACAGCTTTCGAAAAGGCTGTGAACCGCGCTTTCTTCTTGGAGGAAATCGACCTCAACCGCTGGCAGAACATCCCCAACGAGGAGCGTAAAGCTTTCATCCGAAGCCTGACTGATTTGCGCGAAGGCATTGGCTTGCCTGTATCGATTGGCGAAAAAGTAATTTATCACCCACATGAACTCCTTGAGTATTTGAACGCTCTTCAAAATGAGGAAAGCGTGCTCTTGGAAAACTTGGAGGGTGAAGAGGAAATTCTCTTTGAAGCCTTTATCAAGGGACAAGAATTTTCCTGCATTGTGGTGGAAGGCACCGATGGCGAACCCATTGCGCTACCTCCTACCCAAATCATCAAAATCAAAGACTTCTTCGATTACCGTTCGAAGTATCTCCCAGGCATGAGCCGCAAGGTGACGCCAATAGGGCTTCCTACCGAGCAAATCAATGCCATTCGCTCAGCTTGTGAGACCCTGTACAAGTCACTTTTCTTTGACGTTTATGCGCGTCTGGATGGCTTTATCACCGATGAGGGAGAAATATTCTTGAATGACCCGAACACCACTTCGGGCATGTTGCCGTCCTCTTTCTTCTTCCACCAAGCGGCGGAAATTGGACTCAATCCATCTCAGTTCCTAAGCTACTTGATTCGCACTTCCTTGGTCGCAAGACTGCGAACAGGCAAGAACAATTTCCAATTGCGGAAGTTGCTGAACCAGCTCGATAGTTCCATTACCGCCCTGAATAAACACACCGCCGAAAAGAAAAAGGTGGCTGTAATCATGGGCGGATTCTCCTCGGAGCGCCACATTTCGGTGGAGAGCGGACGAAATATTTATGAGAAGCTTTCCTCCTCTGGAAAGTATGAGGCTTTGCCAATTTTCCTCTCTGGCGATGAGGATGAGCATATTTTGCATGTCATTCCAGTAAACATCATGCTGAAGGACAATGCCGATGACATCAAAGCGAAAATCGATGAAAAGGGAGAAAAACACCCTGTGCTTCTCGAAATCGCTGAAAAAGCCAAAGGCATTACCTCCACTTATGCAGGTAATCCACTGACTAAACCTGAGCGGGTCACTTACGAAGAACTCGCCAAAATTGTGGACGAGGTATTCATCGCCCTCCACGGCCGACCAGGTGAAGACGGCTCAGTGCAGAAATACTTGGACCAGTACAAGTTGCCTTACAATGGTTCTGGAGTTGAAAGCTCTCAGAAAACCATCAACAAGTACGAAACCAATGAAATCCTTCACCAGAATGGAATTTTGGTGGCCAAGCATCGCCTGATTCTCAAGGACGATTGGGCAGCTAACCGAAGTGTCATTGTCTCAGAAATTGAGGACAACTTCGATTACCCGATCATTGCAAAACCTGCGGATGACGGCTGTAGCTCTGGCGTAAAGAAAATTCACAACCGCGAGGAATTGGAGGCTTTTGCTACCCTCTCCTTCAGAAACACCAGCACGCTTTCCGAAGACGAGGCCAAATTCCTTCAAATTCAGGAAAACGAAGAGTTCCCAGCCAAATCTTATATTCTCATTGAGGAGATGATCCAAAAAGGAAATGCCAGTCATTTCTTGGAGATCACTGGAGGACTCATCACTTCCTACAATGAACAGGGCGAGCTCCAATACGAAATGTTCGAACCTTCAGAAGCCTTGGCCACTGGCGATGTACTTTCCTTGGAAGAGAAGTTCTTGGCTGGCGAGGGACAAAACATCACACCTCCACGCTATTCCTTTAACAAGGAGGAACAAGTTCGTATTTCCACCGAAGTGAAAAAGGTGCTGGAAAAAACGGCTCGTCTCCTCAATGTTGAAGGCTATTGCCGAACAGACGCCTTTGTTCGCATCTGGGACGATGGAAAAGTTGAAACCATCATCATCGAGATCAACTCCTTACCAGGAATGACTCCTGCCACGGCCATTTTCCACCAATGCGCTTTGAACGGCTACAAGCCTTATGATTTCATCGACGCCATTTTGGACTTTGGTGAACAGCGAGTGGCAAAAAACTAAGAAATTGTACAATGTATCATGTACAAGGATTAACTGGAATTACGCAGAGCTGTTTATCATATCACCTGCCAACAGCTAAAAGCTTTGGCAGTGTGGTATGATAAACAGCTTTGTGGAAAGATTCACACTGCCAAAGCTTCTGGCTGTTGGCAGGTGACAGCTTGCGTAAATTCAGTGATTAACCAATTGAAAGGTTCATTGTACATAATACTTTGTACTTGATACAAAAGACCCAAATATTCTTACACCTCTTTTATTCTATGGAACAAGAAACCAATCAGCCACAACCAGAACAGCAAGAAGAACAAAAGGAAAAAAAGTCGTTGCTGTTCTCCTTCAACCTGAAGGGATGCCTGTTGGTTATCCTCAACCTTCTCATTGTCGTGGGAGTGGCTGTTGGCCTTATCTGGTTTGGATTGAACAAAATCCTTCCTGAAACCACCCGCCACGGTCAGGAAATCACCGTTCCAGATGTGGAGGATATGAACGTGGAGGAAGCCATCAAAACATTGGAGGAAGCCAAGCTTCGCTATGAGGTGAACGACACCAACTATTCTGCCAAGCACAAGCCTGGCGCAGTCATCGTGCAGACACCAAAGGGTGATTCCAAAGTGAAAGAGGATCGTCGCATTTACCTGACCATTAACGTTCAGGAAATACCGACTGTAACCTTCTCCACAAAGCTGAAAATCACGGAGACCAACCTGATGGAGGCTCGTAATAACCTGAAAAAACTAAAGCTTGGTTTTGCAGGTGTGCAACGCATCGAAAGCCCTTACAAGGATTGGGTACATGCCTGTTTGATCAATGGGGATACAGTAAAAGTGGGAGATGAAATTCCATTGGGTACACCAGTCACCCTGTTGGCGGGTAACGGAAAATCAGCAACCCAAGAGCCTGAAGATTCACTGGAAGAAATGCTGGAACTCGATCCAGAGGAATAATCTCTTTCCCAAAACATTATATAAAGACCTGACAGTAAGCCTTTTCTGTCAGGTCTAATTATCTGAAGTTACGCAGGCTGTCACCTGCCAACAGCCGGAGGCTTTGGCAGTGTGAATTTTATCCACAGCACTGTTTTTCATACCACACTGCCAAAGCTTTCAGCTGTTGGCAGGTGATATGAAAAACAGTGCTGCGTAACTCCTGGAAATATTTAACCCTCAGAACAAATGCGCTTTTTACCTCTGCTTTTCTTGTTCTCCTTTCAACTCAGTGCACAAATCATCATCGTGCCTTTGGGTGGTGACCAAAACCGACAGCAAGCTCCAGCCGCGTCCATGCGTATTGCTGCTGACGGCGACACCCTTTCCCTCCCCTTTTTGGATGAGTTTTCGACCTATACAGGGAATCCACAAAGTGGGCTTTGGGAAGCCTCGGGTGGCGTATTTGTGAATGAAGATTTGGGCGTAAATCCACCAAGTTACCATGTCGCTTCTTTTGATGGACTGGATGCTACAGGTCAGCCTTATAATTTTGTCGAAGACTCTCCAACGGCTGTTACTAATATTCAAGGCGCCACTGACAGCCTTACCTCCAAGCCCATTGACCTCAGCCAAGGCAATGACATCGCCCTAAGTTTCTATTGGCAAAAGGGTGGCATTGACGATGCACTTCAACCACGAGACAATAGCAATCTCAGCCTTTATTTTTTAGATCAGGACAGCGTGTGGAATCAGGTTTGGCCTGCTGATGATACGGAGGAGGCAACCATTGATTCAGCTGAATTTGCCGTATTCAATTTCAAGTTCATCAACATCACCGACCCCATTTATCTGCATGGCGGATTCCAATTCCAATTTAGGTCAACAGGATTGGTGACAGGCAACCGCGACCTTTGGAACGTTGACTACGTTTACTTGGACTCCAACAGGACAAAGACAAACATTCAGGACTTCGCCTTCCAGAACATTCCTTCTTCCCTGCTCAACGGCTACAGAGCCGTTCCTTCAAAGCAGTTTTGGGTATCCCCAAGCACTTTCCTAAACGACAGCGTTGGTTGCCAATACGTCAACCTCAGTGACTCCCTCACCATTGTTGGTGACTCAAGCATCATCGTGCGGGAACTCGTGAGTGGTTTGGAATTGGACGTTACGCAGACACAAGTACCAAACGGTGGCTTTATTCAGCCAAAAGAAGTCTTTGACATCAGCTATTCGCCAGATGTGAACGGCATTGTCAATAACCTGCAGGCCATTTCAGGACAAGAGCGTTTAGTCCTTGAAAACTCCTTCAATATTGGTGGTGACAAGCTGGATAACTTCCCAAGCAATGATGCCGTTTCCAACACCCATGTCATTGATAATTACTTCGCCTACGATGATGGAACGGCAGAGACTGGTTTCGGCATGGTGGGTTATGGCTTGCTGGCAGTCAAATACGAACTACTGACCAGCGACCAGCTGTATGCCCTTGAAATCTACTTCCCAAAAATCGGCTTTGACCTTGAAGGACAAAACCTCAACCTCCGTGTCTGGAAAACACTGGAAGGCGTTGACAATGCCACCACTACTGAAGTGATTGCCACGATCTTCACCAACCTCACCTACTCGGATATGCGTGATGGATTCCAGCGATTCGAGTTCAGTGAGCCGTTAGATTTAGAGGCTGGACCGATTTACGTGGGCTACGAGCAAAACTCCAACAGGCGACTTTTGGTTGGCTTTGACAACAACAGCAATGGGGTAAATAACATCTACGCAAACCTTGGAGGAGGCTGGAACCAAGACTTTATCGGTACAGGTGAAAATGCCATTTCTGGTGCGCTGATGCTAAGGCCCAGCTTCGGTGAGGAAATCGTTAGCGTAGAAGACCCTTCATTCTCCGAATCCAACTTCACACTTTTCCCGAACCCATTGGACGGTCAAAACCTTCATTTCAACGAAGAACTTGACCAAATCACCGTCTATGACCTTGAGGGCCGAATCCTCTTTTCAGACCAACTCAATGGTGAAACGCAGACTACTCTTCCAGAACTTAAGGCTGGAATGTATTTAGTTGAGATGGTAAAGGATGGGCAGAAAAAGGTGGAGAGGTTGATGGTTCGGTAAGCGGATTTTGATACTTGAAGTATAAACACCAGTCGTATAAACACCACTTTTCCTGAAAAAATTGCTCATGGCCCCATTGGAGCTATATTCAAAGGGCCATATATAAGGGTGGCTAAACGCCATAGTGGCGTTTATACAACTGTTGTATGCCATTCGGTGTGTAAGCCAACCACACCACTGATAAGATTATTTTTAAGAATATGGAAGAGAAAGAGAAAATCACCATGTTTCCTGCAAGTTATGGAGATACTTTACTGATAAGGGTTAATTCAAGTAAAGAGAAAAAAGTCAATCTATTAATTGATTGTGGTTTTGGCTTTAAAGACATAAAGGAAAAACTTAAAGAGATCGATAACCTGGATAGATTTATTATTACACACTATGATAATGATCATATTCAAAGTGCAAGTAAGTTTCTCGAAGAAAATGGAGCGACAAACTCTGAAATTGTATCAATAAATCAAATTTGGCATAACTCTTACAGGCATTTACAGTTTAAAAAAAGGAATAGTAAAAGCTTATCAGCAAAGGATAGGTTGAAGACAGAGGCCTTTATGGCTGAATGTAATAAAACTACATCAAATGAAAGTGAAGAAAAGGAGATTGGAGCAAAACAAGCTATTAGACTAGGGAGTAAAATTCTGGAGCAAAACTATAATTGGAACAAGGACTTTAATGATTTAGCTATTAGTATTGATAATAAGCAGGAAATATCAATAGCACCAGACGTGTCTATAATACTTTTATCTCCAAACCATAAAAAATTAGAAAATCTAGAATCTGAATTTGAAGATAAAATTGAAGAGTTATTAAATATCGATAACGTACCTGAAGATGATATATTTGATGATGCTTTTGAGTTTTATGCTCAAAAACTGGAGTCTGATTTAATAAAAATTCAAGAAGAGTCGATTTCTTCTGAATGTAAACTATCAATTCAAGACGTTGAAGAATTGTCCTCTTCTGATAATTACTCACCGGATAATTCAGTAGCGAACGGTAGCTCCATCGCATTCATCTTAAAATCAAAAGAGCATCAGTATCTATTCTTGGCAGATTCACACTCCGAGATAATTGAAGAACAATTAAAAAAACTTTACCCTTTATGTACAGAAACACCTCTTTGGTTTGATGCTATAAAAATTTCTCATCATGGAGCTCAAGGTAATACTAGTCCCAATCTATTAAAGCTTATTGATAGCCAAAAGTTTCTAATCTCTACTAATGGAAAACATCCAAGAGGGCATAAACATCCTGATAAAGAAACAATAGCAAGAATAATCAATAGACCTATACCTAAAAAGGTCTTTGAAAGAACTATTTATATGAATTATTCTTTGCCTCATATAATCGAATTATTTGAGGATGAAGCATTAAAAAATCATTATAAATACTCGTTGGAAGTAGCAACCGAAATTCAAATCTAAATGGAAAACAGTAATACGCATCAAGATTCAATTTGCAAGATTTTATCGAGAGATAAAGGCACAGGTTTTTACATTGGGAATGATTTGATTTTAACAGCTGCTCATGTGGTAAGGAAATCAAGGAAAGAAAATGAACAAATTCATATATCATTTATTAATGACTTGACAGAGGAACATGAGGTCGAAATAGTACAATTTGAAGGAGAATTGGATTTGGCTATTTTGAAATTGAAAGAAGAGTTGAATATAGACCCATTAACACTTTTAAAGTGTCCCATTCATAGTGAAGAAAAATGGTATTCTTTTGGTTTTCCAAATACTGAAAGTGGTCAATTAGGTGGCGAAAACCTAATGGGAACAATTACACGTCCTAGACCAAATGACTTATCCGATTTTGATACAGATTTACGATGCAATGATTTTAATCCTTCAACGGAATATTCTGGTTTTTCTGGAGCTCCTGTTTTTGATGAAAATGGTAATGTATTCGCTATATTATTATGGCAGCTACATCGGTGTCTAGGAGCGATAAGTATAGAAAAAGTCTATTCCTTTTTAAAGCAAAATGACATTCCCGTTGAAATTGACCCTGAAAAATATGATAATAAACCATTAAGTCGAAATTGGTTCTTAGAACATTCGAAAGGTATAATAAGTAATGCTGGACCGAGATACACTCGTGAAGCAAACGTAGAATTAGATTACAACAAATATTTTAATGCTTTAGCACGAAACAAAGATTTTGAAGAACAGGTTACAGGGCTTTTCGAAGAAATAAAAAAACGATCTCAAGATATTAAGTTCTATGGTGAGGGTGGAAATGATATTACATCTATTCAAACAAATATTGAAAATGCTCTTGAAGAACTATGGAAAGAGTACTTTGAAATATTTTCAGTCCCTATTGACCAGTCAATAAAATGGGATACTATTAGTGAGGTTTGTTCCAATTGCTATAAGGTCATCGATGAACAGTATTTTAAGTTAATAGACCTTGGAAAGGGAGAAGAAAAAAATAGTAAGTACAGTAATCAAGAGCATTATTTACGGGAACTTCTAAGTCTAATTCTGAAACTGAGAGATTATAGCGATGGATTGGTAGCCGAATTGTCCAACACACCTTTTTTATTGTTGAAAGGAAAAGCAGGACAAGGAAAGACCCATTTACTTTGTGATATTAGTGTTGAAAGAATAGCATTAGGGATACCTACTCTTATGATATTTGGTCAGCATTTTAATTTATCGGATCCTTGGGGTCAGATACTTTCTCTTCTTGAGCTAAAAGAGTATTCCAAAAAAGCATTTTTAGAACAACTTAATGAGCTGGGGAAAGAAAAAAATAAACGGTGTTTGATTGTTGTTGATGCTTTGAATGAAGGAGCAGGAAAGGAACTTTGGAAAAATCATATTGCTCGGTTCATAGCAGATATCAAAGAATACCCTTGGATTGGTTTAGTTGTTAGTGTTAGAAGTCCTTTTGATGAACACATTATTGAAAAGAACTTAATAGATGAAAAAACAATCTTGGAATTGCCCCATAGAGGATTTGAGGGACAGATTTATGGAGCAGTAAAAGAGTATTTTAATTATTATAAGATTGAGTTATTTAGCGTACCAATTTTGGATACCGAATTTAGTAACCCCTTATTTTTAAAGACATTTTGTCAAGCATTTTCACAAAAAGGTTATCATAGACTTCCGAAAGGAGCTCAGAAATTCTCTGCCGTTTTTGATTTATTTATTGAACAGAAAAACATAGCCATTTGCGAAAAAATTGATGAAGACCCTAAATTGAACCCTCTTTCTTTATCGCTCAAAAAATTTGCAGAGCTTTTTCTAAAGGAACGAAGTAGAAGTGCTCTCAGACCAAAAGCCCATAAACTTTGTCAAGAAATTGTTGTAGCTAGAGGCTGGAGTAATTCTCTTTTATTTCACATGATTTCAGAAGGGGTATTATTGGAAAGTATGCAGTTTGATGAACTTTCAAATAACTGGGTTGATAGTGTTGAGTTTGCATACGAACGGTTTGGCGATTTCTTAAAAGGTAATTACCTGCTTAATTTTTTTACAGAAGAGAGTTTCGAAAGTGAAGATTTCAAACACGTCTTCACGGAAGATAAGCTTTGGTATTATCAAACTGAAATTCAGGCTTTATCTATACTTGTACCAGAACGGTTTGGTAAAGAGCTATATGAATATTTTCCAGAAGTAAAATCTCATGACATTATTGTACAATCGTTTTTTGAAAGCCTTATATGGCGTAAGTATGAAGCAATTAATGAAGAGAAAAATGATGTTTATAGGAAAAGTTTAGGTGAAAATGGTGTTGATTATCATTCACTATTTTTAAATGTTCTTCTCACTGTTGCTTCAGACCCAGAACATATCTATAATGCTTCTTATTTGCATAAGGTATTATGGGACTTGTCAATTGCAGAACGCGACTATAAATGGACAATACCAATTTTCAATTGGTATCAAGACAATAGTATAATTGATAGTTATGTTGAATGGGCATGGTCAGAAGACGATAAAACGCACATTAGTGATGAGGCTTTATTGCTATCTGCAACTATTCTTTCTTGGTTTTTAACAACATCAAATCGTTTTTTAAGAGATGATGTAACCAAAGCTTTGGTGAAGCTGTTGAAAAATAGAACTACTACGTTGGTTGATCTGTTAGAGAAATTTCATAATGTGAATGATCTCTATGTTTCCGAAAGGCTATATGCAGTAGCATACGGATGTACAATGCTGAATAGCGATCTAGAGGCTGTAAAAATTATAGCTCAAAAAGTTTATGATTTGGTTTTTGCAGAGAACAATCCACCAATTCACTTTTTGCTGAGAGATTATGCCAGAAATTGTATAGAAAGAGCATTGCACCTGAATATTGAGTTGAATATCACTGTTGATAATATTAGACCTCCATATAATAGTGATTGGGTAGAAGCTATTTCAGAAGAAGAAGCTAAAAAATATGGATTTGAAGATAAAAAAGAGTTGTCTCAAATCGAGTGGACAAAATCACACATGATAGATTCTATCACAGGTTTTGAGGACTTCTCGAGGTACATAATAGGAACTAATACAGGTTCTACCAATTGGACGAATAACAATGTGAGGGAACAGCAGAGTTATGTGGAGTTCAAAGCCAGCTTAAACAGGAAAAACAAGGAGTTATTTAATGCTTATGAGAAAATGTTGAAGTATGAGAGTTTTTTCAAAGATCAACTTGAAACGGGAAATGACTTATTATCACCTGAACTTATTACATCTCTTGAAAATGATATTGAAAAGTTTAAATCAAATTTATTAGACTCTTTAGATGGAGAAAAGCAAACGCTTTTTAATCAATCTATTAATCAGTATCTAATTTCAAATTCAACAAAAAAGGCTGATGATAATCAATCTTTTGATTTGTCAATTTTACAAAGACTGATTCTTAAAAAAGTATTTGATTTAGGATGGAGTATTGAACGATTTGGGCAATTTGATACTTACATTCGAAGAAGTTCTGGTATTGGCCGCGAAACAAACAAAAAGGAAAGAATAGGGAAAAAGTACCAATGGATTGCATTGCATGAGTTTCTAGCTCGCTTAACAGATAATTTTGAATATAAAGTCCAATTCAACCAAGATGGATACAGTATATGTCAGGGGCCTTGGCATGATAAATTCAGAAGAGATATTGATCCTAGTATACTTATAAGGAGTAATAAAAATATTCCACTACCTCAATTTAAAGATGTATTTCAAATTGACGCTAGTATAAACTCTTCATTGACAGATGAAGAATGGATGACCCAAGATGACAACATACCTCGTATTCACGAACTTATTCAGATTGCTGATAATAATGGTAATATATGGATGAAACTAGAAGGGAATTTTAATTGGAGGGAAGAGAAACTATTTGGAGAAGATGAATACGGAACTCCTAAGAAAAACATCTGGATTCAATTAAGAAGCTACATAGTAAAAAAGTCAAAAAAGAAAGCTTTTTTTCAATGGGCGAAAGAGCAAGATTTTATGGGACGATGGATGCCTGAGTCAAGCGACAGATATGAATATTTCTTAGGCGAGAGTTATTGGGCTCCTGCATTTGAGTATACAAGGCAACCTTACTACAGTTATGAGGAGACCTATAATCCCTCATATCAAAAAACAGAAGGAAAAGTCAGTGCGAAAATTAGGGTGACAGCAGAAAACTTCTTAAAAGAAAGTGGTGATTATGATTGCTCAATGGATGAAGGATTATCCATTACTCTACCAAGTAGTTTTATTGCTAAAAGTATGAAGTTAAACTTTGGTGAGCGTGAAGGGTACTTGTACGATGAAACAGGAGGAATAGTGGCTTTTGATCCTTCTGTATGGGATGAAGGGAATAAAGGGTTATTAATTAATAAACAAAAGTTTCAAGATTTTTTGGGTGAAAATGATCTTGATGTTGTTTTTACAATATTGGGTGAAAAGCAAATTACAGGTGATTGGAATAATCCTTCCTCACTTGGAAGAGTTGAAATTAGTGGGGCGTACACAATTGATTCTGAAGGGAAAATTAACGGGGATTTCACTTTAAGACGTAAATAAACACTCGTATATGAAACTCACCAAAAATCTTCAAAACCTACTGCACGCTCAAACCGACATAAGAAAAACGGCATACAACAATATGTAAGACGTAATGCTCCCCTGTTATTTAATACTTACTGGTATCTGCAAGGTCGTTAAAGCCAAAGTGAAACAATTGTATAACAAAAAATATAATCATCACTTTGGCTTTAACTTTTCTTATCAAGAACTTAACTCATACTTGAAAATATCGCACTACGCTTACATGAGGCGTTAGCACCAATTAATAAATAGTCTTATGAATAGAGCCGATACAATTTTTGATATAATTAACTCTAATGCAGGAGAGATGCGAGTAGCTGAAATTCATAGGGAATTGGCAGAGCGAGAGGGGCAAAGTCTTAATGACTTTTTTAGTTCTTCAATTGTTTCATCGACTGTTAGAGTTGACAATAAAACGAGAGAGGGAAGGGGAAGGCCTAAACGTTTCAATACAGATACACATGGAACTATTAGTATCGCATCCCAATCCTTGCCTAACAAGCAAATTAAAAAAACAGAATCTCAGGATGTTCCTCTTGTAATTGATAAGATTAATGAGAATGTTCGGTCTGAATTAAAAAAGGCTATTAGTGATTTGACTTGGCAAGAATTTGAATCCTCTTTTCTGACTCAAGTTCTTTCGGCACTTGGATTTACAAATATTGAGATAACACAATCCACAAGAGATGGAGGAAAAGATGCTATCTGTTCATATGAAAGAGGAATATTGAATAGCAGAGCAATTGTTTCCGCTAAACATTGGAAGAGCAAAAAGATAGGAGCTGATGAAATTCAAAGAGTAAGAGGTAATACTGATGAAGCTGATACAGGAATTATAGTTACATCTCATGCTTTTTCCCAAGAAGCTAAAAAAAGAAGCTATGCCTAAAACGGGTTTTCGTACTATAATTCTTATTGATGGGGACTTAATAGTGGATACATGTCTAAAAGAAAAACTTGGAGTTGATAATGTAGAGATTCCAATTTTATATGAATTTATAGGCTTCAATAGTGAAAATTAAAACTGATGCTAACATGGTGTAATTGTCCATGCCTTGCGACCACTTCGTCACGGAAATTACACGAACCGTTATTTGCACCAAATCCGTCCAGTTTTTATACAGAAAAACAAAAGCGGGCCTCTAAGCCCGCTTTTACTTTTTTAAAACAACCCCATCGCCTTCACGCGCTGTAGATCATGTTCGGTATCAATACCAATGGATTCATGGTCAGTTTCAGCCACCTTCACCCGATAGCCATTTTCCAACCAAGCCAGTTGCTCCAACTGCTCGGCGGTTTCCAAGGTGCTATGCCCCAAGTTCACTAGCTCTTCCAATACCGTTGAACGGTAGGCATAAATACCAATATGTTTGTAGAACTTATGTTTGTGAATCCATTGGGATTCCAGACTATCGCGAACAAAAGGAATAGTTGCACGGCTAAAGTACAAAGCGAAGCCTTTCTTGTCACAAACCACCTTCGGCTTACTGGTATCAAAAAGCGTTTCCTCGTCCTCAATGCGCTTGATCAGCGTAGCAATTTGAGCATGGGGATCCAACAGACATTCCGCCAAGGCATCAATCTGCTCAGGCTGGATGAATGGCTCATCACCCTGAATATTGATGATATTTTTAGCTGTACTTTGGGCTTCGCAGAACGCCTCCCAACAACGACTCGTCCCTGACTCATGATCCTCAGCCGTCATCACTACCTCACCACCAAAATCTTTGACATGCTCATAGATTAAGGCACTGTCGGTGGCCACAATAACACGACTCAGGTGCTTAGCTTTTTTACACTGCTCATAAACACGCTGAATCATCGTCTTCCCCCCAATATCTAACATTGGTTTGCCTGGGAGCCTTGTCGAGGCATAACGAGATGGGATAATCCCAATAACACTTTCCATGTATAAATGATTTGAGAGGTTTAAGAATTGCAGGAAACTGAGTTTTCTTTGACCACAGAGGTCACTGAGGAATTGAGTAAAGGAGCTTTACATTTTTCAGAGACATCTGTCTCCATCTCCTCTATTTTTCTCCCAATCTCTGTGGTTAAACAATCAAACCTGACCTACAATCCTTATCTCTAACATTAGCTAATTGCCCTTACTTTTAACTCGACACCTTGGTCTTCAATCACCTTCACTTTGGTCCCTTTCTGCACATATTCCCCTCGGGTAGAAGCATCAAAAATCCTTTCACCCAACATGATCTTTCCTCCAGGTCTTAATACCGTGTAAGCCTCACCTTCCATCCCCACAAAACTTTGCTCTCCTTTTGGTTTACGGATATGGGAGGCATTTTGCTCAATGGTTTGCTGGACGGTCAGCCTTTTGAAGGCACGACTCTGTACCAAACCCATCCCTCCAAAAATGATTAGAAGGCTACTGCCCAAAACTCCAACCGACACAACTCCAAAAGCTCTGAGAAGCTCCTCTCCTGCTACAAACTCAAAATCGAACACATCATTTCGCACCATGGATAAGAGCAGGGAAGCGAAAATGAGGGTGATACCAGATATTCCTGCGACCCCAAAACCTGGGATTACAAATATCTCCAAGGCCAAGAGCGCCAACCCAACGAAGAATAGGAGAATCTCCCAATTGGCGAGCATGCCGTGCAAATAGTCTGGGATAAAATAGAGTGTGAGCGCAATCATGGCCAAGATCAAAGGAAAACCGACCCCTGGCGTTTGCATCTCGAAATAGAGTCCTCCCATTATCGCTAATAGGAGAATAGACTTCACCACTGGATTCAGGAAAAAAGACACCACCTTTTCGGTTCCGTCTGGCTCATACCTCACAATTGTATAATCGGTTATCCCATTCTTCTCCAAAATGTCCTCAACAGATTCAACCTGCCCTTCACAATAGCCATTATCAATAGCTTCCTTTGGCGTAAAGGCAATGACGGTAGCGCTATCCGTTCCCAAATAGAGACCAACCATACCCTCGGCAATCTTCGGGTCACGATTATTAGCCTCAGCCGTAGCTCGCATCTTGGAGCGCATAAAGGACTGGTACTTTTCAGGAACCACCTCACCCGATTGGTTAACCACCGTTGATGCACCAAAGCTGGAACCTGGCGCCATATAAATACTGTCGCAAGCAATGGAAATGAGAGATCCCGCCGAACCCGCATTTTTGTTAATAAAGACGTAAATCGGCTTCTCAAACTCCAGAATTCGTGTTCGAATGCTGTCAGCCTCCAGCACGCCTCCGCCGTAGGTATCCATGTTAATGATGACATAATCCGCATTTATCTCGCGTGCATGACTCAGAGCCAGAGAGGTTTGACGGTCACTAACGGGATCAATACCACGCTTAATGTCCACCACCAAAACGGTATCCTTGGCAAAAAGCGTCAAGGAAGAGAATAGGCTAATCAGGAATAGAAAAAGGGATTTCATAAAAGCTCATCGGTCTTTGGTCAGCAATATCGTAAATTCGTCAGGAAGTAAACACCATTTCCTGCTCCACAGGACAATAGCAAGAAAAATCCGGGGAGTTCCATACTCTCGTAGCGACGCTTTGAAAGCGTCGAAACTAATTTGCCTTTGGCAAATTACGGTGGCAGCGTATCTCAAGCCGACTTCGTCGTCTTGGTCTCGACGCTTTCAAAGCGTCGCTACGCAGTAAGTAGTATTCTTGCCGTTGGTCCATGTCTCGCTTGGCCATGACCGAACATTTCTCCCTCAGCTTTGAAAACATTATTTGGAAACAAGCCCTTGATGAAGCCAACCAACTCTTGGTCATCGAATGCCGAAATGGAGAAACCTACCAAACAGACTTCCATTCCATTGATTTGAAGGAAGGAAAACTGTTAGCCAACCATGAGCCTTCTGAGGAAACATGGTGGACTGGCTTGGAAACTGTCTTTGACAAAAGAATCCTCCTCCATGGCTATGTGGACGAACAAACCCCAGTGCATTCAGGCATCTATTGCTATGAAGCTGAAACCTTTGCTCCGCTATGGCAACGTGAGGACTTGAGCTTTTCGGAGTTGAAAAATGGGCAAATTCAAGCCAAGGACGAAGAGGGAGAAATCCATCAACTGTCATGGGACGGAAATGAGGGAACAAATACTTCCTTCCCATCCGCTCCTTCCAGGCTTTCCTTTCCTCGGCAATACCTTCCTGAAAGCCCTCATTTTGAAACCGTAGCCACCTTCATTAAAGGAAGCCAAGATTTAGACATAAGTGCTGGAGCTGAGTACCTTGAACACAAGGGGCTTATCTTCATTTCTTATTATCTTTGTACTGGGGAAAAAACCCTTGATAATTATTTACTTATCCTTGACCAAAACGGCGACATCTGTTTCCAAGACCTTATTGGAAGCGAGCTTCCTGGAATTGGCTTGGACACTTTTTACCTGTTTGACGATCTTGTCCTTTTCGTGAAGGAAAAAAACACCTTGGTCGCCCTGAAATGCTGATGTATATGAGCCCTATAAAATCCACTACCCTCAAATCTATCCTTGCCCTGTGCACACTTTTTGGAAGTCTTGGCACCCCAAGTTTTGGGCATTATGCATTTGGTCCTCAAACCGTATTGGATGGGAATTACCTCAAACATAAGGTAGCCAAAGGTGAAACCTTATATGCGATTTCAAGGAAATACGGGGTTTCTGTGGATGACATTAAGAAAGCCAACCCAAGCATGGGCGGACTTCAAGCAGGACAGGTCATCAACATCCCGAAAAAGGTACTTCCTGCGAGCACAAATACTTCCTCCAATTCATCATCCTCTCAATACCACACTGTAAAATCTGGGGAAACACTGTATGCTGTTTCCAGAAAATACGGGGTATCGGTCAATGACATCAAAGCTTGGAACAAACTCTCAGGCAATAACCTTGAGGTGGGACAACGATTGGTCGTGAAAAAACCAAGTGGAAGCACTACTACCACAACTTCACACGCTACTACTAACTCCTCGGCAAAGTACCACACGGTTAAAAAGGGAGAAACCCTTTATGCAGTTTCAAGACAGCACGGTGTTTCAGTCAATGACATCAAAAAATGGAACAACCTTTCCAGCAACAGCCTTGAAGTAGGACAGCGTCTTAAACTCAGTGCTTCAGGAAGTAGTTCATCATCGAGCCGCACAAATACAACTTCTACCCCAAAACGTGAGCGGGCGAATCTGAGGAACGAAAACCTGCCTTCGCCTTCCAATTACAAGAAGTTCAAGCACACCAACCAATCGGGCACCATCCGATTGACGGAAGAAACAAAATACAATCCCAACCCGCCATTTAGCTACTGTCTGCACCCGACCTTACCGATTGGGGCGGTGATTGAAATCCATAATCCTGACAACGACAAGGTGGTTTACGGCAGAGTTATGGGACGCTCACCTCAAGGAGACCCATATATCTTGAGGGCAAACAAAAGAATATTTGAACTGCTCGGGGTTACCAATCCCACCGAGTTCCAAGCGAAGCTGGTGTATCCACCACGCCACTGATTTCCTGAATTTTGAAAGCGTCTTTGTTCTTGTCACCTGCTGAAAGCTTTGGCAGTGTGGCATGAAAAAAGATGCTGTGGGGAAATTCACACTGCCAAAGCCTCCGGCTGTTGGCAGGTGACAGCCTACTTAATTTCACTACTTCAAAACATGATGAATGGGCTTGTGACCAAATGACGGTTTCAAGCCCATTTTTATTACAACCCATTTCAAATGAACACCACATTATCCCAAGAGGTCATTGACCTGCTCAACACCAAATACGAAACATATAACCAGCCCGATTTCATTTCTGACGATCCTATCAGTATCCCCCACCGTTTCTCCTCCTTGCAAGACATCGAAATCATGGGCTTTTGGGCCTCTATGCTGGCTTGGGGCCAACGCAAAACCATCATCAACAAATGCGAACAGCTTCTCGCCTTGATGGATGATGCGCCTTATGACTTTATCCTGAACCATGAGGAATCTGACCTAAAGCCATTTCTCAATTTCAAGCACCGGACTTTCAACGATACAGACACCCTGTATTTCCTTAGCTTCTTCAAGCACTTCTACAGTGAACATGAAAGTTTGGAAGATGCCTTTCTTCAAGGAGTCAATTCTACGGACGAAAATTTAGAGGCTGGACTTAGCGCCTTCCATACGCTTTTTTTCAGCTTAGAAGATGCCCCACAACGCACACGAAAACACGTGGCTACCCCAGAACGGAAGTCGGCCTGCAAACGACTTAACATGTTCTTGCGTTGGATGGTAAGGGATGACAACAACGGAGTAGATTTTGGGCTTTGGAAGCGAATCCAACCGTCCCAACTCCTTTGCCCATTGGATGTTCACGTAGAACGAGTGGCAAGAAAACTTAGCCTCTTGGAAAGGAAACAATCCGACTGGAAAGCTACCGTTGAGCTTACTGACAACCTGAAGGCTTTGGACAAAAACGACCCAGTGAAGTTTGATTTTGCCCTGTTTGGATTGGGACTTGAAGGGTTTTAAAACCTGTCATTCTCTAAAAGGAAGGGTTCTCCGATAAGAATAAATCACCTATCGAAAAGTAGTCAATACCTGTAACCCTATGACGTTTCTCCACTGAACCAGTGGAATGAATCGTTATGAGAAAACTCCTGATTTTAGCAGCAATACTCTTTGGGGTTCACTTTTCCAAAGCACGGGCTTCTGACAGCTATGGCCCAGATAGCCTCAAAACAAATCCCGACAGTAGCCAAACTAGTGCCTCTGCCCCACCCTTTGGAGAAAAAGTCTTGTTCACCTCACTGCCCAAGGATCTTCCAGAGGAAAGGGCCTATGTCTATCTGTCAAGCTCAGAAAAAGAAGCTTATGCAAAGACAATCAATCTCTCTTTGCTCCGGCGCTTTAAACGTTATCCTTTTCAATTAACAATTCTGACCGAAGGAGAGAAAGCTCCTAACTACAAATACGAAATTGTTTATGTCAAGGAGCCTTACATCCTTTTCAAAGAGAGAGAGGATAAATATGGTTTTATAGAAAATTATGCAGAAAAGGAGGAATATCTTTACTGGATTTATGTCCGGAACACAAAAACCAATGATTTCTACTGTGCTCAAGAGCAACCCGAACAATGCGACTATGCCTTCAAAAACTTTATCAAAAAAACAAAACACCTAAAACGGGAACGGAAACAGGATGACAACATGGATGAAAAAGAGCTAAAAAAAGCTCGGAAACAGTTCCCTACTGGCTATAAGCAAATGCATAAACGCAAAGACATCCGATAAACGAAAAAAGCCCTTGGAAACATCTGCTTCCAAGGGCTTTCTTTATGAGTAAAACTCGAATTACTGCTTCACAGGCACCAAAGCACCTTCGATAATCTCATCTACAATAGATGGATCAAGCAGTGTAGAAGTATCACCCATGTTAGTCGCATCACCTTCTGCAACCTTGCGAAGAATACGACGCATGATTTTTCCAGAACGTGTTTTTGGCAAACCACTTACCACCTGAATCTTGTCTGGCTTAGCAATTGGACCAATCTCCTTTGTGATGATTTTCAACACCTCAGCACGGAAGGCCTCCTCGTTCTCTGGCTTAGCATCACAAATGACATAAGCGTAGATACCTTGGCCTTTGATCTCATGCGGGAAACCTACAACAGCAGACTCCACTACATTTGGATGCTCGTTAATGGCGTTCTCAACCTCAGCGGTACCCATACGGTGACCAGAAACGTTGATTACGTCATCCACACGGCCTGTGATACGGTAGTAACCATCCTCATCACGACGACAGCCGTCACCAGTGAAGTATTTATTAGGATAGGTGCTGAAATAAGTATTCTTGCAACGCTCATGATCACCATAAGTCGTGCGAAGGATTGAAGGCCATGGGAATTTGATACAAAGGTTACCCTCCACATCGTTGCCCTCAATTTCATTACCCTCGTTGTCCATGATGGCCAACTGAATACCCGGCATTGGCAAGGTAGCGTGTGCTGGCTTCTCTTTGGTGATGCCCGCCAAAGGAGCGATCAAGAAACCAGCAGTCTCTGTCTGCCAGTAAGTATCAACGATTGGGCACTTACCTGCACCAATGTTTTTATGATACCATTCCCAAGCTTCCTCGTTGATAGGCTCACCTACTGAACCAAGAGCTTTAATGGAAGAAAGGTCATATTTCTCAACGAACTCCGTTCCGTAGGCCATCAAGGCGCGGATAGCTGTTGGAGCCGTGTAGAAAATGTTCACTTTGTGCTTTTCACACACTTCCCAAAAACGACCTGCGTCTGGGTAAGTAGGAACACCTTCGAACATCAACGAAGTCGCGCCGGCAAGCAACGGACCGTAGATGATGTAAGAGTGGCCAGTAATCCAGCCAATATCTGCAGTACACCAATACACGTCATTTTCCTCATACTGAAAAGCATTGCGGAAAGTGTAGTCGGTGTACACCATGTAACCACCTGTGGTATGCACCACACCTTTTGGAGTTCCTGTGGAACCAGAAGTGTAAAGGATGAAGAGCATGTCCTCAGAATCCACCTCAACAGCCTCGTGTTTGTCAGAAACCTTGGATACCTCCTCGTGCCACCAGAAGTCACGGCCGTCAACCATTTCGATGTCGATACCAGTACGTTGTGAAACGATTACGGTATCTACACAATCACAGTTAGCAACAGCTTGATCCACTACAGCCTTCACAGCGATGTTCTTCGCACCACGGAAGTTTCCGTCAGAAGTTACAACCACCTTCGCCTGAGCGTCGTTAATACGATCAGCGAGGGCTGTGGAAGAAAAGCCTGCAAACACCACCGAATGAACCGCACCAATACGGGCGCAAGCCAAACAGGCGATGGCCAATTCTGGAATCATTGGCATATAGAGGCAAACGCGGTCGCCTTTCTTTACACCTTTGGCCTCCAAAACATTAGCAAACTCACAAACTTTTGCGTGCAACTGCTTGTATGTAAGAGTAACAGCCTCCTCATTTGGTTCATTAGGTTCCCAAATGATTGCTGGTTTATCACCACGAGTTTCCAAGTGACGGTCCAAGCAGTTTTCCGAAATGTTCAACTTGCCATTCTTGAACCAATCAACCTTAGGACCTTCAAATTGGTCCCACTCAAGCACCTTGTCCCATTTTTTCCTCCAGACAAAGGTCTCGGCCTGCTCTGCCCAGAACCCCTCAGGGTCCTTCACACTGCGCTCGTACTCGGCACGGTATTCTTCAAATGTGCGAATCCTAGTAGCCATCGGCGTCACAAAAGTTTAATAATTTCACATGAACGGGTAAACCCGTGAATACTTTGATTTTGAACTGACAACTGTATGTATGAAGCCATCAAAAAGAAAAACTTGAGCTTTATAACTCATCAAAACCGTCTTCCAATGTACCATTTTTGGTAAGTGAAACCAAAATTCTGACTTTTGTTTTTGTTTTTTTTCGACAAGGCAATTACATATTTCAGAACTTTACATCCTTTATTCTAAAAATCAACGAATTAACCCTAAATCAATATCCTATACCCCTAACCTTTACCCAAGAATAGATTCCCCCTGTTGATGCGCCTCACCACTTTATTCATATTGGCAATGATTTTCCTCAGCTCCCTCAAAGGGATGGGACAGGAAACCGCCGTGCTTGAGAGTGGGCCTGAAAAAACAGAAGAATCAGAGAATACCAGCCTTCAACCAGACAGCACATCTGAGCGTCTTGGGATGCTGATCGTGGACAGTATTTCCATCACTGGAAACCGCCGAACCATCAATAGAATCATCTTCAGGGAACTGGATTTTAAGGAGGGTGACACCCTTTTCATCGCGGATACAAGCCACACATTCAAACGAAACAGAAACCAAGTTTTTAATACAGGTCTGTTTGTTACAACTAATATCAAGGCGGATAGCATCAACGGCAATCACTGTCGCGTGGCTATTCATGTAAAAGAAGAATGGTACATTTTCCCCATGCCCATTTTGGAGTTAGCGGACCGCAACTTCAATGAATGGATCAACCAAAACAACATGAGCCTCAGCCGAATCAACTTCGGCATCCGATTCAGGCATGAGAATTTTCGGGGACGAAACGAGCGGTTAAAAATTGTATTGCAAGGTGGGTTCACTGATAAATATGAATTGGAATACATCCTGCCAAACATCAATAAAAAACAAACAACTGGATTGGGTTTTAAAACGACCTACGCCACCCAAAAGGCCGTAGCCTTCACCACTGGCAACGACAAGCTCAAATATTGGGAAAACGAAGACGTGGTAAAAACACGGCTATTCACTGGCTTATCCATTACGAAACGCCAGCGTCTTTACACCAAGCACCTTTTCTCATTGGGTTTCAATTATCAGCACGTCCAAGATTCCATTGCCATCTTGAATCCCAATTATTTCTTAGACGGACGGACCGATGTGCATTTCTTAACCTTTTCATATTCCATTTCTTGGGATAGACGTGACATCCACTATTACCCGCTGAAAGGAAAAAATATTGAGGCAGGCTTCACAAAATATGGCTTAGGAGTATTCGGGGATTTGGATGCATTCCGCGCTTACGGAAAATTTGGGCGTTTCTGGCAGTTGAGCAAACACTACTACTTTGCGACCAAAGTATCGGGGCAATTTAGCCTGCCTAATAAACTCCCCTATTTCATCAGTCAGGGACTTGGCTATGATGAGGACTTGGTGCGTGGATTTGAATTGCAAGTCGTTGATGGCCAACACTACCTGTTGAGCAGAAATGAACTTCGACGAAGGCTCTTTAAAACCACCCTACACTTTAACTTTTTCCCAGTAAAGGAGTTTCGAACTGTGCCTCTTGCCATTTACCTGAAAGGATTTTCGGACTTGGGATACGTCATTGACAGCCAATCGAATGACTTAACCGTAGAAGCCACAGGCAATATTCTGAAAAACAGTTTTCTCTGGGGCAATGGAATTGGAATTGATATCATCTCCTATTATGATGCTGTCCTGAGACTGGAATACTCAGTGACAAACAAAAAGGGCATTCATGGCTTCTTTTTCCATTTGGGAGGGGCATTTTAGCGCTTGGCTCTCTTAAAAATGCGGGCTAACCAGCCGTATTCCTTCCACTCTCCAACCTGCTCATCATTTGCGTATTCCCCCTCGGATTGCAACCTTCCCCTCTTGTCATAAAAATACCAATGGCCTTCCTTCTTACCTTTTTGATATGGCCCTCTAAATTTCAATTTTCCTTTTTCGGAATAAAACTGCCACTCCCCTTCAGGCCTGCCATTGACGTAACTGCCTTTATTCTTTAGGGTTCCATCCTCATAATAGGTTTTCCACTCACCAGCATAAAGGTCGGCATCATACCTACCAGCGCGTTTCAAGGTGCCATTTTCATGGTAATAAAAAGCGCTATCCTGAAGGACATCGTCTTCAAAATACTCCTTGGCCTTTAGCTTGCCATTTTCAAAAAATTGCCTTGCCTCTCCTGTCAATCCACCTTCCACATAATTGTACTCTGCATTCAACTGGCCAGAAGGATAAAAGTGTTTCCAAAGTCCATCCTTTGCCCCAGCAATTTCCACTCCTTCAGAACGAAGCGTTCCATCTTCGTAATAAGTACGAATGGTGTCCTGAGCAATTCCATCCAGTGCCAACAGGAAGAAAAAGCTCAAAAGCCAACACAAAAAGACCGATTTGTTCATGGTAGTATTTAACCAAAGAAGGCACAGAGAAATGGAGACCTCTTATTCCTCACTTCCTCTGTTCCCTCTGTGGTACTTGACCGTTTATTTTCTAAAAAAATCTCTGGTTTACCTGCCAAAGTTCTTTGTCTCCTTCAAGCTTCCATTCGGGCGATAAAACTGCCATTCCCCAAACAGCTCATCATCCAAATATTCGCCTTCAGCCTCAAGCTTTCCATTCTTGTCATAAAACTTCCAAGGCCCTTGGCGCATCCCAAATTCCATTTCCCCCTCACCTGATTTTTGGGCATTTGGATGATAATAAATCCACATTCCAGACTGAAGCCCATCCTTGTATTCGCCCTCAGCTGACTTCAAACCATTGCCATAATAGCTAGTCAACTTCCCGTTGCCATCCTTTAGGGTTCCCGAATCCAATACTTTTCCAGTACTATCCTTGGCCTCAGAAACATTCATCAGCCTACCCTCAGCATATTCCTCTTTTCTTAGAAGGACTCCGTTCTGGTAATAAGTCACCCATTCGCCAGACTCCCTTCCATCTTCATAACCACCCTTGGCGGAAAGCTGGCCATTCTCATAAAACTCCTGCCACTCTCCCGCTTCCAAACCAGCGGTATAAAAGCCCTTGGATTCAACTTCCCCAGACTCATAATAAATCACCCATTCACCATCCTCAAGACCATCCACAAAAAAGCCTTCCATGTAGAGGGTGGAATCGTCATGGAAACTGCGCCAATAACCCTCCTTCAAACCTAAATCAAAGTATCCGATGGTGCGGACATAACCAGACTTATCATAGGTCTTCCACAAGCCCTGTTGCTTGCCCTCCACATATTCGCCTTCGGCGCCCAACTTCCCGTTGTCGTAATACTCATACCAAACCCCTGTTGGCTCGCCCTCAAAGTAATAGCCCTCACTCAACAATTTGCCATTCTCATAAAACTCCAACCACAAGCTGTCCTCCAATCCCTCTTGGAAATACCCAATCACCGCCGTGTCACCCGACTCATAGAACTCTACAAAATCACCGTTCTCCGCATCATTCTCATAATTGGTCACGGCAATCATATTCCCACTTGGGCTGAACTCCAACAACTCTCCTTCCTGCTTGCCATCCACATAAGGCACAATGCTTTTCACTACCCCATTTTCATAATAGGATTTACCCAAACCTTCTTCCAAGCCGTTTTTGTAAGGCACTTCAGCGGAAAGCTGACCATCTGGATAGTAATAATTCCGAATACCCTTCCCTTTCTTGAAAGAACCCTTCTTCAACTTGTTTCCCTTCGGGTCGAAAATATCACTCAAAGCCACAAGGCGACCTTCTTCATAAGTAGCCGTTTGCAAATCCTTTCCATTGCCATGGAAATATTTCCAATCCCCTTCCTTCAACCCTGAGGCATAATTCCCTTGAGAAATGAGTTGCCCATCCTCATTGTAAAAGCTCCAAAGACTATCCCGAACATCCTGCTCATAATAGCCCTTCACCAAAGGCAAGCCTTCTTCGGTGTACTCTGAATATTTGCCTTGTAGAACGCCACTGGCATAATTCTCCTCCATCAACAGATTGCCACGGAAAGAGTAGCGTTTCAATTTTCCATCAAGGTGTCCTTCTTCATTGTAAACTAAACGTGAGGCCAACTGCTCATTTCCATAGTATGTTTCCCAAGTACCAACACGCTTTCCATTGTCATAAAACTTCAACGCCTTGACCACTCCGCTTGGAAAATATTCACGCCAAAAACCGTTCTCCTCCCCTACAAACATGTATCCCAGCGTAGCGGTATCTCCATTAGAATAACACTCCAACCAAAGACCGTTTTCAATGCCGTCCTCATAATCCAAGGCCTGCATCAAATTGCCATTTGGATAGAAGGTGAACTGCCTTCCGTGGTAAATACCTTCCGAAAGACTCAATTCCTCCTTGAGCGTTCCATCCTCATAATAGAATTTCCAAATCCCCTCTTCGAGACTATCCACCAACAAACCCTCCGACTGAACAACAGAATCTGGATAATAGGTAACGGTATATTGCGCCCAAGACAGGACGGGAATAAAAAGACTTAAAAGCAAAATGAATCGCATAGAATGGAATGTAGTTTTCGATGTTAAAATTAGCCTTTTTTTCTATGCTTTAGATTGGCGATTTTTGCGAATCATTTCTTTCCCGTTGGGAAGTGAGCACGGCAGGAACCCTTGCCCACACTTTCCAACTTGTAAGTATTAGAACAGAAACCTCGCAATGAGCAAGACTACATTCTTTGGCCCAGGTCCTTCGCAACTCTATCCTGGAATTGACCGGTTCATTCAAGATGCCTTGGCACAAGACGTGTGCAGTATTTCCCATCGTAGCCAAGCGTTCAAGGACATTTACAAAGAAACCGCCGACAACCTCAGGAAATTGATCGACCTTCCTGACAACTACGAGGTGGTATTCTTGCCATCGGCCACAGAAGCTTGGGAGCGCATTGTCAAAAACTTGGTAGACAAAAAGAGCTTCCATTTCACAAATGGCTCATTCTCCAAGAAATTCTACAGCTATTCCAAAGACAGCGGTAAGGAGGCCATCAACTTCTCTGCTCCTTTCGGAGAGGGTTTTGACGTGAGCCAAGCTGAAATCCCAGCAGACACAGAGGTCATCTGCTTCACTCAAAACGAGACAAGCTCTGGGGTGAATGTTCCGTTGAAAGACATTTACAGCATCAGCGAGAAAAATCCTGAGGCTTTGGTAGCTGTTGACGTGGTATCTTCACTCCCAATTCCTGCCTTTGACTTCAGCAAGATTGACACGGCGTTCTTCTCCGTTCAAAAGTGTTTCGGTATGCCTGCTGGCTTGGGCGTATGGTTGGTGAACGACCGCTGTTTGGCGAAAGCCAAAAGCCAAGAAGAGAAAGGTGTTTTGATTGGTCCTCACCACGCACTTCCAGAATTATTCGCCAAGGCGCAGGAATATCAAAACCCATGCACGCCAAACGCATTGGGCATCTACGTTTTAGGTCGCGTTTGTAAGGCGATGCTCGATAAAGGCATTGACACCTTGCGTGCCGAAAACGAAAAGAAGTCTACCCTTCTGCACGACTTTATCGCTGAGAGCCCATTGTTCACTGAGGCCGTTGAAAAGCCTGAGCACCGCTCCAAGACTGTTGTAGTTGCCAATACTACGGTACCAGCAGGTGACTTGAACAAATATTTGGCGCAATTCGACCTGAACATCGGTTCTGGCTATGGCGCCCACAAACTTGACCAAGTGCGTATCGCCAATTTCCCTGCGCATTCCGTAGAAGTAATTGAAAAGCTGGTTGAGGCGTTGAAGAACTACAAGTAAGCAGTAAACAAAAACGTTTAAGGCAAAGGAGTTGGAGCGTGGGGTTAACCTTAACGCTCCAACTCCTTTTTTTATGGAACCACGTCTACACATCATACAAGCGGACATCACCACCTTGGAGGTGGACGCCATCGTCAATGCTGGAAACAGCACCCTAATGGGTGGCGGAGGCGTTGACGGCGCGATACACCGCAAGGCTGGCCCCCAATTGCTCGAAGCCTGTCGCCCACTGAATGGCTGTCGAACTGGGGAAGCCAAAATCACCTCAGGATTTAACCTTCCTGCTGACTTTGTCATCCATACCGTAGGACCTGTATGGTACGGTAGTGAAAGGAATGAACGGGAACTGTTGGCTTCTTGCTATCGCAAGAGTCTCGAACTAGCTGTGGAGAATAACCTCCGTACTGTGGCCTTCCCATCCATCAGCACCGGCGCATTTGGCTTTCCATTTCATGAGGCATCCACCATTGCCATCAACACCGTGCTTGAAGAATTGAGTCAACACCCCCAACTCGAACAAGTCACTCTGGTGGCCTTCGGGGAGGGCGACTACAACCAACTTAAAAAAATCTTCAAAAAAGTTACATCCACTAACAGCTAAGGGTCAATCATTTACATTAAAGCACGATTCTTAACCAAAAATTAAGCTTGTACTTGTTTTGCAGAAATCAAATTTGCCCTTACCTTTGCGTAGCAATTGAGCGAGAGAGCAACGGTTTAAACCATGGTGCGGTAGTTCAGTTGGTTAGAATGCCGGCCTGTCACGCCGGAGGTCGCGGGTTCAAGTCCCGTCCGCACCGCTAACCACTCTCACTCATTGCTGGTGCGGTAGTTCAGTTGGTTAGAATGCCGGCCTGTCACGCCGGAGGTCGCGGGTTCAAGTCCCGTCCGCACCGCAAAGTGATAACAAAAGCCGTCTTTACGGACGGTGTGGTAGTTCAGTTGGTTAGAATGCCGGCCTGTCACGCCGGAGGTCGCGGGTTCAAGTCCCGTCCACACCGCTAAAGCCCTTGAGATTTTCTCAAGGGCTTTTTCTATTTTTAAGGGTTTATCTATCTCTATGAGATACTTATCAATATGAATAAAACAGCCATAGTCCTTCTTCTTTCGCTACTGGCATTTTCCAGCTGTAAACGAAAAGGCTCCTCCTCAAAGGAGAGCCAAGAAAAAGATCACCCCAAAGAGTTCCTTTACCTTCCGACACATGGAAAAGGCCATGAGGTGCATCACACCTACTATTCCTTATCCTTTCGGGACGAACACCATTTGCCAGAATGGGTGGCATACGAATTGACCTCAAAAAATATCCGCAGAGGAAGAACCAAGCGTCACAACGACTTCGACCCTGACCCTGCTGTTCCCCTTTCGGCTCATCCACGAGATTACACCCGTTCGGGCTATGACCGAGGACACATGGTTCCTGCTGGAGATATGAAGATCAACCAGACAGCCATGGAGGAAACCTTCTACATGAGCAATATTTGTCCTCAGGCTCCGGCGCTAAACCGTGGCATTTGGCGCGAGCTGGAAGAAGACCTTCGGGACCAAGCCATGAACGACAAACACCTGTACATCATCACAGGCCCCATCCTCAACAAAATTGAGAAGCGCATCGGCAGAAACAAGGTGAGCGTCCCCTCGCATTACTACAAAATTGTGTTGGACTATTCAGAACCTGAGATAAAAATGATCGGCTTTATCTTCCCGAACAAAAAATGCGAGGGCGAGCCATTGGACTACGCCCAGCGTGTGGATGCCATTGAGGCCATGACAGAATTAGACTTTTTCTCAGCCTTACCAGATTCTCTCGAAGAAAAATTGGAAGGAGAATTACACAAAGAAGCTTGGGAGGAAATCCTCTAAAAAAATAAACCCCGACAAGTCGAAACCTGTCGGGGATTTTTATGCGCTTTGAGCTGTATTAAAGCCCAAAATGTTTTTTAGCCATCTCGCTGACAGACTCACCGATTGCCAAGGCTGAAGTCGCCGCTGGAGAAGGCGCATTCAATACGTGAATTGAACCTTCTTTGTATTCAATCTTGAAATCATCAATGATTTCACCGTCTGGACCGAGCGCCATTGCACGAACACCTGCACGTCCCGGCACTAGATCATCCATTTCCAAACTCGGAATCAAACCACGGAGGCGCTCCAAGAACAAACGCTTGGAGAAAGCACGCTTATACTCGTCCAGTCCAAAGCGCCAATGCTTCCGAAAGAGCTTCCATGTACCGCCATAAGTCAAAGCCTTGGCAGAATCACGGGCATCAAAATCCAATTTGCCGTAGCCTTCACGCTTGAAGGTAAATACGGCGTTCGGTCCACATTCAATTTCACCGTTCACCATGCGGGTAAAATGAACACCCAAGAATGGAAAAGCTGGATTAGGCACAGGATAAATCAGGTTCTTCACCTTGTGCTTGGCATGCTCAGCAAGCTCGTAGTAGTCACCACGGAAACCTACGATTTGCATGTCCAACTTGATGTCATCTTTTTTGGCCAAACGGTCCGACTGAAGACCACCACAGAACACAAGGCGTTTTGCCTTGAAATCCCCTTTGTTGGTATGTAATAGTTGGGTATCTCCCTTTTGGAAACCTTTGATTTCCGTTCCGAGCATGACCTTGCTCTCAGGGTTGATGCCTAGCATCAATTCAGCCATCTTGTTGGTGGCACCCACAAAATCGATGATGCCTGTGCATGGAACATAAATTCCAGCAACCCCCTCCACGAATGGCTCAATCTCCTTGACCTTGGCAGCATCAATCTTCTCAATGCCTTCGGTGTCATTGGCCAAGCCATTCTGAAAAATCTTGTCGAGGTAAGGAAGCTCACTTTCATTGGTGGCTACCACCACCTTTCCGCACACGTCGTGATCAACCTTGTGCTCTTGAGCAAACTTCACCAACTCGCGTCGGCCTGCCACACAATTTTTCGCACGATAGGAACCCGGACGATAATAAAGTCCTGAGTGAATCACTCCCGAATTATGGCCCGTTTGGTGGGCAGCAAGTTCATCCTCCTTCTCGAAAAGGATGACTTTCAAATCCGGAAATTTCTTTTGAATCTTATATGCGGAAGCCGCCCCTACAATCCCTCCTCCAACTACAGCTATATCGTAAACTTGATTTTCGACCGTCATAACACGATGGTAATATGGCGGTGCAAATTTACAATTTTTTAGCCGACAAACCTTCTTTGATTGGCTGTCTATGCCCTAAGCTTGCAAAAACACCTTGCCCGTCTCCAAAAATGCGTCCTCAAATGCCTTGTAAGAAAGGCTTCCCAACTCCCCTTTCTCTCTTAGAAACTCAACCAATACTTCTGTTGGCAAGTTCCCGACTAGCTCATCCTTGGCCATCGGGCAACCTCCAAAACCTTTCATAGCCACATCAATTCGCTCACAACCAAGCTCATAAAGCAATTTGACCTTTGCCTCAGCCTGCTCTGGCCGTGTATGAAGATGGACCCCAAACTGGATTCCCGAAAACTCAGGAACCACCAACGAATAAAGATTCTTAAGGGAATCAGCATTTGCGGTCCCAACAGTATCTGAAAGGGCAACAATTCCAACGCCCATTTTTTCCAACTTCTGGGTCAAGACAGCCACTTGACTTGCCTCAAAGTGCTCGCCATAAGGATTGCCGAAGGCCATAGAAAGATATACCACTATATTCTTTCCCTTCTGCACGCATTTATCCTGAATGACTTCCACCGTTTTCAAAGCTTCTTCAATACTCTTATTCGTGTTACGAAGCTGAAAAGTCTCGGAAACGGACAAAGGAAAACCCAAATATGAAATTTCTGAATACTCAAGCGCTTCCTCTGCTCCCCGCAAATTGGCGACTATGGCCAGCAGTTTGGTTTTGGTGGAAGACAGATCCAATTGGGCCAAAACATCAGCCGTATCTCGCATTTGGGGAACCGCCTTTGGGGACACAAAACTGCCAAAGTCAAGTACATCAAAACCAACCTTGAGTAATGCATTCAAATAGGACACCTTTGTTGAGGTAGGGATAAAATCTTTGATTCCCTGCATGGCATCGCGCGGACATTCAGTGATAATCATGGCATGAAAAAAGTTTTCCTACTTACCTTTAACGTACACCTCCTTTCTACGTTTTAATCCCCTAAAATTCCATGGCCTCAAAAGTCAGCATTTTGAAATTTATCAAACGACTATTTTTTGCTGGAACACTCCTTACAGCCTTTGCATGTCTATTCCTTTTTTGGTCGAATCAAAAAATTGAATCACAAAGCCAGTTCACCTACAGCAACGTCCAAAACATTCCCAAGAACAAAGTTGGACTCCTTTTAGGCACAGGAAAATTTATCAAGAACCGCTGGATCAATAAATACTACCAATACCGCATCGACGCCACGGTCAAACTTTTCAAGGCTGGAAAAATTGATTATGTCCTAATCAGTGGCGACAACAGTCGAAAAGATTATGATGAGCCCACAACCATGAAGGAAGATTTGATGAAACGTGGGATTCCCGAAAAACGGATCTTCTTAGATTATGCAGGCTTCCGAACATTGGACTCTGTAGTCCGTTGCAAAAACATCTTCAAGCAAAAGGAAATCACCATCATCTCCCAGCCTTTCCACAACAAACGGGCAATCTACTTGGCTCGGCACAATGACATTGAGGCCATTGGCTTCAACGCCCAAGAAGTGAGCAACCGCTATGGCATCAAAACCCAAATCCGTGAGAAATTCGCAAGGGCCAAGGTGTTTGTGGACCTGATGTTTGGGGTCAGTCCAAAGTTTGACGGCAAGGGCGAACATATCTCCATTCCATAACCATAAGTGGTCGCCGAAAAGCAGAAATGCTTACACTTTTCATCGCTAAAAAACGTTGACTAAGCAAGGGAAAACGGCATTCCGCCGAATCTGCTATGAACACAAAAAAGGCTATAACCCTTTTGTTGGTTTGTCTGCTTTGCTTGCTCATTATCGTTGGAGCCGTGCTCTTATTTCAACAATTGACCTAATCAAGCATTAGCCGTTATGAAACAGAATATGGGCAAAACGGACAGAATTGTACGTGGGTCCATCGCGTTCACCATTTTGATGCTTTATGTCATTGGTATCCAAGGAACCGTCGGAACGATTCTTATGGTGATTGCCGTGGTTTTCACCCTCACATCCCTCACAGGTTTCTGTCCGCTCTATGCGCCTTTCGGCATTAGTACCTGTTCGAATGAGGAACATCATCACCATCACCACCAGCATTAAACCTATATGCTGAATAACAGAAACGCCCCACTCTGATGGGGCTTTTTCATGCCCCGTATTTTTTGGCAGAAAACTCACATTCCCTACATTTGAATCAAATTTTAAACATTTCTTATGAAAAGGATTTTTACACTCTTATCGGCTGCCTTGTTGGTAGCTACCAGTGCTATTGCGGCTGGCCCTTCAAAATTCAAAGCTGCTTTGAAGGATAAGCACAAACCACACTTTCCTAAAAAACAAAGCGCGCATCATCGTGTTGCAGAAAGCTACACTGATCAAGTAGTGAGTATTGAAATTTTTGATGAAAAATATGAATTCACTTATGATGAAGAGGGTAACATCCTTAGCGAAACCTTTTTGTTTTTGGATGGAACAACATGGGTGAAAGACGGAAAAACAGTATTTACATACAGCAATGGAAAGCTATCTTCTATTGAAGTGCTTTACTTTGATGAGGCTGATTCCATTCCAGAAGGAAAATCAGAATACACTTATGAGAATGGTTTGTTAACCTTGGAGACAAACTTTTCTTGGGAGGGAGACCATTATGCACAAGATTCCAAAATGGAATACACGTATGAAAATGGCTTAAAGACTTCAGAAACTTACTACGGCTGGGAAGGTACTGAATATGTCTTTTCTGATAAAACCGATTTTTCCTATGATCAAAATGGACAAGTCGTAACAGAGGCAAATTATGAATGGGATACCGATGAAAATATTTGGTTGAAAAATTATAAGTATGAAACCTCATACAACGCTTCCGGCCAAGAAACTGAGCAAACCAGATATTCTGGTAAATATAGTCTTGACCAATGGGACCAATCCGACAAAAACACCTACACCTATGATGCCCAAGGGAATTTAATCGAAGGCATTGATTATTATTGGTATGATAATGATTGGAATGAAGACGAAAAATTCAGTTCCACATTTGATGGAGAAGGTAACGAGCTTACTTACACTGAATTCATTTGGGTAAATGATGCTTGGCGTGGAGAAGAGCGCTACACCATGAGCTATGACGATGATGGTAACCTCATCTCTGAAATTATTGAAGAAGGGACTGGCAATGACTCATGGGAATTAATTGCTAAATACGACCTTTTATATGATGAAACTGTAAGCTGGGAATCCATTGCAATGTGGGACGATTGGAGAGAGGAATTTGAGGACGAATTTTATGTTAAGAGCAAGCTTCTTTCTATTGAAATTTCCCTATATGATGAGACGAACATGACTTGGGAGGAAGATATGACCCTTACCCTCACCTACGTCCCATTCGACTCCAAAGTCACTTCCATTTCAGACGCCCTATCATCTGACTCAAAGCTCTACCCTAACCCAACTTCCAACCAAACAACCATTGAGTTTGAAGGCTATGAAGGCAACTTGGAGTTGAGCATTTCCAACTTGTCAGGTGAAATTCTGATGACTACGGATGTTCAGGCTGGAGAAGCTTTCTCCGTAGAGGATTTGGAAGCAGGAGTTTATATGATTCAGGCGAAGACCTCAAACGGTCAGGTATTGAACGAAAAACTGGTGAAGCAGTAAATCACTCTCATTTTTAATTATCAAAGCCACCTCAAACGGGGTGGCTTTTTTCATTCCCATCCATTGACAATTTCAAAAGGAAATTTCTCATCTTGAAGGGTATTTTTCCGTAGAGACAAAGGCATTGCCTTGTCTCCACCCATTATAAAAACGGTGGCATCCTGTTCCCAGATTACTTTTTAGCCAAGGCGATGCCATTGGCTCTACCGCAAACTTTTTTTGACCATGCGACAATCCATTTTTTTACTTGTCTGGATCGCCCTTTTGACAAGCTGTGGCAATAACTCAGATCGCCAAAAACCTTCTAACACCAGCCCAGCCAAACCACAAAGGCCCGCCTTAATCAATATTACACCGCCAGTTCCTATTTGCTCACCTGTTGCAAGCGACTCGAGTTGGTATGCGTCTGATAAGAAGGCTCCACTTTTCGAAGGTCTGGATGTTTATTCCTTTCCGATTACCACGGAAGACTCCTTAGCTCAACGTTATTTCAATCAAGGGCTGGTCTTGGCTTACGGCTTTAATCACGCAGAATCCGCCAGATCATTCTACCAAGCCATCCGCGAGGATTCCACTTGCGCCATGTGCCATTGGGGCTATGCATATGTGTTGGGCCCGAACTACAACGCAGGCATGGAAAAGGACAACTTTGAAAAGGCCTATCAAGCCTCACAAAAAGCACTTGAGCTATCCGAAAACACCACAGAAATTGAACAGGTCTTGATTCAGGCCATGGCCCATCGATACGCTGAAAATCCACCTGAAAACCGCCATGCCTTGGACAGCGCCTATGCTGATGCTCTGAAAGCTGTTTTCCAAACATTCCCTGAAAATGCGGACGTAGGCACCTTCTACGCCGAGGCCTTGATGGATATGCACCCTTGGGACCTTTGGAACCACGAGCGAAACGCCATGCCTTGGACCCCCAAAATCCTAAACATTCTTGACTCCACCCTTGCCATTGATTCCCTTCATCCAGGGGCGAATCACTTATATATGCATGCCGTTGAGGCCTCAAAATATCCTCAAAAAGGGCTGTTTAGCGCAAAGCTTTTCGACCAAGGACTCGTTCCAGGCTCTGGCCATTTGATGCATATGCCCTCTCATGTGTACATCCGTACGGGACATTACCACCGTGGATCAGTGGCCAATGTTAAGGCTGTTGAAGTTGACAGCCTCTACCTGGCACGTTGTTATGCCAAGGGAATTTACCCCTTGGGATATGTGCCCCACAATTACCATTTCCTGTCCGCCACGGCCACCCTCGAGGGCAACAGTCAGTGGGCCTTGGAATCCGCTGACCTTCTCTCCGAAAACATGAACCGAGAGTTGATGAAAGCACCAGAGTTCGCCACCCTCCAACATTATTACCTAATTCCTTATCACGTTTATTTGAAATTCGGGCAGTGGGACAAAGTCCTAGAATGGGAGCTCGCAGACAGCACCTTGGCCTACCCAAAAGCCATTCGCCATTATGCCCGAGGAATGGCGCTGTTGGCAAAAGGTCAAACCGAAGAGGCTGAAAAGGAACTTGAATTACTGAAAGAAACTGCAAAGGACACCAGCCTACAACACATGACCATTTGGGAGGTGAATCCGATTTCCATGGTGGTGGAAATTGCTCAAAATGTGCTTGCTGGGGAAATTCAGGCGAGCATGGGCAACTATCAAAAAAGCGTGGAATTCCTGACCAAGGCCGTGGACATTGAAACACAACTCAAATACAATGAACCGCCAGATTGGTTCTTTTCTGTTCGGCATCATTTGGGAGCGGTACAACTGGAAGCGGGGCAGTATGAAGAGGCCATCCAAACCTATCAAGACGATCTGAAAAACTGGCCGAACAACGGTTGGGCGCTGAAGGGAATGGAAATCGCCTACGAAAAATTGGACGACCAAGAACAATTGAAAACAACGCAACAGCAATTTCTAAAAAGCTGGCAGTATGCCGATGTGGAGATCAATTCTTCACGATTGAAATAGCAAACAATCCCACCTCTGTCTTTGGAAGATGGAGGTGGGATTTTCTTAATCTGGCAATCGATAGCCGAAAACCTTACCGATAAAAGCCAACACCTTCATCACCCATTGTGATGGCACCACCGACTTGATTTCATTCTCATGGGCCGTGAATAACATGGATAATCGAATGACAGCACCCAGATTTTTTGGCGGTAGGGTCAATTTGCCCTGCGCCACCAGGGAATGCATCCTTCGAAAGAAATGCTCGATGTCCAAGGCTGGACGGTGAATATTAATCATGCGCACAGCGTCTCTGTATGGATTTCGCAAGGTATGGGACATTCCTTTTGGAACTACGGCCTTCTCCCCTGGGCCAAGCTTGCGCCATTCACCATTCACATAAACATCTAAAAAGCCTTCAATCACCTCATAACTTTCCTCGGCCATTGGGTGCATATGTAATGGAGGCCCTCCAAAACCAGGCTCAATAACATTGAGCACCTCAAAATATTCCCCGTTTGTATCTTCTTTGGAATGGGTGATTTCCCACCACATGCCAGTCGCCCCAAAATCCAAGACCCTTCCGAGTTGCGTTGCTGTTTGCATAACCTACACTCTTGTTCAAGATTTCAACGCTAGTGGGCTTCTAATGGTGTTTTCAGAAGGATTTAAGTACCAAAAACTCATTAATTAGTAGTAATTAGTAGCCACAAGGCACTGCCTTGTCTCTACGCCATATCCCCAATTTCAAATATCCTACAATGCGCATTATCCCACTTTTAGTGATTCTTACACTAATCGACTATTACGTGTTCAAGGGCGTGCAATCCGCCTGTTCAGAGCTTCCCCCCACTTGGAGCACAGGACTCTCCATCGCCTACTGGACGCTTTGTGGAATCCTTCTTTTGGCCATCATCATTTATCAAATGGCTGGCGGAAGAAGCCTTCCTGCCAAACACACACGCCGAGTTGTGGGGCTTTCCACAATGTTCATTGTCCCACAGCTACTCATCGCCTTCTTGCTATTGCTTGAGGATATCTGGCGCTTTGGGCGTTTTGCGATCAACAAACTGCTAACGATGGCAAGCTTTGGAGACGAACTATTCTCCACTGATCGCGCCCCCCTCTACGACCAAATCGCCTTGGCCCTTGGCCTCTTCACCTTTTTTGGGATTGTTCATGGTATGACCCGAGGAAAATACCGCTTCAAAACACATCGTGTTACCCTCTCATTTCCTGATTTGCCAGATGCCTTCGACGGATTCACCATCACCCAATTATCAGATATTCACTCGGGCAGTTTTGATGACCGTCCAGAGGTGCAAAAAGGCATCGAAATGGCCAATGCCCAAAACAGCGACTTGATGGTTTTCACAGGCGATTTGGTGAATAACAAGGCTACTGAAATGGACCACTGGATTGAGGCCTTTGCAAAACTAAAAGCACCCTTTGGCAAGTTCTCCATCTTGGGCAACCACGATTACGGTGACTACGTGCCTTGGCCAAGCCAAGAAGCCAAAATGCAAAACCTACAGGACGTCAAAGACCTGCACCCAAAAATTGGTTTCAAACTCCTGCTCAATGAGTCCGTCACCATCGAAAAAGACGGCCAATCCATTCAATTGGTCGGCGTAGAAAACTGGGGGGAGCGAGGCTTCACCAAGCACGGCGACCTCAAGCAAGCCATGTCTGACGTACCCAATGAAGCCTTCAAAATCCTTCTCTCCCACGACCCCTCTCATTGGAATGCTCAAGTCATTCCCTACCCTTCCTTGATTCAGCTCACCCTATCGGGTCACACCCACGGCCTGCAGTTCGGCATCGAGCTGTTCGGCTTCAAATGGAGCCCCATCAAATACATCTACAAGCACTGGGCTGGCCTCTACGAAAAAGCGGGACAATACCTTTATGTGAATCGCGGATTCGGTTTCCATGGCTTTCCAGGAAGAGTGGGCATCCATCCTGAGATTACGGTGATTACACTGAAAAAGGGATAGATCCGGTAGGCTAAAAGTAACTGAAGCAATCATCCATCAAGGTGTTTACAACTGATAGCTCACAGCCATAAGAATCAATCTTAAAAAATGAGGAATAAACAAGTACTCTTGGGGTTAATCCTACTTGGATTAGGGGCAATCGGAATCCTATCCTTGCTAACCATGGAGATCCCTCTTCCGCCAGAAGCGGAAGAAGTTTTAAAGGAAAAATTCACTTCCCAGCAAATAAAGCTGTTGACATTAATCAACCCAACGATAATGTTGATGATTGCTGTAACTATTGGGACTCTTCTTCATCAAAAAGTAAATCTCAAAATACCGTTAATTGAAAGATTGGTTGGCATTAACAATGTCGATTTCAATGTTTTACCACTATTAAAATATGGGGTTTTTGGAGGCATATTAGCAGGGATATTATTATGCATTGTTAGCCTTCTATTCAACCCTATTTTACCTGCAGAATTTTTAGAACTAGGAGAATCCTTAAAACCCACATTAGCAACCAGATTTTTATACGGAGGGTTAACTGAGGAAATTCTTATGCGCTATGGGCTGATGACCTTAATTGTTTGGATAGCCTCAAAAGTCTTTAATGGCACGGAACCAATTGTGTATTGGACAGGGATAGTATTTGCGGCCTTATTTTTTACACTTGGACACTTTCCAGTTGCACTGCAAGCCATAGAAAATCCGTCGACAGGATTACTGACATATTTAATAGTCGGAAATACCATTGGAGGGATAATATTTGGTTGGCTTTATTGGAAAAAAGGACTTGAAAGCGCCTTTTTGGTTCACATATTTGCTCATGTCATAATGATAATCATCGAACCCATGATCAATTGAAAAGTTTCCATGGCTTCCCGGTTGGGTGGGCATCCAACCAGAGATCACTGTGATTGCGTTATTAAAAGAGGAAACAAATTGATTCATACATTCCATGTCAAAAGGCTACTACCACACCAAAGACTCCGTCCAGGAATACATCCAAATGGCTAAGGATGTGAACAGCAAGGGGCTCATTGAAAAGTTTAAAACCTTCCTGAAACCCCAATCCTCCATTTTGGAACTGGGCTCAGGACCAGGCACGGATTGGAACATTCTTCAGCAAGACTTCAGGGTCACAGGCTCGGACAATAGCCTAGAGTTTTTACGCCATCTTAAGGAAAGCTTTCCCAAAGGGGAATTCCTTGAACTGGATGCCATCACTTTGGACACCAATAAGAACTTTGAAGGCATCTACGCCAACAAGGTGCTTTTCCATCTTTCGGATGAAGAACTGAAAGCCTCTCTCCTCCGTCAACAGCAAGTTCTGCTACCCAAGGGTGTCATTTGCCATTCCTATTGGAAAGGAAAGGGCGAGGAAAGCTTCAAAGGCATGTTTGTCAACTACCATGACATCGAGGAGCTCAAAGGTTTTTACGCTCCCAACTTTGAGGTGCTATTGATTGAGGAATACAAGGAATTTGAGAAGGGTAATTCTATTGTTGTCATAGCAAGGAAGAAGTGAACACCACATGAAAAAACGTGAGATTTCCGATGAATTGGGCATGGAGGAATACGTATGGGGAGAAGCCTCCATCCTCTTTCCCGAAGGCCTTGACCTTTCGGTAGAGAAAAACCGATTTCAGGTCCTTGATGAAATTTGTGCTTCGGAAGATTATACACCACTGGGCGACAAGTGGCGTTCCTTTAGTTTTTCTGACTGTTCGGAGCTGTTACTCAATGCCATTGAGTTTGACATCGCCTATTCATCGACACGCATCACTCCACCAGAAATCGCCCAAAAGTTTCATCAAACACTTTTGGAAGGATTCCAAGAAAACAACACTTATTGCTATTCCAATAGGTCGTCGAATCACTGGAAATCAAAAAATGGTGGAGGATGGAATCCCCTGACCCCTCACACTTTTGATATCAGCATCGTTTTCATCAATCAGGAAAAAATCCTGTTTTGTTGTTTTATCAGTGAGGACTGATTCCCACCGCTCATATCCTTACTACCTCCCCAAACTCCACCTTCTGCCCCATCCATTTTTCCACCGGCAAGTCATTCAACAAGCCCATCATCACACGAATTGGTCCGCCATGAGCGACAACGGCAACGGATTTCAAATCCTGCGCTTTTAGCTCAACCAAAAAGGCCGTAATACGTTGTTCCAATTGAAACAGGGACTCGCCATTGGGTGGAGCTGTTCGGTAATAATCCGCCATCCAAGGTTCCAATTCCATCATCGGGATGTCATTCCAAGCCTTCATTTCCCAGTCTCCGAAATGGAGTTCCATCAGTCGCTCATCTAAATGAACTTCGGGATGAAGATGCTCTGCCAGTTTTCGGCAACGGGATAGCGGACTGGAAATCACTTTTTGAGGGATTATGGGAAGCTGATTACGAACAGCCTCGAAATGCGCTTGGAAATCGGGCGCCAAGTCCAAATCTGTTTGGCCATAGCAAATTCCTTTCTCCACCAAAGGCTGGGTGTGACGAATCAGATAAAGTTCCATAGCAGTGCCGTGGCCATATAAAAACACACCTCAGTGACTTGTTGGGTGGCCCCAAGGCAGTCTCCCGTGTAGCCTCCAATCCATTTTCGGAAATAGCGCCCCAAGAAATACTTGGCGACAAATAATGGAATGGGCAAAAGCAGGAGATAGAAATTCCCTGCGTGATAGGCCCAATAGGCCAAGGGCATCAGTGCAAAACAAAAAGCGACCATCAACCAAGAATGGGAAACCTCCTTGGCCACGGGCTTGGCCTTGGACAGCGCATCTTCCCGAACATATTCATCGGTGGCGATAAATAGCGTTGCTGAAAATCGGCTCCAAGCATGAGCACTGACAAACAAGAGCAAGATTCCCAAACGGTCCATTTCTCCATCGGAAAGCAGTTCATGGAGCAAGGAAAGTTTCAGTCCAAAAAGAATCAGCAAGCCCACCGCGCCGTAAGTTCCCACTCGGCTATCCTTCATGATGGTTAGGATTTTCTCCTTGGTCCATCCCCCACCAAAACCGTCACACACATCGGCAAAGCCGTCCTCATGGAAGGCGCCCGTCGTCAACACGGAAACTCCCAATGAAAGAAGTAAGGCCGTAATGGAAGTGAAAAATGCATCCGCCAATAAAAAAGTTGTGGCGGAAAGTCCCCCAACAATCCAGCCGATAAACGGCAAATAACGGGTGGCTTTGTTCAAATATTCAGGGTCATGGCCCACCCATTTCGGACAGGGAATCCTTGTGTAGAACATCAAAGCGGTAAAAAAGATGTGAAGCTCCTTTCTCATACCTCCACCTTTTCGCTGACACCAGCCTCTTGGAAACTGGCCATCTCATTCAAGAAAGCTACCGCACTTTGAACGATAGGATAAGCCAAAGCACATCCAGTCCCCTCGCCCAACCGCAGATTCAAAGACAAGAGCGGTTTTTCGCCAAGGGCATCCAGCATTTTCTTATGTCCACTCTCGTCAGATAGATGAGAGAACAGCGCATTTCTTTGAACTTCTGGACGGAATTTGACGGCGCAAAGGAATACGGCAGTCGAGATAAATCCATCCACCAACAGCAACATTCCCTGTTCATAGGCCTCCACCATGGCACCCATCATCATGGCCATCTCAAATCCACCAAAAGCTTGCATCACTTCCAGAGGGTCTTCAATGGTTGCATGCCGTTGAGCGACTTTCTCCAAGATTTCAAGCTTGGCCTTGAAACCTTCATCATCGAGACCTGTACCTCGTCCCACACATTCCTCCAAAGGCAGGTCCAACAAACGATGCATCAACAAGGCAGATGCCGAAGTGTTTCCAATCCCCATCTCCCCAAAACCAAGCACATTGCATCCCTGCGCTTTCAAGTCGCGCACAATCTCAATGCCGTGCTCAAAGCATTCCCTGAACTCAAAGGAAGTCATCGCCTTTTGCTCCACGGAATTTCGCGTTCCGAAGCCCACTTTGCGATGTTCCAATTGGTCAATGTCATCAAAAGCGAAATTCACTCCGGCGTCCACCACCTTCAGGGTCAACCCATTTTGACGGCAAAAAACATTGATGCCAGCTCCGCCACGTACAAAGTTGAGCACCATTTGTGGTGTCACCTCAGCGGGATAGGCGCTCACGCCTTCTTTGGCCAAACCATGGTCACCAGCAAAAACCACGATATGCGGATTCAGAAGTTCTGGGGACAATTTTCCTTGTACTGTTGCCACCTTTTCGGCCACCTCTTCCAATTGCCCCAAAGCGCCCAATGGTTTGGTCTTGGTGTCAATTTTCTGGGCGAGTTTCTCTTGAAAATCACTCATGGTTTTATTTCAGTTTTTGGGATAAACCCGATACCATCAAATAAGCTTCGTCCGCTTTTCGGGCAACATATTGATTAGCCCAGCCTTGCAAATCGGTAAACTTTCGGCCAATCGGTGTTTCGGCATGAACGCCCATTCCAATTTCATTGGACACAATAATCAATGTCGCCTCCTTCTCGCACAGGGCATCAATCTCCTTTTTGAAAGCCTCCAAAGATTCCTCGACCTCGTGGTTCAAATCCAAGAAAATATTCGTGAGCCAAAGAGTCACGCAATCGAGCATCACCACCCTGCCTTCCAAGTCCAACCGAGAAGGATAACGCTCCTCTTCCATGTTCGTCCAGCGCTCGTCACGGTCAGCCACATGGCGGTCGATGCGTTTCTGGAAATCACCATCCCATTTTTTGGCCGTGGCCAGATAGACGGGATTATCGGAAAACCCAAGGGCCATTTCCTGCGCGAAACTGCTCTTTCCGGAGCGGGCCCCGCCGGTGATGTAGATTAGTTTTTTCATTTTTTGGGGAGACACAAGTAGCAGGTATCAAGTATCATGACTTTCCCACCTTGGCTAATCTTGCTACTTGATACCTGCTACTTACTACCTCTCTCAAAGACGCATCTCAATAAAACAGTAATGCTCATGCACGAGCTTCTTGCCGAACTGCACAGGAACAGCTTCCTTGAACATTGGCGCATTCACCACCAACGTATGGAACTCGCCATTCTCGCCACAAGCATCCACGCCCATGGCCTCCAATTCATCAATGAGGTCACGGTCAATGGTTCGCCCCAAAAAATCCTCGCCCATTTGGGTGTTGCATGAAACGATGACCGCCTCAAACCCCTCATCAATCATCTCCAAAACCAAGTCCTTTCGGCCTTTCTGCCAAAGTGGCAAAACCGCCTCAGTGCCTACTGCCGAGGTGACTTTCTCCTCCCATTCGCGATGTGGCTCCAAGTCAATATCACCGAACACCACATGGCCAAAACCATAGCGGTCCTTCAGCTCTTGGAGCAAGGCGACATAATGCTTTTCATATTCCCCCCATGTCGCTGGCTGGGTGAATACGGGAAGACCGACAGCCCTTGCCTGTGCCTCCAACACCGCTTTGGGAATGGCATGAGAACGGGAAACCTCGCCGTTCTCATTCATCATATTCAATAGGCCCACAGGCTGATAGCCTTGGCGCATGGCCTTTAACATGGCCAAGCAACTGTCCTTGCCTCCGCTCCAAGACACCAAACATTTCTTTTTCATCAATCAAGAATTTTTGCCTCCGCCAATGAGACCACCTTGTGGCTCAAATGCTCGGGCAACTCGAAAATTTCAGGATGAAACAGGGTGGCCAAGAGCTCAATCCCATCCACCAAGGTACTGGCGCTCGGTTGCGTGAACAGGTCAAAATCAGCCAAGAACACGCGACCTTGCCGTACAGCCTTGAGGTCGTTCCATCCTATTTTATTTGTCAACAATTCAATCTCCTGCTTGGCGCGCTCAGTATTGAACCCACATGGGGCAATGACCAGCACCTCAGGATTATAGCGTCGAATCTTTTCCCAAGAGGTAACAATGCTGTCTCCACTGGGATTGGAAAGCATGTCCACACCACCCGCCAACGCAATTTGGTCTGGAATCCAATGCCCGCAATTGTAAATGGGCTGAATCCATTCCAACAGACTCACTCGTCGCTGGGGTGCCTGATGCTTCCGCAAGGTGTCAGTCACCTTATCCAAACGAGCCTGCAACTTGGCCAAATAGGCATAGCCTTTTTCCTCTTGGCCCATTTCCTTGGCAATGGTCATGGCCATGGAAAAGACATCCTGCAAACCGTCGGGATTCAACGGCACAAGCTTGGGAGCCTTGCTCAACTTGGCCACAGCCGTGGAAGTGCAGGCCGTATCAATCTGACAAACCTCGCAGACATCTTGCGTAAAGATGAGGTCTGGAGCGATGGACTCCAACAAATCATCCTCCACAAAGTAAAGGCTTCGCCCCTCAGCCTTGCTGGCCGAAAAGATACGGTCAATCTCCTCGCTGGAATAATCCTTTCCCTCCAACACACAACGCACCACTTTCGGCTTTTCCTCCAAGGCTTTCTTCGGACATTCGAAGGTGATGCCATGAAGGAATTCCTGTAAGCCCATATCGTAAATCATCTGCGTGGTCGCAGGCAAAAATGAGCATACAATCATTTGACAACCGCTGGTTTTAGCACCTCAAAACGTCGTTGCGCCAAGGCGAATCCGCCAAACAAAACGGTGCCCCAAACAAGGTTGCCCACCATCATGTTTTTCATGTAGGGAAGTGCCATGTAATAGCAACGGAGCAGGCCTTCCAAATCCATGGTGTATGGCTGACCAGTCAGTGCATCGGTGCATCCACCTTGAATCCAAACGCCAAAGTTGGACACCAGCAAATGAATCACGGCGGTACCAACGGCGCTTCCCAAGAAACGGGAAACAGTCACTTTTCTGAGCATCCAACGGCTAAAGGCCACCATGATAAAGAATGAACCATAAGTCCAGTACCAACCGTCATACAACAGTCCCGACTGGAACTTGCTGTAAACCGTTTGCATCAGCACAACATCGCTGACCAGCAATATGGCCAATGGTGTGGCAAAGGATTTTCCTTTGTGTTGGAAATAGGCGCCAGAAAACAAGGCCATTGCCCCAATGATGGTGTACTGGGACATTGGTCCCAAGCTGTCATTAACGGCCAAAAGGCGAATGATTCCTGCAACGAGGATGATGGCGACCAAGGTGAGGAAGCGGAAGTTGAGGGTGTTTTTCATTTTATGAGACTTTAGAGTTTAGACATTGACTACTTTCTGAATAGGTAAATGGACCACAGAGCGCACAGAGGAAAGGAGAAAAGGAGGCCCCTTAGGCTCAAAACACAACCTGTCTTGAGGATGGGAGTCTCTTTTCCTCCATTCCTCTGTGTCCTCTGTGGTTCCTAACCAATAACTACTTTCAGAAAATTCTCCGTTAGACTTTGAGTTACAAATCAAAGCGCAAGCCCAGTTTGGCCGTGGTGCCCAATCCCGTATAACCATTTGCCTCAATGATGGTTTGGCCGAGCAGGTTATTCAGCTGACCGAACAAGACCAAACCTGAGTCCTTTACACGGTATTGCGCATAAACATCCAACAAGAAATAGGCATCCAGCTGAACCTCATCGTTGGAAAAGGTCACTGGATTGTAGGCATAGTCGGTGCGGTCACCGATGTAGCGGGTATTCACAGAAAACTCTACCAGCTTGCTTGGCTGGTAGCGCACACCAAGCGACCATGAGTGTTTCGGACGGCGAATCAGGTTGTAATATGACGTATCCGCTTCAAGGGCATTTTTTGTAGAAACCTCTCCCGTCACATAGGCATAGCCTCCCCTAATCTGAATATTATCGGTTGGGTTAAAGGTGGCGTCCAACTCCAGTCCGTGGTCATGCTGAAGGTCTTGGTTCAAATAGCCATTAGAAAAGGTATAGATGATGACATCCTTGACCTTCCGCTTGAACACCGTAGCCTGCAATTCAATGCTTCGCTGACCACTGGTTTTATAGCGCAGGCCTCCTTCCAAGGTCTGGCTTCGCTGTGGCTTCAAGTTTTCATTTGGTCCCCATTGGCCGTACAAATTGCTCAAGGAAGGCGCCTTGAAGCCCGTACCGTAGGAAGCAAAAGCTTTCAAATTATCCGTGATGTAATAGGCTGGCGCAAAAGTGAACAAGGAGTTGTTCCCGTAGGCGCTGTGATTGGTCAGGCGGTAATCCACCTCCACGTTGAAATTCTTCCAACCCTTGAGGATACCGCTCACATACGGGCTAATCACGCTGTTCTCAGGGTTTTTCACCGTGGCATTTGTATCCAGCATTTGAGTTTGCTGAACATACAATCCACCCGACAAAATCAGGTGCTTGCCAATGGGATGAGACACCAACAAGTCCGTTTGATGAGAACGCCCCTTGTAGAAGGAATCTCCGTAAGCGTTGCGGTATGTCCTGTCCGTCTTGTTGTAATTATACCCCAAGATGATGGACAGGTCTTTACGCTTGTAGTTTGCCCGAAGCCCTGGGTTGAGGAAGGTCGAAGAATACGTGTTTGGCGCATCGGAATAGGCGCCCGCATCATAATTTCCATCAAAATCCGACCATCGTATAAAGGGCTGGATGCGCAGATTCTTCACTGGTTGGTAGCCCAATTTGATTTGGGAGGAATGGCGAATAAAACCATCCTTGTCGAAAGACTGCTCACTGGTCGTATCCAGCGCTTCGCTGATGCCCTCCGTGAAATCATATTGGTAGCCCACCACATAATCGAACTTCTTGTGGCTACCAGAAACATTCACATTGGCAGAGGAACTGTTGAACGAACCAAAGGACGCTCCGCCTGACAAGCCCACACCTTTCTTGGAGGCCTTCTTGGTGATGATGTTGATGACACCACCCATGGCATCTGAACCATACAGCGCCGATTGGCTTCCTGGCAGAATCTCAATCCTTTCGATTTGCTCCAAAGGCAACAAACGGATGTCAAAATGCGAACCGATGCCCGATGGGTCATTTACTGGAATGCCATCCACCAAAATCAACAGGTAGGCGCTGGACGCTCCTCGCAAGAAAATACTCTTGTCCTTGCCTGGATTGCTGTTCGCACCGTTCACGCTGATGCCCGTTTGAGCCTCCAGCAATTGCGCCAAGTCCTTGCCTTGGTTGCGGGCAATCTCATCGGGACCGATGATGCGCGTCGGCTTGGCCGTACTACGTGAAGGAAGTGGGATTTTGGAAACTGTGATTACAGTTTCTTCAAGGTTGACCGAATAGTCGGTCGTGTCGTGTTGAGCGTAGGATACACCAGCCGATAATGCCAGTAATCCCGCGAGAGTAAATCTTTTGCTCATTGGTCAATGTAAATTGGTGAACCGATGAGCTTTCGATTGTGTGCGGGGAATGAAGACGCGCCTGAAGCCTGAGTCCCTAAGTAACCGGTATGTCAGAGAAAATGGGGCAAACTGCTTGTCTCAATTCCTGCCTTTCCACCGAAAGCCTGAATAAACACACAAAGGCAGGTCTTCTGACTTACTCCACCGTTCGGGCCTTCCCATCCGCCTAAAACGCGGACAGTGGCAAGAGGATCGAACGGCTGTTACAAGAGCTTACAGCTACGGGGATAGTTCCGGATTTGCACCGGATTCCCTTTTAATTCCGTTGCCCCGAGCGGGGACGGAAACCATTTGCGGGGGCAAAGGTAGAGGATTGGTTCTCTAAGAAACAAGGAGAATAAATGAAAATATGTCGAACCTTTAAGGGAACCTAAACGGTTATCTTGCAAGAGCAAAAAGCCTACATTATGAGCAAACACGAGACGTGGCGAACACGCAAATATTGGGAACAGGTTGGTGGACTACTGATTGAGGAATTTATTGCCGTGAAAATGGGACCAGACAGAGGCCGTAGACTCATGGATGGTTTGATTGTTTTAAATGAGAAAAATGAAATCCATAATGAACGTACTTATGACATTGAAGGCAAAGACGTTATCATTATTCAAACGAAAGCAAGTAGACTTGGAATGTACCTCCTTGGGCAGGCTTATTTCAGTAAATTTCTCATCGAAAAATTAAATCCAAGAAGTATTAAAAGTGTAGCTATTTGTGGCAAACGCGATCTTCTTATGGAAGAACTTGCTGAAAAACATGGAATTGAAGTCGTAGTAATTGGCGCTGAAGAAATCACCCCCTAGTAATAAAAACCTCAACCCTCCTATTCTTCTCATCCTCCTTATACCTTGGCATTGACTCGCCTTTGTAGGTTTCCATAATTCGCTCTTTTTCAATTCCATTAGAAAGAAGATACTTTCTAATTTCCTTCACGCGCTTTTTCGAAAGCCTGAGATTATAATCAGCGGAACCTGACTTATCGGAATGGCCGATAAGCTGAATCTTGCTATTTGGATATTTTTGAAGCTTTTCCAGAATCAACTTCAGTTTAACCGAATCATTGGTCTCAAAGCTATTCTTTTCAAAATAGACCTCGAAAGACTCATGATAGGAGAAGATGCTCCCATTCTCCAAAAGCACAGCCGAATCATACAAACCATCCGAGGCATCGGCAATCGTGATTTTGATATGGTATTCTTTACCCGCCGTTACTCTTTCCCGAATGTCCAACACCTTGGTGAAGCCATCGTAGAGCAGATGCTGTTTCCCATTATTTCGTTGGTACAAATGCGAGTTTGACTTTTCACAATAGGGATTGGCAGGATTGCCGTTATTCACGGTATTTATGCTGACAGGGACATTCTCATTAGGCACCAAGGCCACATTCTTTTTCTTCCCTCCCTCCTTATAAAGGTAAAAAGCGAACACATCATTGAACTGGGAACAGACATATTCGTCGTACTCCTCTGAAGCAAAAACATAGCGGTAATAAATCGTGTCCGCTTGCGGAATAAAGGTGATGTCAATCACGCGGGCATCAAAGGTTTTTAGGCCTTTCACCTCATTGCTCAAATCCGCATCTCCCTCCTTCACCCAACCAGAGGCAACATTTGCAAAGACATTACTGGAATCATAAGGAGTAAATACTTCATTCGCCCCAGCATTCATCCCTTCTACCTCATTTCCCTTTTTCTTGAAGAGGTTGTGGAAGAACCTCACCAGAAAAAACTTGGGTTTTGAATCAATGCTATTTGAGTTTTCAATAAGAGTTGGTGGGGCATTTAGGATACTGTCGGAATCAAACTCAAAGGAAGTATAAAACTCGTCCGTATTTTCTCTGTTTACATTATCGACAATTCCCGTGGAAAGAATCATCCCTTCCCCAATTCCCATATACCGTGCGGAATCAACAAAGAATCCCATCACATGGCTGTCGGGGCTGAAGTTTGTTTCAACGGCTATGATTTCAACCCCAACGGAGACAAGGCCGTGAATGATTTTCTCCCCTGAGTATTGCCCACTATCCTGTGGGAAAACCTGTATTTCAGACTCTTGAGCTGTCAGATTAAAGCTAAAAATCAAGATAATAGTAATCGAAAAAATGATGCTTTTCATTTCTAAAGAATAAAGTGGTTTTGTGTTTAATGCCAATTTATAAGAATGGTCACCTTTCTTTGATAACTTTTTTGTTGAATTCCTCTCATGTAGGGGCAGTCCTGTGTGTCTGCCCGAAATGTGATGGGAGGACACACGAGGATTCGACCCCACCTCTCTTCCTTCAAATCTGGCCCATGAAAACTCCTGTTTCATGTCCCCCCTTATCCAAGGGGAGGAGAATGTTACAGGGAACTCCTGCCAATTATGGTTTTCACACTATGGACTGATGCTTTCTCCTCCCCTTTTTAAGGGGAGGACAGAGGTGGGGTTGACCCAGAGTTTGGAAATTTCCATCCTTAAAGTAACAATATTGATGTCCACCCCCCCAAAAGTCCTTCAGACATTTCCTTCCATTTCCCCCAAATTCCAACATCACCCCACCCCTGCATGTTTTCAAAACCTGATGATGTTTTTAATGATTATAAATAATAAATGTTACCGCCTACTTTACAATAAAGAACACCTATAACCACCTAATACAAAACAGATTACCCATCTCATTGCAAAAATACAATTGGTCATATCACCATTAAATGTTCAAACATACTTCACAAATAACCCATGTAAGAAACAATAACATAAACTGCGGAAAACCCAGCCATAAGCTCAGAGCGATAGGTTTGCCAGTAATAATTAACCAACCCCAAAAATGAAAAAGATTTATCTGGCTACGCTCCTTGCTGGTTTGGGCATTTATTCGGCACAAGCACAAGACGCTCCTTTCCCTCCTTTGGACGTGAACATGTACGACAGCCAAGCGTACCCTTCTGACCCAACCGAGGTTATTATCCCTGAATCTCCTATCCGCTACCAAGTGTTGCTTACTGGTGGTGTGGACATGGTTTATGACGCCCATTCTGATCAATCTTCTGCTTCTAAAGAATGGCAGGATTTCACTGCTTTCGTTCCAATCGACGGCCGTAGCGACTCTGGTTATGTGATCGTAAACCACGAGCGCATGAACAACGACGCCATCTTGGGCGATGGTGGTGGCATGACCATCTTCACTGTTCACCAAGATGCTGAGACTGGCAACTGGTCTGTAGTTGAGGACGAAAATGGCCACAAATACCGCAACGTTGACTTCTCTGAGGTAGGTGGTACAGCCGCTAACTGTGGTGGTATCCAGTCGCCATGGGGACAGGTGTTCACCGCTGAAGAGTGGGGCATCTTCTTCAGCAATGCTGCTATTAACAAGCCTCACGAATTCGGAATGGATTACACTTACGACGGTGCTGTTGGAGGTTTCTCTGACACCAGCGACGTGAAACTTACTTCTTTCAACGGTGAGTCAGCTGACATCACTTTGAAGAAGCACGAGAACTTCCAGTGGATGGTGGAGATTGATCCAGCCACTGCCAAGGCTGTTCGCAAGAACTACAACATGGGCCGTTTCGACCACGAAGGTGGTTGGATTGCCAACGACGAGAAGACTGTTTACTTGACCGACGACAACTCCAGCGGTTCTGTATTCTTCAAGTTTGTAGCCGAGCAGGCTCGTGATTTCAGCAAAGGACAGCTTTACGCTTACAAGCAGAGCGCCGATGGCGAGTCTGGTGAGTGGATGGCTTTGGACATGGACATGGAGACCATGATGAACGCGCAAACTGAGGCTTTGGCCAAAGGCGCTACCATCTTCATGCGTTTGGAATGGGTAGACGGTAACGATGATTTCGTTTACATCACTGAAACTGGTCGTGGTAAGCAATTCGACGCTTCTGGCGCTATCGCTAAAGGTGGTTCTTTGGTAAACCACTTGGCCGTTTTGGACGATGACAACGACGGAAAGGCTGACGACATCTTCGGTCGTATTCTTCGTTTCGACCCAATGACCGACAAAATGGAGGTTTTGATTGAAGGCGGAGGCGAGTTGAGCGGTGACGTTCCTACTGGCAACCACCTTTCTTCTCCTGACGGTTTGACTATCGGTACTATCGGTGGTCGCACTTACTTGGCCATCAACGAGGACATGAACCCAAGCGGTCTTCCAGCTAACCCATCACAGTTCACTAACGTGATGAACGAAGCTTACTTCTTGGACATCACTGGCGACGTTGCTGGCAAGGAATACGCTGTTTCTGACTTGATTCGTTTGATGGTTGGCCCAAGCGGTTGTGAGCTTACTGGTGGTCGTTTCACTCCTGACGGCAACACTTACTTCGTAAACATCCAGCACCCAGCCACTACTAACACTGAGCCTTTCAACCACTCTGTTACTTTGGCAGTAACTGGTTTTGAAGAGTACTTGGAAAAAATCACTTCAGTAGAAGACATGGACGACAGCGAGGGTTTCAATGTATATCCAAACCCTGCCAGCCGTGTGGTTTACATCAACAAAGTAACTGATGTGTCTATCTACGGTGCGGATGGTCAGCGCCTTTTGGTTCAGCGCAACACCAACCAAGTTGACATTTCTTCTTTGGATAAAGGAACTTACTTCCTTCAAACCATTGAAGGCGACGTGAAAAAGCTTATTATTAAATAAGGCTTCCCAAGCCAATATTTTCAAACAGTCAGGCCTTCATTAGGCTTGACTGTTTTTCCACTTTTTAGACTGATTCAGATTTGAATAACAAAGGACACAAGTAGTAAGATTCCAGTATCAAGACGCTTTGAAATCATCAATGCACACCTTCTTGTGTCCTAATTCCAATACCACAATACGATGAAACAATCTTTCCTTAAAAAACATATTCTAAAAGCGATTTGCCTTTTAGGCCTTATCTCCTCCCTCGGGATTTTATTCACTTCCAATAAGTCAAAACCTGCCACCACTGGTGCTATCAAAACACGCGTTTCCAATTGCATTGAGGATTTTAAAAAAGACCTTAGCCGTTTGAAAAAAGTAGCGGAAAAGGAAAAATCTGCAAAAAGCATTAACCAAAAACTGATTGTGGCGCGCGCCCGCTACAAGCAGATGGAAGCCTACATCGGCTATTTTTCTCCAGCCCTTGAAAAGGACATTATCGGGGCGAACATTCCAATCATCAAAACCGATGTGAAACGTGCCGACGTTTCAACGCCACACAGCCTTCAGGTCATTGAAGAATTGTTAGCCGAAGATTCCGTCGATTATGCGACTATCGTACAGGAATGTCTCTTGGTGGAAAAAAGCGTGATCGAGTGGCAAAAACAATGGAACAAGCTCCACCTTGAAAGCCGAGAGGTGTTTGAGGCCAACCGCTCAGAACTGATTCGCATCTCTACGCTTGGCATCACAGGCTTTGATAGTCCAGTCCTTCAACTTTCTTTGGAAGAGGCCAAAATCGCCCTCTCAGTTATGGAGAAAGATTTGGCCAATTACAGCGCCTTTCTGCCAACGACTGACCAAATGAAAAATGTCTCCAAGCAGATTCAGCACTGCATGAATCAATTGGACGGACAAGACTTTGACAGCTTCGACCGCATGGCATTTCTGCGTGAAGGCACCATGCCTCTCTACGCCTCACTTTTGGACCTTCACAAAGCCACAGGATTTGAAACCATTGACGAGATAGGCACCCGAAACCTGCCATTTAACTACCAGTCGAGAAACCTCTTCGACGAGGACTTCCTGAATCCCCTTTACCATTCCCGTTATAAAACAGGCGAGCAAGCCGAAGCCTCAGCGGATTTGGGACAAATGCTGTTCTTTGACCCAGTCATGTCCTCAGACGGCAAACGCTCTTGCGCTTCCTGCCACAAACCTGAATTGGGCTTCACTGACGGAGAAACGAAAAGCATGGCCTTTGGCAATGAAAGTCGTGTAAAGCGGAATTCTCCTACGCTGATTAACTGCGCCTTCCAGTCCTCCTTTTTCCATGATATGCGCGCGGAAAACCTTGAGGAACAAATGGTACACGTGGTGGTCAGCCCAGAGGAGTTCAACACCGACCTGAACGAAATCAGCGAGAAGCTTCGCAAAAGCCCAGAATACATTCAGCTGTTCAAAAACGCCTTCCCAACCTATCATGATGAGCGGGCCGTGAACCCTATCACTATCCAAGAATCGGTGGCTTCCTACGTACGTAGCCTGACCGCCCTCAACGCTCCTTTTGACCAATACATGCGTGGAGAAACCAATGAGATTGACGAACAGGTTCGCCATGGGTTCAACCTCTTTATGGGAAAAGCTGGATGTGGCACCTGCCATTTTGCGCCAATTTTTAATGGCACTGTTCCTCCGTATTACACCGACACTGAGGGAGAAATCTTAGGGGTTCCCGTTGCTATGGACTCACTGGTTTTGGACCCAGACCGTGGCCGAGGTTCCATTTTTGTCGCACAGGACCAGCACCCAGCCTTAGAGTTTATGTTCAAGACCCCAACCATCCGAAATGCCGAGCTTACTGCACCTTACATGCACAACGGTGGGCTGAGCACTTTGGAGGAAGTGATGGAATTCTATAACAATGGCGGTGGAAAAGGCATGGGCCTTGACGTGCCAGACCAAACGCTTCCCGAAGACAAATTGAACTTGACAAAAGAAGAGAAATCAGCCATGATTGCGTTTATGAAATCTCTCACGGATACTTCTGGCTTGCGTGGTCGCCCTAAAAAGTTGCCAGCATTTCCTGTGGATTCATTGAATGAGCGGGTTGCTGGGGGGGAATATTGATTCCGATTTTCGTCGGGTATAAAACCCGACGCTATGGACAATAGTGGGTCTTCAAGCCCTGCTCCGTAGCGTCGGGTTTTACACCACTCGTGTTCAAAACTTTTCAGGAGAGGCATATATGAATGCTTCCCCTGAAATTTTGTTTTTTTTCAAGAAGATAAAATCTATTGGGTTTTGACCGAATA
>JAUIJC010000025.1 GCA_030431525.1 Bacteroidia bacterium | reverse complement strand
CTTGTTCTGTGGTGGTTGAATCAGAGACAACGGGTTGCTTGTCCTTGGTGAAAAACATGTAGCCTACAAACAGTACCCCGATGAGTAGTAGGCCAGTGACTTGGTTTCTGTCCATTTTTTGAGGATTAGGTACAAAGTACAGAGTACGGAGTACAGAGCCTCCAATGATGGTTTGGCTCCGTACTCCGTACTCAATTACTCTGTACTCAAATAAAATTATGCGATTTCGTGCAGACGATTGTGAGCTTTAGCGTATTCCTTTCCAGCCTTAATGAACTCGACGAAAATAGGCTGTGGCGCCAATACCGTGCTCTTAAGCTCTGGGTGGAATTGGGAACCAAAGTAGAAAGGATGGTCTGGAATCTCAACAATTTCAACCAAACCATTGGCAGGGTTGATTCCTGAGGCTACCATGCCAGCTTTCTCAAACTGTTCCAAGTAATCGTTATTGAATTCGTAGCGGTGACGGTGACGCTCGGACACCAAATCCGTTCCGTAGATGCGATGGGCAAGAGTTCCTTCTTTGACCTTACAGTCGTAAGCCCCCAAACGCATGGTGCCACCCTTTTGGGTAACATCCTTTTGTTCTTCCATCAAGTCGATGACAGGGTTGGAAGACTCCATTTCCCATTCAGAAGATGCCGCGTCACTCAGGCCGAGTACGTTACGTGCAAATTCTACAACGGTACACTGCATGCCCAAGCAAATGCCGAAGAATGGCACTTTGTTCTCACGGGCATATTTGATGGCTTTCAATTTTCCTTCAACACCACGGGTACCAAATCCTGGAGCAACCAAAATAGCGTCCAGATTCGGGAAGATTTCTGAAATGGTCTCTTCAGTGAGGTCGTCAGACTGAATCCACTCCACATTCACCTTACACTCGTTGATGGCACCAGCGTGGATGAAAGATTCAGAAATGGATTTGTAAGCATCATGCAGCTCCACGTATTTACCCACCAAACCGACAGTGATTTCGGTTTTTGGGTGCTTGAGCTTGTTGACAAAGTCTTTCCAAGGCTCAAGTTTGGTGTCGCTTTTAGGCTCCAATTTCAGGAGCTCCATGGCGCGCTCATCCAATTTTTCGCGCTTCATGAGCAACGGCACATCGTAAATCGTCTTAGCGTCCAAAGAGTTGATTACACACTCTGGACGGACGTTACAGAAACGGCCGATTTTCTCGCGAATGTCCTTAGGGATTTTTCGCTCGGAACGAGCGATAAGAATATCTGGTTGCACCCCAGCCTCCGAAAGCATCTTTACAGAGTGCTGTGTTGGCTTGGTTTTCAATTCACCAGCAGCCTTCAGGTATGGAACCAAGGTGAGGTGAATGGCAATGATGTCTTCCTTTGGCTTTTCCCAACGGAATTGACGCAATGCTTCAATGAAAGGGAGGGCTTCGATGTCACCCACACAACCACCAATTTCGGTGATTACCACATCCAAGCCTTCTTTATCACCCAACAACTCAAAGTTGTGCTTGATTTCGTTGGTGATGTGAGGGACTACCTGAACGGTTTTACCCAAGAATTCGCCTTGGCGCTCCTTGGTGATTACGCTGTGGTAGATGCGGCCGGTGGTGATGTTGTTCGCTTGGGAAGTAGGAACGTTGAGGAAACGCTCGTAGTGACCAAGGTCAAGATCGGTCTCGGCGCCGTCGTCCGTTACGTAACATTCACCGTGCTCATACGGGTTGAGCGTGCCCGGATCAATGTTGATGTAAGGGTCAAACTTTTGGATGGCGACGGAAAGGCCTTTGGCTTGTAGAAGTTTGCCAAGAGAGGCTGCAATGATGCCTTTTCCGAGGGAAGAAGTCACACCGCCGGTGACGAAGATATATTTGGTGGAAGCCATAAGTTTCGATGATACTTATGGGATGCAAAGGTAGATAAAAATGTGGCTCCGAAGACAGGAAAAAGGGAAAAACATCAAGAAGAAAAATAGTAAAGGGAGTAGGGCGCCCACGGAAGGGTCGTAGTGGTGCTGAGCCTTACTGCCTTACTATTTTTCAATCTATCTTTTTTAGGCTACCCTTTTCCTCACTTGGCGTTGGTCGCCATAGCTCAATGGGGTGTGGCCGAAATATTTTCTCAAGAATCCCATTTGTCCGAGGTGGTAAGCCTCGTGGTGACACATAAAGGCAATAAAACTTATCAAGGTGTTGCCCATGGGAGATTCAAAAGGAGCTGGACCGTCCAAGGTTTCAGCATCCAATTCACCCAATTGCTCAATAATCATTGGGCTGATTTTGTCCCAACTTTCGATTTGGTCATTCAGCTCAGGATAGCGAGTAGTGGGGTCAATGGCTTTTCCTTGGCTAAACAGGTCAGGAAAAGGTTCTTGAGCGCTCAGACCAATCATATTGGCCAGCCCGTAGCGGGTGGAAACCAAGTGTCCGGCCAGCCAAGCGTCGTGGTTGGTCGCTGGGCTCAAGCGGTCATTGCGGTGTTCCTCCATACCGAAAACGGCATTTTTAAACAGGCGAGTATGCAGGTCGAAAGTGTTGATGACCCATTCCAAACGTGCGTCCATGTCAAGCTTGTTTTTTCGTAGAAAACGCTCAACCACCAGAAAACTTATGCTGTTTTGGGGAAAATGGGTACAAGGAAGAAAATGTAGACCCAAACCCATGGATTAAAAAAACTGCTGATTCCGAAGAGGATCACTACTCCAAAATGGAAGGTGATTCCCCACGGTAGAAATACCCAGCGCAGTTTTGGGAAGGGCAGGATCAGCCAAAATCCCAGTTGGAAAGCTAAAGCCCCAATAGGCAGGAGCTGGCAAAGTACATCTTGCTTGGCTACCCAAAGGCCAGCAGGGGTAGAGTGTGCCGCTAAATAAGTTTTAAAGGTGGTGACACTCGCCCAGTCAATTCCTGAAATCAGCAGTTTTTCCAAACCTGCCATCAGGTAAGTCAAGCAGATTAAAAGTTGAATCAGGCGAATTGGCCAAGCGTTTACTCTGGTTGAGGAATTCTGTTTTTCTAAAAACACAAATGGTAGCACCATTCCCGCATAAATGTAGGTGACATAGGCGTGGTCCATTTTTTCGAAGGAACAAAATACGCCGTGTAGGTAAATGAAAAGGCTAATCACCAAGGCCGAGAAAAAGACTGTCTTCCTGTTGAGAAGGCACATGCCTATTCCAAAAAGCATGAGGAAATAAAGCCCAGCTAATAACCAATGCGGAGGGAGTTGGTGGGGGAAAATGCGCAGCAGCAGGATGGGCTTGTAGAATGGAGCGAGAATCTGTAGTCCCTGAAGGTCCCAATACCAATGATTTACAATGCCTAATAGAAATGTGAAATACAGTATCCTCAGCCATTTAATAGCTTTTGGAGTGGTTTGTACCTCAAAAAATCGATGATAACCCGTCTTCAGGACATTTGTCAATTGATGGGAAAACAAGGTAATTCCCAAAAGGAATAAGCCACCAGAGCTCCGCCATATCACTTGCTGTCCTTTGGCAAGGAAAAACTCTGAAGAGAAACGATGTTTTTCTACCCAGAAACGGGGATAAATCGTGTCGATGATTGAACGAAACAGAGGAGTGCATTCATCGCTATACGCAAGCATTGCCTGTTCCTTGATCCAAAAATGGAATAGGAAAAGGAGAAAAGCGCTGGAACAAAGGCAGAGGATTCCGATATGTTTTCGTTGGATTGCAATCACCCTGCAATATAGTTTGATTGCTTGTGAGGCTACATGTTCGGATCAAAATAACCATCAAAGGTGAAGGAGGATAAGGCTGATTATGGTCCGGATGACAAGCGTTGAGTTTGGCTCCTTATAATTATGTACTTTTGGGAAGAACCTTTTTTTGTTGCTATGGATTTGTTTAGAGACCTGTTTGCCGGAGATTTTGAGGGATATCAAAACCTGGTCTATCTGGTGCTTGCGTTTTTGATCTGGCTGCTGAAAACGGTTTTTTCCAAACGGAAAAAGCCTGAAGCTCAGAAAAGAATGCAGGAGCGGAATGGACAGGAGGAGGTTTTCCCAAGACCAATGGATCCTCAGGGCAAGGAAAGGCAACATGCTGCTCAGGATGCTTTTGAGCAACTCCTTCGTCAATTGGAAGGGACTTCCTACAAGCCTGAGCCTACCCCAGAGCCAGAAGAGGAATATGAAGAGGATTGGTTCGAAGAAGAGCCTGTGGAAGTGGTGAAAGCAAGGGAAGCCAGACGCAGCCCGAAAAAGGGAAGGTTTGAGCATTATGAGGCGAAGCGAGGGAAGAAACATCCTGTTTATAAGATGTTACACAATCCTAATAGCCTTAAAAATGCAGTTGTCTTGAAAGAGGTATTGGAACGTAAGTTTTAATTTTGTGTAAATCAGAGGGTTGTACTAAGCAAAAGAAAAACAATAAGCTGACCCAGTCGGCTTGTCCTTTTGCCCGCTGTTCGTGGCAAGTTGATTTGCGATAGCTACGGCTATCCCTGCATCAACTTGCCACGAACAGCGAACAAAATAACTACCCCTTTGTGGGCCAGTTTATTATTTCACTTTCGCTATGCGTGTCTTTCTCTTAATTCTTTTTTCTTGTATCTCTTTTGCCCTTCATGCTCAGTTGACGGTATCTGAACAGAATATCAATGCTTCTGTGCAGGCATTGGCTGGTGAGGGGGTTAAGATTTCGAATGTGACTTCTGATTGTGGAGGTGGGTCATTTGGAGCAAGTCCGCATGGAGTTTTTGATGATCCATTCGGCATTACAGGCTTGGATGGGGGGCTAATTCTTACTACCGGTGCAGCGAGGAATGTACTTGGGCCGAATGATTCTCCAAGTGACGGTCAAGACAATTTTTCACAAGCGTCTGATCCTCATTTGAATTACCTGGTTAGCGATCAGCTCTATGATATGTGTAAGGTGGAGTTTGATATTGAAGTGACCCACACGGAGTTGAGCTTTAATTATGTTTTTGGTTCAGAGGAGTATCCAGAATATGTCGGTAAGGGATATAATGATGCTTTTGGATTCTTTGTTTCTGGAGATTTTGGAGGAGGTGTTTCTGGTACCAAGAACCTTGCTGTTGTCCCTGGTTCCAACTATCCAGTTTCAGTGGATAACATCAATGATTATTTCAACTACAAGTATTATGTGAATAATGGTTTGGGTGCTACACCTTATAGCAACCCTTTTATCCAATACGATGGCTATACGCGCCCTTTAGTGGCAAGAACAAATGTGTTGCCTTGTGAGACCTATCATGTTAAGCTTGTAATCGCTGATGTGGGAGATGGGATTTTAGACTCAGGCGTTTTAATTGAGGAAGGTAGTTTCCAGTCAAATTCTCCTGTAAAAGTGGAGGTTGCTTACGATAGCGAACGCTTGGGGGCTGCTGTAGAAGGTTGCAATGACGGCTATTTTACTTTGGTTCGTACCAATGAGTTTGAGCTTGATCAAACCAAAGATTATGTGATTGAACTGAATGGTTCAGCCAAGGAGGGAGTGGACTATCTGGAAGTTTTAGAGAAGACTATCACTATTCCCGCGGGAGAAATGTCTTCAGATCCTATTCCTATCATCGCTTATAAAGATTCCATTGATGAGCTATTGGATATTGTTCGCTTAGATGTTCAGAATATTTGCCCAAACTTCCCGCCCCTTACCACTGGGGAAATGCCGATTAAGGACAATTATGAGTACAATGTTCCTGATGAAATCATTTGTTGGGGTGATGGAAAGTACTTGAATACGGAGGCTGTGGACAGTCTTGATTCATTTCTTTGGGCAGATTCCCCGAACCTTTCTGAGTGTTTGGCCTGTGCAAGCCCATTTGCATCGCCTGTGGTGACGGACTCATTTCCTGTAGTAATTACTGACAGGGCTTCTGGTTGTGAAGCCTTTGATACGGTGACTGTTTTTGTCCACAAGGTGGAGGCCGCCTTTGATTTTAAGGGTAATGATGAATACACCGTCCTCGATGTGGATTTCAAGAATAAGACAAAGGGAGCCACTGATTATGAATGGTCCTTTGGAGATGGTTCAGGCTCGAATGAGAAAAACCCAATCCATTTTTACCCTTTTGTGAACGAGAAAGACCAAGATATACGTGAATATCCTGTCACCCTTATAGCCACTCATTCTAAGTACGGTTGTAAGGACACGGCTTCGGCTGTTGTAGTATTGGATGAAACTCTTTTCATTCCCAATATCATTACGCCAAACGGCGATTTTATTAATGAGAGTTTTACCGTAGAAGGTATCTCAACCGGGATTTGGGATTTTACTGTTTATAACCGCTATGGTGATCGCGTGTTCTTCAGCTCAGGCTATTTGAATGATTGGCGTGGTTTGGAGAGTATTGCTGGGTTTGAGGATAAGTCAAAGGAACTGTCTGATGGTACTTATTTTTACCTGTTGGAGAACCCGAAGAAGGATAGGCAGTTTAAGGGTTGGATTGAGGTTGTTAGATAAGTGGTGCTTGTGGATTTTATAAAAGGACCAAAGCGAACGTTTTTGAAGGCAGGTCTTGTGTCGCTTCTTACATTATCTTCTGTAAGGGTGGTAGGGCAGGACCTATATTTTATTGGTTCGTTGATTGGCTATTTGATTGATGCAGCCGATGGCGTAACAGTCGGCCTTTCTGCAGGTACGGGTTTGGGGAGCGCAGGTGTTTATGGTGAAGGTATTCGGACTGTTCCACGCATGCATTTTCGGGCTGGAGGTTATTTGAAACTCCATTTTGATCCCTGTTTTGTTCGGCTAAATGGCTACTATTCCCGTCGTGGATACGGGTTTAATTATTCCAGTGTAGAGCAGGTTGGTGCTGGGGAAATGAAAATTTCAACAGTTGGTAGGCAATCCTTGGAGTACATTGATTTGTCCATGGTGATTGGCTTGCCTATCGAGGAGCGATTCGAGCCGATGCTGGGTCTTGGGATGGCCTTTAATGTTGGTGCTCGCTATCAGTTCGATGCGACTTATACCTTGACGCCTACAGATGGAGGACCCCCAGAGGATTTTGTGCAAACAGAGACAGGCAGTGCTTGGGGCGGTGTGGATTTGGTGGATTTTTACTTTTTGGCTGGAATGCGATTCCGAGCCACAGACAAGCTGGCGATTACGGGTACTTTCTTGGGAGATTACGGAGGTTTGAATTTTGGTCAAGCAAGTCCAACAAAGCAGGCACAGCGGAATTGGGGTGCCTATGTTTGTTTGGAGTATGATTTGTTTTCCTCCATTGATTAAAAGCGATTCCTTACGGATTGACTAAGGGAAGGTTCGGCGTTGATGACCATTTTTTTCAAAGCTGGACAGTATTTTGGTATTGTTTTCGTTTTTTGGAAAACCCTTGTTTAAAAAACTCCAAGTGATTAATAATCAGTGTTATGAAGAAAATGTTCAGAACATTAGCCTTTGCAAGTGCTATCGCCTTTGGATTGGTGGCTTGTGATAAGAAGGATACGGACGATACCAATGGTAAGTCAAATACAACGGATACCCAGTCAGTAAGCGATAACTCCACCAGTGAGAATGAGTTTGATGATTTGGGTGAAGTGGTTCGTATCGCTTTGGAAGATGGTTCGGAAAACCAGCGTGTTCAATCAAGTTTGTGTGCAATAATTACTTTCCCCACGGACTCCATCATCATTGATTTTGGAGACAGTGCCGGCTGTAAGAGCAACTACGACCAGCGTACAAGGAAAGGTAAGCTGAAAGTGCATTACACAGGTCCTTATTGGGAAGATGGTTCAGTGATTACCATTACGCCAGAAAATTATTCGGTGACCACTTATTTGGGTCAGGAATATAAGATTGAGGGTAAGAAGGTGTTGACCAACCAAGGGGATAGTACCTTTAAGCTTGAAGTGACGGATGGCTTGATTACGTTCCCTGATGGTAAGACTTCCACATGGAATTCTACTCGCTACCGTAAATTGACGGATGCTGGTACTGCTGCTCCACTAGATGAGACTTGGTCTGTTTGGGGAGATGCGAATGGCGTAAACCAAAATGGCTTGGCTTATACCATGAATGTGCCTGAAAATGATCCGTTGGTTGTTGATATCGCTTGTTGGTTGACCAAGAGAATGCCAATTTCTGGTACATTGACTATTTCCCCAGAAGGAGTAGCTGACCGTGTGGTGGACTATGGTAATGGTGAGTGTGATAATGAGTTTACCGTAAGCATCGGAAACTTCACTATAAATTTCCCGCTTCAATAAGCGGCTGATTTTTAATGAGAACAGAAAGCCTTGAGAAAATTTTTCTCAGGGCTTTTTGCATTTTAAAAAGAGACCCGTACTTTTGCTGTCGCATTGCCCGATGGTGTAACTGGCAACACGTCTGATTTTGGTTCAGAAGAGTCTAGGTTCGAGCCCTAGTCGGGCAACAATAAATGCAGTTGAAAAAGAGTTAAGAAAGAAGATCATACAAGGCTGAGTGCTGGAATGAGTCTTGTTTTTTAACTCTTTTGTCATTTCAAACGGAGGTACAACGAAGTTTGGTAAATCCATCTTTGGCGTACATCACACATCTCCCTTCCAATGAAGAACTCCAGCGTAAAAATCTTCTCCGGTCGCGCATCGAAGTACATGGCCGAGGAAATTGCCAAATCTTATGGGACTGATTTGGGCTTTATGGCCGTAGAACAATTCAGTGATGGCGAGATTTCCGTTCATTTCAATGAGTCGGTTCGTGGTAGCGACGTATTCCTTGTACAGTCTACTTTCCCGAATGCTGACAACTTGATGGAGCTTCTCTTGATGGTGGATGCTGCCAAGCGTGCTTCTGCTCGCAAGGTGACCGCTGTAATTCCTTACTTCGGTTATGCCCGTCAGGACAGGAAGGACAAGCCACGTGTAAGCATCGGTGCTAAATTGGTAGCTAACCTATTGGACGCTGCTGGCATTGACCGCTTGATGACTTGCGATCTTCACGCTGATCAGATTCAAGGCTTCTTCGACGTGCCTGTAGATCATTTTGATGCAGCGGCTGTATTCGTTCCTTATTTGAAATCATTGAACCTCGACAACCTTATTATCGCTTCTCCTGATGTGGGCGGTGTGAAAAGGGCTCGTGGTTATGCCAAGTACCTTGGTGTTGACTTGGTGATTTGTGATAAGCACCGTGAGCGTGCCAACCAAGTTGCAACCATGCAGTTGATTGGTAACGTAGAAGGTGCAGATGTTGTCCTTGTTGATGACATGATCGACACAGGTGGTACATTGTCCCGTGCAGCTGACTTGATCCTCAGCAAGGGAGCAAAGAGCGTTCGCGCCATTTGTACGCACCCAATTCTCTCGGGCAAGGCCTATGAGAATATCGAGAACTCTTCCTTGGAGGAGTTGGTTGTGACGAACACGATTCCTTTGCGTAAGGAGTCAACCAAAATCCGTCAGCTTAGCTTGGCTGATTTGTTCGCACAGGGTATTTCGAACATCCACAATTTCCGTTCGATTAGCCCATTGTTCCTGTAAGACTTTAGACCACTAGGCTTTTAGACCTTAGACTTTAGCGCTGCTGAATTGGTAGAAACGAAATTGCTAACGTCTAAATTCTAATGTCTAACGTCTTACTTCCAAAACTGTAATCATTTTAACAATTCATACACATGAATACGACAGAAATAGTAGGCTTCAAAAGAGAGGACCTAGGCAAATCTGCTGCTAAAGCCCTCCGCGCTGATGGTAATGTCCCTTGTGTAGTGTATGGCGGTGGTGAGAACATCCACTTCCACGCTCCTGCATACCTCTTCAAGGACTTGGTTTACACTCCAGATGCTTACTTCGTTAAGTTGAACATCGAAGGTGTTGAGAAAACTGCCGTTTTGCAGGACATCCAGTTCCACCCAGTATCTGAAATTATCGTTCACGCTGACTTCTTGGAAATCTCTGAGGACAAGCCAGTGGCTATGAACATCCCTGTAAAAATCGAGGGTCGTTCTAAAGGTGAAGAAGCTGGTGGTGTGCTTCAGATCAAAACTCGTGAGCTTCGCGTTAAAGCGTTGCCAAAAGATATGCCTCAGTTCGTAACTGTAGACGTATCTCCAGTTGAGTTGGCTAAGTCTTTCAAAGTTGCTCACATCCCTGCTGGCAACTTCGAGATTTTGAACGCTCCATCTGTAGCGATTGCTTCTGTAATTATCCCACGTGCTCTCCGTCAGGCGATGAATGCTGGTGGTGCAGAGGAAGAAGCAGAAGGATAAGTTTATCCATTATTGATGAAGACCCTTTCCGAAGTTTTTCGGGAAGGGTTTTTTTATGAGTTTTGTGTTGGGGTGTTATAGTGCTGAAGTGTTATGGTGTTGAAGTTCTAACACCCAAATACAGCACTTTAACACCCCAACACTTCAACACTATTCAAATGAACAAATACCTAATCATCGGTCTGGGGAATATCGGACCTGAATACGCTTTTACACGTCATAATATCGGCTTCATGGTCTTGGACCGTGTGGCTGCCAAAAAGGAGCTCACTTTTGAAACCGTGCGCTATGGTGATAAGACCATGTTCAAGCACAAAGGCAGAGAGTTCCATTTGCTTAAGCCATCTACTTATATGAATCTTAGCGGAAAAGCTGTTCGCTACTGGATGAACGAGCTCAAGATTCCCGTTGAGAATATATTGGTCATCACTGATGAGGTGGCTCTACCTTTTGCCAAGTTGCGTATGAAGCCATCAGGTTCGAATGGCGGTCACAACGGCTTGGGGAATATCCAAGAAATGTTGGACACCAAGGTGTACCCACGTTTGCGCTTTGGAATAGGCAACGACTATCCAAAGGGAGGTCAGGTGGATTATGTATTGGGCAACTTTACCGATGAAGAAACGGAGGCGCTGATTCCTCATTTGGATAAGGCTGGTGAGATGCTTTTGTCCTTCGGGATGCAGGGCATTCAGCGGACCATGAATCAGTTTAATTGAATATTGAAGTGTGAAAAATACCACAGAGGACACAGAGGAGGGGAGGTTTAAGAGGCATACATTCCTGAATAATACGCCTCCTTTTCTCCCTTCCTCTGTGACCTCTGTGGTTCTTGAAAAACCTCCTTTGCATCACCATGAAAACCGCCCTTCTCTTTTCCCTACTCTTAGCCATTCTGGGTAGTTCATTTGCCCAAAACAAGCCATTTCCTCAGCACACCCCTTACACAAAAGGACACATCAAGCCAACCATTGATTCCCAAGAAAGCCTTGATCAGCAAACGGCGTCTTTCTATGATGCTTGGAAAGCCAAGTATGTGAAGCAGGGATGCGGTGAAGGCATCTATTATGTTTCCTTCGGAGAGGAGGGAAATACAATGACCGTTTCTGAGGCGATGGGTTACGGCATGATGATTACGGCCTATATGGCAGGTCATGATGAGGAGGCTCAACAGATTTTTGATGGAATGCTGGCATGGGTGCGAAAATTCCCAAGTCCCGCCAGTCCGAAATTGATGGCTTGGAAGCAAATTAAGGAATGCAAAAACGATGATGAGACGGGGCCGAACACTGCCTCGGATGGAGATATCGATATCGCCTACGCTTTGCTTTTGGCTCATAAACAATGGGGGAGCGAGGGCAAAATCAATTATCTCGCAGAGGCGAAAGCGATGATTGAGCTCATCTATTCGGATGATGTGAACAAGGAATTTTCAACCATTCAGTTGGGTAACTGGGCGCATTCCTATGCGGGTGAAAAGTATTTCTATTCCACACGGACTTCGGATTTTATCATTGATCATTTCAGGGCCTTTCAGCATTACAACCAGAATGAAGGCTGGGGAAAAGTCGTGGATACCTGTCAGTCCTTGGTGTATAGGATGCAGGCCAATCATGCTCCGAAAACAGGCTTGTTGCCAGACTTTATCTTGAATGTTCAAAAGGGTGGAAACCCATCAACAGCTCATTTTTTGGAAGGTGATCATGACGGCCATTATTACTACAATGCCTGCCGTGACCCGTGGCGTTTGACCACTGACTACCTCTTGTATGGCGATGAGCGTTCCAAGGACGCTGTGGAGCGCATGAATCAGTGGTTGGTGACATCGACCAAGGGAAATACCAATGCGCTGTCCAATGGCTATCAATTGGACGGTACAGCCGTTTATGATTGGCATGATGACACCTATTTGGGAGCTTTTGCTGTGAGCGCCATGGCCGATTCATCTCGACAGGATTGGTTGAATACCCTTTACGGTGAGCTTAAGGCCTCAAAAGTGGAGGACGGCGACTATTACAGCAATACCCTGAAAATGCTGTACATGCTCACCCTCTCGGGCAATGTGTGGAAACCTGAGGATGCTGGTGTTCAAGAATTGAACGTATTGGCCCAATCAAATAAAGCGCTCACTATTAGTGGACAGAAGCTTCCTGCTGGAACAAAGGCCAAGGTAGTGGTGATGAATGTTCAGGGTGAGGCGTTGAAATCTCAGAAGATTTCAGAGGAGGAAGAAACTCTGATAAAAATCAGTAAGCTGAAAAAGGGAACCTATTATATTGCCCTTGAGCTTGATGGAAAGCTGACAGGACAGGCTTATCGTTTTGTGCGATAAGTCACACTCCTCAGGAACACCTTCGGGTATATTCGTGTTGTAAGAAGAAATCCCACCGCTATGAAAATGCTCCACGGCACCAAATTGAACAGCATCCTGACCTGCACTTGTCCGCAGTGCCAGTCTGCTCCTGTGTTTGTCCACGCTAACCCGTATCGTTTTTCATTGGACGAAATGGGGGAGATGCCTAAGTATTGTCCGAATTGTGGGTTGGATCTGGATCCAGAGCCAATGTTTTACACGGGAGCCATGTACGTGAGTTACGCTTTTGCTGTGGCGACAGTGGTGGCGTTCTTTACGGCGGGAAATATCCTATTTGAGAAGGTGAATTATGATGTGTTGATTGCCATCACCATCGTCTTTGCACTATTGTTTGCTCCAGTAAACTTTAGGCTGTCCCGAATGATTTGGATGAATATTTTTATAGGGTATAAACCGATGATGGGGAAGTACCTTGATGGAACTGATTAAGAGGATTAGTAGGATTCAGCGAGTACTTTAGATGTGCATGAATCCTGTTCATCTTCCTATCCAAAAAATCAAGGTTCTGCTTTGAAGGGTTATCAGAAATCCTATTTATCCCTCAATCAAGGTCAAAGCCCCAAAAAAGAAACAGCCCTCAGCTCATGCCAAAAGAATTCTGGGAAGGGGAAGTTGAAAAAGCCGACATGCCCTCCGTGTTCAGGGGTTTCTAAATGGAAAAATGGGTTTTCCTTAGCGATGTGATGTGGGAAACATTCCTTGGTTAAAAATGGGTCGTCCTTGGCGTTGATCAACAAGGCTGGTTTTCTGATTCCGCTTAAGTAATTGACCGAACTACATTTTTCGTAATAATCACGCCCACTTTTAAAGCCGTGCGCAGGAGCGGTGTAATAGTCATCATATTCCTCAAAAGTTTGAAAGGAATTGATGGTATCCCGATTCAGCTGATCAGAAAACAAGGGTTCCTTCTCCAATAATTTTCCTTTGAGCTTATCCAAAAACCGTTTGAGGTAGAAACGGTTTGAAGGGGCGTTGAAGTGGTCTGAAGAAGCCCCAAGGTCAATCGGGACGGAGATGGCCACAGCTTTGTCGCAACGGGCATTCTCGCCAAATTCACCAAGGTATTTTAGCGTGATATTTCCCCCAAAACTGAATCCCACAACATTTATTTGCTCATACTTTTTTCCCTGAACGTGCTTCAAAACGTGGTCAAGGTCGAGGGAGTCACCGCCGAAATAGGAGCGAAAAAGTCTGTTGGGTTCTCCGCTACAGCTTCTCAGGTTGTAAAGCACCACATCCGAACCATGCGTGAGCAGGCAATCGCCCATGGCCTGCATGTAGTTTTGGTTGGCGCTTGATTCCAATCCATGAATGACAACAGTCACCGTTTTGTTGCCCTCGGTTTTCCAATCCAAGTGAATAAAATCCCCATCAGGAGTGTCCAACGTTTCCCTTGTGGTGGGGAAGTTCCTTTTGCGAAAAAGGTTGGGCAGAATAGTCTGCAAATGGGGATTCTTGAAGAGAAAGGGAGGGCGGAACTCGGACATTTTCAAGATGATTTGTTTAAAAGAAAACCACGGAGAAAGGGAGGAAAGGAGGTCTAATGAGTTTCACATTTTGAGTCTCCCTTTCTCCTTTCCTCCGTGGTTAAACTTTAAAAACCTTTCAGTTTTCTGTGATGGAATTAGAAGTTATTGTCCAAGCCCAACTCATCTTTCAATTGATGAAGCTTCGGGTACTTTTTGGCCAATTGTTTAAACTCCTCAGACTCCACCAAGTTGGTCGTCGAGTTTTCCGTAGAGTTGCTAACGGAAGCCTCCAAAGTAATTTTCCCGTTGTTCAGCTTGTTCCTCAAAAAGTTGGTAAGGTGTTCCTTGAGCTTGCTGAAGCGCCCAAGCTGAATAGCATTGTCCACCGAAAAGCTGATGCTATTACCAGCCTTTTTCAGGTTTCGGCCATCCAACACCACCATTTCGCCCGTTTTGTTGTGGCGTTTGAGCAAGGAGATATATTCCCGCCAAGCGGAATAAAGAGCGTCTTCGGTGAAGTCTTCCTCCTTGGTGATTGGGGTAGGTTCAGGCTCCTCAACAGCCTTAATTTGTGGGGTGGAAATAGGCGTTTTTAGCGTCCCAATCTGATTGATTTTTGGGATGGCAGGCGCCGAGTTTTGATAGCTGGGAGTCGCTTGAGCTTGACCAGTAGGTTCTACTGGTGTATCATCTTTTTTTTTTAATCCTCCTTCTTTGGCGAGGTTCACCGCCGAATTGAGGTGGGCAATTTTCATCAAAGCCAACTCAACGTGCAAACGCTGGTTACGGCTCGCCTTATAACCTTGGTCGCATTGGCTCGCCAAATTCAAAGCCGTAAGCAGGAAGGAAAGCGTGGATTTTTCCGCTTGTTCCAGATAACGCTCTTTGGTGCTGTCGGAAACCTCCATCAACTGAACGGTCGCCTCGTCTTTGGAGACCATCAAGTTGCGGAAATGCTCCGCAAGGCCCGTGATAAAGTTATGGCCGTCAAAGCCCTTCTTGAGAATCTCATCAAAAATGAGAAGCACCTCAGAAAGGTTTTCATCCAGCAACTGCTCCGTAATTTGGAAGTAGTAGTCGTAGTCGAGGATGTGGAGGTTATCCACCACCTGCTTGTAGGTCAAGTCGCCTTGGGCGAAAGTGACCATCAAGTCAAACAGGGAAAGGGCATCACGCAGGGCGCCATCTGCCTTTTGCGCAATCAAGTGAAGGGCTTCGTCCTCAGCGTTTACTTCCTCTTTGTCGGCAATCATTCTCAGGTGCACCGCAATGTCATTGACCTGAATGCGGTTGAAATCAAAAATTTGACAACGGGAGAGAATGGTTGGAATAATCTTGTGTTTCTCGGTGGTCGCCAAGATGAAAATGGCGTATGATGGCGGTTCCTCCAAGGTCTTCAAAAAGGCGTTGAAGGCAGCCGTCGAAAGCATGTGCACCTCGTCAATGATGTAAATCTTGTATTTACCTGACTGAGGTGGGAAACGGACCTGTTCGACCAACGAGCGGATATCGTCCACCGAGTTGTTCGATGCGGCGTCAAGCTCGTGGATATTGAAGGAACTGCTGGTGTTGAATGACCTGCAGGAGTCACATTCGTTGCAAGGCTCAATGTCCTCCGTCAGATTCTCGCAGTTGATGGTCTTGGCGAGAATCCGCGCATTGGTGGTTTTGCCTACGCCCCTCGGTCCACAAAAAAGGAATGCCTGCGCCAAGTGATTGTTGCGAATGGCATTCTTTAGCGTGGTGGTAATATGTTCCTGACCAACCACCGTTGAGAAGGTGGAAGGGCGGTATTTTCGGGCGGAAACAACGAAGTGCTGGTCCATTTTGAATATGGTATTAGGACGCCAGTATCAAGTATCAAGATGTGCGAATCATGAAACTGGTATCCAAAGGTCCTTTAGAAGTTGTACACCAATTCCATACTGGTGTCGTAGTTCAGCTTTTCGATGTCCACAACTGGGGCGGAATCATAGATGGAGCTGAAGTTCAAGGCCAAGCCAAGTTTCTTGTTGAACTGGAAGGTGGCCGAGAAGTCCGAAATGAATCGGGGCTTGAAGAAGTCGTCTGGACGAGCTTGGTAATATGAAATCAATTCGAGCATCACATTCTTGAATGGTTTTGCACGAACTGTCAAGTTAGTTGATGATTTCAAGAAATTGGTACGCAAGGAGCCATTATCCAAAAGTGTGGATTCGATATTTCCCGTGGAATCACCCTCCCAAATCTCACGCTCATACATCAATGTGGTGTTTCCAGAAATATTCAGACGGTCGTTTTTGCTGTTATAGATCAGGAAGCGAACGCCAGCGCCACCAAGTTGCCTGCTTTCCAAACCACGGCCAAGGTCAAATTGTACTTGGCCAAAGTATTCGACAGAGACTTTCTTGCGTCGCCATTGGTTGATACGAAAGTGAACGTGGCCCTCGTTTTCCACATCACTCTTGTCACTTTTCAAAAGGCTGTAGTCGCTCAGCACCATGTAGCTGTGCTTTTTGGAGAGGTAAACCGCATTGGCACCCAAGCCAACTTGCCAAATGGAGTTGTTCTGTTTGGTAAAAGATCCACCCAAACTCACATTTCCCAACAAGGCGTGAGAGGTGTCAGCATCCAAACGGAACTGTTCAATATTTAGGATTTGAGCACGCCCTGAGAAAGAAAAAGCGGTGGCGAACAGTAGGGAAAGAGCAAAGAATAACTGTTTTCTCATATTGAATAGGTAATAAGCCTACAAATATAAGGCTGATTTTTGGAATTATGGGGAGGCAGGGAGGTTCCATCCCGATGAAGATATCCTGTGATTCCATAAAAACCTGTTTATTTTTGTGGCTTGGAATACACGCTGTTACATGAACTTTAGAAGGGTAATACCGCTAATTTTTGCTTGTTGCCTGTTGTGGGCTTTTGTCCAACGCAACACGGATGAGGACTTGGCTGTTCGGTTGACCTCAAACTATGGGCATTTGCTCAGTATGGATGACATCCGCAATGTGAATTGTGAGGATGTAATCGTACTGCGTGGCGATGTGTCCGAAGCTTATGTTGGCAAGGTAAAAGGGGCAAAAGAGTGTTATTTCAAATGGGTGTTGGAACGCAATGGTCAGCGGATTCAGCAAAAGGAGGGAGAGCTCTTCCGTTTGGACGGAGGCTATTCACCTACCCAAAAGATTTTTTTCCACGTCTTTCCCTATGAGGGAGTATATGAGGTGCGGTTAGAACTTTATGGTTACAATAAGAAAGGGGACGTCTTTGTAAAGGATGTGCAGAGCAACCAGATTTTGGTTCGGCAGGATTTTGTTCCCAAACTGATGGGAGGGAGCGACAAGCAGGGAACCCGCTATTTTCAGTCTTCCCATGAAATGGTGTTGGATTGTTCTACCGCCCATTGCGTACAGGAATTTTTCATTGTTGTGAGTGAAAATGATGAGGAGGGCAAGCCTGTTCGAGAATGCTTCAGCAAGGTATTCAAAGGCGATGTGCAGGAATTTATCAGCCTATTTACGCTGGCCCGCCAAGAGGAATTTTCCTTTGAGAATGGCAAAAACTATCATTTGAAGGTAGGGCCAGGAGCAAATGCCAAGATTGATCCTGATCTGTGGTTTATTAATCAAGAATTTGTTGTGGAGTAAATGCGTGGTCTCCATTTATGGAAATGGACAATCACAGAAGGGAAAACCTTATGTAAGTATTGCGTTAATTTTTAATTAACCCAACGGACATGTTATTTTTGCATTAGGCAGAAATAACAGTGATGGAGAACGTGGTTAAAACAGCAGGCAGTCGTCTGTTTGAATGGTTTTCTCTTCAGGAAACCAATGCCTACGTGGCATTAGTTTATCGCTTGCTGGTTGTATTACTCCTTTTTTCGTTATCTCGATACGTTTTTTTTGTCTACCACCGAGCAGAATTTCCCCAAGTTGATTTCCCTCAACTTTGGCGGATGATGATGGGCGGACTTCGGTTCGACCTTTCTGCCATCCTATACCTCAATGTGATTTTTATAGCGCTTACCATTCTTCCCTTGCCTTTGGCGGGAAAGACTGGTTTTGAGCGGTTCATGAAGTGGCTTTTTGTAGTGGCAAATGGACTGGGGCTTGCCATGAATCTTGCCGATACAGCCTATTATACCTTCACCCTCAAGCGCACAACATCTTCGGTTTTTCAAGCCTTTGCCAATGAAGATAATATGGGAGCCTTGTTGCCAAGGTTTCTGATGGATTATTGGCCATTAGTGCTCCTGTGGGTAACCTTTCTTGGAATTCTATATTACAGTTATCAACTGGTGAGGGTGAAGCCCGTGGCATTTACCAAACCGTTTATTCCTTATGTGATTCGGGCGCTTGCCGTTCCTGCATTGGTCTACGGTTTTATAGGTGGAGTGAGTGGAGGGTTTGGAGGTCATGTGCGTCCAATTTCCTTGAGCAATGCCAGCGAATACATTAATAAGCCGAATCAAAGGGCCATTGTTCTGAACACGCCTTTTGCGGTGCTTCGGACATTGAGCAAGAAAAGTAGGAAGCCACTAAAGTATTTTCAAGATGAACAGTTGAGTAGCCTTTATTCTCCAGTGCATTTTGAATCTGGGAATGTTTCTTCTGCTAAGAAACCGCTGAATGTGGTGGTGATTATTTGGGAGAGTTTCGGTAAGGAATACACGGGCTTTTTCAATCGGGATAAGGAAAACTATCAGGGATTTACCCCTTTCATGGATTCCTTGATGGCTCAAAGCCATGTGTTTACGCATTCTTTGGCCAATGGGCGGAAGTCAATTGAGGCCATGCCATCTATTTTGGCTGGGGTGCCGTCCTTGGAAGAACCATTTGTACTGTCCTCTTATTCTGGTAATAAGGTGAATAGCTTGGCGAGTCTGCTCGGAGAGGAGGGGTATTACACCTCGTTTTTTCATGGGGCTCCAAACGGTTCAATGGGCTTTCAGGCATTTTCTCGTCAGGCGGGATTCCAAGATTATTTCGGGATGACCGAGTATAATCATTCCGAAGATTTTGATGGCTTCTGGGGTATCTGGGATGAGCAGTTCTTGCAGTATTTTGCTACAGAAATGGGAGAGTTTAAAGAGCCGTTTTTGAGTTCTGTGTTTACGCTTTCCTCCCATCATCCATTCCAAGTGCCTGAAAAGTATGAGGATATTCTTCCCGAAGGGGAGCATCCTATTCAAAAGGCGGTGGCCTATACGGACCTTTCCATGCGGAAGTTTTTTCAGACGGCCTCAAAGCAACCTTGGTTTGAGAATACCCTCTTTGTGATTACCGCAGACCACTGCAATGCTTCTCTTTCAGAGGAATATTTGACTTCAATGGGGCATTTTAAGGCACCAATTATCTTCCATAAACCAGGAGATAAAAACTTCAAGGGCGTCCATGATGTGCTTGCACAACAGACAGATATTCTCCCTACAGTTTTAAGCGAATTGGGTATCAAAAAGGATTTTGTGGCTTTTGGAAGGGATGTTTTTGATACTACTTCAACACCTTTTGCGGTCAACCACCTCAGTGGTTATTATCAGTATTATGAAGGCAATTATCACCTTCAGTTTGATGTGGAGGGAGATAGCACCGTTGCCCTGTATGACTTTGTGAATGACCCCTTGGAGGAAAACGACCTTTTGAATGAGTTGCCGGAGAAGCAGAAGGAATTAGAAGACAAAGCAAAGGCTTACATACAGCAGTACAACAACCGAATGGTGGGGAATCAATTGGTTGTTGAGGAAAGTAGCAGAGAACATGTATATCTTGATATTAAATAAAGTTCTCAGTAGAAATACCACCCATCTTTGAGGTGGGTGCAGTTTCTGTTGATTTGGGGAGCTTTACCGGATAACGTATATATCAACCCAGAGCGATTGTCTAAAAAACCCCAAAGTCCGAAATGAATTTCTCCAGATGATTTTGAGATTAAGTAGGTTTTTAGAGTCTTTTGATGCAAAATGATTTTCTCAATTTCATTGTTCTTTAATTTTGTTTCATTGATGTTAACACTGTCGTTTAAAAGTTGAAAGTCTCCTGTTTGAATCTCCAATACATTACAGGTTTCTAGAAGGGATTCTTCATGTTGCTTAAGGTAGATGTTTAGTGAATGTTTTTTTAGTAGTGGGTTAACTATTGGTTGGGAGAAATAGACCAAAAAACCCATGCCAACAGCAATTATGGTGGTTTTCTTGCCACCTTGACCAAAAATCATTGTGAGTAGGGCAATCATTGCCAAAATGAATCCAGTGGTATGAAGTGCCAATGTAATTTCCATTTCCCTTCCATAAAACAGATTACTCAGTAGAAATGTAGTTAGCCCTAAACTGAAGATTGAAAACCTTTTTTTCATCAATTAGAAATTAGTTGGGAATATTAATGTCTGAGGGAAACAAAAAAGGATGCCCTAAAGCATCCTTTAATTTTTTCAGTTGATGGGAATCAATCAATATCCCGTAAACGGACTTTCAAACACAATCCAATCCGTAAACTCATCTTCCTTATTTCCGCTGGCGTCAATCAGGCGGAACCGAATTTTGTAGGCGTGGCCAATTTTGTAGCGGATGCCTCCAAAGCACATTCCGTGTCCCACATGGACTTGTCCGTCAGCTTCGATGGGGAAGATAAAAGTGTGTGATTCCGTGAAGTTGGTATCGCTCAATTCACAAATGGCGAGGACTGCTGAGCTGTCCTCCACAGGCAAATCAAAAACAGCGAAGGTTTCGGGTCCACAACTCAGGTGATTACTGATGCGTTCCATCAACTTAGGCTCGGCGATAAGGACAGGTGGCTTGTTGTCCACGCTGTCCTTAACAATCCAATAAATAGCCTCCTCCTGATGAGTGGAGTCGTTTTTTCGATGGAGTTGTCCCGCTTGGAACTCGTCCAAATCATCAATTTTCAGAAAGTATTTTTTCCCAGGTTTCAGGAGCTCCTTAGGTTTCAAAAGCGCCTGCATCAAATGGTGCTGGCCCTTGTGGCGCTCCATGACCTCCAAATCCACACGGTGGCTGTCGGCCTGTAAGTAAACCGGGTAATATTCATTTAGGTTTTCAATAATTTCCTCACTTACGGCATAACCCTCCAATTTGAAAATGGCGTTGGGGGCAACGTGCGTCTCTTCGGGCCAGGCCCAGATGCCCTTTCCTTTGCAGTCAGCGCACCTTGCAGATGCGGAATTCACGCCAAGAACAAAAAAGAGAACAGCTATAAAGATTCGCTTTGCCATAAGAAAGGGAATTTGTTAAGAACCCACTTTCTTCAAATTTAATCAATTTTCACGTCTTCGAAGACGACCTCGATGTCAGTCTCCCCACCAGCGTTGGTGATATCCCCTTCAGACACGCCTGAGGCTGATTTATTTGGCTCATGACGAAGGATAACTTGGAAGTCTCCAGTGCTGGCGTCAGTGGTCGTCCATATGGTTTTCAAACCAACTGGATTGCCATCACCATCCTCATCGTCATACACGTAAGTTGCGTTGAGGTCTGTCACTTCGAAGAAGAACTGGTGCTCGTTATCCTCCTCACTAACTTCCTCGGCGATGTCTTCCCCTTCATCGCTCCAAAGACCAATAGAAGTGTTGTAAACGGTGTTGGCTTTGAGATCATCTTTAGTGATGACAGGGTCGTTTCCGCCTGGGCCGTCAGCATCCTCGAAAGTGAATTTGAGGGTGTCGCCTCCGCCTTCTGGTACAAAGTTGACGGTCATTTTGGTGATGACTTCCTCCTCGTTCACTGGTTCAGAAGGTGTAACATCATCGTCGCTACAAGAAGCTAACATGGCCACGAGGCCAACCGAAAGTAGTGCGTACTTTTTCATGGTTAGATAGATTGGTTATTGGTTAGTAAAACTTTTGGTTGAATTAAAACACAAGACACAAGAGGTCTTCATTCTGGCTATCTTGATAACTGATAACTGATAACTGATAACTGAAGTTTAGAACTTCAATCCGACACGAAGCCAGACGTTTGTCCCTGTTTCATCTGCGAAATAGCGCAAACGGTCAAGGTAATCGCGGTAGCGGACATTGAACAGGTTGTCAACGCTGAGGCCCAGCGTGAGGGTATTATCCTTTCCTAAGGGAAGTTCGCCGTCAAGCTCAATTCCCGTTAGGAAATAGCCGTCAGGTGGTGAAGTAAAATCTCCTTCCTTCGGAGCGAAACGTTGTTGGGTCACTGCTGATGTACGTATCAGGAAATAGACGTTTTTAAAGGCCCCAAGGCTGTCCCTTTGGTAGCCCAAGTTGTTTCCCCAGCGATTTGCTGGGAAGAAGGGCAGGAAGTCCTTTTTGTCCAAGTCCCTGTTGAAGAGCAGGGAGGGTTTTGTTTGGAAGAAGAATCCTTTTCCCAAATCGAACAGGGCGCTCAGGTCACCACCATATACCAACGCGTCCGTCTGTTTGTAAAGGAATAGTGGAAAAGCCCCTTGAATGGTGAGCACGGCTTCATCCTGTGGTTCCAAAAAGATGAAATCCTCGAAATAGCTGAAGTGTCCCTCCAGCTGAATGTTGAGCCAAGTTTTTGGGTTGAAGGTATAGCCAGCAACGAGTTTAAGTGTCTTCTCAGTGTTTAGTGTTGAGTCGCCAATTTCAATAGCGGCGGCGCCATGGTGAAGACCCTCACTATAGAGTTCAGCCACATTTGGGGGACGGAAGGCTGTTCCAAGATTGATGCGTAGCGTGTTTTTTCCATCCTCGCCCATATGCTGAATCCAGCCCAAGCTTCCCGCCACATTGTCAAAGTTTTTGGTTTGCTGGATAAGGGTTTTGCTTTGGTCAAACTTGGCAATTTCAAGGCGTTGGTGTTCGTAGCGAATTCCAGCCTCCAATTCCATTTTACCTTTGATATAGCGTTCAATCCAGAAAACCCCGAAGCTCTGTCGGATATAGTTGGGGATGAGCGGGCGGATGCCCGTTCCAGCCACGTTGAGGTTTTTTTGGTAAAAGGTATTGACCCCGATTTTTCCTTTGAATCGACGAATGGTGTAATGTTCCAGAATGGCATCGACCGTTTGGGTGCTCAGCTTGATGTCCAAGGCAGGAATGGAGTCCCGATCACCACGACGGATGTCAAACTCCTTTCGGCGGTTGAATTGATAACCATAGCGGAGTTTGAGTTTCCCCAAGTTTGAGATGCGGTAATAGCCCTCAACTTTTGCCAAATGGTGTTTAACCTTTTGCTTTGGGTTGTTGATGGCATAACTGAACGGACGGACCACCAAGGGACGGTCACTTTCAATGGCATTTTCTAAGTCGGTCAGGTTGCCGATATGGGCGCTCCGCAATATTCCCGTCGTCTGGCTTACATAGCTGTAATAGGCTTCAACCCCGTATTTTTTTCGGTTAAGCCCAATGCCTGTAGAGACATTTCCTCCATATAAACCTGTGTTGGTCAGAATATAATCGGGAGCTCGGTTATCGCCTTGCTTCTGAAGGCTACCTTGTACCCGCCAGCCAAAACCGTCAATCTTGGCCGAGCCTTTTTGGAGTTTTCCAGCCAGTTGTCCGCCCCAGCCGTTGGTATATCCCACCGTGTGTAGGGCACCGTGCCAAGCCGAATCCGTTGGAAGTGGTTCTGGCTCAACGATCACAACGCCAGCAACCGCTTCGGCACCATATTCTACAGAGGATGCGCCTTTGACCACACTCAGACGTTCCATGGCCCAAGGGTCAATGTTTGGCGCATGTTCCTGTCCCCATTGCTGGTCCTCTTGCCGAAGGCCGTTGTTTCGAATCTGAATGCGGTTACTATGCAACCCTTGAATCACAGGTTTACTGATGGTCGCTCCTGTATTTAGCGTGCTTACTCCTGGAATTTCTTCCAAGGATTTGCCCAAGGATCGCCCTCGCAGGCGTTCCAAACTTTGTCCTTGAAGACTCTCCTCTGTACGGGTTTCTTCCTCTCCACGCTTCTTTACGATTATTTCAGCCGTATCGAGGCTTTCAATGGAGTGCTCCATGTAAAAATCGACGGCTGAGTTTGTATTCAGTGTCACCGTTTTTTCCACGGGTGTACAGCCCAAATGCTTACATACGAAAGTGCAGGTGCCTTCACAAAGGCCTTCCATGCGGTAAACGCCATCCAAATTTGTGGAGGCTCGGTGTTTTCCATCCTTGGAAATAACGACTGCGAAGGGCAGGGGTTCGCCATTATGCTGGTCCATTACCTTTCCCGTGAGGGTCAAGTTACAAGGGTCGGATTGAGCCATTGAAAGCTGGTATCCAACAACGAACCAAAACAGGCTAAGGGAGGCGAGGCGTATGTATTGAATTTTTAACCTCATTGGATATTACTATTGCAAGAGGGGCAATGACCTTCAATTAGCCAATTGATGTTTTTGACTGAGTAATTCTCGGGGAGGGAAATACTAGTATTGACTTCAATGCAACTCAAGGTGTCACAGGAGAGGCATTTGAAATGCGGATGCATCGGGTGGTTGGTTGAACTGCTCAGCAGGTACTGGGTGCCTTGGTTACCCGTTACACCATGGATAATGCCTTTGTCGCTAAGGGTCAGTAGGTTCCTGTAGATGGTGGCCCTGTCCATTTCCTTGGAGAGCGCATTTTCTAAGCTGGATAGGCTTTGTGGGCCAGAGGTATTAAAAAATATATCGAGAATTTTCTGGCGGGGTTGGGTAATTCGCAAGCCAGATTTCTTGAGTAGGTCTTGGTGGGTGCTCATGAGTATTGCAATTCGGTTGCAAATATCTTTGGTGAAGAATATTTATGCAACTGGATTGCAATAAAAATCAGAGAAAAGGTAAAAAAGTGGGGCATGAAAAAAGCCCCGACAAAACTGCCGAGGCTTAATGAAATTGTTGCCATCAAAATGATGTGAAAATCGTTGGGCTTACTTCTTTTCGATGAAGCGAAGGACGTCAGCGCCCCAACCGAGGCCCATGCCAATAAAGAAGGTGGCGATGGTACGGCGTCTCATGCTTAGAATGTTTTGTGGGACAAAGTTCGCACAAAGATCCAGGAAGCGAAGAGGCAAGTAGGTCAACAAATCGCGTCCAGGAACTTTCTTCAGTAGTTGTAACGCAGTCTTCATACAAATTCTGAGGGTTATATAACAATCAGATACTCCAAATTTGGTGAAAAGGATGCATTCGCAGAACAAATTTCTAACAACTGTTCGAATTTTTCAAGTAGGTGTTGAGCCTTGTCGATCAGTCGTTTCTTTCCTCCGTTTCTTTTGCTGAAGTTATGTAGGCCGTCACTTGCCAACAGCCAGAGGCTTTGGCAGTGTGAGTTTTTACACAGAGCTAATTATCATACCACACTGCCAAAGCTTTTAGCTGTTGGCAGGTGATATGATAATTAGCTCTGCATAACTCCATCATTAATCAAACAGTCCACCCTGCTGAACAGGAGGGGCGATATTGAGGTGCTTGTAGGCTTCTGCTGTGGCCTGTCTTCCGCGTGAGGTGCGTTTGATGTAGCCTTCTTGGATAAGGAAAGGCTCATAAACCTCTTCGATGGTTTCGGCTTCCTCGCTTACCGCCGTGGCGATGGTGGAAAGGCCCACAGGTCCGCCTTTGAATTTCTCAATAATCGTGCTCAGGATGCGGTTGTCCATTTCATCCAAGCCGTTTTGGTCTACATCCAAGGCATCGAGAGCCATGCGGGAAATCGCCAAGGTGATGGTGCCATCCCCTTTGATTTGGGCAAAGTCCCTTGTTCGTCGCAATAGGTTGTTGGCGATTCGCGGGGTGCCACGGCTCCTTCGGGCAATTTCGTAGCAAGCCTCCTCATCAATTGGGGTGTCCAGAATATCAGAGGAACGTCCGATAATGGTGGAAAGAAGCTTGGTGTCGTAGTATTGCAAGCGGGCATTGATGCCGAATCTTGCGCGTAGCGGAGAGGTTAATAGTCCTGAACGAGTGGTGGCCCCAATCAGTGTGAATGGGTTCAGGCCAATTTGGACGCTTCGGGCATTTGGGCCCGAATCCAACATGATGTCAATGCGATAATCCTCCATGGCGGAATAGAGGTATTCCTCCACGATAGGATTCAATCGGTGAATCTCATCAATGAACAGGACGTCATTGGGTTCCAGCTTGGTGAGAAGTCCCGCCAACTCTCCAGGCTTGTCCAAAACAGGACCAGAGGTGGTGGTCAGGTTTGAGCCCAATTCGTTGGCGATAATATTGGAAAGGGTAGTTTTTCCCAATCCTGGAGGGCCATGAAGTAAAACGTGGTCGAGCGGTTCTTCCCGTAGTTTTGAGGCCCCAACAAAAATCTTGAGGTTTTCTACGATTTTCCCCTGACCTGCAAAGTCTTCAAAAGAAAGTGGGCGGAGCGCCCTGTCGATGTCTTTTTCTTCGGGTGAAAACTCTTGGTCTTCACCTGTCAAATAATCTTCCCGCATTCGGCCATCAAATTTGCAACGCCCTTAAAGTTACGGCTTTTCGGGGGAAGGCTCGGCCTTTGAAGAAAAATGGATATCAAATTGAGATTTATTCGCTGGAGTTAAGAAGAGCTGTTGTTTATATCACCTGCCAACAGGTGAAAGCTTTGGCAGTGTGGTCTAAACATCAGCTCTTTGGGGGAAATCACACTGCCAAAGCCTCTGGCTGTTGGCAGGTGACAGCCCGCGTAATTTCAGTTAATCAGTTGTAGGAGTTGGTTCAGGTTCCACTTCCGTGAAATCTTGGTGATCACCCAAGTAGGCCTTTACAATCAATGCCTGAAATAGCAGGTCACCTTGATAGTTATAGCCTTTTCCCGTGAGATGGATATAATCCTTTTTTGCCAAACCAGACGAAATCCAAGAATGGATGCTTTTGGGTCCGCCCATAATGGCGAAGAAGTCCCAAAGGGCACAGCCTTTTTCTTGAGCGATTTTATGAAGGCTTTGGGTGGCCAACTCGTTATGTGGGTTGAACCGCTTTTTATAGCCCAGTGCGTCATTTGGGGTGGTCAGCAAAATGGAGCAATTAGGTTTTGCTTTACGAATGCTGTCGATTAATCGAGAAAGGTTGTTTTCGTAGGAGGCTTGTGTGAAGTTGTTGTCGTAGGCGTCATTGGTTCCCAAGGAAATGATGGCCAAATCTGGCTCAAGGCTTTTTAGCTGAGGCACAAAGTCCTTGCAACGTAGGTAGGAGCTGACCTTGGCACCGTTTACGCCAATCGATTGATAGACAATGCCATTAATTTTTGTGTTCTCTGTCCAAATCCCTTGCAATAGGAATTGACTTTGGTTGGGATGTGCCTTACTCAAAAGGAACTCAACTTCGGTGACAGGCCTTTCCAAATAGAAATCTTTGTAGCCCTCAGGATGCTTTTCGCCATAAAGGATTTTCACGCCCACCTTAATCATGACCTCAAAGGAGGTAGTATCGTTCACAGGATAGTAAACACGGATGTGGTCCGCACGATGTTTTGTGTCTTCCGAAGTGTTTAGATCAATCGAAAAGGTGCTCCAAACTTGAGTGGTTTGAGCGGTAATGCCTGTGACACCCCAATTTGATGAATGGCGGTTAACGGCATTTCGGGCGCCTTCCCATTTCCCAGTGTAACTGATCTTATAGTCGGAGGGATTATTCGTGTGTGCAAGGCGATAGGGAAAAGTCATGCCTCGTCCGCCATCACCGAAGTAAGGGATGCGCTGAAGTTTTTGGCGAACTTTCTCGGGAGTGATTCCCGCTTGAATATGTGAATCGCCAAAATGGACGATGTTAATGTCTTTAGGCGTTCCCTGTGAAAGCTGATCCAGTTGATGGAAAAAGGGAGCAATGTTTTCAGGGTATTGGATAACGTTTTGCTCGATCTTGGCCAAGGAAGAAGGGTCTTGGGCAAAACCTGCAAGTGTGAAGAATATGCTAGCAATCAGTAGGCTTGTAATCTTATTGGACATAATGTAAAAGTGGGCTTTAGTTCGTCCTTAGGTTCTTTACGTAATCCTCGTACTGAAGGATAAGGGCGTTGTAAAGCATTTCTCCCACGATGCGGGCGCCTCTTGGTGTGAAGTGTGTATAATCTTTACCTGCCAAGGGTTTTTCGGCCTCCACCCAGCTGACCATGGCATTTTTTCCTCCCATAGCCTCATAGAGGTCGAAGAAGGCGCAGTCAGCTTTGAATGCGGCGTTCTTCTGGGCATCTCGAATCATTTCAATATTCGGGTAGGACTCATAAATCTCGCCATTTTTATAGGCCATGTCCGAAACACCGACCACCAATATGTCCATATTCGGCGCAAGTGCCTTTAGGCGTTTGAGTTGCTTGTAGAAGGCTCGTTCGTAGAAATCATAGCTTTTTGCTTGGCCAGGAACCACGTTCACGCCATACTGAACAATCAGGAATTTGGCATTGAGCAGTTTTACCTGTGTGCGAACAGCGCCTTGGTCCATTCGCCAAAATTCGGTGCCTGAGCTTCCCCGAAAGGAAATGTTGTCAACAGCCACGCCGTGTCTGCATTCCATGCAAACCCCATGCATGGGTGGCGGATTGTATCCCTCGAAGGTCAGTTTAAAATCCTTGAAGGGTTTATGAATCGAAATGGCGTAGTTTCCAGCATACTTCCGTGGCGGCAAAATGTACTGGCCTATGGTGTCCTTTTCAGAGGTTAAGGTAAGCTGGAGTGTGTCTTCGCAGGGGCCGTAAAGAATTTTAAGGCGGTTAAAATCCTTTTTCCACTGGATTTTTGAATAGCCTTTTTGATAGTTCACCCAAGCTGTGCGCCACTCTTTTGGGGAGTCAGGAATTGGGGTAGTCGAAGAATCAACTTGGGTAATGGAGTCTGGAGTGGCTGCCACAAGTGAATCGGATCCTTTCAGTGAATCGGGTTTCACCTTGGCTACAAGGATTTCAGGTTGAGGTTTCGGTTTTGGCGCAAAATCAAAATAGCTTCCCAACACACCATAGTTTCTTGGAGTGTCTTTTTTGTAGCCGTGTCCGTAAATAATATGGCGTTTCCATGGTCCTCCGCTGGTTATTTTTAACGTGGTTCGACCACCAATTGGGTCGGTGAGGGGAAGGAGGCCTGCGCCGCATCCACCAAATTTTCCTTGGAAGCGTTTTCTTAACCTTGAGGTAATGCGATCACCCTCAAGTTGAGAATCTCCGTAATGTAAAATATGAATGGCGGGAGCCGTACTGTCCGTTAAGGTTTTGTGTAGCTCTGCGAAGAAGTGATCAAGTACGTTTTGTTTTCCTTCGGGAAATTGAATCCGCTTTTTTGCGTCTAATAACTTTTCGCGACTGGCCACCTGTTTGGTGCTGTCAGCCGTGGTGGCCAAGCTATCCGCAGTAGAAGTGCTGTCAGATGCAGTCTGTTCCAAGGCTTCCAGTTGTTCGACCATGGCGACAACCTCGGCCACACTGCTGTCTTTGCGTACTGGTGGGCGGTGGATAAAGACTTCCTCCCAGTTGAAAAGGGTCAAGGAATAGTCTCCGAGTGGAATCTCACCCGAAGGGAATAGCAAAGTAATGCCTCCCAAGAGGAGCATTACGTAAGCGAAAAGGCGAAAGGAACGGATTGGCGGAACCATAATAGAATCCTTAAAGTTACGAACTTTAATGGTGTTCCCATCAAGCGCATACCTCTCAAAAGAACAATGGAGGGTGTTTTCAAAGTGAAAGTGAAGGAATAAAGTGAATAACAAAGGCGCAGCTATTTTGTTCGTTATGGCAAATTCACTTGCTACGAACTGCGGACAATCATGTAGCCGACGTGTTCAGTTCATTCTTTTTCTTTTACTAAATCATTAGCCTGTTTATTTTTCAGGAATGAAAGGATTGTATTTCTATTTGTTCATTGTGTTGACGACGCTGAGTTGGTCCTGTGAGCAGAAAAAGCAAAAGGGGCAGGGCCACTCTGATAATGTAGCGGCGGATAGCACATCGAATGAGCAGTTGTTTTCCAAGGAGTTTTCTCAATACAGTGAAAAGCTGCAGCGCGTGGTGTCAAGTGATAGTTTGATGTTCCGCAATTTGGAGTTTGGCATGACCTCAGCTGAGGTGCGCTGGGCGGAGAAAGAGGCCAAGCATTTGGAGACAGGGGAGGATTACATTGCCTATACCTTGGATTTTGGTTTGGATGAGAGTGTGGATTTGGAGTACTATTTCGACAGCACTGATCACCTCCGAGAAGTTGTCGTGACTGATTATTTCTTTACAAGAGGTAGTCGAGACAGTTCCTTCCAAGAATATGTAGAGTATTATGATTCCAAGCTTGGATCGCATAACTCAATCGCCAACTGGAACGCTGAATGGAAAAGCGGGGATGGTTATCGAGTGAGGCTTCAAAAGCAAGGAGTGGGTAACAACTTGGATTTGAGATTGCGTTTTTGGCGATTGGATATACCCTAATTGGGATTGGCGAAGGGATTAATCCATTTATTTTTTTCAAAAGAAGCCATGATTTTCCGTATCTGTGATATGGGGAGTCATGGCTTCTTTGATTCATCCGCATTCATTTTTTTACCTTAGTAAAAAAGTAAAACAACAAAACTGAACAGGTCGGCTTGCTATTTTACTTTCACTTAGCGCTTATCTTCGTGATTTAGCAAAAGAAAAACAATAAGCTGACCCAGTCGTCTTGTTCTTTTGCCCGCTGTTTGTAGCAACTTGATTTGCGATAGCTACGGCTATCCCTGCATCAACTTGCCACAAACAGCGAACAAAATAACTGTGCCTTAGTGGACCAGTTTATTATTTCTCTTTTGCTTACTGTGCGCCTCGATTGCCATTTATGTCAAAATCATCCCTCTATCTTTTCCTGCTTTTTTTCGGTTGCCTTACAGGTCTGAGGGCTCAAGATGCTCAGTTTACCCAGTTTTTGGCCTTTTCCCCGTATTTGAATCCAGCCTTTGTGGGTGGGGATTTTAATTTGCGGGTAACTGCTATTCACAGAAACCAATGGGCCAAAATCCCTGGAGGTTATCAGTCCTCAGGGCTGGCTGTGGAGCATTCCATGCGAAGGATTGCAGGAAGTTTTGGGTTGATGTTTAATGATCAGACAACGGGGCAAGATGTTCGGACTACCAATATTTCTGGTTTGTTTGGCTACAAGGTAAAGGCCGAGAGCTGGAACTTTCGGTTTGGCCTGCAAGGAGGTTATGGCTACAGACGGGTAGGCGATCGTGATTTGATTTTCACGGATCAGATTGACGAGGATGGTAATATTAGCTCGGATAATGGGGAGGGAAATGAAGGAGGCTTTTCTAAGGGATATGTAGACTTCTCTGCGGGTGCCTTGGCTTATTCAAAACTGGCTTGGGTGGGCGTTTCCCTATTTCATTTGGGCAGGCCCAATGTGACTTTACTGGAAGGAAATGTAAAGTATCCTCGTCGATTTTCCCTTCATGGAGGATTCCGATTTAATCTTGGGCAGTTTGTAGTCAACCGCGTGAAGGAACAGGTGTTTCTGATGCCTATGATTCATTATCAAGCGCAGGGAAAAGCGGATCAGTTGGAAGTAGGTGCCTATGTGGAAATTGATCCCATTTTGGCAGGGATATTCTACCGAGGTCTACCAGTTTTCAAAGAGGGTAGCAATGATGCGATTTCTTTCTTGGTCGGGTACAGATTGGATCATTTTACCTTTGCCTATAGCTATGATTTGACCATTTCGGCCTTAACGCCCTCATCAGGTGGAACACATGAATTGTCAATTAATTATGGGCTCCCATATTCCTGTCGCCGAGGTCAGCGCCCTAAGATGCCGTGTCCAAGTTTCTAAATTGAACGTGAGAACTTATGAATGTGAAGATTGCTTCATCTTGGAAGGAAAGGTTGGATGCTGAATTCAGCAAATCCTATTTCGAGCAGTTGGTTGGTTTTGTGAAGGATGAGTACACTTCCAAAACCATTTATCCCCCAGGGAATAAGATTTTCAATGCTTTTGATCATTGTTCATTCGATGATTTGAAAGTCGTGATTTTGGGGCAAGACCCTTATCACGGTCCTGGGCAAGCCAATGGCCTGTGCTTCTCGGTGAGTGATGGCATTGCCAAACCACCAAGCTTGGTGAATATCTTTAAGGAGTTGGAAGATGATTTGGGAAAGGAGATTCCTTCATCAGGTAACTTAGAGCGTTGGGCTGATCAAGGGGTGTTGTTGCTCAATGCGACTTTGACCGTGCAGGCGGCTTCTGCGGGTTCCCATCAGGGAAAAGGCTGGGAAGAGTTTACCGATGCTGTCATCAAGAAAATTTCTGACGAGAAAGAACAGGTGGTGTTTATCCTTTGGGGATCTTATGCCCAGAAAAAAGGGAAGGTCATCGACCGTACTAAACATCATGTCATTGCAGGTCCTCACCCTTCGCCATTGTCGGCCTACCGTGGGTTCTTTGGATCCAAGCCATTTAGCAAGGTGAATGCTTATTTGAAAAGTGTCAGCAAGGAAGAAATAGATTGGTAAGACTGTGGCGATAACATTGGTAAGACACTTTTGGGACTTCTTTTGGGGCCTATTCCTGTTAGGTTTAAGCCTGCTGGTTGGGGTGTTGGGCTTTACCTTTATTGAGGGGTATGTTCTGCATGAGGCCTTTTACATGGCCGTTATCACCTTTTCCACGGTGGGGTTTCATGAGGTTCGTCCCTTGTCTGATGAAGGGCAGGTATTTACTTCCATTTACATCCTCTTTAATATTGGGGTGTTTGCCTATTTCCTCACAGTGATTTCTAAGTATGTTTTTGAGGGCGAATTGAAAGAGATATTTTCCCATTATATAAGTGGTAGGAGCGTGCAAAAGTTGAATAATCACGTCATTATTTGTGGCTATGGCCGAAATGGTTTCCAAGCCTCTGAGGAGTTCCGTAGGTCGGGCTCCGACTTTGTTGTCGTGGATAGTGATCAGGAGGTGTTCAAGCCAACTATTCAGGACGGCGAGCGACCAACTTATTTTATTGCGGGAGATGCAACCCAAGATGAGGTGCTCAGGAAAGCAGGCATTGAAAGGGCAAGAGCTATTATCTGTTGCTTATCGGATGATGCCAAAAACGTATTTGTCGCACTCACAGCCCGTGAGTTGAATCCAAGAATCCGAATTGTATCAAGGGCCTACGAGGCATCGTCTGAAAGCCGCTTGAAAAGGGCTGGGGTTGATAGTGTGGTGATGCCAGATGTGATTGGTGGTCACTACATGGCCACTTTGGTGGAAAAACCTAAGGTGATTGAATTTCTTGACCAGATTAGCGGTATCGGCAACGATGAGTTTATGCTGGAGGAGTTTACTTATGATGATTTTAAGTCAGCCTTCAAAGGGATGAGCATTCAACAGCTTGACCCAAGGCGGAAAACTGGTGTGACCATTTTGGGTTACAAGGAATACGGATGCCCGTACATTTTTAATCCACATTCTGATGTGGTACTCAGGCCACAGGAGGTCTTTATCGTGTTGGGTTCTCGAAAGGAAATTGATGAGTTCTGTAGACATTATACCCATAAAAAAGGTGCGTAAGGTTTTGCGGGGATAATCGATATTTTACTTGCGCTTGTTGGGTATGTAAGTTTACCCGCCGATTTTTTTAGCATTTCCTAAACGCTCTGGGGCAGAAGTGAGTACAAAAGGGAAAAGGGAAGGTGTACGAAACGCCTGTTTTCCTATGTACTTAACCCCAGAAAACCATGCGCAAGTTTGCCTGCATAATCATGTTTTTCATGGTTTGTTCGCTTTCCTTTGCCGAAGGTCCGAAGGATAAAAAGAAGCGTAACAGGGAAATGCCCAAAGAGCAAATGGTAGCCGAGAATGTTGCTGCTAAGCACCGCAAACAGGTGAAAAAATTGCTCAAGAGGCAGGACCGTTCCATGAAGCATTTTGGAAAGGAGAAGCGCAAAAAAGATATGCGCAAAATGAAAGTGCTGAAACGAAAGCACGAGAATTACCAAAAAATGGTCCACCGTGAAATGAAGAAAAGGGAACGGAAGACCAAACAAAAATCAAGGGATTACCAAGGCGATGAGCGAGCCTTTACCCCTAAGCGTTAGCTGATTTATTGAGTGTAAGATTAACGAAAGGCAACTCTGTTTAATAGGGTTGCCTTCTTTCGTTTAGTTGCTTTGGGAAAAGTGTTAACTTGCAGACTTGTTTAAATCGGGGTAAGAAAAGTGGTGTAAATGCCCCTTTTCGGTCCATTCCAAAAAGTCTATCAAGTGAAAATCCTCCAATTCTGTCCGCGGGTTCCTTATCCAAGGCAAGATGGTGGAGCCATTGCCATGTATAATATGGCCAAGGGCTTCCATAAACATGGCTGTGATTTGACCTTGTTGTGCTTTAATACCAGCAAGCATTATATCTCAGAGGATAATTTGCCTGAGTCCTTCAAGAATTTTGGGCAATTGGTGACTTACGATATCCAAACGGATATCCGCAAACGGGATGCTTTCAGGAACCTGTTTACCGACGAATCGTTTCATATTTCACGATTTGATCACGATGGGTTTCGTGAGTTTTTGCGCGGGTTTTTAGCTGGAAAAGATTTTGACGTTGTGCAGTTTGACGGTTTGCAGACCAGTGTGTATGTGGATGTCTTTCGGGAGTGTTTGCCAGAAGCGAAGCTGGTGCTCCGCCAACATAACGTGGAGCATATGATTTGGAGCCGAATGGCCGATCATTCCAGCTATCCCAAGAAGAGTTATCTCAACCTGTTGGCTAAGCGCCTCAAAGCTTACGAGCTGGAGGTATTGCAGCGTTTTGATGCCATTGTTCCCATTACTGATGTTGACGCGGAGTTTTTCAAGGCTTGTGGCTGTGAGGAGATGTTTACTTCTCCAACAGGTGTCGATATGGACCTATTCCAGCCTGATTTCCAAAAAGAGGAGGAAGGAAGTGTTTTCCATTTAGGTTCCTTGAACTGGATGCCGAACCAGCAAGGAGTAAAGTGGTTTTTGGAGGAGATTTGGCCAGAAATCAGAAGCCGTAATCCTGAGCTTAAATTTTATATCGCTGGCATTGATGTGCCGGAGGATATCCAAAGTTGGGACGGCAAGGAGAATATTTATGTGCTGGGGAAGGTTCCTGATGCCGTGGAGTTCATGAATAGCAAAGCCGTAATGGTGGTGCCCTTGAAGTCTGGTAGTGGGATGCGGATTAAGGTGATCGAGGGGATGGCTTTGGGTAAGGCGATTGTTTCAACCTCCATTGGCGCTGAAGGAATCGACGTCAAAAAAGGGGAGGATTTGAAAATTGCAGATACCAAGGAGGCATTTGTTGATGAAGTGTTGAGTTTGGCGGGTTCTAAGTCTGATCGCCAAAAAGTGGGGGCAAGTGCTATTCAATTGGTGTCACAGAAATACAGCAACTATTCTCGAATCGGGGAGTTGCTGGAATATTATAAAGCATTAAAGGTGAAAGGATGAGGCTGTTGGTTGCATTGTCGCGATTTCCTTATCCAACAGACAAAGGGGATAAGTTGAGGGCCTACTACCAGTTGGTAGAATTGGCCAAACATCACGAGATTTTTTTGGTGTGCCTTAGTGATGAAACTGTCTCTGAGAAGGATTATGAGCAAGTGGCATCCCTTTGTGAGGAGGTGCATTTGTTTTCCTTGGGTCGAATCAGACAATTGTTCAACCTTGCCAAAGTCACTTTTTCAAATACCCCTTTCCAAGTCGGGTATTTCCAAGAACCAAAAATTAAAGCGTGCATTGAGCGCCTGATGGATGAAAAGCAGATTGACCTCTGTTATGTCCAGCTGGTGCGCATGTTCAAGAATATTCCATTTAAGAAGGAGGTAGCATACTACCTTGATTATATGGATGCCTTTTCTTTGGGAATGGCTAAAAGGGCCACGAAATCTCCATGGTACTTGAAGCCCGTTGTGAAGGAAGAGGCAAGGCGATTGGCTGTGTGTGAGAGAAAAATGGGCGATTGGTTTGACCGTTGTTCCATCATTACCGCCACTGACGCCAAGGCTTTGAAGGAAGCCAAAGTTGGTGACATTGATATCGTGCCTAACGGTATTTGTGAGGATTTCTTCGAATTGCCAGCGGTAGAAGAGAAGAGCTATGATGTGGCGCTATTGGGTAATATGGGCTATTATCCCAATGTCGAGGCCAGCAAATATTTAGTTCAGCGGATTCTTCCGTTGTTAAGCGAGCGTTTGGGAAGACCAGCCAAGGCCTGTTTGATTGGCATTAGCCCTTCCGCCGAGGTGCAGGAACTGGCCAGTGAACATGTTGAAGTGACTGGTTTTGTGGAGGATGTTAGGGAATACCTGCTAAGGTCCTCACTGTTTGTTGCTCCCTTGTTTGCCGGACAAGGACTCCAAAACAAGATTTTGGAAGCGATGGCCTGTGGAATTCCTGTCGTAACTTCGCCCTTGGCTTATTCGGCTATTGAGAGCGGCGAACAATCTGGGATTGAGGTTTGTTCTACACCTGAAGAATTCGCCCAAACTATTGAGGAGCTACTTAATAAGCCCCAACGTTGTAAGGAGATATCCCAAAAGGGACGTACTTTCGTTAAAGAACATTATAACTGGAAAGCCTCAGTACAAGTGCTGGAAAAGGGCTTTTTGTCAGTTATCGGTTAATAGTTATCAGTTATTTCGTTAAGGGATGCTAACTGATCACTGCTAACTGTTAACTGTATAGACTGTTAACTGGAATGCTAGATAGAATTGAAGACGCCATTGAGGCCATCAAGCGTGGCGAGATAATCATCGTAGTGGACGACGAGGATCGTGAGAACGAAGGTGATTTCATTTGTGCTGCTGAAAAGGTCACTCCTGAGATTATCAACTTCATGGCCAAGGAAGGTCGCGGGTTGATTTGTGCCTCGATTCCAGAAGATCGCTGTGAGGAATTGGGTTTGGAGCTTATGGTGGGTAAAAATACAGCCACCTTTGAGACGCCATTTACCGTTTCTGTTGATTTGATAGGTCATGGCTGTACCACTGGAATCTCTGCCAGTGACCGCGCTAAAACGATTCTTGCATTAGCTGACCCGAAAACCAAACCAGAAGAGCTTGGTAAGCCGGGACATATTTTTCCATTGAAGGCAAAACCTGCGGGTGTACTTCGTCGTGCTGGACACACGGAGGCCGCTGTTGATTTTGCGCGTTTGGCTGGTTTGACTCCTGCTGGTGTTCTCGTTGAAATCATGAACGAGGATGGCACTATGGCACGTCTTCCAGATCTCAAGAAGGTTTCTGAAAAATTTGGGTTGAAACTCGTATCCATTCAGGACCTAATCGAGTATAGATTAGAGAAGGAAAGCTTAATTGAGAAAGAAGTTGATGTGAACCTTCCTACTGAGTGGGGGGATTTCAAGTTGACTTGTTTCAGGCAGACCAATACTGGTGACCTGCACCTTGCATTGAGCAAGGGGACTTGGGAGCCAAATGAGCCAATCTTGGCACGTGTTCATTCTTCTTGTGTAACAGGGGATATCTTCGGTTCCTGCCGATGTGATTGTGGTCCTCAATTGCACAAAGCCATGGAAATGGTGGAGAAAGAAGGAAAGGGACTCATCATTTATATGAACCAAGAAGGGCGAGGTATTGGTCTTGTCAACAAGCTTAAGGCGTATAACCTTCAGGAGCAGGGCATGGATACCGTTCAAGCCAACTTGGCTTTAGGTTTCAAGATGGATGAGCGTGATTACGGTGTAGGTGCCCAGATTCTCCGTCAAATGGATGCGCATAAATTGCGTTTGATGAGCAACAACCCAAAGAAGCGTGCAGGATTGATGGGTTATGGGTTAGAAATCATTGAGCGTGTGCCGATAGAAATAGAACCAAATGAACATAATTTGGCCTACCTGAAAGCAAAACGAGATAAGATGGGCCATGATATTCTTGAGAACGACGAATAACAAATAGCCTATGTATAACACTTTTTCATACACCAACCGGAATCACTTCTTGTTGGTGTTTTTTTTCGCCTTTACTTTTTTCAGCTCTTTTTCTGTTTCTGCCCAAAAATTATCACCTGACTTTTGGCATCCGGGCATGGTGGTCACTCAAAAGTATGATACCATTGTGGGGAAAATAAAATACAACATCCCCAATAATATCATTCAGGTGGATTTGGGTCACAAGAAGTTGACCATGACCGCCCTTCGTATCAAGCGGTTTACTATCATGGATATCACCGATTCCACACGAAGGGATTTCCAAGTGTTTCCATTTCAGACGTCAAGGGATTATAATCGGCCAGTGATTTTTGAGGTTTTGCAGGAAGGATCTACTCCTTTGCTTACTCGTGAGCATATTACTCTTCAGTCGCAGGGAGGCTTTGCAAACCAAGGTTTTGCTGCCTCGGTTAGGGTCTTGGCCTATGATTATTTTTATCTGGCTGGAGATGGGCTGGCCAAGCATTTCCGAAATAACAGGAAGGGGGTGATGAAAATCTTTTCAGATTATTATACTCGTCAGATGCAGGAGTACATCAAGGAAAATCGCTTGCATTATGGGTTCCAAGATGATTTAATCGCTATTTTCGAGCATTACAACCAGCTGAAGGGTCGCTATAAATCAGACGAGTCTACAGCAAGTGGTGAACAATGAAAATTCGAGGTAAATAAGGGGAGTTCTTTCCTTGTCTATCTGCATTGAATGCTCTTATGAAAAAGCCTTTGATTTTAGTGACCAATGATGATGGAATCACCTCCAAAGGGATTCGTTTGTTGGTGGAGATAGCCAAAGAATTTGGGGATGTGGTTGTGGTAGCGCCAGATAGCCCCCAATCTGGAATGGGACATGCCATCACCATTGGCAATACCTTGCGATTGGATCCTACGGATATTTTTGGGGATACGCCTGCTTATGAGTGCTCAGGAACGCCAGCGGATTGTGTGAAGTTGGCCAAGAACTTTGTACTGCATGACAGGTCTCCAGATTTGGTTTTGAGTGGGATTAACCACGGAAGTAATACCTCCATTTCGGTGCTTTATTCGGGAACAATGTCTGCGGCCATTGAGGCGGCGATTGAGAATATTCCAGCCATTGGATTTAGTGTTTGTGATTATTCGCATACAGCTGATTTTTCATATACGGCCCCTTTTATTCGAAAAATTGTAGGAGAAGCCTTGGATAAAGGAATCCGAAAGGGAGTTACTCTAAATGTGAATTTCCCACCAGCGGGAGAGGAGCCATTAAAAGGAATCAAGATTTGCCGTCAGGCACATGCCAAGTGGCAAGAGAAATTTGATCAGCGTTTTGATCCACATGGTCGCCGCTATTTCTGGATGTCTGGGGAGTTCGTGAATATGGATCATGCCGATGACACGGATGTTTGGGCTGTGGATAACAATTATGTTTCTGTGGTTCCATGTCAATATGATATGACGGCTCATCATTACACCAGTGAGTTGACCAGTGATTGGGAGTTGAGTTAAAAAGAACGAATCATTGATTTAGAAAGCTTCTCCTATTGAAGGATAGCACCCAAGGGAAAAACCCTTGGGTGTTTTTTTTGTACCTTTGCCCTCGAATTTTGATGCAAGTGGATTCTTGATAAAGTGGAAGCTGGCATCTGTTGTCAAATAGCTAATGTCTTCCGATGAAAGACTTGATCATTGCAATTGATGGCCATTCGGGCTGTGGAAAGAGTACGACCGCAAAGCGTGTGGCTGAGGAGTTGGGTTATGTGTTTATCGACACTGGTGCAATGTACCGTGCCGTCACACTTTATTTTTTAGATCAAGATATTGACTTGGAGGATACCTTGTCCGTGGCTAAGGGCTTACATTCATTGAAGATTTCTTTTGAATTCAATCCAGAAAGGAAGTTGTCTGAAACTTACCTCAATGGTGTGAATGTGGAAAAGGAGATTCGCAGCCTGAGGGTTTCAAATAATGTGAGCAAAGTGGCAGCAATTCCTGATGTGCGCCATGCCTTAGTAAATCAACAGCGAAAGATGGGTGAGCAAGGTGGTGTAGTGATGGACGGAAGGGACATTGGCACCAACGTGTTTCCTAATGCAGACATCAAGATTTTTGTCACTGCTGATGTAAAGGTTCGTGCAGAACGTCGTCTGGCAGAGATGAAGTCCAAAGGGGAGGAGGCCTCCTTGGAAGATGTGATCGAAAATTTGCAAGAAAGGGACCGGATTGACAGCAGTAGGGAGGAGAGTCCACTCAAAAAAGCGGATGATGCCTACGTGTTGGATACAACAAGCCATACCATAGATTCTCAGACTGAAGAAGTACTTTCTTTGTGTCGTAAGGAATTATTAGTCAGGGAGTAAGGTTTCTGTCGCTCGGGATATCAATGAAAGGAGCTTTCCTGCTTTTTTCGCCTAACTTGTCCGTTAATGTTACTTTGTTGGCGTTCGAGTGGGATAATGCCCGAGTTTTACTAATTTTGTACGCTGAATTGTGTGCTTTATCACGAAGCATTCGAAAAGGATTTGCAGCTGTTCTAATAGGGAACTAATAGGAGTATGTCCAAGAGTATAAACCTACGGAAAGGCTTTGATATTAAGGTTTCCGGCCAAGCTAAACCAGAAGTAGTCGAGCTCGCCTCGGAGACTTTAGCGGTGAAGCCTACGGACTTTGTCGGTTACGGCAAACCGAAGATGTTGGTCAAGGAAGGCGATAAGGTCAAGGCAGGCACCCCGCTCTACTACGATAAGAGTTTGGAGGCCGTTAAGTACACTTCACCAGTAAGTGGTGAGGTTGTAGAAGTTAAACGTGGCGCAAAGCGTCGCTTGTTGGAGATCAAGGTATTGGCCGATAAAGAGGTCGAGTACGAGAGCTTCAATAAGTATTCGTTGCCTGAGCTTTCTCGTCTTTCCGAGGAGGAAATCAAAAGCCAAATGGCGAATAGTGGTGTGTGGCCACACATCATTCAAAGGCCTTATGCGGTAGTTGCTAACCCAGCGCATACCCCTAAGGCTATTTTTGTGTCCGGTTTTGACACTGCGCCATTGGCTCCAGACTTTGAAGTACTCTTCGCTGGCGAAGAGGCCAACTTCGAGGCTGGTATGGAGGTCTTGAAGAAATTGACTTCAGGCAAGGTTCACTTGAACGTGAATGGCCAGACCCCAAAAGTTTTCGCTCAAGCCAAAGGCGTTGAGGTGAATTCTGTTAGCGGTCCTCACCCAGCGGGTAACGTTGGTGTTCAGATCCACAACATCGACCCAATCGGGAAAGGTGATTTGGTTTGGACTGTTTCTCCTTACGGAGTTGTACAGATTGGTAAGCTCTTCTTGGAAGGCAAGTACGATGCATCTCGCATTGTTGCTTTGACTGGTTCTGAGGTAGCCGAGCCAAAGTATTATAAGACTTATAATGGTGCTTCTATCGACAAATTGATCGATGGTAAGTTGTCTTCTAAAAACGTGCGTATCGTTTCTGGTAACATCCTCTCTGGTGAGAAGGTAGCCAAAGACAGCTACGTAGGTTTCTACGACAACCAAGTCACTGTTATTCCTGAAGGAGACAACTACAAGTTCTTCGGTTCTTTTGCTCCAACTTCTCGTTTGAGCTTCGGCCGTTCTTTGGGGTTATTGTCATTCCTGAATCGTGGCAAGGAGCATGTACTTGATTCCAACATCAACGGTGAGCACCGTGCATTCGTGCAGACGGGTGTGATGGAGCAAGTATTGCCAATGGATATCTATCCAGTGTACTTGTTGAAGGCTATTTTGGCTGAGGACTTCGAAGAAATGGAGGCCTTGGGAATCTATGAGGTAGCCGAGGAGGATTTTGCCCTTTGTGAGTTTGTGGACGTGTCCAAACACGAAGTGCAGTCAATCATCCGTCGTGGTATTGATTTAATGCTAAACAGCTAATCGATTAGGAGATGCAGTTCATTAGGGACATTCTCGATAATGTAAAGCCCAACTTTGAGAAGGGGGGCAAGTGGGAGAAGTATTACTATCTCTACGAGGCGCACGAGACGCTGTTCTTCCAGCCAAACCATACGGCTCCTTCTAAAGGTGCCCACGTGCGTGACGCCGTTGACCTCAAGCGTATGATGGTTACAGTAATTGTAGCCTTGATTCCTTGTTTGTTGTACGGTATGTATAATGTTGGTGTGCAGCACTTCACTGCAGCTGGCGAGGCCTTTACTTTTGGTTCCGCCTTTGCGTTCGGTGCTATCAAAACGCTACCAATTGTTGCTGTATGTTATGCAACAGGTCTTGCTGTAGAATTTGTTTTCTCAGTAGTTCGTAAACACCCAGTTAACGAAGGTTTCTTGGTTTCTGGGATGCTTATTCCATTGGTGGTACCACCGACCATGCCATTGTGGATGGTTGCTGTTGCTACTATTATCGCTGTACTTCTTGGTAAAGAGGTGTTCGGTGGTACTGGAATGAACTTGTTGAACCCAGCCTTGACCGCTCGTGCGGTATTGTTCTTCGGTTACGCCAAGAACATGTCTGGTGACCAAGTGTGGACCGCTCTTGACGGTTACACTGGTGCTACTGTATTGGGTGACATTGCTTCTAAGTCAAAAGAGCAGGTTGCTGAATTGGTTGCTGCTGGAAACGGATTGTTCAGTGTTGAAAACCTTTTCTTTGGAAACATCCCTGGTTCTATCGGTGAGACTTCCGCTTTGATGTGTTTGATTGGTGCTGCCATCTTGGTCATCACTGGTGTGGGTAGCTGGAGAATTATGGTTTCCATGGTTTTGGGTGGTCTTGCAATGGGCTACTTGGTTCAGACTTTCAACAACGGAGGTTTCGGAGCTGTACCTGCCTATTATCAGTTGATCATGGGTGGATTCGCTTTCGGTACTGTCTTTATGGCAACTGACCCAGTATCCGCTGCCCAAACGAATGTCGGTAAATGGATTTACGGTTTCATGGCTGGCTTCTTGTCCATCTTGATTCGCGTAATCAACCCAGCTTATCCAGAGGGTGTGATGCTCGCCATCTTGTTGATGAACGTGCTCGCTCCATTGATCGACTACTTTGTAGTAAATGCCAACAAAAAAAGAAGATTGAGCCGTGCAACAGTCTAAAGGATACGTCATTGTATTTACGCTTATCTTGACGGTTGTTTGTGGAGGACTTTTGGCTGGTGTTGCCGAGGGTTTGAAGCCAACCATCAAAAGCGAGGAAAAACTCGATAAGCGTTACCAGGTTATGTCCGCTGTGCTTGGACAAACCAAAGTAAACGAAATCGCTTCCAACGAGGGCAAGGCCCGCGTAGGTGAAATGTTCGATGAGTCCATCTCAGGTTTTGTGGTGGGTGTGAACGGTGAAACGATTGAGGAGGGTGTGAAGGCTGCTGAGTCTGTGAACCCACGTTCCACTTTCAAGGCGAAGAAAGACAAGGATAAAAAGTATCCTGTTTTTGAATACAAGGAGGGTGGCAAGGTGACTGCCTATGTGCTTCCTTTGTATGGTCTTGGTCTTTGGGACGAAATCTGGGGCTATGTAGCCTTGGCTCCTGACATGAAAACCATCAAGGGTATTACCTTTGGCCACAAGGGTGAGACTCCAGGTCTTGGTGCCCGAATCACTGACGCAGACGTTCAAGCTCGTTTCGTAGGCAAGAAGCTTTACGAAGGTGCGGCCGTTGTCGAGGTGCAAAAGGGTGAGGGTAGCAACTATGATGGCAAGCCATTGCAGGTTGACGGTCTTTCTGGTGCTTCAATGACCATGAACGGCGTGAACAACATGATTCAGGCTTACTTCAAGAACTACGAGCCTTTCTTCAATAAAAAGAGTTAAGATTCAAATCTTTTAGATATGAGCACTGAAACTTTGGAACAAGAGAAAGTGGCCCAGATTGCCGAGCCGGCAGAGCCATTATTCTCCGCCAAGCGCAAGCGCTACGTTACTGACCCTTTGGATGACGATAACCCTGTAACCGTACAGGTTTTGGGTATCTGCTCTGCCTTGGCGGTAACTTCTCAGATGGCTCCAACCATGGTTATGGCTATCGCTGTAACGGTTGTAGTTGTTTTCTCTAACGTTATCATCTCGTTGCTTCGCAACTTGATTCCTTCAAGCATCCGTATCATCGCCCAGTTGGGTATCGTAGCGACCATCGTAGCGGTAGTTGACTTGGTGTTGAAAGCCTACATGTTTGACGTTTCCAAGTCCCTTTCTGTATTCGTTGGTTTGATCATTACCAACTGTATCGTAATGGGTCGTTTGGAGGCCTTCGCCATGGGTAACAAGCCTTGGGACTCTGCTCTTGATGGTTTGGGATCTGGTTTGGGTTACTCTTGGGTGATTTTGGCCATTGCCTTCTTCCGTGAGCTTTTCGGTTCTGGTAAGTTGTTTGGCTTCACTATCATCCCTGAAAGTGCATACACTGCTGGCTATGAGAACTTCGGTATCATGGTTACTCCAGTAGGTGCCTTCATGGTGGTAGGTATCATCATCTGGTTGCAGCGTACACGTAACGGCTACGTTGAGGAGCATTAATCATTAAGTACAGAGTACAAAGTATTGAGTACTGAGCTTGCTCGGTACTCAGTACTAAAGTCTCAGTATTCAAAAACATAGAAACTATGGACCTGTTAGCACTTGCGATTAAATCCATGTTCATCGAGAACATGATTTTCGCCTTCTTTTTGGGAATGTGCTCCTATTTGGCGGTATCCAAGAAGGTAAAAACAGCTATTGGCCTTGGCGCTGCGGTAGTATTCGTATTGGCGATCACTGTGCCTTTGAACTGGACCTTGGATCACTTCATTCTTCAAGAAGGCGCGCTTTCTTGGTTGGGTGATGACTTCGCTACTATCGATCTCGGCTTCTTGCGCTTCATCATGTTCATCGCTACAATTGCTGCGATGGTACAGTTGGTAGAGATGGCCGTTGAGAAATTCTCTCCTGCACTTTATGGTGCCTTGGGTATCTTCTTGCCATTGATCGCGGTAAACTGCTCTATCTTGGGTGGTTCCCTCTTCATGGTAACTCGTGAGTACACGTTCTCTGAGGCGTTGGTTTTCGGTCCTTCCGCTGGTATCGGTTGGATGATCGCCATCGTTTGTTTGGCTGCTGTACGTGAGCGTATGAAGTATTCAAACGTTCCTGCTGGTCTTCGTGGTCTTGGTATCACCATGATCGTTACTGGTCTCATGGGTATGGCTTTCATGGCCTTCATGGGTATCAAAGTAGAAGGTGGCAAGAAAGGTGAGGAGTCTACAAAAGTAGAAAGCAAGGAGACCAAGCCTGCTAAGGCTGAGGAGAACACTGTTTCCCTTCGTTAATTTCCTCTTGGAATAATACTAAAGGCGTCGTGCATTGTGCGACGCCTTTTTTTGGTTTTTGCAGTATTTATTATGCTTAATAAACTTCAGAAATACTTTTTCCGTGGCTTGCTGATTGTTGCTCCCTTGGGGTTGACCATCATCATTCTGACAAGCCTCTATAATTGGATTGAAAAGAAGATTGTTGGTCTGGGGCTTGAGAAGACAGCCTTGGTGGCAGGTTTTGCGCTTGCGGTGTTTATTGTCCTCTTTTTGGGCTATCTGGCCTCCGAGTTTTTATTGGCCAAGTTCATCGATGTGTACATCGATAAGATTCCGTTGGTCAATTTCCTTTATTCTTCTTTAAAGGATTTGATGGACGCCTTTGTTGGGGACAAGAAGAAATTCGACAAACCAGTCTTGGTAACGATCAACAAAAATATTGGCCTGCAGAAGTTGGGCTTTATCACCCAAAATGATTTAAGCTCTTTGGGGATGGAAGGAAAGGTGGCTGTTTACCTTCCCCATTCTTACAACTTCTCAGGAAACCTCTTTGTGGTAGACAAGGAGCATGTGGAACCTCTGGATGTTTCTGGCTCGGACATGATGAAGTTTATCGTATCAGGTGGTGTAGCCAAGCCAAGAGGGAAAAAGTAACACATAAAACATTAGCCCTGAAAGGGCGATTCTCCTCAGCCAAGGACGTTAGTCCTTGGCTTTTTTGTGTTGAGAGATCATTTCCTCTAAACTGGAATATACTACCTTTTTTATCTGCTCATCCATTTGGTTATCCACACTCCATTTTTGATTGATCTCCAATTCAATCCCCGAATAATTTACAGGAAACAACTTCCGAAGAGCAGTGGTAAAACCATCTGCTTTTCCAAGGTAGGGGTAGTTGAAGCGTACTTTTAATGCAGGTTCAATCTGATTGATTGAGCTTTTCCAACGTTTGCAAAATGCCTTCTCGGATTCTCTGCTCGGGTCGTATAAAAGCCCAATGTCTGCATTTCTCACCTCCCCATTAAGTTCAGGAGTAAAGGAATGGACGGATACGTGAAGCACTTGGAATCCCTGCTTGATTTCTTTCTCAATCCATTCTTGAACTTGCTTTCTGTAGGGGAAGTAATAGTCGTTAAGAATGGCTGTTTTACTTTCTTCAGCAATGGTTTTTGTGAAGGAAGAGAATAGATGGGGATGATGTAGAGAACGGTTGAGTTCAACCAAGAGCCGACTCGTCGTTGAGTAGTGAGAATGACTGGCCAGCGGTTTTAAATAGCCGAATAAATCCAATGCTCCAAAGTCGATTCCCCTGTGGCTGTTTAAGCTTTCTTTAGCCTCCAGAAAATAATCTTGGTAAGATGCTGGAATCTCATTTCCCCCGTGTTCACAGGTCAGGAGCAACTTCAAGCGCTGATTATTCATAAGGGTTGAAGAAGCGGTTTTCTGCCAAACACTGGGCAAGTTTCTTATAGGTGTTAATCAATGGGAAATGACCGCGATTCCGTTCTACGGCTGTAAGTATCCGACGGGCCAATGTTCCCAAATCAAGCAATTGTTTCACCTCTTTTTGAAGCGAGGAAGGAATGTCCTTTTGCACCTGAGTGAGCAGGTGTTTCCAGAGCTCAGAGGCCGAGATGCCTTGAGATGCTATCCCGAACAGTTTGAGATAATTCGGGTCATCAATCCATGTGGCTTCGCCGTGGCGAATCGTGTTGAGGAAGATTTTTCGCAGGTCCTCTTCATGCCATTTAGCCTGTTCGGCAAAGGTGGACCAACGGTTTTCGGTAAGCCCCTTCAAGGTGGCCACGATGATTGCCAAAACGCAGATATCTGCCAAGGGGCATTCCTGAATGTCAATGACCCGAATTTCGATGGCACCGCGCTCAAAGCGGGCAATGGCTCCCCTTGAGTTCAGGAAAAGGCTGTCCATGATGTTTTCCGTGTCAAAAGGCTTGATGTCCTGTTTGATTGGGGAAAAGATCTTGTCGTGGTATTCCTTTTCGGAGAACACCTGTTCAGGAATCAACCTGCCCGTAAGGCTTGGAATCCGTTTTTGGTTATCCAAGTAAACCTCCAAGCGTGTATCCAAAAGTCCAGTGGACATGCCATCCAAGATGGGGGAGCTGGCGCTTATGGCTGGAATTAAGGGTAGAATAATGCGAATGGCGGAGTGTAATCGCGCAAATTCTTCATCATCCTTGAAAGGAAGGTTGATGTGCGTGCTTTGCAGGTTTGACCAACCATGGCCTCGACAATCAAAGATGCGGTTGTAGAGGTCATAGATTTCATTGTGGTCATGTTCCCAAAGCTTAGTTTCCACATGCGGATCCATCCAAGGGTGGCAGGCCGTTGGTAGGAGCATGGCGTTTTCCCGTTCAAGTAGCTGGTTGATTTCCTGAATATTCTTGAGAAACTTTTCAGGAAGGTCTTCCAAGCTGGAGGCTGGCCCATTGGTTTTCAGTTCTACCACGTGATTGACCAGCTCATTGGACCATTCAATGTCGCCGTTGGGAACATCGGAAAGAATCTTCCCAGTTTTTAATTCAAAAAGCTTGTCAGCCAGTGGACGCACATCAAGGGTTTTGCGGTCCACAATCATGTATTCCATCTCGACACCATAGACTTCAAAAAGTCCAAAGCGTCCATTGGAGGTTGTTGCCATTAATTGGATTAGGCTAATTGGAAGCGATTATTGGATGATTCCCTTCAGGCGTTTTTCAATCCGCTCCTTGAAGGCATTGATGATGAGTTCGTAAAGCTGATTTCCCAAGACTTTGTCCTCGATACCGAAATCAATATTCGGGTTATCATTTACTTCAATGACGACAGGTTGGTTGTCAATCAGCTTTACATCTACACCATAGAGTCCATCTCCAAGCAGTTTGGCGGACTTTACGGCAATGTTGATGATGGAAGAGGGAACTTCATTCAAGGGCAGGGTTTCAAACTCACCTTCGGTATCTACCTTGTCATCAGCCGACCAGTTATAAATCTGCCAATGGTCGCGCGCCATAAAGTATTTGCAAGCATAAATGGCCTGACCATCCAATACGCCAATGCGCCAATCGTAATCAGTGAAACAGAATTCCTGTGCGATAATCAGCTCCGATTTTTTGAGCATGGTGCTGGTGATCTGATCCAGCTCCTCAGGGGTTTCAGCCTTTTTTACGCCAAAGGAGAACGTAGAATCAGGTGACTTTAGCACGCAGGGAAGGCCGATAAGTGATTCCACTTGTTTTCGGTTTCTGCGATGGACGATTACCGTTTTTGGTTGAGCGACTCCCGCCAGTTCCAACAATTCCGCCATGTACACTTTGTTGCTACATTTGAGGATTGCCTCAGGATAGTCCACCAAGGCAATGCCTTCTGCTTGTGCCTTTCGGGCGAAGCGGTAGGTTTCGTTGTTGACGTGGGTGCTTTGACGAATAAATAGGGCGTCAAAAGCAGGCAGGCGGTTGAAGTCTTTTCCTGTGATAAACTCCGTTGCGAAGCCAGCCTTCTCTGCCGACTCCACAAACTTTTGAAGTGCTTTTGGGTTGGAGGCAGGAGCCTCGTCGCCCTCTTTGACCATAATGCCCAAGGAATAGTTGGCCGTACTTGGTTTCGCCTTGTCGTAGCGTTTTTTATGGAAATAGGCTTGGGCAAACTCCTCAATAAGGGGAAAGTGGTCCTCAGGGATTTCCTTGGAAGGAATCGTCCTCAGGGATTGCACCTGCCATTTTTGGTTGTACTGGAATTTCACCCGAAGGTAGGGCACTTGGTAATGCCTGTGGAAGGCACGGCTCAACTCCCGATATTTTTTGGCAACGTTCTGTCCGAAATAGATGCTCAGGGTGAACTCATTGGATTTCAGTCCCGCCAAACTGCGCTGAATCAGGCTATCCAACTCGTCGGATGCCACCCGAATAAGCGATGGGCTTTTGAGGTCGAGAATGCTTTTGACGGACGGGGTAGGACGGTGATCACGTGCTTCGGCCAAAAGTGAAACATAGTATCCCTTTGACTGATAGCCGTAATCATTGCAGAGGTTGAAAACCCGAAGGTTTTTCTTGGTGCCGAAAGCAGGGTTGGTGAGGTACTCCTTGGCGGAGACCACCTGAACGCCATCCACGGAGAAATGGTGTTTCTTTGGGTTGTCAACAATGAGCAGTTTGTTCATTCTCTTTGGAAAAATGGGCAGTGGGGCTGTTATGCCCGAATGCACAAGGTTTTCGCTATCGGCAGAATTTTTTGGTGTTTTTGGGAAATATTGGTGAAAAAAAGGAATGTGCAATGCGTTTGGGGTAACAATATTTTCAGGCTGGGTTCAGGTGGCTTTTCTTGAGTTTAAGGGAGATAGGCGCATTTTTAGGAATGACGTTTCTTTAAAGAGTGAAGGAAAAGGGAATCTTGTGTCCTGACGCTTGATTCTTGGCCTTGGCCTGTCCTATTTTTGTGTTTGGAAATAGAAATGTGCGAAGGATGAAAACGATTGAAATTAAGACCGACCTAAATGTGCTGGAAATTCCTTGTGAGAATTTCCGAATTGATGAGTGTTATGCCTTTGAGGTGGAAAATTCAGAGCGTGCTGAGTTGATTACTCACCTTCGCATCGTGATGGAGGGCTGTGAGGAGGATGATTTCCGCAAGGCGATGGACACTGATGATGGTGTGGTGATTGTGAACGGAAAGACCTACAAAACGGGAATGGACGGCTCATATACGCTTGAGAAGGACGGAAACCTCCTTTATATGAATGTGCATTTCGAATTAGAGGATTTGGATATCGATTATTACGACGTGTGGGACGCCTCAGAATTTGATGAGTTCAACTAAGTCTGAATACCAATAAATGAATCGCCCCTACGAAGCTTGGCTTGGTAGGGGCGCTTTTTTATGCGGGACATTGTTGTTTGGCCGTCAGGCGGAGCTTCATTTCCTTGGCTGGTCGTAATGTCAAAGAATGCTCAAATTCGACAGGGCTGGCATCCAGCAAGCTGAAATCAAAGGCCTTGAGCATATTGGCCAGAATCAATTTGATTTCCATCATGGCGAAATGTTCCCCGATGCAGGTCCGTGGCCCAGCCCCAAAGGGCAGATAGGCCTTTTCTGGGATATCCTGCATAAACCGTTCAGGCACGAAATCCTTGGGGCGCATCCAATAATCTGGATGTTGGTGCATCAAAAAAGGGGAGAAGATGATGCTGTCACCCTGTTCAATTTGGTGGTCGCCGATATGGTCGGGGCCGAGCGCCTCACGTCCCAAAATCCAAATGGGGCTACGCAAACGCAGGGATTCCTTGATACAGGCGTCCAAGTAGGGAAGACTGAGCAAGGTGCCCAAATCATTATCCTTCGCGGATTCAAGTTCCTTGACCAATTTTTCGAGGCATTCCTCATGCTCCAAAAGCAATTGGATGGTCCAGCAAAGGGAAATGGCAGAGGTCTCATGGCCCGCCAAAAAGAAGGTCATTACCTCGTCCCTTAGCTGTTCATCGGACATGCCTTGTCCTGTTTCCTCATCCGTCGCTTTGATAAGCGTGCTCAGGAGGTCCTCTCCAAGCTTTTTACGCTTTGCCAGAATGATGGCCTGTATATCATTGTCCAAAGCCTTAACGGCCGTCTGAAAGCGCTTGTTTGAATCCGTAGGCAACCACATGGGCGCGTTCATGGCCGAGGTAATGCGCTTGACCATAAACTGAAGGGCGTAGGGCAAATGCTTTTGAACAGCACCTTCTTTCTCGTTCAGGTCCAAGCCAAGAATGCATTGGCTGATGACCCGCAAAGTAAGCTGAGTCATTTCAGAGCAAAGCTCAATTTCACCTTTGCTTTTCCATTGAGCGAGCATCTCCTTGGTACAGGTTTCCATAATGTCCGCATAACTCGCGATTTGTTTGCGGTGGAAAGCGGGTTGGGCCAAGCGCCGTTGATTGCGCCAAAAGTCACCTTCACTGGTGAAAAGCCCTTGTCCCAAAAGTAAACTCAGCTTGCGGTAAGCCAAGTTCTTGCGGTAGTTCCGATGGTTTCCGTACAGGATGTGATGCACCCATTCAGGTTTATTCACAAAGGTGAGGGTCCGATGGGCCACCCTGAATTGGAAGATGTCGCCTTCGGTCTTTGCGTGTTTTTCAAGAAATGCCAAGGGGTCAGCCACATAGGTTTTCATGTTCCCAAACAGGAGGGAATCGGAGGTGATTTGTGGCGTCATATTGCAATCCATTCGCTGATGTTCTTGCTTTCGGTGTCGAAGTTGACACCGATTTTGACCAAGGCCTTTCCATCCACAGCAAACCGTTTTCCATAGCCTTTTTCGTCGATTTGTGATAAAGCCTCCTCAGCCGATGTGTTGATTTTGAACTCAAAGATGTAAACAGTATCAGGAGACTCAACAACAGAATCCATCCGTCCTTTGCTGGTCTGAACCTCAGAGTGGGTACGCATTCCCGTGAGGGTGAGGATCACGTGCATGACCGAATGGAAGTATTCTTCCTGTTTGGCGGTGATGCCGTAGGGGATGCCGTCGAAAATGGCTTTGGAGATGTTGAAGAATTCTTCAAGATCTTTTTCCAGCAAGGTGTCGGTCAGACGAATGATGTATTCACTTTCTGTTTGGGCTACGGGTTTTGAAAGGTATCCTGCCAAGATGTTTTTGGTAAACGATTGGCGAACCTCTTCATTTGGATAGGAAAGGGTGTAGCGCAATCTTCCAGCAATGATTTCTTTGACATTGATAATGGTGAGATAGCCTGTCTGAAAAAGTAGGGGCAACAGCTCAATGTCGTTCACATCTGAACTCTCAAGTAGGGCAGTGGCACCCTGAAGCTGTTCGAGCTGATAGGCGGGAATGCGTTGTTTGCGTAACAGTTTGATCAGAAACGAAGGTGTACCCGTAGTGAACCAATAATTTTGGAGCTGTCCTTCCTTCAGGAAATTCAATAAAGAGAAAGGGTTGTACACACTGTTTTTTCCATCCCAAGAATACCCATTGTACCAAAGTTTGATGCGTTGGATAAGCTCCTCATGGGTGAAATTCATTTCTTGGCAAAGGGATTCCAAATGTTTGGAAAACGCAGTTTGAAGCTCTTCCTTGGTGATGCCCGCAATGGTGGTGCAACGTCTATTCAGCGTCAGGTCGTCCAAGTTATTAAGATCCGAGAAAATGGAAACTTTTCCGTATTTGGAGACTCCTGTGATGAGGCTGAAATGGATATGACCGTCTGCGGATTTCAGTGTGCTGTAGAAGTTTTTCAGGACACTAATGTTCTCATTGACCTTTTCTTCTTCCCCTAAAAAGTCGGTGATGGCCTTGTCGTATTCATCGATGAGAACAACCACTTTTCCCTGTTCTTTGTGTAGGCGGTCGAGCAGTTCGATGAACTTGTTTTTATAGTCAGTGGCGATTAATTCAATGCCGTTTTCTTTGGCATTCTTTTCCATGCTTTTGTCGATCTCATCTGCCAAAGGATTTGATTTGTAGTTCATGGCGTTGAAATCGACGTGGATAACAGGATATTTTACCCAAGAAATCTTGTCGTAGATGTACAGTCCTTCAAAAAGTTCCTTATTTCCCTTGAATAGCTCCTTTAGGGTGTTGATTAGTAAGGACTTTCCGAACCTTCGTGGTCGCGAGAAAAAACCCTGTCGCGTGTTCTCTATCATGTAGTGGATGTCCTTGGTTTTGTCCACGTATATGTAGTTTTCCTCACGGATGGTGCGAAAATCTTGGATGCCGATAGGGAGCCGTTTCATGAAAATATGGATGAGTGGGGAATCTAAGTTAGGGTAGTTTCATCTGAAAAATCACATAAAGTTAGGCTTGTTTGAGGGCATAAGAAAACCCTTCGAAAATGCATTCCGAAGGGTTGAATAAAAGGCCTGTAGAAATCACATGGATTTTTCCACAATCAAGTTCAAAATTTCAATGGCAATCAAGATGATGATGATCCACTCCAAAAAGGAGCTGTGGGAGTGTTGGTAAATATCCTTCAGCATCTCCAAGTTTTCCTTTACGATGTTAAGGTTCTCCTGAAGGTTTCTGTGGCGGAGCCGTATATCCAGTTCGCGGTTCAGGTCGTCGTTGACGCGGTTCAGGAACTCATCATTCCACACCAAATCGGGGTTGTCGAAAATGTAAAGGTTTTGGGCGATTCTGTTCCTGAGGTTGAGCGTTCTTCCGATGTATTTGAGGAGTTTTTTGCCTTTGATGGAAAGCTTTCCCTTTGCCTCCAATTCCGCTGAAAAGAGTTCTGTTTGACCCAATAGGGAATTGGATTGTTCGATGTAATTGTCCAAGGCCACCGATTGGGCCATGTTAATCATCAATACCTTGGCGAGGTCCAAATTCAGTTTGGGCACCCTGATGCGGTTGAACATCACCTTGTAGGGGGCCTCTGGGTCGATTTCAATCGCAAAATTTTCGGTGCAGAGTTCTTGGGTGTCAAGCTCCAGAATGTTCCGAATGTTGTTGATGATTTCTGTTTTGATGGAGTTGTCCACCCCAAGGAAGACGATGCTCCCGTAATCAAAGATTTGGAAAAAGGATTCGTCCTCGTTTTGGTAAATTAGTTCCGTGGGGTCGGCATAAATGCATTCGAAGGCCAAGGAGTGTTTGATGGTTTTCAAGTCGAGCTTTTCGCCCAAATGGTAGCCTACAATAGAGTGTTTTTTCATAAAAACTGGGGCTGATGCAATACTTATTTCAAGTCGGTCTTTTAGAACAACAGCATTTGCCGTGGGCATCGTTCCCTTATCCCCTTTAATGCCTTTTTTACGATTTATGGAAAATAGGGGAGATTTCAGCGAGCTGGGATTTAAAAAAGTTGGACTGTCAAAGAGTGCTTTTGGGAAGGGGATAGCTATTTCTTAGCGTAGGATTCCATTCTACCTTAACAGATTTCGCCCGATGAATAAAAAGAAAACCCCTCGAGAATCACATCTCAAGGGGTTTTTGTATAGAGGAGGGAAACAAGTTACTCAATAATCAGCTTACTAACCTGTTTGCCCTGTGCTGTTTCCAGTTCAAGGAGATACAGACCTTTGTTGAGTTCTGGAAGGGAGATTTTTGTAATGCCTTCCTCCACGTTTCTCTTAAGTCTAAGATTTCCAGTAGGGCTGTAGAGGCGGATGGTACCACTCTCAGGGCTGGAAATGTTAATCTCATTTGCCGTAGGGTTAGGGAAGACGAATCCGCCAATAGTTTCTACGGAAGTTTCTGTGGCTGTCACTTTTGGGAGTTCATCTACCAAGGTATTGATGGTGGTGTTGGTGATGACCGCTGGGTTATAATCGAAGTAGATGAACGCGGTGTTTTTGATGACCGTGTTGTCAGGCAGTCCAGCTTTTGGGGAGATTTGGTAACGGATATACCCGTTGCTAGCAGGCTCGTTGGTGGTGCTGTCTGGAAGCATGATTTGGTCAAAAGTAAAGGTGACCAAACCGTTCTCATCAATTTCAGTAGTGTAGGTATGGCTGGCGTCCACAACCTCAAAACTGTTCCAATCTAAATGCGTGGAAAGGGAATCTTCCAAACGCACCACATAAGCCGTGTCGTTTCCTGTGTTTTGGAAACGGATAAGGTAATCGAATTCCTCTACGTCTTTTAGCGTGTAGCCCTCATCCATGACACCTTCGGGAGATACCTGTTTGTCATTAGGATCGTAGGAGCAACGCAGGGTGTAGTAATTGGTTTTCTTAAATGGGATGGGGGTGTTACCCACATAGCCCATTCCGCTGGTCTTGAATGCGAAGCTGTTTCCCATTTGTTGGAAATTTGGCGCCTTTACTAAAACTTTGACTTTTCCAGTTTGAAAGGGTGCAAGATCACCCAAGTCCCATACGATTTCCCCGCCTTGGTTGTCGGGGAGGGAGTCCGCATCGATAAACTCAACCCCGCTTGGAAGTTGGAGTTTCAAGCTAACATCGGTCAAAGGCTCCGAACCGTTTTCAAACATCAAAAATCCAGCTTGTCCTGTACTGCAACGGAATCTTGGAAGGGAAAAGCTTCCAGAAAGCTTAGCCTTGAAAGCCGAGCCATACAAACCAAAATCAAGTCCTGTGATGTTCGTGTCTGAAAGGGTAATGGTATAGCGCAGGGAATCCGAGCTGATATTGACTCCCGATTCCAATACATGCTCAATCACAAAAGTGGCTCCGCTGTCACCTGTAAAGGCGAACTGTCCTTGCTGGTTGGTGAGGAATTGTTTGCCTGATGGCAAGACCTTTATTTTTTGGTTTGGGAGGTATGATTCAGAAGGGTCTTTGATGCCGTTTTGATTGGCGTCGAAGTAGGTTTGGCCAGTTGTAAGAGGGCTTGTTTTTGGAGTAAATTTTAGAATGATTTTCTTTTCAAGAAAAATCCAAATATTTCCATCAAGGTCTAATTTTATTTTAGCAAGACCAGACTTTGTTATATAGTTTTGAATAGGGTAATCATAACGCATCCATTTTCCATTTTCAGATTTCATTAACCAACCAACGCATGCATACCATTCAGTTCCATTATTTGTGCACAAAGTTGGAAGTTCAAAATCATAATATTCTAAATCTTCAATCTGGGTATATGTATAATGTTCTCCTGTTGTTTGAACTATTGTCTTTCTGAAGCTAAAACCTTCGTATAATTCTCCATTGTTATTTAGTACAGGTTTGTATACAAAGTAATCATTGTATTTTCCCCATAAATCCTCTTCAATATTGTAAATGTGTAAATATCTATCGTAAAAGCTATATCCTGTTTCTGTTCTATAAGTTCTGACATATACTGCTCCGTAGTTGTTAACAATAAAATTATCTATGTAGGTGTCAATTGGTAGCTCATATGGCATAAACAAAAGGTTTTTTCTATTAAACTTTACAAACCCTGCTTTATCCTTTCTCCACGCCCAAATATTATTGTCGAAATCTACGGTCAAAACTTCTCCTAAAAGTCCGACAGAGGTATCATTTACTGGAATTGTTTCCGTGATTCCATCTTTTGATTTTGTAAAGGAAAGGCCATCAGAAGTTACTCCCCATTTATAGCCTTGTGCATCAATATCAGTTTGGTCTGGACGGCGGAAGCTTGGGAGCTCTACGGAGTCAGCGTGGTAAACTTCCCAAAGTGATTCTTGTGCGAAAAGTTGTTGGCTGGCTGTAATGGCCAGCAATGATAAAAAGAGGAAAAGCTGTTTCATGGGGGTGTAATTTTTTGTGCAAAGTTAAAGGAATATTCTCTTCATGATGCTTTTCGCTTGGTTAACAAAGGACTGAAGTCTTTTGCTGTGAAGAACCGCCCCTTCAGGGCTATCACGGTTGAGCCCTGTAAGGGCGGTTCTCCTTAGCGATGGAGTGAAACCCATCGATATCGATATGAGGTGCATTTTTAAGTATAAAAAAACCCCTTGGAACGAATGTCCCAAGGGGTTTTTCAATATCAATAAGTCTGTACCTTGATTTTTATGATTTAGGGATATGCAGGATGCCAAAGGGGTAAACCAATTGCAGATCCTTGTTATCCTAATGTCATGTGAATCAAGGTACAGACAATAATTTAGTCCCTGCTCGTCAAGCTAGCTGCCATATACTCGCGGTTCAAGCGAGCGATGTGCTCCAAGGAAATCTCCTTAGGACATTCAGCCATACAAGCACCAGTGTTAGTACAAGCACCGAAGCCTTGTGCGTCCATCTCGGCAACCATGTTGAGGGCACGCTCAGTAGCTTCAGTTTGACCCTGTGGCAAAAGCGCCAACTGGGAAACTTTAGCAGAGGTGAAGAGCATGGCAGAGGCGTTTTTACAAGCCGCTACACAAGCACCACAACCGATACAAGCCGCCGCCTTAAAGGCCTCGTCAGCATCCTCCTTGCGGACAGGGATGTTGTTGGCGTCTTGGGCGGAACCAGTGTTCACGGATACGAAACCACCAGCCTGCATGATTTTGTCAAAGGCAGTACGGTCAACCATCAAGTCCTTGATGATTGGGAAGGCAGTGGCCCTCCATGGCTCGATGTAGATGGTGTCGCCGTCCTTGAATGAACGCATGTGGAGCTGACAAGTAGTGATGCCATCACCTGGGCCGTGTGGACGGCCGTTGATGTACATAGAGCACATACCGCAGATACCCTCACGACAGTCGTGGTCGAAAGCGATTGGATCCTCGCCGTTTTCGATCAACTGGTTGTTGAGCATATCCATCATCTCCAAGAATGAGGAGTCGGTGCTCACCTTGTTGATTTGGTATTCCTTGAAATCTCCTTTATCGTTTGGTCCGTTCTGGCGCCAAACTTTTAGTGTGACGTTGATGTCCATTGTTCTATCGGTTAAGTACAATGTATCATGTACAAAGTATTATGAGGCTGAACCAGTCAAAATCATAATACACAATACATTGTACATTGTACTTCTTACTTATAGCTACGCTGCTTCATTTCGACGTTCTCGTAAACCAACTCCTCTTTGTGGAGGGTAGGCTCAGAGTCCGTGCCTTTGAATTCCCAAGCACCAACGAAGGCGAACTTGTCGTCGTGACGAAGTGCCTCACCTTCTTCAGTCTGGTGCTCTTCACGGAAGTGACCACCGCAAGATTCTTCACGCATCAATGCGTCGCGGCACATCAACTCACCCAATTCGAGGAAGTCAGCCACACGAAGTGCTTTCTCTAACTCAGGGTTCATGGCGTTGGCAGAACCAGGAATCTTAACGTTAGCCCAGAAGTCTTTGCGGATTTTCTGAATCTCCTCAATGGCAGATTTAAGGCCTTCAGCGTTACGCGCCATACCACATTTCTCCCACATCTCGGAACCGAGCAATTTGTGGAAGTAGTCAACTGGCTTCGTACCGTTGTTGTTCATCAATTTGTCGATGGTGCCTTTCACCTCAGCCTCAGCCTTGTCGAACTCAGGAGAGTCTGTTGGGATAGTACCAGTACGGATTTCGTCAGCCAAGTAGTTACCGATGGTGTATGGCAATACGAAGTAACCGTCGGCGAGACCCTGCATCAAAGCAGATGCACCCAAGCGGTTAGCACCGTGGTCAGAGAAGTTGGCTTCACCAGCACAGTACAGACCAGGAACGGTAGTCATCAAATCGTAGTCTACCCAAACACCACCCATGGTGTAGTGCACTGCTGGGTAAATCTTCATTGGCAACTCGTATGGGTTCTCGTCGGCAATCTTCTCATACATCTGGAAGAGGTTACCGTACTTAGCCTCAATGGCGTCTTTACCCATACGCTTGATCGCGTAACCGAAGTCAAGGTAAACAGCTTCACCAGTTTGGTTTACACCATAACCGGCATCGCAACGCTCCTTGGCAGCACGGGAAGCAACGTCACGTGGTACGAGGTTACCGAAGGCAGGGTAGCGACGCTCCAAGTAGAAGTCACGATCCTCTTCAGGAATGTCGTTCGCATTTTTCTTGCCTTGCTGAATCGCTTCAGCGTCCTCTTTTTTCTTAGGAACCCAGATACGGCCATCGTTACGGAGGGACTCAGACATCAAAGTCAACTTTGACTGGTGGTCACCTGAACGTGGCAAACAAGTTGGGTGAATTTGCGTGTAGCAAGGGTTGGCGAAGTAAGCGCCTTTACGGTGAGCCTTCCAAGCAGCGGATACGTTAGAACCCATTGCGTTGGTAGAAAGGAAGAATACGTTGCCGTATCCACCAGTAGCCAATACTACTGCGTGAGCAGAGTGGCGCTCAATCTCACCAGTAATCAAGTTACGGGCGATGATACCGCGGGCTTTTCCGTCAACGATAACAACGTCCAACATTTCGTGGCGGTTGTACATCGTTACTGTCTTGGCAGCAATCTGACGGGAAAGTGCAGAGTAAGCGCCGAGCAACAACTGCTGACCAGTCTGACCCTTTGCGTAGAATGTACGTTTTACCTGTACACCACCGAAAGAACGGTTGTCGAGGTAACCTCCGTATTCACGAGCGAAAGGAACACCCTGAGCAACACATTGGTCGATGATGTTACGTGACACCTCAGCAAGACGGTGAACGTTTGCCTCACGTGCACGGTAGTCACCACCTTTAATGGTGTCATAGAACAAACGGTAAACGCTGTCACCGTCGTTCTGGTAGTTTTTAGCGGCGTTGATACCACCCTGTGCCGCAATGGAGTGGGCACGACGTGGAGAATCTTGGAAGCAGAAGGCTTTTACATTGTAGCCCATCTCACCAAGAGAAGCGGCGGCAGCGCCACCAGCCAAACCAGTACCAACTACGATAACGTTGATGTGACGTTTGTTGGCTGGGTTAACAAGCTTGATCTCAGATTTGTACTGCGACCATTTTTTATCAATTGACCCCTTAGGGATTTTCGAATCTAATGCCATTTCTCGACAGAGCTTTAAATCGTTGAGTAATGTTGATTAATCTGTTTTTAAGGAAAAAGGAATATTGGCCTCAAAAACTTACCTGATTAATCGTTGGGCTTAATGCGCCTCAGCGGTGAATTTGATGATGTATGGGATTGCAACGAAAGCTGCAGGAACCACTACCGCGTAAAGTTTACCCAAACCTTGGATGAATGGAGTGTACTTCGGGTGACGCAATCCAAGAGACTGGAATGTACTCTGGAAGCCGTGCCACAAGTGGAAGCTTACAGCAGCCATACCCAAAGTGTAAACCGCCAAGTGGAAGATACCTTCCAATCCACCTTCGGAGAATTCGTGGCGAACAATGCCATGAAGGTCGATCATTGTTCCATCAGCCGTCATTTGCGGGTCAGCAACAAAGTACTTGAAACGGAAGAAGTCGTAGAGGTGGATGATCAAGAAGATAAGTAGGATCATGCCCAAGGCGCTCATAGCCTTAGAAGTCCAATCTACTTTGTCGTGTTTGTGAGCAACTTGGTAGTTCACAGCACGAGCAGCTTTGTTCTTTGCTGTCAACATCAATCCTTGGATGATGTGTAGCAAGAAACCACCAAAGAGAATAACCTCACTCAACTTAATCAGCAAGTTCTCCTTCATGAAGTGGGCATAGGTGTTAAAAGCGGTTCCATCTTTCAACAGGAGGGTGAAATTGCCCGAAAGGTGAACCAAAAGGAAGACAATCAGGAAGAGTCCTGTGAGACCCATCACATATTTTCTTCCAACGGAACTGGTTAGAGATTCTTTAAGGGAAGCCATCGGTTTTTAAAATGTTTGACTTTTTGGGGTACAAGTTACGTCCCGATGGTATATGTACCAAAGAGGGATACTATTTTTGCGGTATCTAAACAGAATCTAAATAAACTCTGGGGGTTGTAGGGAAAGGGATAACCTGATGAAGACTTAAAGCGTAAGAAAGTTGGGGCATCTGGCTTGAGCCTTGAATTTGAGTTTTTCGGTTTCTTTTTTTCTGTTTGGAGGATAAACCTTTATGCAGGCACGTTTTTGGTCCTTTCTTCAACGTAGCTTTCTTTGTGTATGCCACACCGTCTTCGTCTCCTCTTCATGGTATTTTTTGCGCTTCTGGGCAGCCATAGGTTGATGGCATCGCATTTCCGTGCGGCGGATATTGTGGCCGAGCGTCTCACTAATTTGGAGTATCGAATTACTTTGACCGCTTACACGGATTATGATAATACCTCTTCTGGCAATGGGGGAGGCGGTCAAATCCAGATGGATGATCCAGCGATAGTCTATATCAATGGTAAGGCAGTGAATTTCCCATTGATTAATTCCGTAGAAATCTCAGGGACAAAAAATTACCGAACCCTGAAGCATACCTATCGTTTGGATTATGTGTTTCCTGTGGCAAACTGGGGATATACCATCAGTTGGGTGGGGGTGAAGCGAAACCATGAGGTGGTGAACATGATTACCCCCGACCAGCAGAACATTTACGTTGAGACTTATATCTATCTCAATAGTTTTTCTCCGATCAATAGCACCCCAGTACTTACTGTTCCTCCAATTGATGTGGCCAATATTGGAGAAATCTACACGCATAACCCTGGAGCTTGGGACCCTGATGGTGACAGTTTGGTGTTTGTTCCTTTGATCCCTCAAGGGACGGCTGATGACCAAAAGACGCCAATGGACGTTCCTGGATATATGGAGCCTGATGATCCATTTTTTGGCTCACCCTCCAGCTATACCATCGATCCTGTTACAGGTGATATCGTCTGGAATACGCCACTCTATATAGAGAAGGGAGTGTCGGGCGTTCGCCGAGATGAGTACAACATTGCCTTTAGGGTGGAAGAATGGCGTGATGGCGTCATGCTCGGTTATGTGGTGCGAGATATGCAGATCAAGGTGTTCGAGGAGGACAATGAGCGCCCAGAGTTGATTATCCCGAATGACACTTGTATTGCCGCAGGCGAGCTATACATTGACACTGTTTTGGCTTGGGACCCAAATGGGGATGCCATCGAGTTGGAAGCCTTTGGAAAGCCCTTGGTTGAGGGTGCCAGTTTTACTCAAGTATCCCTCTCTCTGGACTCTCTTGAAGGGATTTTTAATTGGACTCCTTCCTGTGACCAAGTGCAGCAGCAGCCACAAATAGTGGTTTATAAGGTCAGGGAACGTTCGGGAGGAAACCTCTCTCATCTTCAGAGCCAACAGATTTCAGTACATGGACCAGCTCCAGTGGGTTTAAATGCCCAAGTGCAAACCGATCAGGTGCAACTGACTTGGGACCCTTATGTCTGTGAAGGGGAGGCTGAAACTATCAGCGTTTGGCGTGCAACCTGCGATACCAGCAATATTGACCGAGATCCTTGTACGGTTGGTGTTCCAGACGCTTGGGGCTTTGAGAAAATCGGTGAGGTGGATGCCTCAACAACAAGTTTTTTAGATAACAATGAAGGAGAGGGCTTGTTGGCTGGTGTGACGTATTACTATATGCTCTCGTCAAGTTTTTCCTTTCCGAGTAACGGAGAAAGTTATGCAAGTTGGGCAGCGGAGGCCAAAATGGGCGTTGATGTTCCTTTGTTAAAAAAGGTGAGTGTTGAAAAGACGGATTCCCTGGCTGGAGAAATCCTATTGGAGTGGCAAAAGCCTATTGTGATGAATAGCACGAATGGCCCATTCACTTACAAAGTTTTCAGAAATGAGGGCTTGGAGTTTGAGGAGCAGGCTGCGGTTCAAATCTATTCTCAAAACTTCAACACCTTGGATGATGTCAGTTTTGTGGACACTGGGCTGAATACGGAGGATACGAGTTATGTTTACCAAGTAAGGTTGTTTGATGCAAGTTCCCAATTGTTGGGAAGTTCTGCTGCTGTGTCCAGTGTTTGGGCTACTTCACAGGGAGCGGATGAAATGGCCATTTTGAATTTTGAGGCCAACGTGAACTGGTATTTCCCTGATAGTTTGTACCAAGTGGTTTACCGTGATAGTGCAGGTGTGCAATGGCCTGTTGATTCTGTTCGGGGAACATTGGACTCTATTGCCATTACTGGCTTAAACAATGGAGATACAGTATGTTTCTTTGCTGAAACAAGAGGGGTGTTTTGTAATGAGGACTTGACTTCGGACGTGTTGGTGAACAAGTCGAATATCACTTGTACTGTTCCGCGAGATACCGTTCCGCCATGTCCTCCAAACTTGGCTTTGCAGGTCAATGATTGCAGTAAGCCCCAAGAGGAAGCCTCTGCCATTGTAAATGAGCTGAGCTGGGAGAATAATAGGTCAGAGGGATGTTTGCCCGAGGAAGTCTCCTACAAAATATACTATAAGGAGAATCTTGATTCGGCCTTTACGCTGATTGCCACCCATACCGACACCTTGGATTTGACCTTCACGCATACGGGCTTGGATTCCTATGCTGGGTGTTATGTGGTGACTGCCTTGGATATTTATGGCAATGAGAGCGTTTACAGCAATGTCGCCTGCAATGACAATTGTGTAAACATCGAGTTCCCTAATGTCTTTACGCCTAATGAGGATCAGGTCAATGATTTGTTCTTCCCGATTCCGCCGACAAGATTCGTAGAGGCCATCGAGTTTACCGTCTATAACCGCTACGGGGACAAGGTCTATTATTCCCAAACCAATCCGAATATTGATTGGAACGGAGAAAATTTCAACGGTAAGGAATTGGCCGATGGAACCTACTATTATGAGGCTGTGGTCACTTTTAAGCGCCTCAACCCAAATACCGCCACACAGCATTTTAATGGCTGGATTTTGTTGGCCAGGTAAGCTGACATTAGACCGCTACGCTTTTAGATTTTAGACCTTAGCTCAGCTAAAGCCTAAGGTCTAAAGTCTATCGTCTTGTCGGTTCAAACTCTTTTCTTCGTAATTTCGTCGCCTGAACAAAACAGATTTCAGCGATGAAAGCTTACGTTTTTCCGGGCCAAGGTGCCCAGTTTGTGGGGATGGGAAAGGAGTTGTATGAGTCAAGCGAAGAGGCAAAAGCCCTTTTTGAGCAGGCTAACGAAATTCTCGGTTTCCGCATTACCGATTTGATGTTCGAGGGAACTGATGAAGATCTCAAGCAGACAAAAGTTACCCAGCCAGCGGTATTCCTTCATTCAGTAATTTTGGCGAAAACTGCCGAGGACTTTGCTCCAGACATGGTAGCAGGCCACTCCTTAGGTGAGTTTTCTGCTTTGGTAGCCAACGGCACCCTCTCTTTCGAGGACGGTTTGAAGTTGGTTTACAAGCGTGCGCTTGCTATGCAGAAAGCATGTGAGCAAAACCCTTCAACCATGGCGGCCATTCTTGGCTTGACTGATGAGCAAGTTGAGGAAGTTTGTGAAAAAGCTGGTGCTGACGTGGTTCCTGCAAACTACAACTGCCCAGGTCAGTTGGTGATTTCTGGTGCTAATGCAGCTGTTGAGGCGGCATGTGAGTTGGCCAAGGAAGCTGGAGCAAAGCGTGCTTTGTTGTTGCCAGTTGGTGGTGGTTTCCACTCTCCAATGATGGAGCCTGCCCGTGCTGAGTTGGCTGATGCCATTGAGGCGACTACTTTCGGTTCACCTATCTGCCCAGTTTACCAAAACGTAAACGCCAAGCCTTCTACTGACGTTGAGGAAATCAAGAAAAACCTCATTGCTCAGTTGACTGCTCCAGTGCGTTGGACACAGTCCGTACAGGCCATGATTACTGATGGCGCTGAGGTGTTCATCGAAAGCGGACCAGGCAAGGTGTTGCAGGGTCTTGTGAAGAAGGTTGAACGTAAAATGGAAGTTGCTGCGATATAACTTTACTCTTAAGCCACCGGATTTCCGGTGGCTTTTTTTCTGATGAAGACTTTTTTCAGGGCAATTCTTTTTAGCCTAATCTTTTCTTTTTGTGAGTCATTTGGCTTTGCTCAGGTGGACAGCCTTCCACTCTCAAAGCATTCTCTGTGGGCGAACCTTGGGGTAACCAGGGCTTCTATTCTTGGGGCTAATTACGAATACCAATTCTATCAAACCTATCCAGTTTCCGCCTATTTGGGAGTTGGGAATGGAATCTTTATAGATGACGAAAACAGTTATTTTCTGGATTTCCGTTTTAGTCTGGGCTTAAAACGACGGATTTTTGGACGTCACCAATTTGAGATTGGTGGAGAATTTATGGTCGCCCCATTGGTGAGCCAGGTGACGAATGAGGACGCTTTCCTTTTAGGAGCCCACCGTTATTTTCCAGCCACATTTAATTTGGCGTACAGCTATCAGCCCCGGCATGGTGGGTTTTCACTAAAAGTCTTTTATCACCCGTATGGTTTTCAGCCAGAGGATGCTGTTTTTAAGTTGAAGCACCAAGTGGGCATTAGTATTGGAAAGTCCTATTACCCAAGGATGACGGCGGAGGAAAAAATGGCCTTGGATGACATGCGGAGAGGTCGAAAAGCTCACAGGGGCAATAGGCAGGGGATTAATTTAAATGTAGAAGCTTTGGGATGGTCAATCCCAGTGGGCGTAGTAGTGGAGAAGATTTGGCCTAAAAAGTATGGGTTTTTGGTTGGTCGTTTGGGCCTAAGTCTATCACCAATCTCGGTGATGTGGAATTTCGGTGCGCACAAAAGCTTTTTGGAGACAGGGTTAAGTGGGGTTCTTCCTCTAGATGGCATATTCCCTGCTTCCGGTTGGTTGGGCTATCGGTTTCAGCCCTTGGAAAGAGGGATGGTTTTCAGAGCTGGAATAGCGCTTTTCTCTGATAATCACGATTTCATTTTCATGCCAGGACTAAGTTTAGGTTATGCGTTTTAAAAACATTCTTGGATTGATGGTTTCCTTTTGGGCCATCAGTTCGTTTGCCTTTGGCCAGAAAGCCGTTCATACCTTGTATTTGATTGGGGATGCTGGAAAACCACATGGCAGCGATGCTTCAGGGGAGGCTTTAACACTGTTGAAGCAAGAACTTCAAACATGTACTGATAGCGTAACTGTCTTGTTTTTAGGGGATAATATTTATCCTGCGGGAATGCCAGACAAGATGGAGGAGGGCAGGAAGGAGGCTGAGAAAAATTTGGATGCTTCACTGGATGCCGTGAAGGATTTTTCAGGAAAAGTGATTTTTATTCCAGGAAACCATGATTGGTATCAAGGAAGTTTCGAGGGGAATTCACGCCTTGAGAATCAGGCGAATTACATTGATAGTGTTTTGCAAGGCCATGCCTTTATTCCTGCCGATGGAGGAGTAGGAGTCCAAGAGGTTGCTGTTGGGGATAGCATTGCCTTGTTGGTATTGGACAGCCAATGGTGGTTGACTGCCGTTGAAGCCAATGAGCTGGGGGATACCACCACTCTTATTCGCCAGTTGGATAGTTTGTGCGCTAAGAATCATCAGGCAGGGAAAAAGGTAGTGGTGGCGGCGCACCATCCTTTAGTGAGCAATGGCCTGCATGGGGGACATTTCCCGGCACGGGCGCACCTGTTTCCATTGGAGGAATTTGGGCAAAAATGGTGGGGATATATTCCTCTGCCCATTTTTGGGTCTATCTATGTGGGTTACCGCAAAAGGTTCGGCTATAAGCAAGATGTTGTCCACAAAGGGTACGGTTCTTTTGTCACCTCTGTGAGCTCAGTTGTCAACAAGTATCCGGGAACTTTCTATGTGGCGGGTCATGACCATTGCTTACAGATGCTTGAGGTTGATGGCATCTATCATGTAGGCAGTGGTGCAGGAAGCAAGCTCAGTTATGTGAAGGAAAAGGGTGCTTTGTTTGCGCGTCAGGAGCGAGGCTTTTGTAAGTTGACTTTTTATGAGGGAGGAACGTTTTCAGTGGAGTTCATTACCCCTTCGGAACGTGTTTTAGTTTCCCTCGACCAGCAAGTTGACGGCGAGTGAATCGGAACATTCGTCCAATAGTTCTTGAGCCGTCTTCTTTAGGACAGGGTGAGTAAAGTCTGGAGCAATTTCCGCTAATGGCGCAAGCGTAAAGCGGCGCTCGTGCAAGCGTGGGTGTGGCACCTGAAGGTTGTCGGCATTAATAATCGCTTCCCCATAAAAGAGAATGTCAATATCCATGGTACGTTCATGCCAACGCTGGTGACGGATGCGGCCCATTTGTTTTTCAATCCAAAGGGCAATTTCCATTATCTCCTCGGCCTCAATAGTGGTTTGCACCTGAATCACTTGGTTCAAGAAGTCAGGTTGGTTCTCCACTCCCCAAGCCTTTGTTTCATAGATGCCAGAGGCGAGGCTGATGTTGCCAATTTCACCTCGAATCCATTTTCGGGTAGCACTAAGGTTTGCCTCACGGTCTCCCAAATTCCCGCCGAGTAATAAAAAAACGCTTGTTGTCTTCTTTTCCATAGGACAAAGATACCTTTATCTTTGATGCAAATTTTTATCAAGTCTGTTATCCAGCTCGGAATTTTCCACTTATGAGTAATTTCTTCAAGAATGTACTGTCCTCTTGTCTGGGGACATCTATAGCCCTGTTTATTGGCATTTTCGTGTTGCCGTTTATTCTCATTGCAGGGATGGTGGCAGCCCTTAGCAATTTGGGTGAGGATTTGAATGAAGGCGGGAAAATGCCTGTGACTTTGACGGAAAGCACCATCCTTCGATTGAATTTCGATTCTCCATTGGTGGAAAAGGCAAAAGAGAATCCGTTGAGTGAGTTAGACTTGCCTGTTGTCGCTGCTGAGAGTGCTGGCTTGGTGGAATATCGCCAAGCGATTAAGCGTGCTGCTGAGGACCCAAATATTAAGGGGATTTATTTGAACCTTGAGAAGTTTAATGGAGGGTATGCCTCCATTCAGGAACTTCGCCAAGCATTAGTGGCCTTCAAGGAATCTGGCAAGCCAATCTATGCTTATGCCAGCCAATATTCCCAAAAGAGCTATTATCTCGCTTCTGCGGCAGATAAGGTATATCTGAATCCTGCTGGAGGACTGATTTTCTCAGGTATCGAGACGGAGTTGATGTTCTTTGAGGATATGCTAAAGCGTTTGGATATCCAGCCTCAGATTTTCCGAGTAGGAAAATTCAAGAGTGCGGTGGAGCCGCTTATCCGTAAGGACATGAGCGAAGCCAACCGCCTTCAAGTGCAGCAATTCATTGAATCCATTTTCGGTCAAGTGGTAAGGGAAGTGGCACAAACTCGTGGACTTGATTCCATGCGCGTTCGAAACATTGCTGATTCCATGTTGGTTCGTCAGCCAAGTGATGCCGTTCAAGTAGGACTCATTGACAGCCTGAAATACTACGACCAAGTGTTGGATGATTTGAGGGCTGAGTTGGCATTGGATGCTGGTGATGATATTCCTTTTGTTGATGCCTTGAAATACGCCAATCAATTCCCTTCTGAGGGTGAAAAAATTGCCGTCATTGTCGCCACAGGTCAAATCATGCCTGGAAAGAACAAACGGGATATTTTGGGTGGCGATGAAATCGCAAAGAACATCCGCCAAGCTCGATTGGACGATGATGTGAAGGCGATTGTAATTCGCGTGAATTCTCCTGGTGGTAGCGCCTTGGCTTCGGATGTAATGTGGCGTGAGGTGAAGTTGGCCTCGGAGGTGAAACCAGTAATTGCTTCCATGTCTGATGTGGCTGCTTCTGGTGGTTATTATATGTCAATGGCTTGTGATACGATTGTTGCCCAGCCAACAACCATTACGGGTTCGATTGGAGTGTTTGGTGTGGTGTTCAACATTGAGAAATTCTTGGAAAACAAGCTTGGCATTACGACTGACCGAGTGGCTACTGGACCTTATGCCAATGTGTTGAAGGCTACAGAAGAATTAAGCAAAGAAGAGCGCGAAATCATTCAAAAGGAGGTGGAGCGCATCTATAAGGACTTTACCACTAAAGCTGCCCAAGGCCGTGGAATGAACGTGGACTCCTTGAGAGAGGTTGCTGGCGGTCGTGTGTGGACAGGAGCAGATGCCCAAAAAATCGGTTTGGTGGATATTCTTGGTGGGTTAGGCACCGCAGTGGATATTGCCGCAGAGCAGGCTGGGGTTTCCGAAAATTACAGCATTGAGTATCTGCCGAAAAAGAAAGGCTTCTTTGAATTGTTGAATGAGGACCTACTTACTGAAGCAAAGCAGGGAATGGTTGAGGAAGAGTTGGGTCCTAATTATCAGCAGTATAAGCAGTTGAAAAACCTGCAGCAATTGGAAGGGACACAGGCTTTGATGCCGTTTTGGATTAAGACCAATTAATAGAAGCAAAAGCCGTTTTGGAAACCCTCAATATTAGGGTGATAAACGGGCTCATAGCTTTTCTGTTAATAATGGATTATTTTTGCAGGGCTGTTGAAATAGCGAATCCATAAAAAATGGGTTTTTGCTTAAACAATCAGAGTGATGACTGAAGTAAGAAATAACTGGACAAGGGAGGAGATTCGTGCCATTTATGACATGCCTTTCCTTGAGTTGATATATAAGGCTGCTACTGTTCACCGTGAAAACAATGACCCGCAGGAGGTACAGGTTTGTACGCTTTTGTCGGTGAAAACTGGTGGATGCCCAGAGGACTGTGCTTACTGTCCGCAGGCTGCACGTTATCACACTGATGTGAAGGTGCAGAAGTTGATGGAGGTTGATGAGGTGTTGGATGCCGCTCGTGCCGCTAAGGACGCAGGTAGCACGCGCTTCTGTATGGGTGCCGCATGGCGCGAGGTGCGCGACAACCGCGACTTCGACAAGGTGTTGGAAATGGTGAAAGGCGTAAACTCCATGGATATGGAAGTATGCTGTACGCTCGGTATGTTGTCCGAGGAGCAGGCGCTAAAGTTGAGGGATGCAGGCCTTTATGCCTACAACCACAACTTGGATACTTCCGAGGAGCACTACGACGAAATCATTTCTACACGTACTTACGATGACCGTTTGGACACCATCGACAATGTGCGCAAGAGCGGAATCTCCGTTTGTTCTGGTGGTATCATCGGCCTTGGTGAAACTGTTGAGGACCGTATCGGAATGATTCATACTTTGGCGGTAATGCCAAAGCATCCAGAGTCTGTTCCAGTGAACGCTTTGGTTCCTGTTGAGGGTACGCCATTGGAGAGCCAGCCAAAAGTTCCTGTTTGGGATATGGTTCGAATGATCGCCACTGCGCGTATCGTCATGCCAAAAACGCAGGTTCGTCTTTCCGCTGGTCGTGTGCGCATGAGCATGGAAGAGCAGGCCCTTTGCTTTATGGCTGGAGCTAACTCCATCTTTGCTGGTGACAAGCTCTTGACGACGCCAAACCCAGAGGAGGATCAGGATAAGGTATTGTTCCAGACCTTGAACCTCAAGCCTCGTAAGGCGTTCAAAAATGGCGACAAGCCAAGTGTAGAAGTGAACCAGATTCCTTCCGTGGCTGATCACAACAACGCATTGTTGGACGAAAAGTAATCGTCCGTTTGATTGATATTCAAAGACCTGATGGGTGTAGTGCCTGTCAGGTCTTTTTTATACTTCCACTTCATGAACAAAAAACGCAATCTCTACCTCAAATACAGCTTGTTTTGGATTGTCTTTTTCTTGGCTTCACGGGCCTTTTTCTTTTTGTTCAATATCCGTGAGGCAAAAGGATTAGGTATTTGGGATTTCCTCTCGGCCATGGTTGTTGGCTTGAAGCTGGATCTCTCGATGACGGCTTATGTCTTGCTGGTGCCGACCATCATTTTGTTGGGGATGTGTTTTTTCAAGTGGAAGGGATTCACCCGATTCCTGTCGGGTTATACACTCTTTGCCTTATTCATTTTTTCCTTGGCCATTGTCGCCGACATGAAACTCTATGGCTATTGGGGGGCCAAGTTGGACCGTCAGGCATTGGTCTTTTTGGAAACACCCACAGAGGCCATGGCTTCCCTAAAAATCGGGGAATTGCTCTATCTCATCGGGCTTTGGCTGGTGATGTTTGGGCTGTTTAGTTACTCGTTTTTGACATTGGTTAGGCAATCCTCACGGAATTTGCGGACAGGTGAATTACGTTCATTGGTGGGCTTTGTTCCAGTGGGACTTGCTCTGTTTCTCGCCCTCCGTGGAGGCATCACGCTCCGCCCATTGCAGTTGGGTATCCCGCTCAAAATCGGCGCTGTTTATTTCCATAAGAACATTTTTGCCAACCATTCGGCCATCAATGTGCCATGGAATGTGATGTACACCTTGACGCATCGCAAGCAGTTGAATATGGGCTACTCCTTTTTTCCGAAGGAAAAGGCCAGTCGGACTTATGAGCAGTTAATTCCAAGAAATTCAGGTGGTTTCCCCAAGGTGCTAAAAACGGAAAAGCCCAATGTGATTTTCATTGTGTTGGAAAGCTTTACTGCCAAGGCTATTGAAGTGCTTGGTGGTGAAGAGGATGTGACGCCAAACCTGAATAAATTGGCTAAGGAGGGGATGTTGTTTCGGAATTTCTATGCCAGTGGTGACCGTTCGGATAGGGGGATGGTAGCGCTTTTCAGCGGTTATCCTGTGATGCCCTTGGCTTCAGTGATTCGCTATCCGAGTAAGGTGCAAAAGCTTCCAAATTTGTTCCGAGAGTTTTCCAATCGAAATTACCAGACGGCATTCTACTACGGCGGGGACATCAACTTCGCCAATTTCCAATCCTATTTCCTTATGGGTGGAGCGGATAAGATTGTCGAGAAAAATGACTTCCCGCTGGAACAGCATACTTCCAAATGGGGTGTGGCTGATGATGATGTGTTACAACGCTTTCAACAGGATTTGGGGCAGGTTAAGCAACCGTTTTTCTATAGCCTGTTTACGCTGAGCAGTCACGAGCCTTTTTACATTCCTATTGCCCCTCATTTTGAAGGGAATGAAATAGACACCAAGTTTAAAAACTCCGTGTATTACACCGATCAGTGCATTGGGCATTTTATTGCGGAGGCCAAGCAACAGCCTTGGTGGGATAATACATTGATTGTGATGGTAGCGGACCATGGCGTTCGTCTGATTAATAAAACGCCAGTTTACAGTCCAGAAAAGTATCATATCCCAATGTTGTGGTTGGGAGGTGCCTTGGCCGTAAAGGATACTGTGGTGGACCGATACGCATCTCAGGTGGATCTGGCTTCTACCTTAATGAGCCAGTTGGGATGGGAGGATTCAAGTTTTGTGTATAGCAAAAACATTCTTGATGCATCCAATCCTGATTTCTCTTTTTTCACCTATAACCATGGCTATGGCTGGGTGAATGATTCCACACGTCTCTCTTTTGATTTGAATAGTAAATCCTATCAAGAGGATTTGGGGCAAGAGCAGGCGGATACCTTAGGCGCATCATTCTTGCAGATGCTTTCGGAGGATTTTCAGGCGAAGTAAGTCTGAATTGTTCTTGGGAGAAAGGAGAAAACTATGGATTACGCATCTATCATTGGCTACTACAAGGATTGCTATCGGGCGGATACCCGCACACTGACCTTGTCGAATATTTTTGGGTCAAAGGTTGAGCATGTCCATTGGTTTCAGGGAAGGGAAGAGCTGCTTTCTGGTGAGATGCCTTGCGTGCCTATTCCAGAGAAAAAAGCGAAGGAGGTACTGAAGACTTTGGCAGTTTATCGCCTTGAAAAAACGCTGTATTATTGCTCCTTTTTTGTTCTTGGAAAAGGCACAAATGCCTTTGGAAAGAAGTCGAAGATTTGTGCTCCCTTGTTGCTTTATCCAGCCAAGATTGAGGAACGGGACGGTAATTATTTTTTCTCTGTCGATTTGAAGGACAGACACATCAATTCCAATTTTTTGAATACCCTGAAAAAGGAAGAGGCTGATGATTTGTGGGAAAGGCTGAGTCAGGAATTGCCTTTGGGTCCATTTGATCAACATGCCTCGCTGGCGCTACAAAATTTTGCCGAACAGCATTTAAAGGAGGTGGATGCCTCTGCCTTGTTGTCTTATCCAGAGTTGATAACGAAGCAACAAGTAGTTGATGAACTGGAGGAAATCAATGGGTATAGATTATTGCCAGCAAGTGCTTTTGGGGTGCTGAGAAATTCCACTGCCACGCAAGGGATTATCGGTGAGTTAGAACTTTTGGAAGCACAAAAGGATGTATCGGCTCCCTTGAAGAACCTTTTTGGAGAAACTGCTCCTGTTTCTGCAAGTGTGCTTAGTGGGATGGTTCCCGCCAATTTGAGTCCAGCACAATCCTCGATTTTGGAAGGAGCCAATCGTCATGCCTTGAGTGTGGTGGTAGGACCTCCTGGAACAGGCAAATCATTCACGATTGCTTCCTTGGCCGTTGAGCATTTGAGTCGAGGGAAAACAACCTTAATTGCTTGCCGTACTGATCAGGCGGTTGATGTGGTGGCTAAAAAGTTGTCGGAGGATTTTGGTTTGGGACAAGCGATTGTAAGGGCGGGGAGGTCATCGTATCTGAAGGATTTGAAACTTAAGTTGTCTAACCTGTTAGGCGGGATTTCCTCAAAGTCGTCCAATGATTTTTCTCGTGTAAAGCATCGGTTGAACCAACTTCAAAAGAGAAAAGCTCATCTTGAGCGTAAGATTCAATCCGCTCTTGTTAGTGAGAGGGACTGGAGTGTGCATTTACAGGAACAAGAATCATTCGGAGGCTTGTGGTTCTCATGGTGGAAAAAAGTAGTGCAGTGGCGTCTCCAGAAAAACGTGACCTTGGTGGAGTTGTCTGAGCAATATGCGCAGGTGCAAAAGCAATTGCCTGCATTGGTTGCTCAGGTGTTGCAGGCAAAACAAGATGAAAGGGTAAAGAAACTATTGCGGAAAAAGCGTCAGGATTTTGTCCACTTTTTAAATGGCATTAAAGCCACGAACAGTTCAAAACAGGAGGAAAGCTTTTCTCAAGTGAACTTTGAGACGCTTTTTGAGGCGTTTCCTATTTGGCTTTGCAAGCTGTCGGATTTATATGACGTGCTTCCTTTGCATAAGGAGCTGTTTGATTTGGTGGTGATTGATGAGGCGACCCAGTGTGATGTTGCCTCTGGTTTGTCAGCCATGCATCGCGCCAAAAAGGCCGTGGTGGTTGGAGACCCAAAACAGTTGAGGCACGTATCTTTCCTTACTCAAGCTTATCAAAAAGATCTTCAAAAAAAGCATGGGTTAGAGGAAGAGGCTTGGTTTGATTATCGAAACTTTAGTCTGTTGGATGTTGCGCTCCATCAACTTCATGGACAAGATCAAGTCTGTTTTTTGAATGAACATTTTAGAAGTCGCCCTGAGCTTATTCAGTTTAGCAACGACCAATTTTATGAAAGCTCGTTGAAATTGATGCGTCTATCTGCTGATGAAACTGTGCTTCATCATGTGGCTGTTGAGGGGAAGAGGGATAAGAAAGGGGTGAACAAGGCTGAGGCAGAGGCTGTTTTGACAAAAGTTCAAGAGCTGGTGAATGAAGATGCTGGAAAGACAATTGGCATTTTATCGCCTTTTAGGAGTCAAGCCGAGTTTATTTCCGACAGCTTGTTAAAAACTCTTGATACCAAAAAGCTGGAACAGCATCAACTGACTTGTGGGACAGCCTATGCTTTTCAGGGAGAGGAGCGGGATGTGATGCTTTTGTCCATGGCTTTGGATGATGATGCCCACCATACGGCTTGGAGACATTTAAATCGACCTGATGTGTTTAATGTGTCGGTGAGTCGGGCGAAGTCAAAGCAGTATGTGTTTACATCCTTTCAGGAAAGTGGCAATTCATTGATTGCTGATTATTTGGGGGCTGAATATATCGCCCCTGAAAGAACTGCTATCCCCAAAAATGATTGGAAGAAAGAGCTGATTACCCATTTAAATGATACTCTTGAAGATTCCTGTGAATTTGGGGTTGATTTGGCTGGGGTAAGTTTTGATGCCTACTTTTCCAGACAACAGGTTGGAATTGTTTTGCTTGATGAAGTAAGTGATTTGAATCTTGAGGATCTTTTGGCCTTACAGCGAGCTGGGACAACATGTTATCCAGTTTCCTATGTTGCTTGGAAGTTGAATAATGAGCAGGTGTTGAATGGAATCTGCAAGCTTTTGAATTAGTGAAGAATTGACGTATGAGTGTGCACACTACGTTGAAAAAGGCCTTGGAGGCCAGAGAATCCCAAAACCTATTGAGGGGATTGCAGACGGTGGATCAGCTTCATGATTTCAGCTCCAATGATTATTTGGGGATTTCAAGTAATCCTGAGGTCTTGAGGCTTCTTGATGAGGCTTACCAAGTTGAACGGAACAGGGCTATTGGCTCAGGAGGGTCGAGGTTGTTGGCTGGCAATATGTCCTTGCATGAACAGCTTGAGGCATTTTTGGCGGAGGTCCATCAAGGTGAAAGCGCTTTGCTTTTCAATTCAGGATATGTCGCCAAC
>JAUIJC010000024.1 GCA_030431525.1 Bacteroidia bacterium | reverse complement strand
ACCTCGGTTTTTTTGGGGCTGTTCCACAACGGGGCGATACCATTCTGTATGACACGCTGATTCATGCGAGCATCAAAGACGGTATGCGTCTGAGTAATGCCAAACGGTATTCTTTTGCCCACAATGATCTGGATTCCTTAGAAAAACGATTGCAAAAAGGAGAGGGGCAGGTTTTTGTTGTTGTGGAATCAGTCTATTCTATGGACGGTGATTTTGCGCCACTACGAGAGATGGTCGCTCTTTGTGAGCAATACAATGCCCACCTTATTGTGGACGAAGCGCACAGCACGGGTCTTTGGGGGAAGAATGGTGCGGGTTTGTGTTGTGAATGGGGAATTCAGGATCGGGTATATGCGAGAATCCACACGTTTGGGAAGGGCATTGGTGCCCATGGAGCTTGTATTGTTGGAAGCAAAACTTTGCGTGAATACCTGATCAATTTTTCACGCCCTTTCATTTATACCACGAGTCAGCCTACCCATGCGCTGTTGGCAATTCGAACCTCCTATGAGTATATCGCCAATCAGCCTTCACTGAGGAAAATTTTATTTCATAAAGTCGATCTTTTCAAAAAGGAGGTAGGCGAATCGTCCGTGATTTCTGACAGTCCTATACAGGTGATATTTTTCCCTGGAAATGAAAAAATTCGGTCGGTTGCAAAGTCATTGCAAGACAGAGGGTTTGATGTTCGCCCAGTGATGAGTCCTACGGTAAAAGCGGGTTCTGAGCGTCTGAGGGTTTGTCTCCATGTTCATAACTCAGATGGTGATATTGTGGCTTTGGCCACCGCCTTGAAGGGTTTACGAGGTGAAATTTGAGGTAATTTTTTTACCAATAGTTTGCGATTAATCAAATACTCCCTACCTTTGTGTCAACAAAGCGAAACGCTCCGTTCGTCTAGGGGTTAGGACGCCAGGTTTTCATCCTGGTAGCAGGGGTTCGATTCCCCTACGGAGTACAAAAAAGCCACTCAGTTTAACACTGAGTGGCTTTTCTTTTTTTAGAGCCTTTTTTATCGTTGGCTTTTCTGAGTGGCAGAGGTTTCGTCGGCTTTTTCGAAGAATACCACCAACTTGTTGAAGTCCGCTGCGGCATTGATCACCCTTCTATAATCCTCATACTGAGCTATTGGGTAGTTGATGTTTTTGTAGTATTCGTGGATTTTGATGGTCACCGTATTGCCATTGACTTCATGAGAGGCGGTAAAGGCCATGGTGCGTTTTCCATCTTTCTCAAAATAGATGTCTCGGTCAATGGCTTCCAGGTTACTCACTTTGTAGCCGTCGGGAATCACAAATGAAATTTCTCGGATGTATTTGCGGTTGTAGTCATTTTCAACAGCAAAGTTTCGATCCTGTTCACGATACATTTCCGTTTGCAGACCAATCAACGTACCCACTTTGAACAGGTATTTATTGCCTGCCCTTTCAATACAAGATTTAGAAACGGCCTTGCTTTTTGCGACCAATGGTTTGCGGGCAAAATCCTTGGTGCCTTCGTTCGTAATTTCAATGGAGCTGATTTCGGCATCTTCGGCTACATGGCGAATCAGATGTTCATTTACCTGTTGTTTTTCCTCCTCTTGTAGGAAATCGTAAAGCGGTTGGTAAAACTGTGCGTAGTAGCCTTCTAACTGGCGTGTGATTTCAAGGTTTTGACCTTCGAAGTTCTCCGTAAAGTTTACGTTGACCTTCAGTTGGTCCACGTTTTTCTCGTAAGCCACAGCATTGATAAACCTGACATAACCCACTCCCATTTGAAGGCCGCCGAGTTCCACCGATTTGATGTGCAAGCCATAATTGTGAGTCCATTGGTAGGGTACAAAACCGAGACGGGCTGTGAGAGAAGTTGGCGCCACATACTCCTTTAGTTTTGGGAAGTAAATCAAATAGGTTTCGAGGAAACCATAGGACTCAAAATCTGGATCAAAACGTTGCTCGTGACGGTTGCAGGTCAAGACCATTTCATGGTCAATTTTCATATAGCGCATGAGGTTCGCAAAAAGCTTGGCCATCCCTGCTTTGTTGGTGTATCGCTTTTCAAGGATGAACTCCAGATTGCTCATTCCCTCGATGTTCATTTCAAGGATTTGGTAGTTCTCCTTGAGGTAGTCTTCCACTTTGCGGATCTGTTCGTGGTCGGAGTCCTTTTTGTGGATTTTGATTTCCTTTGTAAGCTTCTTGAATTCCTTTTCTGTCTTTTTGTTTATTGGCTCATAAATAAAGTCATGGACCTTTTTGGAAAGCGCTGTATAAGTGAAGATGCTTTCCTCGCCGTAAGACGAATTCTTGTCCAACTTGTAGTGGATTTGCATCAAGTTTGGCTCATACACAGAAAAGAGCTCTTCTGTTGCACCTCCAATTTCAGAGGTTGTGGCGTGTAGGCGATTTTTTTCTGCGATGTTGGTATCCAAAGCCATCTCAGGAAAGGCGTTCAAGCTTTTGGAGGAAAAAATGAAATCCTTTGGGGAGATGATTTCAACCTCCACGTTTCGCTTTGGAACTGCTCCTTGAAGGACCAAGCGCTTTCCTGCATAGTTTGGTATCACTTTGAGGTAGTGGATGTATTCGATTTCAGAGCCGATGTCCACACCCTCGATAGCGAAATAGAGGTAGCTTTCTTTGTTTTCTTCATCAGTAGCCTGCTTGATATCATCGGGACCGACCTCTTTGATTTGTCCATCGCTGGTGATGACTCGGGCTTTGTTAATTAAGACTTCCTCAATGTTGTAAAGAGGCAAGTAGATTTTGTTATTGGATTCGATGGCCTCATCTGAATTCACCTTTATGACTCGGTGAATTAGGTAATATTCTGAAAGGGAACCTTCTTGGTCAAAGGCATATTCAATGGACTGTTTTTCCATTAGCACCACCTCTGGGAAGGCGTTGTCCGCTGGTGAAATCTGATGAAGGGCTGGGGCCTTTTCCCAGTCATAATTTTGGTGTTCTAGATGCTGAGCACGAAGGACTAAAGGCAAGGCAAAAATGGCCAAGCAAAGAAGTAGTTTTTGGAAAAGGCGCATAGACAAAAAAATTTAAAAGTGTAAAAAGTCAATCTTAACTACTTGAACGCAGAACCTTTCCAAGAGGTTGGTCATTTTGGACACTGAATTATTCAGTGCCCGTTCTTTTCTTCTTGATAATCAGCGTTTCGCCATAGGCTTGGTTAAGCTCATCAATCATTTCGTTCCAAGCCTGAAATTGATAAGGTTCAAGTAGGAGCAGATTGTTTTGGAATTTGTAGTGCATCACAATCACATTTTCCACTTGTTCATAGGTGATTGAGAAACCAAAATGACTGCTGGAGAATTCTTGGTTTTGAGGAAGGTAGGTGACTGAATAATTATTAGGTATTTCAAGTGCCACCGTATAGTGGAACTGGCTTTTGAACCTGTTTTTTACAGGTTGTTTGCGGTTCTTTTCGAGGTGCTCCTTGCGGTAGATTTTGTCTAAATGGAGATTGAGATAGATTTCATCTCCATTAGATTGCATATAGTCGGCAATTTCAAAGGAATATTCCATTTGCAGCGGTGAATCCCTATTCAGGAGGTTTTCCGCATTGATATCTCGAATGGCGAAGGTGTTATTTCCTTTGGCAAAAAAACCATTGAGGTACCTTAGTTTTTGCAGGCTATCGGCAGCGTATAATCTGTTTGTCAGATTACTTTTTTGATAGCCCATAATTTGACTATTTCCATTGCCCTGAAGTAAATCGCCATCAATATTTAAATATACACTGTCTTGGAACAGGTTGGATTGGCTTTCCATTTCAGGTACCCTGACAATTTCAAAACGGCCTTGGCCTAGGTTGATCATCGCTTCCTTGCCTTGAATAAAGGCTGTAGGATGGCTATAGGGGGTGTTCTTTCCAGTGGCATCTAAGAAGTGATACTGATTGTCGATAGGGGATTTGTAGGCAGCGATCATGTGGTCGTCAGCCAATGGTGTGGGCACCTCACTATAGGAGTAGGGAATATTATCCGTTCCGATCCAAACTAAATGCGCCTGAAGACCAGCTAAGGAGAACATGGTGGTGATGAGGCTTGCCATATCCTTGCAGTCTCCATAGCGTTTGTCGCAAACGGCTGAGGCCTGTCTTGGAATGAAACCTGCCAATCCGTCTTCCACCGCTACATATTTAATGTTGTCTTGTACCCAATAGTAGATTTTTTTTGCCTTGGCTTCTGTATCTGAAATGTCTTGGGTGAGTGAGTCAACCAAGTTTTTGAGTTGTTGGTTAGGGGATTGGTTAATGTCTTTGACCATGCCATAGTACCATTTGTGGAGGTCGCTGACATTAGCCAGTAAGGTGGTTTTTTGTCCATTTACCTTGTAGCTTTTGATATAGGGGACTACGTGGGGACTGAAGTAGCGTACATTTGGTGCAGAGGATTCTGACTCAAGTTTGGGAACGTCATGCATAACCCAGCGGTGGGTCCAGTAGTCGCCTTCTACTTCTACGGAGTAATCAGCTTTTTTCTCATCCATCCCAAAGGCTTTCCAGCCAATTTCGATGTCTTTGTGGTGAGTGATGGTTAGAACTGCCTTTTTCGTGGGTATATGGGCAGAAAAATGAAACGGTCCCATGAACCGTGGTTCTGAAAGGTGACTTCGGTAGGAGAGGACCTTTCTAGCGCCGTAGCAAACTGCTGGGTATTGGAACTCAATGATCTTGGTGTCGTCATGAAAAACCCCAGTGGCTAAGACATCCTTTGTGACGAATTTTTGAACGGGTATTCGTTTATAATGAAGCAGCTTAGGGACTAATGTAGAAGCATGGATATTCTCTATTTTTTGGAATCCAGAAAATTGAATTCCACTTGAGTTATAGCTCCCTGTATTTTTGTCTAACACTAATTGATCATGGGTCAAATCGGTATAGATTTGAGGCTTTCCGTCAATGAGGTCAATTCGGGTTTCATGACTTTTTAGCAAATAGATTTCACCGCTTTCGGGATATGCTTTTTTTAGTCTCTCAGTTTGAAGAGGAGATTGACCAAGGCAGCTTAGTGGAAAAAGGAGAACAAGTAACAGTATTGTTGGAGATATAGCTTGGTTCATAAGCAAAGTGCCGGTCTTAAAAAAACTGAGAGAAATCTTATTGATAAAGTACGTGAGTGACTTAGCCTTAGTTGGAAAAAACTATGGAGTATTCCCGTGATGAAATACTCCATAGTTGAGTTGACTATTTGATGTTGAGTCTAAGCGTTTCCTTATGAGCGTTGGTAGTGATTTCCAGCAGGTAGATTCCGGCTTCTATATTTGATAATTCTAATTCTAGCAACTTGTTGGCAGCAAGTATGTCAGCATTGTAAGAGGCCTTTATTTTTCCATCCAAGGAGCGAACCTCTATGGAAATATCTTCAGTATTCTCCGAGCTTAGGTATAAGTAAGCCTTGTCTTCAGCAGGGTTTGGAAAAAGATGGGGAGAGAAGCCCGAATGTTCAGCCTCGAAGGCTATTAAGCCAACATAGGTGCCTGTACCATCTTTGTCAATTTGCTTCAGTCGATAGTAGGCCGTGCCTGGTAATGGGCTTTCATCAATGAAGGAGTAGTGAATTTCTTCTTTGCTGTTGCCATCTGGAGCTTTTGTATTGAGCGTTCCGATTTCTTCGAATTGATTAAACCCTTTGGATCGTTCCAGAATGAAGTAATTATTGTCCTTTTCAATGCTGGTGGTCCAGTTGAGTGTAATACCTTCCTTGTTTTCATCACCTTCAAATGATTTTAGGGTGATGGGTAGAGGCATGCCATTGATACTTCCTGGACACAATAGGCCAGCCAGTGGATTGTTGAAAACGTTTCCAAAATTACCTCCACCTGTGATGACAATGAGGTCATCACAACAGCGAATCGCACCCTCACCCAGTATTGGGAAATTGACTTGAGCAACTTCATCAGTTACCATCGCTCCATTGATGAGAAATGCCGCTGTCGGTGCAGAGTTATTTAATATTTGGGTAAGGACTAAGATTCCTTCAGGTTGAACAATGATTCTGGCTGATGAGCCAAGGATGACCTGGTTACTTACCAAGTAAACGGCATCAGATTGAACGATAAGTGTCCCATCAAAGGATCCATTGGTTTGAGGCAATGGGAAGTTGAAGCAACCTTCCTCGCCTCTGTTTAATGTGCAGAATCCAGGAATGAACTCTTGTGTACAAGTATTAGAATCAACAATAAGAGTGTCCGTAGATGCACCAGTAGCTTCTGCTGGGCAACCAGTGGTACAGACCCAAGTGCCTGGAGCCGTAGCAGTAAAGGTGGTGGCCCAACTCTGGCTAAGGGTAGCCAAAAGGATTAGGGTTCCTGTCAAAAGACGGGTAAGTAGCGTTTTTTTCATCGTCATCGCCTTTTTTGGTCTAAAAACCACCGATGGTTTCTTAGGCGGTTTCCAGTTTTTTAAACGGCTCCCTTTTCATGTAGGTTAGGGGGCTTGGATGACGTATTCCCAAATTGGGTCTTTTGATAAGCAATATTTTAAAACTGTCAAAAATGAACGAAACATTACATGGTGGTTGGGGTATATAAGAGTGTATGCCTTTCAACTACAACAAACCTTTCACCCTTGACCGTGTCGTACGGTTGATCATCGCAATCGCAGTGTTGACAGGCCTTTATTTTTTACTTCATTTCCTTAATGATGTCTTAGTCCCTTTTGTAGTAGCCGTGTTGATGGCTTATTTCGTGAATCCGCTAATTGAGAAGGTTGGCAACTATTTCAAACTGCAACGGAAGTGGGCTGTATTCTTGAGTTTGGGGATGATGGGAATCGTCCTTTTTTTCGTGGTTTTGTGGATGGTGGGACGGTTAAAGCGGGAGTTTAGAAACCTTCGAGATTTGTTGGTGAATTTTGCGGATCGCACCAAGGATAGCCATTATGTACCTGAGGTGGTTCGTGAGTATCTGGCCACTTTCGCTTCAAAAAAGAGTATCCAAGCATTGTTTGACATTAAGCATACAGATGAATTTTTGCAGGAGCATTGGCCTGATCTCTGGAATTTGCTGTCGGGCTCATTGGTCTGGGGGATCAGCTTGCTGGTATTTATGGTAGTGGGACTTTATTTTGTCTTTATTCTCCTTTATTACAAGCGAATTTCGGAAGGGTGGAAGGAGCTGGTACCAATGGCGTATAGGGTGAGAGTGGTGGATTTTGTGAATGGATTCTTGATGGAATTGCACACTTACTTTAGGGCCCAAGCCTTGGTGGCTTTTTGTGTGGGAGTATTGTGCGCCATAGGTTTTTCCATTATTAATTTACCGATGGGCATTGCCTTAGGCTTTTTCATAGGCCTTTTGAATATGGTGCCCTACCTCCAAATCGTAGGTTTCCTTCCCGCCTTTTTGCTCTGTGGGTTGAATGCCTTAGAAACGGGTACCAGTTTTTGGGGGATGTTCGGATTGGTTTGCTTGGTGATAGGCATTGTCCAAACCATCCAAGACGGTTTTCTTGTCCCAAAAATTATGGGCAAGGCTACGGGCCTAAATCCAGTGGCTATTTTGCTTTCTCTGTCTATCTGGGGGAAAATGTTAGGCTTTTTAGGGCTTCTAATCGCGCTTCCCCTCACTTCTTTATTGCTTTCTTATTATCGTCAATTCATTAAAAATGAGCCGTTTAATCCGCATCCTGAGGATAATGACGAGAGTGATAAGGAAGATTTGTCCCAAGCAGCATGAGGAAAGGCTGTTATCAAGGGTGAAATGTTTACCTTTGTCCCCTGTTTTGAGATGTGAGCAAAAGAAAAACAATTAACTGAACAAGTCGGCTTGCTCTTTTTGCCCACTATTCGTATCAGTTTAATTTGAGATAGCTATGGCTATCCCTGCATCAATCTGATACGAATAGTGAACAAAATAACTGGGCCTTAGTTGTTCACTTTATTATTTCACTTTTGCTAAGAAGGGAGGATAACAGCCAAGATTATGCGCCAGAAATTGTTGAGCGACGGTGCTAAGGAACTTGAATACGAGATCCGAGATATCGTCAAAAAGGCTGAGCTTGTAGAGAAAAGCGGCCAAAGGGTTTATTGGGAAAATATCGGCGACCCCATTCAGAAGAATGCCAAGGTCCCTGATTGGATGAAGGAAACCGTAGCGGAATTGGTGAAAGACGATGCCACTTATGGCTATTGTCACTCCAAGGGTGAGTTTGCTACGCGTACTTTCCTTGCCGGGCGTACCAATGCCATGGGCGGTGCCCAAATTACCGAGAACGATATTCTTTTTTTCAACGGTCTTGGTGATGCCATCAACAAGGTATATCAATTTCTTACTCATTCGGCGCGGGTGATTGGCCCATCGCCGGCATATTCTACCCACTCTTCGGCGGAGGCAGCACATGCCAATAAGTCGCCAATCATGTACAAGTTGGATCCGGAGAACCATTGGTTCCCAGATTTGGACGACTTGTATTTGAGTGTGAAGTATAACCCGAACATTGTTGGGATTCTAATCATCAATCCTGACAACCCAACGGGAATGGTTTATCCTTTGGAAATGCTCCAACGCATTGTGGAGATTGCCAAGGAATTCAACCTGTTCATCATCAGCGATGAGATTTACAACAACATCACTTACAATGGAGCTCGAGCTTATGCTTTGGCTGAGGTGATTGATGATGTGCCGGGCATTGCGATGAAGGGAATTTCCAAGGAGCTGCCATGGCCGGGATCGCGTTGTGGATGGATGGAATTCTATAACAGGGACAAGGACGAGCAGTTTGACCGTCTTTGTAAAACCTTGGATGACGCCAAGATGATTGAGGTGTGTTCCACCACACTTCCTCAGAAAGCCATTCCACGTTTGTTGGGTGATGAGCGTTTCATGCCTTACCGAAAGACCTTGAACGAGGACATTGGTAGGCGTGCGGATATTATTGCTGATATTCTCGCTGACGTTCCATACCTGACCTTTAATAAAACCTATGGTGCGTTTTACAACACGATTGTATTCAAGCCAGAAGTCTTGAAAGAGGGCCAGTTATTGAAAATTGAGAATCCAGAACTTAAAGCTTTGGCTGAGTCGTGGTTGACAGAAGGAATGTCTTTGGATAAACGCTTCGTTTATTACCTGCTTGCTGCCAAGGGAGTATGTGTTGTTCCGTTGTCATCTTTCCACTCCGAGCTAAAAGGATTCCGCGTGACCTTGTTGGAGGAGGATAAAGATTTGTTGCGAACCACTTTTGAGAAAATTCGCGATGCTGTTATGGAGTTTTGTGAATCAGTAAGTTAGGATAATCGGATAAGGTTTTTTTTAAAACTGGACAATAAAAGGCCAAGTTTCTGTAATTGGAGGCTTGGCCTTTGCTGTGAAAAATAATTTAAGACAAGGAACAAAGAGGGTTTCCACATTGTTCTTCACATATTCAGAAGGAGGCCGCAAGGTTTACATCAAGATTTAACTATGAGATACCTTTCCATATTAACTTTTATTGGAGTGTTGTTTGGGAGTTGGATTCCAAATACAACAAACTCGCTTTCAAAAAAGAAGAAACGAGAGCCTCTAAAAATTTCGGTGAGGGTGGAAGCAGACACTAATGTGGTAGAGGCTGGGGAAATGTATTCTGCAAGGGTTATCGTGGAAGGCTTTAGAGCTGATGAGCCCCCAAATTTTATGTTTAGAGGCGAGGAATTGGTTCCCTTGGCCGATGGTACGGCAGAGGTCAAGCTTAGGGCCGCTTCATCCCGCTTCAATAAGGAAGGTGTCTCAGAGCAGTATTGGCGAATGCAGGTGATTGTCCCACGAATTTGGGATTCGGATACCACCATAAAAATCAAGGAGTATTTAACCGTTGTCAAGCCAGAGGTTCAAGCCGAGAATGTCAATGGTGATATGTTATATATCAATTGCTCAAACAAGGTCAATTTTGGTGTAGAAGGCCAAGAGTCTGCTCGTTTCTTGGTGAGCAATGCCCTTTATAATGAAGGAGAAAATGGGGAATTAGAGATTGTGCCTCATGCTGAAAATACAATGGAGGACCGTGTGAAGGTCCATATCATCAAGCAAGGAAGTTTGGTGGGCACGAAGGAATTCTATTTGAGGAATGCGCCTTTGCCAAGCCTAAGCTTGACAGCTGGCGAAAGTCCATTGGAGCCAAGGCAGGGAATGGGACTTCCATTGCCAAATTCCCTTTCATTGGGTGTAATTGCCGATGAGCATTTTGCTGAGCAATTTGCCCAAGAGGCCAATTATGAAGTTTCCGATTGGAAGGTAATGCTTCAACGGAACGACCAAACTATTGCTACCGTAAAGTCGGATTCTCCCATTGCTGGCTTAGCTACATTTGGTCCTGATGCTCAAGCTGGAGATGTGATTGTTGTTGAGGTAATTAAAGTACTGCGTACAAGCACTCAGGGAGTTCAAGAGGAAGTTGCACTGGACGATGAGCAGCGTGTGATTCGCATTCCAGTCCGTTAAGAATTCTCCTTTCCTAAATTTTAAAAGCACTGAGGCCTTACTTCCTACTTTGGAAGTGGGCCTCAACTTCTTTTCGGGAGAGCGCATTGAAGGTCATCTCCTTGGTCAAACCTCCTTTCCTGCCAATTAACACGCCGTATTTCATCAGCTCCAATTGCTCCACGGCGTGCGCATCTGGATTGATGGAAAGTTTTACACCTTTTTCCAAGGCATAGCTTACCCATTGCCAGTCCAAGTCCAAGCGCACAGGGTGGGCGTTAATCTCAATGATAACTCCGTTTTCGGCGCAGGCATCAATCACTTTTCGGTGATCAATTGGATAGCCTTGACGCTTCAAAAGCAAACGTCCAGTTGGGTGGCCCAAAAAGGTGGTGTACGGGTTTTCAATGGCCGTGATAAGGCGCTGAGTAGCCTTCTCGATATCCATGTTGAGGTTGGAGTGGATGGAGGAGACGATGAAGTCAAAGCTTTTTAAAACGTCCTCAGAGTAATCCAAGCTGCCGTCATTTAGGATGTCGGATTCAATGCCTTTGAAAATTTTGAAAGGCGCCAGTTTTTCGTTCAACGCATCAATCTCTTGATGCTGTTTTATGATTTGTCCCTCGTCCAAACCATTGGCATAAAAGGCAGATTTGGAGTGGTCTGAAATCCCCAAATAATCGTAACCCAAATCGCGTGTGGCCAAGGCCATTTCCTCCAAGGTGTTCGAGCCGTCGCTATAAGTACTGTGATTGTGAAGGATGCCCTTCAAGTCAGAAACCTCTAAGAGTTTTGGCGCTTCTTTTTCTATGAGGAATTGCTGCTCGATTTGTCCCTCGCGGGCTTCCGACGGAATGTGGTGGAAACCCAATCCTTCGTAAATCTCCTTTTCAGAATGCTGGTTGGAGCCTTTTACAGCCTTGAGCAACGGAATACTTTCCTTAACAGTCAGCCGTAGGTGTTGCTCAGAGGAGCTCATGAGCAGGGCCTGCTTGGCAAAGTCTTTTTCAGAGCAAAAGTGAATTTCAATGGCAACCGTTTGTCCTTCATCCAAGGTCTTTTCTCCTCGAAGAACGAATGGGCCAGAGGTTTTTTCACTGAAGTTGGCAATGGACTCAAGCTTTGCTTTGCTGGATTCAGCGGTATTTCCACCAATCAAAAACTCCAACTTGCTAATGACTGGAAGACGGCGCTGGAATTCCCCAACTAAATTGATGTGTTCGCTTTGGAGCAAATGCTTTAATTCCGCTTCCAAAGTTTCTGCCGTAGCTTCGATGTCCGCGTAAAGGAAGTTGCCACTTTGTGAGGCAAGGAATATTAGTGCCTCCTTGATGTTTTCCTCCGTCTTCTTGCCAAAGCCTTTTAGTGCCGAAACTTGCTCTTGCTCGCAGGCAGTTAACAGCGCCTCTCTGGTTTCAATGCCCAAGTCTTTCCAAAGGGTACGAATCTTTTTTGGCCCAATGCCGGGTAGGTCCAAAAGAGTGACTACGCCCGCAGGAGTCTTTTCAAGCAAGGCATCTAACTCCGTAAAACTCCCCGTTTCCAAGATGGCCCCGATTTTCTCCGACAGTTTTTTGGTAAAACCATCCAAAGCCTCGATTTCCTTAGCAGACAACTCGCTTAACCTGACCTGCGCATTTTCAATGGATTGGAGGTTGGACTGATATCCTCGAATCTTAAAAGGGTTCTCACCATGGAGTTCCATAAGTGAGGCAGCAAGTTTGAAAGGGCGGGCGAGTTGTTTGTTGGTCATGGAGTGGGGCAGTTATAGAGAGAAAGGGAAATATTGTTTTTAGGCAGGCAAGGCTACTTTATAGGCAAGGAAGAAAATCAGAAAACTCAGTGCGCCATAGAAGATTCGAGCGCCATTTCTTCCGAATACACGAACGAAAAACGCCGCTTTTCTGCTTTCAAAAAAGAAATTCCAATTCATGGCGCTTGCCAACAGGGTGTAAAGCCCAACTCCAATTAATATGATGACGTTTAGACCGATTTCTTCCATGGTTTTTGCGTAGGTTATCAGGCAAAAATAAGGGATTCAAGACTTGGGTGTTTTGTAAATCTCCGATATTGCAGAATATTCAATCAAACAGCAGTAGATATGGAAAATTATCATTTCAATGCCGTAGCGGCAGAAAGCGCCGAGGTTCGTGGCGCATTTATCCGAAAGACTTATGCCCATTTGGCGGGTGCCTTGTTGGCGTTCGTCCTTTTGGAAACTGTATTCTTGGGAATGTTTCGTGATGTGGCCATTTCCTTTGCGGGTTGGGCCTTGAATGGCTTCAACTGGCTTATTGTGATTGGATTGTTTGCTGGCGGAAGCTGGGTGGTGAAAAATGGGCGAATTCCTCTGTGGAGAATAAAACAAGTCAATACATGGGCTTGGGGCTTTATGTATTGTTGGAGACCTTGATTTTTGCGCCATTGTTGCTGATTGCCACTGCAATGTCTGGAGCGGACAGCTTGATTCTTTCTGCGGCAACAATTTCAGTTGGCCTTTTCTGTGGCTTGACCCTGCTGGTGTTTATGACAGGAACGGACTTTTCTTTCTTACGTGGTGCTTTGATTGTGGGTAGTGTAGTCGCTGTTGCAGTGATTATTGCCAGCATCTTTATCGGGTTCAACCTTGGGCTGATTTTCTCTGCCGTGATGGTATTGCTTGTCGCTGGAACAATCTTGTACCAAACTTCAAACATCATCTATCGCTACCATAGCAGCCAGTACGTTGCAGCCTCCTTGGGCTTGTTCTCGTCCTTTATGCTGTTGTTCTGGTATGTACTTCGCATTTTGATGTCCTTGAGGGACTAACGTTTGAGAAATAAGGGCTAAGCTCTTGAGTTTCTTAAAATATGAAAGCCTGTTTGGTTGAGTCCAGACAGGCTTTTTGTTTGAAAAAGGCGATATTTCATTAAGGTCTTTATTCATTGTATGAACAACCCAGTATTCTCGGGTGCGACTCCTGTCGCTTTCGAAACTGTAAATAGCATTTTAAATGCTTTGGATCAGGCTGTTTGGGACATTCGAAATGTTAGGGACGGTTTCGGACGCTTTTCAAAAGCGCCCGAGAGGACTGGGCTTTTTATGCGATAAATGCGGACTATTGGGTAAAAAGACTGAAAAATACAATGTACATGAAGATGGAAGTATTGACTCTGAATCAAACATTCGTGATGCCATAGATTATGTGGAAGAATTATAAATTGAATATAGGGCGAGCCTTTATTATTCTGGGAAGTTTAACTCTGTTATTGTCATTTATCAGTGATTTCTTTAATGCAGAAGACTATACTCCATTGATCACCATTATTTCAATAGTTTTTTTTGCTATAGGGGTGTTTATTCTGAGATCCCCTACTGGAGGCCAGCCTTCAGACGACTGATTAGATGATGTGACCCACTGCGAATGGGAGACCAATGAGCCCTCTGGTGCGCATTTACGGCCTCGGGCGCGACTTCTGTCGCGTTCGAAACCGTAAATAGCATTTTGAATACTTTGGCTTAGGCTGTTCGGGGACATTGAAAATGTTATGGATGGTTTCGGATGCTTTTCAAAAGCGCCCGAGTAGCTCCTAAAAAAACAAAAGCCTGTTTGGTTCACTCCAAACAGGCTTTTTTAATGGGGAGCATAAATTAACAACACCCACTCTCAGGTGAGCAACAAGAACTCTGAGCAGGCTCTGGCTCAGGAATTCCACACTTGTCTTTTGCCAAACAATCGGTCATGGTGTTGGTCAAGAGGAAGTGGGAGCCATTGAAATCAAGGCCGTATCGTCCAATGGTTTCACCTTGGTATTCAACCTCTACTTCAAGGTCTTCCAAGCCAAGTTTTTGTTCAGAAAGCTCGATGATGTTTTTGAGCTTTTGCGGGGCGAGGCGGTGGTCCACATCTTGGTCTTCCCAAAGCTGGAAGCTGATGGTTTTTTCAGCCCTTACGGTCCCTCCGCAATCAATGAAGTTTTTGGTGACCATTCCCACCTCAGTCACATGAAAGTGAGCAGGCACGAAATGACCGTTTGGCAGTTCGAAGATGATGGCGTTGAGATTATCCAGTTGTTCCTTTACGACAGAAAGTTTCATAGTAATATTGCTATTGGTTGGCATGAAGTTAACAAATTGTTGGTGAAAAATGTTGCCTTTTGGGCATAAAAAAAGGCTGGACAATGTTGCCCAGCCTTTATCAATAAGTGCGATGTGCTGAATTACATCATGCCACCCATGCCGCCACCCATTGGAGGCATAGCAGGAGCTGCGCCTTCTGGCTCTGGCAAGTCAGCCACAACAGCTTCTGTGGTCAATAGGAGAGAAGCTACGGAAGCAGCATTCTCCAAAGCCAAGCGAGTTACTTTGGTTGGGTCGATAACACCAGTCTCGAACAAGTTCTCGAACTTGTCAGTGCGGGCGTTGTAACCGAAGTCGCCAGTACCTTCAGAGATTTTCTGAACGATAACGGCACCTTCACCACCTGCGTTAGAAACGATGGTGCGAAGTGGAGCCTGAACAGCAGTGCGAACGATGTTGATACCAACGTTTTGGTCCTCGTTCTCACCTACCAAGCTTTTGATAGCAGAAAGTGCGCGGATAAGTGCAACACCACCACCAGCTACGATGCCTTCAGCAACTGCAGCGCGAGTAGCGTGCAAGGCGTCGTCCACACGGTCCTTCTTCTCTTTCATCTCTACCTCAGTGGCAGCACCGATGTAGATGACAGCCACACCACCAGACAATTTGGCAAGACGCTCTTGAAGCTTCTCTTTGTCGTAGTCAGAAGTAGTGTTCTCGATTTGAGCTTTGATTTGGTTTACGCGAGCTTCGATAGCATCAGCAGAACCGGCACCATTTACAACAGTGGTGTTGTCCTTGTCGATGACAATCTTCTCGGCAGTACCCAACATGTCAAGGGTAGCGTTCTCGAGTTTGAAGCCACGCTCTTCAGAGATTACTGTACCACCTGTCAAAACGGCGATGTCTTCCAACATAGCTTTACGACGGTCACCAAAGCCCGGAGCTTTAACGGCAGCCACTTTCAAGGCACCACGGATTTTGTTCACTACCAAGGTAGCAAGAGCTTCGCTGTCTACGTCCTCAGCGATGATGATCAACGGACGGCCAGTTTGAGAAACACCCTCGAGCACAGGAAGAAGGTCTTTCATAGAAGAAACCTTCTTGTCGTGGATCAAGATGAATGGGTTCTCCATCACAGCCTCCATTTTCTCTGTGTCCGTCACAAAGTATGGAGAGAGGTAACCGCGGTCGAACTGCATACCTTCTACAGTCTTTACCTCGGTTTCAGTACCTTTGGCTTCCTCAACGGTGATAACACCGTCCTTACCAACTTTATCCATGGCATCGGCGATCATTTGGCCGATTTCAGCATCGTTGTTGGCGGAGATAGTTGCTACCTGAGCAATCTCGTTGCTGCTGCTGATAGCCTTAGACTGACCTTTCAAGTCTTCAATGACAGTAGCAACAGCCTTGTCGATGCCGCGCTTGATGTCCATTGGGTTGGCACCAGCAGCAACACTTTTGATACCGCTGTTGAAGATCGCTTGAGTCAAAACGGTAGCAGTAGTTGTACCGTCACCTGCCAAGTCAGCAGTTTTGGAAGCCACCTCGCGAACGAGCTGAGCACCCATGTTCTCAACAGCATCCTCCAATTCAATTTCTTTGGCTACAGAAACACCATCCTTTGTGATGGTAGGAGCACCAAATTTCTTGTCGAGGATGACGTTACGGCCTTTAGGACCGAGAGTAACTTTTACGGCATCAGCCAAAATGTCAACGCCTTTCTTGAGTCTTTCTCTAGCGTCGCTATCAAACAAAATTTCCTTTGCCATGATGATTTCTAGGTATTTGTATTAAGTACAATGTATTGTGTATTATGACTTTAAAGTCATGGTACTTAATACTTGATACATGATACTTCTTAAAGAATTGCGAAAATGTCGGACTCGCGCATGATGAGGTAGTCTTTGCCTTCGAAAGAAACCTCAGTGCCGGAATACTTGCCATAAAGTACCGTATCGCCAGTATTAACGGTCAATGGCTCATCTTTTTTACCAGGGCCAACAGCTACAATAACACCACGCTGTGGTTTTTCCTTAGCGGTGTCAGGAATGATGATTCCTGAAGCGGTTTTCTCTTCAGCCGGAGCTGGCTCCACCAACACACGGTCGGCAAGCGGTTTGATGCTTACTTCTGCCATTTTTTTGATGTTTTTATGTAGTTAATAAAAGCTGAACTGCCACTCGACACATCTTGTGCCAGCAGGGTCAAACTGACAAAATGAGAGGGGTTTTAACGAAAAAATTACATCTCAAAATCCTTTTGTCACCTCCTGTGGACAATATGGCAGAATCCCCTGAGATTCCCTACTTGGGAAAGCTTTTATGAGCCCTCGCCACCTTAAGGTGTCAGGCGTAAGGGAGGGTATGGGAAAAGTGCTATCAAAAGACTGGATGATTGAGGGGTTGGTTGACTTCGAGTACAAGAAATATCAGCTGTTATCCTACCTGAAAGACGTGGAGGATGATTTCCGTCAGCAACGTCTTTATCCCTTTTTTGGGGAACTGGTGGAACACTATGACAACTTGGTGACCTTCGAGCGCAAGCGGGAATTCCTTATGAAGAACTTTCCTAAGGAGGTTACCGTGTTCGATTTTGAGGAGTGGGATTTGGTCCAAAAGAAGGTCGTCGAGGACAACAACCTCATGAAGGAGCTGACCAAGGTAATCAGCTATGCTTCCAAGCAGTTTAAAAAGTATTTACAAGAGGGTCAGGCGCTGTTTGAGTTTGCCTGTAAGGCGGTAAAGCTGCATTACCTTCATGGCAAAGAGGCTGATAACAGAACTTCGGGTTATTTATTTTGTCGGAGTGATAAAACCAATGAGGTGAAGGCCTACCAGTACGAGGTCACAGTCTTTGATAATAATGAGAATCAATTTGGTGAGATAAAAACTCGTCAGGTGGATTCCATTGAAGGAAATGTCCGACCACAAGAATTGAAAAGTATTTTCCTATCTCGACACAGGATCATGAATAACCCCACAATGGTTTTTGTGGAGGCTGATATGCCGTTTCCATTTGAACAAACCGTATTTCCCGTCATTAAGCGGAAACTGGTTTATTTGGTGGTACACGGAGAAGGGGATGAAGGGGAGATGTCTTAAAAAAATATGAGCAAAAAAAGAGGCCACTCAAAATGAGTGGCCTCGTCTGCTATGCAATTGCAGTTAATTATTCGTCGCCTTCAAGCGGAGCTGCATCTTCCAAAGAAGGAGCATCTTCCAAGCTTGGCGCTCCCTGAGGAACCTCTTGTTGGATTTGCTCAAGGCCTTCACCTTGAACGCCAGCTGAATTGGTTTGAACCAAGTTAGCTGCCACACAAATCACTAAAAGAGCAATGCCAAATCCCCAAGTGAGTTTTTCCATCAAATCTGTACCGTGCTTTACTCCAATCACTTGGGAGGATCCTCCACCACCGAATTGGGCACCGGCCCCACTTTTTGGGTTTTGAGCCAAAATGGTCAAAACGGTAAGCAGAACCACAAAAATCGCTAAGATGACAAGTGCCGTGAACATTCTATTTTGTTAATCGTTGAATTTGCTCCACAAAGTAACCTTTTTTATCGGGATATTTCAACATCAATTCTCGGTAAATAGAGATTGCCTTCTCAATATTCCCTTGCCTGATGTGAATTTTGGCCAAGTTCTCCGATATGAACTTGTTGCTTTCCTGACCTGATTTCCACGCCAAATCACCTTCCTGAAAACTTTCAATGCCCTCACGTAAGGATTGGCGGTTAATGGCAGGATTCGACTTAATGAAATTGTCAATCAGGTCGATGTTGAATTTTTTTCCTTGTACCCGTGGATTTGGGGTAGTCTCCTTTTTGGCGATTTCCTCAATGATTTCCTCGGTGCCTTTAGTTCCAGTTGGGAGCTCAAAGTCAAAGGAGGAGGGGATTTCTTGGGAAGCTTGTTGAGCTTCCTTGGCCTTGTTTCGTGCTTCCAATCCGAGTTTCCTGAGTTTGGAAAGCGCATCTTCTGACGGCCTTGCTGGTTGTTCCTGTTGGACGGGAGTCTGTGGTTTTGGAGCTTCTTTCAGGATTAATTCTCGAAGCTTTTTCCTGGAAGAGCTGTAAACCGCCGCTTTGGACAGCTTTTTCTCAGACAGCATATTGCCTTGTTCCCTGTATCCTTTAGCCAATAGGGAATGCGCTACCTGACAGTAAGGAAAGTTTTTTACCACTTCCTCGAGTCCGGAGATGTTTTCTTGGCTTAGTGCCGAAGGTTCTTGTAAGAGTTCCTGAAATGATTTTTTGTTCATTCCGAAAAGCGTAATGGAATATGTTTTACCAATCACCACCACCGTAGATGGTGTTGAACATCTCAATAATTAATTGGTCAGAAATCTCGTCAACAATCGTTTGCTCTACTTCTGACTGGGATAGCTCCGTGGAGAAATCTCGTTCCTGTCGGAGCTTAAAGTTTTTAGCAACAGGATCAACCTTTTGACTCACAGAATCTTTGGAGGGGATGTAGGTAACATCAAGAACAATGGTCAACCGGTTTAATGCGGCCTCCGTCAAATCTGTTTCGCCAGTGGACGAGGCTGCGATAGGGATGATTGTATATTCTTCAATAATTCCCTCTAAGGTGTATTGACCAATAGGGTTTTGAGTCGTACCAACTGAAAGCCCTGTGTTCCGCTGCCAATATTCCTTACTTTTTTCAGTAAGGGTTATACTAAGGTTTGGCGGTCCGTCTAAGGCCTGATGTTCAAAGTTGGGAATATTAATATATCCCTCTTGTGGAATATTTGATTTTGTGCCCTTGGTGCCGGTAAAGTTATAGCCGAAGGTGCACCCCACTAAGAGTGACCCTAACAAGGCGTAAAGCAAAATGGTTGGGGAAAATTTACCCGATTTCATATTGTTTGATTTTCCGGTACAAGGTCCGCTCGGAAATGCCCAAATCCTTGGCTGCTCGCTTGCGGCGGTTTTTATGCTTTTTCAGCGCCTTGATGATTAGCTCCTTTTCGTGGTCTTCCAAGGAAAGGGATTCGACTTCCTCTTCATGGTTGACGTCTTCCACTGGAGAGATGTCAAAGGCATGGGATTCCTCATGTTGTGGTTGTCCAGCCTCCAAGTAAAGGGGCTGCTTGGCAGGAGCAGGAGATGATTCCGGAGCAGGTTTTTCAGGTACATCGCTGAAAAGACTGGAATGCTCCTTCAAAATCTCAGGGCTGATATTGCCGTGTTGGACTGCATCGAAAATGAGCTTTTTCATTTCGCTCATGTCCCTTTTCATGTCGAAAAGGATCTTGTAGAGTAGGTCGCGTTCAGAGAACTCTTCCTTTCCCTCTTTGCCCTGATAAAGGGCCGGAAGGCGATTTGCTCGTTGGTCAGGCAAATACTTAGACAATGTAACGCGGTCGATGGTTCGATCCATCTCCAAGGCAGAAACCTGTTCTGCAATGTTTTTCAATTGTCTGATGTTGCCTGGGAAAGGATAGGAGAGCAACAAATCCTCGGCATCCGTGGTGAGTTGGATGCTTTCCACGTGATACTTCTCTGCGAAATCCGACGAGAATTTACGGAAAAGTAATTCAATGTCCAGCCCTCGATCGCGTAATGGCGGAACTTTAATCGGCACAGTGCTCAGACGGTAATATAAATCCTCTCGGAAAGTGCCTTTTTCAACAGCATCCAGCAGGTTTACATTGGTAGCGGCGATAACCCGGACATCCGTTTTATGCACTTTGGAGGAACCAACCTTGATGTATTCACCATTTTCCAAGACCCTGAGCAATCGGGCTTGGGTTCCCATGGGCATCTCGCCAATTTCATCTAAGAAAATGGTGCCCTTGTTCGTCGTTTCGAAATAGCCTTTTCGGGAGTCGTGCGCACCTGTGAAGGCGCCTTTCTCGTGTCCGAAAAGTTCCGAATCAATGGTTCCCTCTGGAATGGCGCCACAGTTCACGGCGATAAATGGACCGTGCTTTCGGGCGCTCAGGGAATGAATGATTTTAGAAAAGGACTCCTTACCGCTACCACTCTCTCCAGTAATCAACACCGTCATGTCGGTAGGAGCCACTTGCATGGCCACCTGAATGGCATGGGTCAATGCTGGGGCGTTGCCAATGATGCCAAATCGTTGTTTGATGGTAAGAAGTTGGGAGTCGCGCATAATGTCATCTAAAAGTGAGGAAGAAAGTTGTGGTCAGCAAAAAGCTGAAGCTGACTTTTTGGGCTTCCTCGCTTAAAGCATTTCAATAAATGAGGAGGAAAGAAAAGGAACAGTCCAATGGGCTGTTCCTTTTCGATATGATTTTAGATGGCTTCACCAATCAAAGTGGCACCAGTGCAATCAGTGACTTTTACTTCGTAGTATTCTCCGACTTTCGAGCCTTCTGGCTTGTCGAATACTACTACAATGTTGGCCGAGTTTCGTCCCATCCATTGCTCATCAGAGCGACGGGAGTTGCCCTCGATCAACACCTTGTATGTTTTACCCACACGTTGTTGGTTGCGGAAAAGGCCATGTTCTTTTTGAAGGGAGATGATTTCATTCAGGCGACGTTTTTTGTCGGCCAAAGGCACATCATCCTCAAACTTTTTGGCAGCTGGTGTGCCAGGACGCTCCGAGTAGTGGAACATGTAGGAGAAGTCGAACTTTACCTCTTCCATCAAGGAAATGGTGTCTTGGTGTTCTTCCTCAGTTTCGGTGCAGAAACCTGCGATGACGTCAGCAGAGATACCACATTCGTCACCTACGATGCGCTTGATGGCATCCACACGCTCCATATATTCCTCACGAGTATAGCCACGGTTCATTTTTTCCAATACGCGGGTATTACCGCTTTGTACCGGAAGGTGGATATACTCACAAATGTTTTCATACTTGGCCATGGCGTACAACACGTCGTCCGTCATGTCCATCGGGTGGGAGGTGGAGAAGCGAACACGAAGGTCTGGGTGCACTTTAGCTACCATCTCCAACAACTGGGCGAAGGAGGTGATATCGGTTTCGCCAGATTTCTCGATTTGCGCCTTTCCTTTCAGGTCTTCATTCGGGGACCATTTGTAGGAGTCCACGTTTTGTCCCAAAAGGGTTACCTCGCGGTATCCTTTGTCGAAGAGCTCTTGGGCTTCACGAACAATGGATTTAGGGTCACGGCTACGCTCACGGCCACGGGTGAACGGTACCACGCAGAAGGTGCACATGTTGTCGCAACCTCGCATGATGGAGATAAAGGCCGTAACGCCGTTGGAGTTCAATCGGATTGGGCTGATGTCGGCATAGGTTTCCTCACGGGAAAGGAAGGTATTGACGGCTTTCTCACCACCTTGGGCCTCATTGACCAAGCGTGGCATGTCGCGGTAGGCATCAGGGCCAGCGACCAAGTCAACGATTTTCTCCTCCTCCAACAACTTCTCCTTCAAGCGTTCGGCCATACAGCCCAAGATGCCGATGGTGATGGCTGGCTTTTCCTCCTTAATCTCGTTGAAGGCTTTCAAGCGGTTACGTACCGTTTGCTCGGCCTTTTCACGAATGGAGCAAGTGTTCAACAGAATCAGGTCAGCCTGAGTGAAATCGGAAGTCGTGTCAAAACCTTCCTCTTTGAGGATGGATGTGACAATCTCACTGTCCGAGAAGTTCATCTGGCAACCATAGCTCTCGATGTAGAACTTCCGTCCCTTGCCTGTATCTTCTTCTTTGGAGATTTTCACCTCGCAAGCCTGCGCCTCCTCTGGCTGGAGGATGTCTATGTCTTTGATGAGCTGTTTCATGTCTTCTATGCCGATTGTCGGAAGGCGGAATGAGCCACCTCCGTATCTAACCTACAAAAGTAATAAAAAAGTGGGGAGAAGGGTTCATTCATCTTGTGTGGGAAAATCGTTAGACCTTGATTATTGGGATTTTTATGATTGTCAGGATGCGGATGTGGATAAAAATCAATGATTCGTAGGATGCTGACGATGGATTGGCCGAACTGCTACAAAATCCTGATCATCCAAAAATCCTTAAAAATCAAGGTCCAATGGTGTAGTTATCCCTCCAAGCACCTCACCAACGCCTCCGCCTTTAACAAACACTCCTCATATTCCTGCTCGGCTTCAGCGGTGTAAGTAATAGCCGATCCAACAGAAAAGGAAAGGTGCTGATTGGTTTGGTTATATAGTAAGGAGCGAATGACCACATTGAAATCAAAATCTCCTTTGGGAGTGAGGTAGCCGACAGCGCCAGAGAAAAGACCACGTTTATGGGTTTCGTAGTGGTCAATCAATTCCATGGCTCTGACTTTCGGGGCGCCCGTCATGCTACCCATCGGGAAGGCCTGTTTGAGGACTTGGATGGGGGTGGCTTCTGGTTGTATTTCCGCTGATACCGTGGATATCATTTGGTGTACCTGCGGGAAGGTGTAGATGCCAAAAAGTTCATCCACTTTTACGGTTCCAGCGATGGCAAATGGCGTGAGGTCGTTGCGGACAAGATCCACAATCATCAGGTTTTCAGCGCGCTCTTTTGGGTTGTTTAAGAGTGCTTCCCGTTGTTGTTTGTCTTCCTCCAATGTGGCTCCACGTCGGGCAGTTCCCTTAATGGGTTGTGAAATAACCTTGTTTCCTTTTTTCTCAAGGAAGCGCTCTGGAGATGCGGAAAGGAGATAGTTGCCTTTTGTTTTTAGGAAGCAGGAGAAGGGAGTCGGGGAAAGGGAATTGAGACGGAGGTAGGTGGATACTGGATTGATATAGGCATTTTCTGCAGAGAAATTAATGCAGTAGTTCAACTCATAAACTTCTCCCTCCTCAATGTCTTGCTGAATGCTTTTTACATTTTCAATGTAGGCGCTTCTAACCGTTTGGTGATGAATCGCCAAGGGCGAAGAAGGGGTTGCTGATGGCAGTTCAGTATTGTTGATGTCCGAGAACAGCTTCTCTGGTTCTTCGCTTTCAATGATGACGTGGGGTTCCTGAAACTTGATGATATGCTCTGGCTCGAAAAAGAAGAAGTCGGGAAAGCCCAGCTTGTCAGGGTTAATGCTGTTTAAAACCTCGCATTCATTCTTGAGGTCATAGCCCAAATAGCCGTAAATTTTTTTCTCTGCCTTTTGCTGAAACGCCTCCAAATTGTTGAACGCCTCTCCAGCTTGGCATGAGCAAACTGATTTTGCGCCAAGGGCCAACTCCAAAGGGAAGCCTTGCTCATAACCATTTCCGTTCAGAAGTAGGAAGTGAGCCATGTTCTTGTCGGCATAGTAGAGCGCCTTTTCAAGAAAGGAATCCGTGATAGGAAAGGTGTTGGGCATTGGGGGATGTTTAGGCTACATGGAAATTGTACAATGTATCAAGTATTAAGTACAATGATTAAGCAAAGGCTGAGCTCATTGTACATAATACATTGTACTTGATACAAAATTCTCAAATAGCTTGGGGAATGGGTTAATTCAGGGCTTGTTCGGCGCTTTTCGCTTCGGAATGAATGCTGTTTTGGTATTCGTGTTTTGGGAAGCTTCTGGCCTTTTGGAATGCCAGTCGCGCTTTTTCCTTACTCCCTTGATCGCGATAGATATAGCCCATTTGCAACGCAGAGTTCGGTGCGAAGTAGCTATCGTCCTTTTGCCGGTGATGGTCAATCACCTCTTGGTAGGTGGAAAGTGCCAGTTGGACTTTGCCTGTTTCGTGGTAGATTCTTGCCTTTCGGTAAAGGTATTCCTGCTGTTCGTTATGTGAAGGATAGGCGCTTTTTTCTTTGCTGTTCAAAACAGCAAGGGCCTTGTCAAAATAACCTCCATCAAAAAAGAGACGGGCCTTCATCAAGTTTTTGTCGGGCATGGATTTTTGATCCACAAAACGTTGGGCGTACTGGTCAGAATCGATCTGGGTTCCGCCTTTTTCCTTCGTCAGCTTCTTGAATTTTTCGGCTTCCACGGAATTTCCTTGCAGCCAGTAGGAAAGGTAGCTGCGGAAATAAGCGCTTTTCAGGTGGTTCACGCCTTTATAGTTCTTCGTGAACTGTTGAAAATACTGTTGACTCAATGCATACTCACCCTTGAAAAGATAGGCTTCACCCAAAAGAAATTTCAGGTAGGGGAACTGAGCATATTCGGTGCCTTTGGGCTGGTTATTCAGTGTTTGAATCGCTTTCTCAGCCTTGTTGTTTTTCAGCTCCAACTGTGCTTCCAGATAACACAGCAAGAGATTGTTTGGGTGAGTTTTAAAAAGTGACTGGATGGATTCCAAAGCGGTTTTATCCCTGAAATAAAGGGATTGAACCATCAGAGAAATCAGTTTGGCTTCCATGGCCAGCGGTGAATCACTTTGGGCCACCTCGTTGACCATGTTCATGCCTTCATGCACCGTTCCGTAAAGTCCGAGTTGTTTCGCGACCCACTGATAATCTGGGGGAATGGATCCAATTAAAATCTTCAGGGTGCCAAAGGACTTTTTGTTAGGCGTGAAGTTGGGATACAGTTTCTCATTTTCCTCCAGCAACTTGAAAGCTTGACGGAGCATGATGCCACCTTGGAATTGGTCGCCAAAGCTGAGTTTGATAAAGGCCCAATGGAGTTTGATTTCAGCTTGGCAGTAGCGATAAAAAGGGGAGTCTTTTTCAAGTGAAGCAATCTTGTCCAATCGCTTCTCAGCATTGGGCTCAAGCTTTTTGTAAAGGGCTGGGTCTTGGGAGGTAAGCAGGACAACCAAGTCATGATAGTCTGCGATACAAACGGCCAGACCATTTTTAGGATCTTCTGCCAAGGCCAAATCAATGCTTAGCTTGCCAGATTCGGTCTTTAGGGCAATAAAATCTTTGTAGGCGGAGTGCACTTCGGGGGTGAAGGCATACCGTGCAAAAAGTGGGAGGGGACCAATAAAAAACGTCAACCACCAAGTCAGGATTAGCTTAGACTTGAGGGTTGACGTTTTCACAGTGAAATGAATTAGCGTGGAATTTTATTTTGGGTCTTCTCAATGAGCTGGCCCAGCAAATTCCATTAAATCATTCTTATTTCTTACGAGTCGTTTTTTTCTTTGGCTCTTCTGGAATCTCTACCGCTTCGGCGTCAGAGAAAATACGTCCGCAGTGCTCGCAAACGATGATTTTCTTACGCTCACGGATATCAGCCTGACGCTGAGGAGGAACGATGTTGAAGCAACCGCCACAAGCACCACGAGCTACTTTTACAACAGCAAGACCGTTGCGGGAGTTGTCGCGAATCTTGTTGTAAGAGTTGAAGAGACGCTCCTCGATTTTCTTACCAGCCTTCTCGCGCTCAGCCAAAAGCTTATCTTCCTCTTCCTTGCTCTCCTCAACCAACTCAGTCAATTCTTTCTTCTTGTGCTTTAGGTCCTCTTTACGGCCAGAAAGCTTCTCGTTGGTTTCGCTGATGCGCTCCTTGATGCCATCAATGCGGGCATAGCCTTCTTTGATGCGCTTCTCGCAAACCTGCTTTTCCAACTCTTGGAGTTCGATTTCCTTGGTGATGGCATCGTACTCACGGTTGTTGCGGACTTCCAGTTGTTGCCCTTTGTATTTTTCCATCAAGGCCTCGGCTTCCTTGATGCCGTTGCGGTAACCTTCAATGCCATCTTCGGCATCTTTGATGTCTTGCTCGAATTTCCCTACACGGGTTTCCAAGCCAGCAATCTCATCTTCAAGGTCGCTCACCTCTTCAGGGAGGTCGCCACGAAGCTTGTGAAGGGCGTCAAGACGGGAGTCGATTTCCTGCAACTGTTGCAGGGCATCCAATTTTTGGGAAACTGGGATATCCATATTTATTGGAAGAGTCTTTACAGCTAAGTAAAAAGGACATTAGATTTTAGAACTTAGACGTTAGCATCCCGAGGGAGGGCTAAAGTCTGATTTCTAATGTCTAACATCTTCTCAACGAAGCATTTAAAAGAAGTAATTGACAGGGTTTGTCCTCGTTTCGGACAAAGCAACCGCAATATTAGGAAAATTTCTGCTTAAATAGTCGGCTAAAAGCTCCTTTGTGCAAGCCTCGCTTTCGTAATGTCCCACATCGGCGATAATGATGTTTTCTTCGGCATCGAAAAACTCGTGGTATTTGAAGTCTCCCGTCACAAAAACATCAGCCTTGGCGCCGATGGCATTGCGGAGCAAAAAGCTTCCAGCACCACCACACACCGCAATTGTTTGTACGGTGTCTTTCACCAAGGGGGTGTGGCGAACCACAGGAGTTCCCAATTTATCTTTCAAGTGTTGCAAAAAAGCTGTGGCATCCATGGGCTCGGCAAGTTTTCCAACTATTCCTGAACCAACCTCTTGGTTCTTGTTCGCCAAGTCCTGAAGGTAATACGCCACCTCCTCATAATCGTGTGCTTGGTTCATGGCTGAAAGGACAGCTCCCTGCAAGTAATTCGGGAAAATCACCTCGATACGTTCTTCCGACACCACCGATTCCACGCCTTGTTTACCCTCAAAAGGGTTAGCATGCTCATTTGGCGTGAAACGTCCTTGACCCTCGGAAGTAAAACTGCAATCCTTGTAGTTGCCGATTTGTCCCGCACCTGCATCGCTCATCGCCTTTCGCACTTTTTCAGCGCAAGATTTAGGAGCAAACACAGTAAGCTTTTTCAAAAGCTGACTTTTAGGAGCCAAGATTTTTGTGTTCTCCAATCCAAGCACCTCGCAGATTTTATTGTTCACACCCAATTGGACATTATCCAGATTGGTGTGGATGGCATAAATGGCCACATCGTTTTTAATGGCTTTCAATACTGTGCGCTCGATGTAGTTTTTGCCTGTCAAGCTTTTCAGTCCTCGAAACACGATGGGGTGGTGCGCCACAATCAGGTTGACGCCTTTGGCGATGGCCTCGTCCACCACGGGCTCTGTGCAGTCCAATGTGGTGAGGATGCCAGTGACCTCCGCCGACGGATCGCCGACGATTAAGCCAGCGTTGTCATAGGATTCTTGAAGGCTTGGAGGTGCAAGGGTTTCAAGGGAGCGGATGATGGATTTTATGATGGACATGGTGGTTAGTGATTTTCTTTCCAATCTTTTTCAGCTTCAAGGAGTTGTTTTTGAAGTTCTTCTTTGCTGGGAAGATAAAGTTGGTATTCAGATGCGTGGATATTGCTGTTTTCAGGAAGGGTTAGTTCCACCAGAGCATCGTTCTTTCGGTGGCAGAGAATGATGCCCACTGTTGAGGCTTCATCCTTTAGTTTTACATGTCTGTCGAAATAATTGACATACATCTGCATTTGACCAAGGTCTTGGTGTTTTAGCTTGTCTCTTTTTAGGTCAATGAGAACATAGCAACGCAGGAGCCTGTTGTAAAAAACGAGGTCAACAAAAAAGTGGTCTTCGTCAAAGGTGAAACGCTTTTGGCGAGCTTCAAAAAGAAACCCTTTCCCTAATTCAAGGAGAAAATGCTCGATTTTGTCAATGATGGCATTTTCAAGTTCATTTTCAGAATATAGGTTTTGTTCTGGAAGGTCTAAGAACTCAAGGATATAAGGGTTTTTCAGGAGGTCTTTTGGAGAATCCATTTTTTGCCCCCTTTCAGCTAATTCTTTAACCTGATGTTTATTCCTGCTGAGAGCCAGTCGTTCATAGAGAGAGGACTCAATTTGTCGTTTTAATTCCCTGACACTCCAATTGTTTGCATGGGCTTCAATCTCATAAAACTTTCGTTCTGTCTCTGACTTTATAGTCAGTAGCGAAACGTAGTGGGACCATCCCAGTTGGAAGAAGGTTGTGAGTTCCTTAATGCCTTCTCGCAACTCATGATTTATGAAATCGTCCGACAGTGTCGGTCCAATTGAGGGAAGGCCAAAGGAAGGGGCCGACAGTGTCGGACTAATTTGGGAATAGCTAAGGTAGAATGAGCGATAGAGCTTGAGACGGGTTGTTGAACTCCCTTTAATTTTAAGTGTTTGCAATTGTTTGGACAAGGTTGTTAGGAAGCCTGAGCCATATTTAGATTTTGCGTCACCCTTTTGTTCAAATTCAACGATGTACCAACCAAACAACCAGTTTCTGATGACCAATGCCAAATCAATAGAGCGAGCCGTTTGCCGTTGTAAGGCTTCATGGGTCACAAAAAATAAGTTTGACAGGTTGTTAAGGTCTTCTGAGTTTTTTTTCATGGGGTAAAACTCGAAAAGCCCCCTCTTAAAGGCAAGAAAGGGTTACTTATTTCCCCATCCATCGAATAGAAATACAAATACAGTTTTTTACTGCTCCCTTTTTCTATGCAAAAACCCATAAGATTTAAGGATATCCATCTTCCAAATCCCTGTCATGAAAATTGGGATAACATGACCCCGTTTGAGAAAGGCCGTTTTTGTTCAGCCTGTAAAAAGAACGTTTATGATTTTTCGAGATCAACGGAGGAGGAGTACAATGAAATAGTTGAGAAGGAGGGGCCTGTTTGTGGTCGCTTTCGAGAGGATCAAATTGCTCCCCGAAAACCTGTGAAGCCTTTGGTATGGACGAGGTTTAGAAAATATCTCGCTTCGACAAGCGCTGTATTTCTCTTTAAAATGCTTTCCCTTCAATCAGCTGTAGCACAATCTGTGAGGGAGAATGGGAGAACTGTTGAAGTGGAATTCCCTGATTTGAATGCAAAGAAGGTGTTCAAAGGAAATCAGGTGATTAGGGGAAAGGTCGAGAAGCTTAGGTGGAGAGAAGAATTGGTAGGCCTTTCAGGAGTTCAGGTGAGCTTAAAGAATTTGGATGGAAATGTCTTGGCTCAGACCCAAACTAATTCTGATGGGGAGTATGAAATGGTGGTGCCAGATACTGTCAATTATAGTCAGGAGCTTTTTGTAGTAGTAGAGAAAGAGAGTGAAATAAGTTCTGGAGGTGGTTATAGATATCACTATAGAACCCTTGAAAAGGAGGTGTCTTTGGAGGATTTCATTGAAGTCAACTTTATAATGAAGGTAGTGGAGAGAAAACGACTTTTTCGAAGGGAGCATGCTTTTTCAACTAGTTGGTGATATGCACAACAACATTCGATTTAAAGACATCCGTATCCCCGAACCCTGCCACGAGGACTGGAACAAAATGACCCCAGAAGAGCAGGGCCGATTTTGCGCTTCCTGCCAAAAGGTGGTGTATGATTTTACCCGTGCCACGGAGGAGGAATTCAATGAGTTGGTGGCAGAAAAAGGTAAGGTTTGTGGTCGTTTCCGAGAGGATCAGATTGCCTCAAATGAGCCTGTTGAAAAACCATTTTGGACGACTTTTCGCAAGTATGTGGCTTCAACTGGGGCTGTGATTCTTTTCAAGATGCTGACGGTTCAATCGTCATTTGCCCAAACGGTGAATACAGGAGGGAAGGGAGTTGAGGTGCAGATGCCTGATTTGAGGGAGAAACGAGTGCTGAAAGGGAATCAGACGATTAAGGGAGAATTAGTTGAGAAGAGATATAGCCAAATTTCCTCGGTGAAAAATGGGGTTGTGGGTGCAGTAATTACACTAGAGGATGGCGAAGGAAATATTCTAGCTCAAACGAATACGGGAAAAGATGGCAAGTTTGAGTTGGTAGTTCCTGACACCGTTGATTGGAGTCATGAGCTAGTTGTGGTAGCTGAAAAAGAAAAGCAAAAATCTATTTATCCAAGAGGTGCCACTAGGTTCAAAAGAATCAAGCAGTTCATTAGCGATACAGCCTTTCTATCCCTTGAAATGGAGAAACGCTTTAGGCCTAATAAAACTAGATTTAGGCTGAGGAGGAGAACACGGATGGGATATATGCAACGTCATACAACAGCCAGATGGTGGAAATAGGTTTCAAAGACATCCGTATCCCCGAACCCTGCCACGAGGACTGGAACAAAATGACTCCAGAGGAGAAGGGTCGATTTTGCGCTTCCTGTCAAAAGGTGGTGTATGATTTTACCCGTGCCACAGAGGAGGAATTCAATGAGTTGGTAGCAGAAAAAGGAAAGGTCTGTGGCCATTTCCGAGAGGGTCAGGTTGCCTCAAATGATCCTGTTGAAAAATCATTTTGGACGGGATTTCGAAAGTTTTTGGCATTGGCTGGAGTGGTGATTCTTTTCAATATGCTGACGATTCAATTGTCTTTCGCGCAAACGATCAATACGGGTGGAAAAGGTGTGGAAGTTCAGATGCCTGACTTGCGAGAGAAACAGGTGATGAAGGAGAATATGAGGATTATGGGATTGGTTGAGGAACGCCTTAAAAGGGATAAACAAACTAAAAAATCAAAGGATGGAATTTCGATAAGGGGTGTGAGAGTCACCTTACAAGATATGGAAGGAAATGTATTGGCAGTGGATACAACAGATTCAAATGGGTATTTTGAATTGGTTGTGCCAGACTCAGTGAATTGGAATCAAAATGTCATAGTGAAGGCAGAGAGGAATAAAGGTCTATGGAGATATGGTGCAACAGCAAGTTTTAAAACAACAAGTGTGACTTTAATTGATCCCTCTTTCGTGTTGGATACCTTCTTCATCGTAGTAAAAATGAAAGTGAATGTTAAGGAGAAAAAACGGTGGTTGAGAAGGGGTGGGCATAGGACGATGCAGACATTTATATAGTACAATCAGTTGGCCTCTCTGAATTGGAGCTTTATTAGCTACGTTTTCAAAAACATTAAAATATGAAGAAATTTTTACTCTCTTTTTTGGCGGTTGCCCCATTATTGGGCTATGCCCAAACCATACTTTCCCGAGCTGATTTCTTTCAGTCAGGAATGAGTTACGTCAAGGCGGTTGATACAACTTTCAATGACTTGTCCTTGGTACAAAAAACGGGTGCCGGTCAGGAGTGGGATTTTTCCACCTTGCAGGCTCATCAGAAGGATACAGTGCAGTATTCCCGAACCTCGAAGGCATCCGAAAAAGGGCCGGAGCTGATTCAGCAAAGCACTTTGGGAAGCTTGAACCAAAGCTATCTTGAGGTGAGTGAAACAGGAGTGGCTGTGGTCGGTTATGTCCTTGAAGGTCCAGATCAAAGCCTGTTGTCCGTAGTGCCACAGAAGAAGGATAAGGTGATGGCCTTTCCTTTGGCTTTTGGAGCGGAGAGCAAGGATACGGTCCATTTTGGGTTGAAATATGCCCAAGGCAAAGATTCCATAAAGCTGGATATGGAAGTATTCAGAACCTCAAAAATCCAAGGGCAGGGATTGCTCCAGCTTCCTTCGGGCAGTTACAAGGCGCTTCAGGAGGAAGTGAAGGAAACCCAATACACCTATAGTTTTGTCCAGCAACAAGGGGAGTGGGTGGCTTATGATACCTTGATTCGTCATCGAACAAATGTGGTTTGGTATGGAAAGGGACAGGGCGTTCCCTTGTTGGAAATTGGCCTGAATGGACAGGAAAAAATCATCTCATGTGTTTTCCGTTCGGATGCTTTTGTAAGCCGTACGCTAAGATTGGCGGGCATTGATGCCATGATTTACCCGAATCCCGCCCAAGACCAAGTTCACTTGAACGTAGAGGGTTTTGACGGCGAAAAATTACATATCGAATTTTTTGATGTGAGCGGATTGGTGGCCAAAAAACTAGATGTGCAGAATACGGTTGAGGGCATTTATATGGATTGTTCTCAATTACCCATCGGGGTTTATCAGGTTCAGATTTCTGATGGCGACAAGGTGGTAAGGCAGTCGCTGTTGGTTCAGCGGTGATTTTTCGTAAAGCCTTGTAAGGACGACGTCCATTGGGCAAGAGAATCAATACAGCCATTTGCAAAGCGGGATAAGACCCGACTTTTTGCAAATGGCTTTTTTTATGTGAAAAAAGGGCGATTGTCTTCCGGATTCCCCTGCAATTAGAAATTGTGTTTTGTATCTTCGTAGCAATGCGTTGGCCAAAAACAATGGTTAGATAAGGTATTTTCTTGACCTTCAGCTTGTTGTTTTTTGACCGTTGATTTTTGCGGAAAAGGCGTCGCTTGTCCAACCAAAAAAAACTCAAATCCAAGATGAATATACTCACCGAGGTAAAAGAGAAGTTGGGGAAACCCTACGAAGATCTAGAATACCTCCTGCACTCCCTGAAAAAGGTGCTTGAGGATAACGGAGAAAAGGAAATGGCGGAGGCCATTCCGTGGATTAACGAGGGGAAAGAGATTGATGTTGAGGATTTTGACGAGAAGCGTCTTCAGCTTTACAGCATCGTTTTCCAGTTGATCAACACGGTAGAGGTGAACAGCGCGGTGCAAAACCGTCGCCGTGAGGAGGACAAAGACCTTGCAAGCATCAACGGCCTTTGGGCTAAGAACTTTAAGGCCTTGAAAGAGGCTGGCATTACGGAGTCTCAGATTCTTGATGAGCTTGGTGATGTGCGCATTGAGCCGGTATTTACCGCTCACCCAACTGAGGCTAAGCGCGAAACTGTTTTGGAGCATCACCGTCATCTTTACCTCTTGTTGGTAGAGCGTGAGAACAAGATGTTCACCAAGCAGGAGCTTGCAAATATTGATAAGAACATCCAGCTGACGCTTTACCGTCTCTGGAAAACAGGTGAAATCTTTGTTGAAAAGCCAGACGTGAAAACGGAGTTGAACAATGTTGTTCACTACCTCTCCAATGTTTTCCCAAAGGTGCTTCCAATCATGGACCGTCGAATGGTTCAAGCTTGGGAGGAAGCTGGTTTTGATAGCGATAAACTGAACGATTCGTTCGCTTTCCCAAAAGTTGTCTTTGGTAACTGGGTAGGTGGCGACCGTGACGGTCACCCATTGGTAACGGCAGACATCACTGCCCATGCCTTGAAGACTTTGCGCTTGAACGCATTCTTCGTGGTGCGTAAGTCTTTGGCTGATTTGGTGAAGCAATTGACCTTCACTGTAAGCCTTAAGGATGCGCCTGCTATGCTCAAGGAGCGCGTGCTTCAAATCGCTGAGGAACTTGGCGAGACTGGCGAAGAGCTTCTCGAGAAGTACAAAGGCGAGGCCTTCGAGCAAATGGTCAACATGATGATGGCCAAGCTTCCGTTGAAAACCAGCCATGGTGCTCCAACGGAAATCGTAGAGACTGCTGGTTCTTACTTCTCACACCGTGAGTTGTTGAGCGACCTTCAGTTGCTCAAAAAGGCATTGTTGGAGTTCGGTGCGAAATCCATCGCCTATAACGACGTTAACGTAGCCATTCGTACGGTATCCTCTTTCGGATTCCACTTGGCCGCTGTTGACATCCGTCAAAACAGTGACTTCCACGACTTGGCTGTTGAGCAATTGCTCGAGGCCGCTGGATTCGAGGACACAGACTTTAAAAACTGGTCGGAAGAGAAGCGTTTGGAATTCCTTAATAACGAGCTCCAATCCAATCGTCCGTTCACACACCCGAAAGCGGAACTTGGCCCGAATGCCAAAGCCGTTATCGAGGTGTATACTGTTATTGAGCAACACGTTAGCAAGTACGGCTACAGCGGTATTGGCGCTTTGATCGTCAGCATGACCCGTTCCTTGTCTGACTTGTTGACTGTTTACCTCCTTGCTCGTGAGGCAGGTCTTACTTCCCGCGAGAAAGGTAAACTCGTTTGTAAGATTCCAGTGGCTCCATTGTTGGAGACTATCGAGGATTTGCACAACGGTGAGGAAATTCTTGGTTCCTTCTTGGAGCACCCTGTCACTAAAGCTAGCTTGCCATTTATCCAAGAGCACCGCGGTCTCCGCGAGCCAGTTCAGATGGTGATGGTAGGTTACAGTGACAGTAACAAGGATGGCGGTATCATGGCCAGCCAGTGGACCTTGTACACTTCCCAGTCCAAACTTTCCAAAGTTGGTGAGGATCACGGTGTGAAGATTCGTTTCTTCCACGGTAAAGGTGGTTCCATCAGCCGTGGTGCTGGACCAACGCACTACTTCATCAAGGCATTGCCTGATCGTTCTGTTAACGGTGACCTCCGCTTGACAGAGCAGGGTGAAACTATCGCTCAGAAATACGCCAACAAGGTGAATGCTGAGTACAACTTGGAGTTGTTGGTGGCTTCTACTGTTGGCCGTACATTGGTTGACAAGCACTCTGACCGTAAGCCTCACCCGAACGCTGATATCCTCACCGATTTGGCCGCTGAGAGCCAGAAGGTGTATTCAGGTTTGCTTCATGAGGAAGGTTTCATTCCTTACTTCCGTCAGGCAACCATCATCGACGCTATTGAGTTGAGTAAGATTGGTTCCCGTCCAGCTAAGCGTAAAGGCTTGAGCACGTTGGACGATTTGCGTGCCATTCCATGGGTATTCTCTTGGGCGCAGTCCCGTTCCAACATGACCTCTTGGTATGGTCTCGGAACGACCTTGGCTAAGTACGAGAGCGAGCACCCAGAGAAGTACACTCGTCTGAAAAAGTCTATTACGACTGATCCGTTCTTGCGCTACGTTCTCACTAACGTGGATACCAGCTTGGCGGCCACAGACGAAGAGATTCTACAGCTTTACGGTAACCTCGTTACCGACGAGAAAATTAAAGAGAAGTTCTTGGGATTGATTCTTGATGAGTTGAAGCGTACTCGTGAGAAGTTGACTGACCTCTTGGGATCTGCCATCGACCAGCGTCGTGAGCAACACTACTACTCTAACAAGCTCCGTGCTTCCATCATGACTACGCTTCACCAGAAGCAGGTTGCCCTGCTCCGCAAGTGGCGTCAGGCCAAGGAGGCTGGAAATGTTGAGGAGGCTCAGCAGTATGAGATTCCGATCTTGATGTCCATCAACGCTATCGCTGGTGCTTTGCGTAACACTGGTTGATACCTTGTAAGATTATTGATATATAAAAAGGCCATCCCGTTTTGGGATGGCCTTTTTGGGTTTCTGGAATGAGAGTGGAAATGGGAGACTTTACTTAGTTTTGTCAATCAGGAAAAAGAAAAGTTCATGCGCCATACTTATGTGATTGTATTCTCTGCCCAAGCCAACCATGGCGCAGCCTACGAGGAAAGTATTGAGCTAACCACACCTTACAATTTGTCTGATTTGAATGAGGTGGAAAACCTGTTTTACCTGATTCATCAGGAAATCAGACGACATTTTAGTCGGTATAAGATTTTGTCGGTGGAGTTGGTTGGATAAGGCTGGCCTAAAACGCAATTAGACCTGATAGGTTTTGGAAACTTGTCAGGCCTAATTGTTTTTAGGCAGGAAGCTCCCAGCCGAATTTTTCACAAATGCCTTTAAAGTTGTCAGGCACTTTGGCTTTTAGGACTATTTTTTCTCTGGTGATTGGATGCTCAAAAACTGTTTTATAAGCGTGGAGCATCAGGTTGGGCAGTTCGAATTTGTCACGGAAAAGTTGGTTGTGGCGGTAATCGCCATGCTTGTGATCGCCAATGATAGGATGGTTTGCTCGGGCTAAGTGGCGACGGATTTGATGCCTACGGCCTGTCTTTGGATTGACCTCCACCAAGGAATAACGGGAGGTAGGGAAGCGGTCCACGTATTCTTCAATTTCAATTTGGTCAAGGCATCGAAAATGGGTTTCTGCTTCTTGGATTTCCCCGTCCTCTTCGCCTTCCATCCGTTTTAGGGCGTTGGTGATTACCCCAGACTCAGGAGCAAATCCGCGAACAATGGCTAAATAGGTTTTCTCCACTTCCTTCTCTCTGAACTTTTCAAAAAGGATGGAGGTCGCGTCTTTTTCCAAACCGAACAACAGAATGCCCGAGGTGGCGCGATCCAGTCTGTGGACAGGATGGACGTGTTGACCGATTTGGTTGCGCAAGATTTGTAGGGCAAAGCGCTTGTCTTGCCATGCTAACCGCGTGCGATGGACCAAAAGGTTGTTCGGTTTATTGATAGCAACGAGGTGTTCGTCTTGGTGCAAAATCTCCAGTTCCATGTCGTAAAGTTCTACATTTTTTGGGTACGATTCGCCCTTGCCCAAACGTTCTATCATTGTTCAGGTTCATTCGGCCCTGAAGCTAAATAATGCGATCATGAAAAAGATTCTTGTACCCACGGATTTTTCTAAGGAGGCGTATAATGCCCTGACGGTGGCCTTTGATTGGGCGCTGAAGAGTGGGGAGGCCTCCATAGACCTGCTTCATGTTGTGGATAATTTGGGCCATGACCCTAAATCCACGAGTTTTTTTAGTGGGAAGATGACGATTGATGAGGAAGCGCTACAGGCTCCCATGGAGCGTTTGCGAGAAAAAGTGAACACCCTTGCCCAACGAGAGGGGTTTGAGTTGGTGACGGTCAATCCAATCGTTCAGACAGGCTCCTTCAGCAAGGTGATAAGCCAATACATTGAAGAACAGTCCCCAGATTTAGTGGTGATGGGCTCCAGAGGCCACACTGAATGGGAGCGTTTGTGGCTTGGTTCAAGTACTGAAAAGGTGATTAGTAAAGGCAATACTCCTTTGCTTGTGGTTCATGATGATACACAGATTAGTGCCTTCAAGGAGATGGTTTTGGTGACTTATGGTGAGCAAAATTTGCAACCATACCTTGAGCGCCTTAAAGAATGGCAGGAGATGCTTTCTGCCAAGTTGCATATCCTTTGGGTGAATACCCCTGCTGACTTTATGTCTGCGCAAGAGGTTCAGGAAGTGTTGGAGCAAGTGGTAGAGGAAGTAGGGTTTGAAAATTATGTGCTCCACAGCTATTCTGATTATACTGTGGTAGAGGGTGTGATGCACTTTGTGGAACGTACTGGTGCCGATATGGTGGCGATGCTTTCACACCCTTACACGGCTTTGGGGCAGTTGTTTGAGCCAGCGCCGTCTCATGTGTTGAAGGAGAAGGCCCAAGTGCCTGTGTTGCTGTTCCCGATCACTCCATGGTCAGAAATGAGGAAGCGGTCAGCATAAAAATATTTTTGGAAGGAGTGAAGAGGCCAAAGCAATTCAAGAGTGCTTTGGCCTCTTTTTAGTTGGGGTCCACGTTGATGTCAAAGCGAACACCCTTGCAGCCCTTATGTGTTTCCAAATAGTCGGTTGCGATTTGGATGCGCTCCTTTACAAACTTAAGGTTTGGGCCTCCTTCTCGTTCAACCTTGATAAGGATTTCCATTAGGAAAAGGTTGCGAATGCGGTTTACCATGGGTTCCTGAGGTCCCAAGATCCGTTGTTGACCAAGGTCGTGGGAAAGGATTTTTCCCAATTGCTCAGCAATTTGTAGGCAGAGGGTCTGGTCCTGATGGCGAACTGTAATGCTGATAAGTCGGGTAAATGGTGGATAGCTGAACTGTTTACGCTCGTTGATTTCCTCTGCGAAAAATCCGAGGTAGTCATGAGCGATGATTCTCTCCAATATTTTTTGTGATGGATCCTGAGTTTGGATAATCACCCGTCCAGCCTGTTCTCGTCGTCCAGCACGTCCACTTACCTGCGTAATCAGCTGGAAAGCTCGTTCCTGCGCTCTAAAGTCGGGGAAGTGGATAATGCCATCAGCATCCATGACTCCCACCAAGTTTACCTTGTCAAAATCGAGGCCTTTGCTCACCATTTGGGTTCCCACTAAGAAGTCCACCCGTTGCTTATCGAAATCATCGATAATGCGCTGGTAACTGTTCTTACCCTTGGTTGTGTCTTGGTCCATGCGTTGAACCCGTGCATTGGGAAGGGCAATCTGCAGGTCGTCCTCAATCTTTTCGGTTCCTTGCCCTACGGTGCGGATTTTCTTTGATTCACAGGCGGGACATTTATGAGGGACTTTTTCAGTATGCGAACAATAGTGGCATTTTAGCTCATGCACGCGCATGTGGTAGGTAAGGCTGACATTGCAGTTTTGACACTTCGGAATATGCCCGCAATCGTCACAAGCCAAAAATGGGGAGTAACCACGGCGATTTTGAAGGAGAATAGCCTGTTCCTTTTTTTCAAGGCAGTTTTCTAATGCACCAAAGAGTTCTGTGCTGAAGGCCTCCTTTCCGCTTTTCCCAAATGCTTTTAGGGTCACCGCTTCGATGTTTGGGAGCTTGGCATCTCCAAACCGTTCACTGAGTTCCACTAATGCCCATTTGCCAGTTTTGCTGTGGTAATAACTTTCTACCGAAGGTGTCGCTGATCCAAGTAAAGTATTGGCTTTGTGAAAATGCGAGATCATCATGGCCACATCGCGGGCTTGATAACGTGGTGTTACAAAACTCTTGTATGAAGGCTCGTGTTCTTCGTCAATGATGATGAGGCCAAGGGAGGAAAAGGGAAGAAAGATGGAGGAACGAACACCAACGACAAATGGGAATTTGCCATCGAGTACCCCACGCCATGTTTCAACCCGTTCATTGTCCGAATAGCGTGAGTGGTAAACACCCATTGTACTTCCGAACACACTTCGAAGGCGGTTGACGATTTGAGTGCTCAGGGCAATTTCTGGAAGGAGAAAAAGAACCTGCTTTCCTTCCTCCAAGGTTTTTCTAATCAGGTCGATGTAGATTTCCGTTTTTCCGCTTCCCGTGATGCCGTGAAGCAATACAGGTTTGTTTTGTTCAAAACCAGTAAGGATTTCCTGTTTAGCTCGTTCTTGTGCAGGGCTAAATTTGGCGTGGTGTTCTTGGACGGGAATCTCTTCAAAACGGGAAATAATGACCTCGAATTCCTCAAGAAAGCCGTTTTCCACCAAGGTTTTTACGGAGGATGGTGACACGCCTTTTTCCAACAGGCGTTTTTTCTCGACACCATTGTTATTGAGCTTTCCATCAAAATCATAGCCTGCAAGTTGCATGTACATCATGACCACTTGCAGTTGCTTTGGCTTGGAGCCCAGAATATTGAAGACTTCTTGGAGTTGTTCTTCTTCGGTGATGTCTTCGTTGAGGCGTATTTTCTTGATTTTTTTAGGCGTGTACTTGTCTTTAACAGCCTCGTAAATCAAAATGACCTCTTTTTCTACCAGCTCTTTGATAAGCTTGTAGATGCTTTTTTTCCCTGTGATTTCCGAAACCTCAGAGTAGTCCAAGGACTTTTTCTCTTCCAAGGCATCAACCAAAATGAGTTCGGTAGGACTAAGCTCCTCTATGTTGAGTGCTTTGTCGGGGTTGAGTTGGATTTTGGATTCGCTTGAAATTTTAAGGCCAGACGGAAGCGCAGTGTCCAGTACCAAACCCAAGGGACACATGTAGTAATCGGCCATCCAATTGAGCAGTTTCAACTGCAGCTCATTGACGATGGGGTGTTCATCCAAGAGCTCCAAAATGTACTTTGCCGTATAGTTTTCTGGAGGAGTCTGATGGATGTTGGCGATGATCGCTGTAAGGATTTTCTTCTTGCCGAATTGGACAATCACCCGTGAACCTATCTTTGCGTCCTTGCTAAGTTCAGCAGGAATACGATAAGTATATGTGCCTGGTAATGGTACAGGTAAGATAACATCAGCAAAATAAGTGGCTTGGGTGCCGAAGATTTCGGGTTGATTGAGTTCGAGCACAGGAAGGGGAAATCAGCTGTCTATCGGAAACAGTACAAGTTACAGCATTCGGTTGGGGTTTTGCAAAGGGCATAAAAAAGCCTCAGCAATTGCCGAGGCTTAAAATTCTATGGATGAAGGAAGAAACTTATAGTTTTCCTCGCTTTGTCAATTCATCAAGCTTGTTGCGCTCAGTCTGTAACTCACGACGAAGTTTAGTTTCGCGATCCATGCTTCGTTGCTTGAAATCGTTGTATTCGTTGTCTAAGTCAGAAAACTTCTTTTTGTTTTCTTGGGTAACGGCATTGCTACGCAAGAACATCATTAACAAAATAACGGCTACAGCAATCAGAACGACTACGATGATAAACATCAAGGTGCTGAAGGCGTTTTTGTCCATGCTTCCCCCAAATACTTCAATGTTTGCGACGTTTCCTCTCGCCTTGTCACGCTCTTGGGTAAGGGTTGCGATGTCCTTGTTCAGGGTAGAAACAGTGTCCTTAAGGGTTTTGATTCTGTTTTTGGCAGTAGCCAAATCCTTACGCTCATTCGTTAAAGAGTCTTTGGCAATGCCGTAAAAGTCTTGGAAATAAGCGTCTTTAGCACTGTAATAATTATTGTAGAAGATCATTCCTTTGATGAAGGACTGAAACTGCTGATCAAGGTTTTGACCTTCTTGTGGAATGAAACGACGGCCTTTTTTGATTGGGGTAGATGCTGTACGGCGTGAAGAGGTTGACTGACTTGATTCTTCCGCTTCTTGAGCACTTAATCCAAAGGCAGAAAAGGCAAAGAGCAAGAAGAATAGGTACTTGATCAATCCTTGAGTAGTAGTGGTTGCTTTCATTTGCTTGAAAATTTGTCTTTTCGTTAACGAGGTTAAGACACGCAGGAGTCTACTTTTTCCTGCGCAAACGAATCTGAGGTAATTGGAGAAAGAAAAGATTAGAATCGAAACAGGGATTAATTCGGATCCTCGTAAAAGAGGTAGTCCGTAAATCCTCCTACTTCGAAATACACTTTTTTCTTTTCATTTTTCTCAATGGAGCCATTTTGGTTCTCATCCAAATAGCCGTAGCCGTAACGATAATTTCTTGACTCTTTTCCTGAGGTGGAAACGGCGGTGGAAAGTTTGTCTATTTTCATGAATCGCTTCACGAGTTTTCCCCCTGAATAGATTTCAAGGATGCCATCAGTACCCGTCCAGTTCTGGATACCTCTCCCAATTTTGTTTTGGGTCTCTTGAGTACAAGAAAAAAAGCCTAATGCCACACAGGCAACAATAAATCGTTTCATGGCGATACGTACACTGTTATAAGGGCTAACGGGAAAAGTCCCTAAGGAAGTTGTGAAAACCGTTAAAATCGAAGCAAAAATATGAAAACCGCACACTTTTGGGCATGAAATCATTCTAAGATTCGAAATTCTGTTCGTCGGTTGAGTTTTCTTCCCTCCTCGGTATCATTCCCACCCAAGGGGTTTTGGCTTCCATAACCCTTGGCTACCAACTGCCTTGAGGACACCCCTTGGCTGACCAAATAGGCGACTACGGCCTTGGCTCTTTTTTCGGACAGCAATTGGTTTGTTTCCTCGTTTCCTATGTCATCGGTGTGGCCTGAAATTTCAACTTTGAGGTCTGGGTATTTTTTCAGTAGTCCAGTAAGTCGGCTTAATTCCGGGTAGGAGGAGGGAGATAGCTCCGAGCTTCCTGATTCAAAGAAAATGTTTTTAAGAACAATGGTTGCTCCAGGGCGGGTATTGGTCAACTTGATATTTTTGATTTCCGTCGCATATCCTTCCTGCTTTGTGAGAGAAATGTGTTCGGAATGGAACAAGCTGCCTTGTTTTTCGATGGTGATTCCATAATCTCTTCCTGATGGAAGTGAAACCAAATATTCGCCTGTAGCACTATTCGAACGGAATTCAGCCACTTTTTCTCCTGTTTCGTTATCCGTAACTGTAATGTTGGCTTCAATCGGGGAGCCCGAAAGCTCATCTTGAATCGCGCCTTTTAGGAGAACTAAATTGTGTTCATTCTTCTTCACGGGCATTCGGATGGTGTAAAGGTCTTGCCCACCAAACCCGCCTGGGTTGGAAGAGGAGTAATAGCCAAAAAGGCCGTCCGCAGACAACACAAAGCCGAGTTCATCCCCTGAGGTGTTGATTGGTGAACCTAAGTTTTCGGGTTCTCCCCAAGTCCCTGTCTTTTCGTCATAGACACTTTTGAAAACATCAAATCCGCCCATGGAGGAGTGTCCCTTGGAGCTAAAATAAAGCGTCTTCCCGTCAGGGTGCATGTACGGGGATTCTTCGTCGTAAGGAGAGTTGATGTTCTTTCCCAGTTTTTTGGGACTGGACCAACTGCCGCGGGCATTTCGCTTACATTGATAAATGTTTGAATTGCCCGTTTCGCTTCCTCGCACAAAGAAAAGACTTCGGTTGTCTGGGGAAATGCAAATTGAGGATTCCCGCAGGGGAGTATTGAAGGGCATTGGTTGTGGTTCTGACCACTTTTTTCCCTTCAATTCAGATTTATAAATGTCACCTCCATTACTCCCCCTAAAAATGAACATGGTCTGCCCATCTTGAGAAAGGCCAACAATGGCGTCATTATTCTCGGTATTCACAGGAGGGCCAATGTTTTCTGGGTTGGTCCAACTTCCTGCTTGGTTCAAGGAGAAGTAAATGTCTTCGGGTTCGCCTCGCTTTTTGCCTTTTGTGAAGGTATTGCGGTGGGAGGCGAAGTAAAGCTTTAGTCGGTCAGCCGTAATTTTTGGAAGGATGTCATGCTGGGGAGAATTAATGGTTTCCCCCATGTTGATGATTTTTGCCTTGGTGGGCTTTTTAAGGTACTTCTTGCCAAACTGACATTCATTGATGCGCTTAGAAGTGATGCGCTTATTGCCGTCATAGGGGTCGGCGGCTTTGAAGTATTTGATGGCCAAGTCAAATTTTTGCTCCAATTGGTAGATTTCCGCCAAGGTGAACTTCATCGTGAAGGTCGGTTTCTTGGCTTTTTCAAAGGAGGTCGTGATATGTTCCCGAGCTTTCGTGGCTTCACCTATGCGAACATAGCAACGCGCCATCTGGAGGTTGAGTTGAGCATCCTCCGGATAGTCGGGAAAGGCCATCTTGTAATAGTAGAGGGCAGTAGGAAATCGTTCCTTTTCAAAAAACATGTCCCCAAGACGAATGTTGCGGTCTTGGGCCAAGCCTTTAAAAGAAAAAAGGAAGCAAAAGAGAAATAAAATACACAGTTGGCGACGCATAATCCTTGAAGGCTTTGTGTCAAAATTGCCTGCAAAGGTACAATTGGTGGACGGTAATCGTTCAAGAACGTCCAAAAATATTACCCCGCTTTTCGGGTCCTTTTGTTTATCTGCTCTAAAAACTGGAGTCCTTCCTGATATCCAATATCATAGAGCTCCTGTGATTTGTCGAAGTCCAGAATGTCGTAGAAGGTATTCAATTTTGGCTCAATGAGGTAGTCAAATTTTCGAAGTCTTGGCAGTACGTTTTGCTTGATCACAATGTTAAAAACAGAGGCGCTGACAGTTCTGACGGTATCAGGGTCATGGTCTGGTGGAAGTTGGTTGACATGAACGCCGATAACTTCCTTACAGATTTTTTTCAGAGGCTCTACGGGCATATTGTTCAACAGGCCACCATCCACATATTTGTCACCATTAATTTCCACAGGACGGAACAGCACAGGCATGGAACATGAAGCCATTACCGCTTTTTTGAGATCATCACCGTCAGAGAAAATATGATAATGACCTTTGCTTAGGTTAGTGGCACAGACAAAAAGCTTTTTTTCAAGCTTGCCGAAATCGTTGTGGGGGAGGAATTTGTCTAAGGCGTTGCTGAGGAATTTTAATTTGAACACTCCTCCTCGAAGGAGTTCGATATTTATGTAAGAAATCACCCGTTTCTGGCTGATGTATTCGAAGATTTCTCTTGGAGAGATTCCAGCCGAGTAAAGTGCCCCGATTGCTGCGCCCATGCTGGTGCCAGCGATTGCGGTAGGCGTGAATTGATGGTCTTCAAACGCCTGTAAAACGCCAAGGTGTATGACTCCTCGGGCTCCGCCTCCACTCAGAGATATGCCATATTGGTGTTCGTCTCTCATAGGTCCTCCGTTTATTGCCCAAGGATTTTACTGAAAATGATATGCCAAAATTTTCAATCAAAAAATAAGGCAGTTCCAGTCCCTTAGGTAGAGTTATACGTAATAATCGACCGATTGTTATGTGACAATGGGAGTAAAAACTGACAATATGGTCGTTCAGGTTTGTCATCCTGTCAGTGGAATGGCTCTGGAATGGAACTTGAAAAGGGGGCGTCGAGCGAATGTGCTCCACTAGAGCTTGTTAAAGATTTAAGTAGATAAGATTATGGCTGAAAAGGGAAAAATTTCCATCCACTCGGAAAACATCTTTCCGATCATCAAGAAGTTTCTCTATTCCGACAATGAGATTTTTTTGAGGGAGTTGGTGTCCAACGCTGTTGACGCCACTCAAAAAGTAAAGCATTTGAGCTCCATCGGCCAGTACGATGGCGAGTTGGGTGATGTAACCATCAAGGTTGCGTTTGATAAGGAGGCCAAAACCATCACGATTTCCGATAAGGGTATCGGAATGACTGAGGAGGAGGTGAAGAAATACATCAACCAGATTGCCTTCTCAGGAGCCACCGAATTTGTTGAGAAATTTGCCAAGCAGGAAGGCATTGACCGTAGCCAAATCATCGGCAACTTCGGTCTCGGTTTCTATTCTGCCTACATGGTGGCTAACCGTGTGGACATCGTGACAAAGTCCTACCAAGATGCTCCAGCTGTAAAATGGACTTGTGACGGTAGCACTGAGTTTGAGATTTCTGATGCCGATAAGAAAGAGCGCGGAACAGACATCGTTCTTCATATCTCCGAGGAGGGAGAGGAGTTCCTTGAGCAAATGCGCTTAAAAGGCATTTTGGAGAAGTATTGTCGCTTCTTGCCAGTGGCCATTGATTTTGAGGGTGAGACGGTGAATAATCCGACGCCTTTGTGGACAAAGTCTCCTTCGGACCTCAAGGATGAGGACTATTTGGCTTTCTACAAGGAGTTGCACCCATTCGCGCCAGACCCATTGTTCTGGATTCACCTCAATGTGGATTATCCGTTCAATTTGACGGGCGTACTTTACTTCCCGAAAATCACCAACCAGATTGATTTCCAGCGCAACAAGATTCACTTGTATAGCCGTCAGGTATTCATTACGGATGAGGTGAAGGATGTTGTTCCTGAGTTCTTGACTCTTCTTCACGGTGTCATTGACTCCTCTGATATTCCGTTGAACGTTTCTCGTAGCTTCTTGCAGGCTGATGCCAATGTGCGAAAAATCAATGCGCATATCACTAAGAAGGTTGCCGATAAGCTTAATGAGCTCTTCCGTGAGGATCGTAAGGCTTACGAAGAGAAGTGGGAGGACATCCAAACTTTTGTGAAGTACGGTACACTTAGCGATGAGAAGTTTGCCAAGAAGTCCGACAAGTTCACCCTTTACAAGAATGTGGACGGTTCGACTTACACCATTGAGGAGTTGAAGGAGGCCGTTAAGGACAGCCAAACTGACAAGGACGGCAACTTGGTGTTGCTTTATACAACGGACAAGGGCGCTCAGGATGCTTATATCCAAAATGCCCAAAAGCGTAGCTATAAAGTCATTGAGCTGGACGGACCAATTGACAGCCACTTCATTGGCCACTTGGAGCAGAAGGAAGAGAAACTCACCGTGAAGCGTGTGGATTCTGACACCTTGGACAAGTTGATTGATAAGGATGAGACCAAGGCCAGTGTCTTGAGCGAAGCCGAGGAGAAGCAGGTGAAGGAAATCTTCGAGGGCATTGTTGGAGATACCCAAAAGCACAGTGTTTCCGTGGAAGCCTTGTCAACTGATGAACTGCCTGTTTCCATCACGCTTCCAGAATTTATGCGTCGCATGAAGGAAATGCAGATGGCAGGTGGCGGAATGGCCATGATGGGCGATTTGCCTGAGACTTATAATGTGGTGGTGAACGGCAACCATGAATTGGTACAGAAAATTCTGAAGGCTGATGAGTCTGCTCAGAAGGAACTTGCCAAGCAAGGTTTCGATTTGGCGCTCTTGTCTCAAGGACTCCTGAAAGGGGCTGATTTGACAGGCTTCATTGAGCGTAGCGTGAAAATGGCTACCGAGGTTTGAGTTAGATTTTTATTGACATAAAAATCACTGGAAAGCCACCCCTTTGGAGTGGCTTTCTTTCTTTTGCTATTTATGTGATAATCAGAAGGGAACGGAATTGGATTATTATTGTTTTTCTAGTTAAGTTGCGTTCCATTTCAGGTAGCACACATAGGTATTTATTTTCGAGGTTGGTGTGGAGACTATTTTTTGGTAGTCAGTTATGCAGGATGTTTCCAAAATATTAGAGAGTCATAAGCGGGTAGAGCGCATCAATAACATTTTGATCGAGCTTGCTTCTGGCAATTTTGATGTGGATTGTGAGCCTTCGGAGGAGAAGGACGAGTTTGATGCCGTCATGACGGGCATCAGCATGCTTCGCGAGGAGTTGCGTTCGTCCACCTATTCCAAGGAATATTTGCAAAGCATCTATCGGGGCATTGTGGACATGGTTATCGTACAGAATCCAGACGGTACCATCCACGAGAGCAACGCCACTGTTTCCCAGCTTTTAGGGCATGACTCAAAATCCATGGAGGGAAAGGAATTTTCTTTTCTTCTGGAGGAAGGTCAGGAAAAAGTGTTGCAGGAAATCCATGACGAACTGGAAGAGAAGGGAGTCTGCCATAACGTTGAGCTGAATTTTCAGCCTTCGGGAGGTAAGAAGCCTTTAATTACCTCATGTTCTGCATCCATCCTTTATGATAAAAGGAACCAGCAGACAGGCGTACTTTACATCGCCAAGGACATCACAAAAATCAAGGAGACCGAGCGCCTGTTGCTTGAGAAAAACCGTGAGTTGGACACCTTTGTTTATAAGTCCAGCCATGATTTGAAAGGGCCTTTGGCTTCAATTATTGGCTTGACCAATGTCGCCAACTTGGAAGTGAAGGACGAAGTTTCCTTAAGCTACTTTAAGCTGATTCGTAAAAGTGCTGAGCGTCTGAATAGCATTTTGGTGGATTTGGCTGAATTGGCGCGCCTTCGTAATACCGCTTCCCAGATAACGGCTACGGACCCAAGCCAGTTGATGGAGGATATTCTCCAAAGCTATCTTATTGATAAGAGCTTAAGCGATATAATTGACTTCCAATTAGAGTTGGGCGAGGTCCAAGGGTTCTTCAGTAACTCAAAAATCTTGGGTTCGGTTTTCCAGAATTTGATTGACAATGCCATCAAATACAGGAAAGTCGGGGCCACTCATGAGAAGCCACGCATTGCCATTAAAATCAAACAGTCGATTGTCGACCAAAGTGTTGTTTGCACGGTAAGCGACAATGGCATGGGAATTCCTGAGAGTAAAATCAATCAAGTTTTTGACATGTTCCTTCGTGCTACAGAAGCATCAAAGGGAACAGGGTTGGGACTTTATATTGTAAAGACCAGTGTGACGAAACTCAAGGGTACTATTGATGTCGATAGTATTGAAGGAGTGGGTTCAACCTTTAGGGTAGTACTCCCAAGCTTGAAAGAAAAAGTATTAGAGGTAGAATAATTTTTTTTTGAGGTCACTTAAACCTGCTTGGTACAGCCTTTGTCAAAGGGCCATTAACCATCAAAATAGAGACCAATGAAAAAGTTTTTTGCAACCCTCATCATTTCCCTTTTTGCCGTATCTGCGATTTTCGCTCAACAACATAGGGGAAAGAAAGATCGCACTCCACAGGAGCGGATCGACGCACAAGTAAAAAAACTGACTAAAAAACTCGACCTCACTGAGGATCAAGTGGCCAAAACTCGTCCTTTAGTAGAGAAACGAGTGAATACCATAGAATCCCTAAAGGGTAAAGGAAAGGAGGCTAGACCACAACGAAAGGCCGCTCTTGAAGAGTTTGACAAAGATTTCACGGCGATTTTGACCCCAGAGCAAGTAAAGAAATACGAGGCTTGGAAAGCTGACAAAAAAGCAAAAGCAAAGTCCCGAAAAGGGAAAAAAGGGTCTCATCAAAATGATGATGACGAGGATTCAGATTTCTAATTAACCTGTTTCCCCAATGTTTTTGAAAGCCCCTGACAATTCAGTCAGGGGCTTTTTTTGTGCCATGGTTTTAAAATCTCATGGGTGTCTCCCATAATTTTTTGGTCTTGAAAATCCCAAAATGATAATAAATTAGCTCATACGTTTTTAGATAGATCATCGTACACACCTTTAGACAGAGGCAAATTAGGCCCATAGCATATTATCAAATTATGGAAGCGATTACATTGAATCCCGCTTTGGCGACAGCAGCTAACCAACGATCTGTTTTTGTTGGCGATATCAAGCGCAACCTTTCACCCGCAGAATTGTATGAATTTTCTCTGGATATGGGAGAAGGCGTCCTTGCGGATTCAGGAGCCTTATGCGTGAATACAGGTAAGTTCACGGGTCGTTCACCTCAGGATCGTTTTATTGTTGAAGATGATATTACCAGAGACTCCGTCTTTTGGGGTGACATCAACAAGCCAATTGAGCGGAAGTATTTTGATGGATTGCTGGACAAGATGCTGAACTTCTTGGAAGGGAAAACCTTGTTCACGCGTGATATGTATGCAGGGACCGATCCATCTCACCGTTTAAATGTTCGTGTCTACAATACCATGGCTTGGCATAATTTGTTTTGTGCCAATATGTTTGTTCAGCCTTCTGATGATGAGTTGAATCAATTTGAGCCTGGGTTCACGGTGATCTGTGTTCCAGAGTTTAAGGCGAACCCTCAGGAGGATGGGACCAGGCAGGATAATTTTGCCATCATCAATATGACAGACAAAATCATATTGATTGGAGGTACGGCCTATTCAGGAGAAATGAAGAAGGGTATTTTCTCAGTGATGAATTTCCTTCTACCTCATGACCAGGATGTGCTTGCCATGCACTGCTCGGCAAACGTGGGAAAACAAGGAGATACAGCCTTGTTCTTTGGTTTGTCAGGGACAGGTAAAACCACGCTTTCGGCGGATCCTGAACGAGCCTTGATAGGGGATGATGAGCATGGTTGGGGACCAGATGGCGTCTTCAATTTTGAGGGAGGGTGTTATGCCAAAACGATCAATCTTTCCGAGGAGGAGGAGCCTGATATTTGGAATGCCATTACCTTTGGGGCCATCGTGGAAAACACCACCTTCTTGGAAGGTACTCGCACGATTAACTTCGCTGATGATAGCTTAACCCCTAACACAAGGGTCTCATATCCCATCAACCATATTCTTCATCTCCAACCTGGAGCTAGAGGTGCTGCGCCAAAGAATATATTCTTCTTGGCTTGTGATGGGTTGGGCGTTTTGCCACCCCTCTCAAAATTGAATAAGGAACAAGCGATGTTCCACTTCTTGTCTGGTTATACCTCAAAGGTTGCTGGAACGGAAGTAGGGATTAAAGATCCGCAATTGGCTTTCTCAGCTTGTTTCGGAGAGCCATTTATGCCACTTCCCCCAACGAAGTATGCAGAGATGCTTGGGGAAAGAATGGAGAAGGGAGGAATTAATGTTTGGTTGGTGAATACGGGTTGGACTGGTGGTCCTTTCGGCGTGGGTTCAAGGATAAAGCTTAAATACACTCGAGCACTTATCTCTCAAGCCATGGAAGGTAACCTAGATCAAATAGCCTGTGATACCATGCCTGTGTTTGGTTTCGCAATTCCGAGGAGTTGTCCAGGCGTACCATCCGAAATTTTGGATCCATCTTCCACTTGGTCAGATCCAGAAATGTACCGACAAAAGCTTCATTTCTTGGCGACCAAATTCAATGAGAACTTCCAAAAATATAGAGGTGTTGCCAGTGATGGGATTCTTGATGGTGCTCCTAATGATAATGAAGAGGGCATGCGCAGAGCAGGGTGAAATTAAGTGCAGGAAATAGGTGTTGAAATCCACTTTGAACAAAGAATGGATGATCCTGTAAACCCTACTTAAAGGATGTCACTTAGGTAGTAAAATAATTCTTCCTGTTGAAAAGGGAGGAACACTAAAAATAAAAGCCCGAGGACCGTTGGTTGTCCTTGGGCTTATTTATGGAATAGAGTCTTAAAAAATGACTTGTACTTTGGTTTTCGAAGGTAGAAGGAAAACCAAAGACCAGGAAATTGTAAAACTTCCAAGACCTTGTTCTTGCAGGTGAAACTGATGTCATCGACAATCACGCAGTGATCCCCGTGGTTTTGAATGATATGTTTATGTTTCCAGCTTTTTAGTCCAAAGGGTAGGGTAAGTCCCTCATCTATAAATCCACAATCCTCTGGCTCCATCCAGTCATTAGTTACCAAACTCACCCACTTTCCAGGTACTGGAAATAGAAACTTGATATGGATTTCATCTCCTTTTTGGGAACCGTCAAACCTTTCCAGCTGCATCATTTTTTTTGATGGAGCCAGATGTAGGAAAAGCGAGGAAGTAAAACCCTCAAAAACGTCTTTGTAGTGGTAGGGGAGTGGTGTTTCAATTTTGAACCGCATGGCCTTTAGGCTGACAAAGGAAGGAGAATAAAAAGGAACATTGACCTACAACTCCAAAGCATGGTTCTAAACCAATTGCTCTTGATTAACAAGTCGATGTGATTGGGACGAGGTTCCCTTTCCATTTTTCTATGCAAAGGAACCTGAAGTAAAAAGGTGGAGCCCCATAAACAAGCAATGGATGCTAAATTTAGTTGGAGGCTGTTTGGCGGAAAAATAGTATTCCCTTCAAGCAGATAAAGTCCAAGTCCTGTTCCTAATTCCACCAGCATGAGTGGAAAGGTCAAGGCCGTTGTCCGTTTGATGTGTTTTTGTTCATAGGCTTGGAATTCTTCAAATGGAATGGCCTTGAACAAGGGATAATGGACTAATTGGACAAACCAAATCAGTCCAGTTAAAAACAGAGTAACAAAGAGGTGAATATGAAACAGCGCTTGTGGTGTCATTTCGTCTCTATGCCTTAGTCGTGGTATTGCTCGAAATCAATGCTTCGAAGGGTATCTTCAACGAAGTGGAAAGACCATTTTTCTTGGAAGTTTTCTTCGCGACCAAAGTAGATTGTTGTATCGTTTACCTCTACGACGGCAGTGCTTCCTGGGCTTCCCAAATTGTTAAAGCGCTTTTCAAAATCGCTTCGCGTCAGTCCAACTTTGATGTCGCCCACAAACACAAATTCGGTGTCAAGAAATTCAGCATGGACAAACTCCCCTTGGTGGAAATTGACAATTGAGTTTCCAAAGGTGAGTGTGGTAATCGAGTCAGTGATTGAACTGTCTTGCGAATTAGGGCTATGGCTAATGAAGTTTTGCCACCTTTTGTCCTCCAGCAATTTTTTCTCAAAAGGGGAATTAATAAAGGTTTGCACACTAATAGTTTCCACTTTGGTTGAGTCTGCTTTGACAGCTTCGTCTGTATTTGAATCAGAAGAACTACAAGAACTCAGTGCAAATAGAAGGGTGCTTGCTATGAGGAGCGATTTTTTCATCGAAGAGGTATAAGGACTACTTCTTAGCTAACACCAAAGAAGTAGGTATGGGTTCATGAACAAGATGGGGAAATTAGTGGTGTAGGGGAAGAAAAACAATGATTTCACTGTGGGAAAAAATATTTCGGGTTTGCCTTTTTTAGGGTAGGCGGTGTATAAGTAAGTAGAAATGCAGTGTATTATGGCTCATGATGAAGCATATAAGGTATTTGCCTTGGATGATGATCCGGTCTTTTTGGAAGCTCTGCGTGAGCGGATTAGTACCTTAAGGTTGCCGGGGGTGTCTTTTGTTTTGGAGACCTTTAGTTCACGTGAGGCATTGTATAGTAATCTCAACTCCAGTCCGCAGATTGTTCTATTAGATTATTTTCTGGATGAGGAGCAGGGCACTGTCAGTGGACAACAGGTTTTATTTGAGTTGAGGTCCCATGCGGTGGATGTGCCAGTCATTATTTTGACTTCCCTAAAGGATGTGAGAAAAGCAGTGATGTTGCTCAAGGCAGGGGCAACAGATTTTGTCGTAAAAAATAGCTACTGGTGGGATAATCTTGAAAAAGCACTTTTTAATGTTGTAGGAGACTTAAAGGCTAAAAGAAAGGGGGGAGAGGTTTCTGTTTTGATGCAGCGATATCAGACGGCAGTGGTGGTTTTGGCAATAATCATGGTCCTTGTGGTCCTGTCAATTATCATATTTTAAAAAGTCGGACGGGAAGTAGGATGTCAAGGCAAATCAAGAGAACAGCAGCCAAAAGGAGGTAGGGAAAGAAATACCGCCTTTGTGAATGTAACTTGGAGCTTTTCAGGGTGGCTGTTCCTTGTTCGCTTTTGATGGCATTCACCATTTTAGAGAGGTCGTTTTGCTCAGGAGATAACTCAAAATATCGCCCATTGGCCAGTTCCGTTATTTTCTTTAGGTAAGTGGTTTCTGATTTACTGATGATGTTTTTTCCTTGAATGGTTTTCACTTTTCCGTCGGCAAGCGGGATAGGACCTCCTGCCTTGCTTCCCGTAGCGACCGTTATCAGCAGGATATTTTCCTTCCTTAGCCTCCGAGCCAATTTTTTAGTGTCCTTCCCAAAGTCTTCCCCATCGGAAATAAGGATAGCCACCTGGGTTGATTGCTTATTGGTTTCAAACTTTGAAAGGACCAATTGGAGTGCAGCGCTTAGGTTGCTCCCTGAGGCAGTGGTTTGGCTTTGATCCAGGTTTTGGAGATAGGCATTAAATGCCTGTTTGTCTTCGGTTAGGGGACAAAAGACAAATGCCTGAGAGGAAAAGGGAATTAACCCAAGCCGACAGTTTTGCAATCCCTCCAAGTGCTGAATGATTTCAAACTTGCTTCTTTCAAGTCGACTGGGAGCAAGGTCTTGACAGTTCATTGAGGCGGAAATGTCAACGAGGAAATAGACGTCCTTTAATGTTTTTGTTTTGGATTCTGCCTTAAGAGGTTTCTCCGTGTAGGGGGATGCCCAAGCCAAACTAAGAAGGCTAACAATGGCCAACCGGATGGGGAGTTTTATCCAAAACCTTCGGAATGGGAGTTTGTAGTTAGTGGCTAATCGCTTTGCACGCCTATACCAAAGCCCATAGAGGAGGCCAAAAACAGCGAATATGGCGATGATAGATAGGATGTCGTGATGTTCGAACTCCATGAAGCAGAAAAAACCTAAAAAATATTTTACGTATAAGTCTTTGGTAATGAATATCCTTATAGGATAGTGTACGTAATTGCTGCGGAAAATTTGCCCCAGTTGTTTGCATTCCTACAAAAACCCCGTACTTTTGCATCACCTTCTAACGGAGAGGTGGCAGAGTGGTAATGCAGCAGCCTGCTAAGCTGTGCACGGGTAACCGTGTCCTGGGTTCGAATCCCAGTCTCTCCGCAAAGAAATACCGACGGTTTTCCTTCTTTGGAAAACCCTTCGGGGTGTAGCGTAGCCCGGTTATCGCGCCTCGTTTGGGACGAGGAGGTCGCAGGTTCGAATCCTGCCACCCCGACTTTTAAGACCTGTCAAACGGACAGGTTTTGTCTTTAAGGAGGTCCATTAGCTCAACTGGATAGAGCAACTGCCTTCTAAGCAGTAGGTTCCAGGTTCGAGCCCTGGATGGATCACAATTTTCCCTCTTTGGGAACCAAACCTTTCGGGGTGTAGCGTAGCCCGGTTATCGCGCCTGCTTTGGGAGCAGGAGGTCGCAGGTTCGAATCCTGCCACCCCGACATTTGAAACCCATCCAATTTTGGATGGGTTTTTTTGTGTCCGCATACTTTTGGTTGTCGAAATGTCCCATAGAATTGTATTTAAGCTTTTGTGGGTATTTTGGTTCGTGTCACTATTGCTTTTGTGCGTGATAGGTATGATTGCCTATTTTCAACTATTTCCCAGATGTGGTGTGACTCAAGAATCTTCTCAGGAGAAGGAAGGTTTATGCGGAAATGCCTTGATGGAAATTGCCTTTGAACAACAGGAATATTCACTTCTCCGACTTTATGGATTGAGAAAATCGGAGAGGGGAGCAGCCTTGTTTGAAGAAAACTGCAAGGTCTGCCATGGAGTAGAAAAACGAGGTGTTGGGGAACCTTTGGCACAAAAAGTGGATTCTCTTACATCTAATGAAATTTATGATGTGGTAGTCCTTGACAGGAAAAATCACATTAGATTTGAATCTTTTTCCAGAAAAGAAATAGATTCGCTTGTCGAATATGTGCGGTATCAAGTGTTGAGGAATCAGCACACGATGGATAATTTATGAGAAAGCTAATTTCTTTGTTGTTCTTGGTTGCTGGAATCACTTCGTGTGAGTCCATATCCCACGTTTTTTATAATCCCAATCAGGATTGTACTTCTGGTGAGCAGTATAATGGGAAGCAGAAGAAAAAAGATTTTGAGACCAAGAGTTATCGGGATGGTAAGAAGTATGATCTTCCACCGAATTTTTAAACGATACGGTTAAACGAAAAACCCCCATTGGAAATTAATCCAATGGGGGTTTTTCGTTATTCAAGGCTGTGTTGTTAAACGATAAACATAAGACCAATACAAAAGAGTCCTAAGCTTAATGAGCGTCCTATCATGCGCTTGAAATACACATTCATATCAGCAGCTCGGTTTTCATTTGTTTGAATAAAATCATCCAAAAGATTATCTCCAGAGTCAGTGGAAAGCGTGTGCAATTCTTCTTTTGAGCCATTTTTCGATTTCTGGAACATAAAGAGAGAAGCGATTGCTACCACGAATGCAAAGAGACTTCCTCCCATGAGCATAGGCATGGCTCCTGGGTAATGCTGAATCTTGAACAACACGCCAAGGAGAGCTGTGGCTAAGGCTGGGCCAGCTAAAATGGAAAGTGGCAAAACCTGAGTTTTGAGGTTTTTATAAGAAAAGAAATAAAAGCCAAAGAAGGTGTAAAGGACTGCCAGGCCAAATAAGGAAAGTAGGAATAAAACTGATCCTCCAGGGTAGTGTTGAATTTTGAAGAGGACGGCTAAAATGCTGATTCCAAGTAGAGAGAATTCTGTTTTCATAGTGGGTTTTAATTCTTGAGAAGCTCCTCAGCACTTTTATAGGCGCTTTCGCCTGGTTTTTCACCGCCAATCATTTGAGCGATAGCCTCCCGACGTTCTTTTTCATTGAGTCGGCGGATGTCGCTGACGGTCTTCTCTGAGGAGTTGTCTTTGTACACAAAGAAATGAGCCTCGCCTTTGCCCGCAATTTGAGGCTGGTGGGTGATGGTGAATATTTGGTGGCCTTGAGCCATGCGCTCCATCATGGCACCCATTTTCATGGAAATCTCTCCAGAGATGCCTGTATCAATCTCGTCGAAAATAACCGTTGGCAAGGCAGTTTTCTGAGCGAGGAGGTATTTCAGGGAGAACATTAGGCGAGAGAACTCACCACCTGAGCCGGCTTGTTTTAAAGAAGCTGGAGCGATGCCCTTGTTGGCACTGAACAGGAAGGTGATTTCGTCCAGTCCGGTTGGGGAAGGGGCGCAAGTTTTTTGGTCGATAAGAATCTGTGCCTCCGGCATGCCGAGGTCTTTGAGCAATTCCTTGAGTTTGGCTTCCAGTTTTGGCGCAATCTTTTTTCGTGCTGCCGACAGGTCATTACCCAATTTCTGCGTGGAGGTAAGGGCTTTATCCGCTTCGGCTTTTAAAGCTTCCAATTGGTCATCCACATTAGTAACCGCATCGACCTTGCCTTGGAGGTCATCTTGGATTTTCAAAAGCGCTTCTACGTTCTGGACGCCATGCTTTTGTTCCAATCCGTAAATTAGGCTTAGGCGTTCTTGAAGGGTCTGATTGCGTTCTGGATCGAACTCTACATTGGATTCCTCCCGCTCAAGTTCATTTCCGATATCTTGGAGTTCGATCAAGCAGCTTTCCAGTCGTTCATGGAGTTGTTCCAAGTTTTTTGAAAAGCCTGCGATATGCCGAAGATGTCCTGAGATGCGTTGCAACAGGTTATTTGCCGAATGTTCCTCGCCATTGATGCCTTCCAAGACTTGATGAAGGCTGGCCTTGATGGTTTCAGCGTTTTCCATCAATTCCGCTTCCTCCTCCATTTTCTCCTTTTCGTCTGGTTCCAAGGAAGCTTCCACCAGCTCATTCAAAAGGAAGCTATGGTAATCCAATTCCTTTTTTGCCTCCGAAGCTTCCTTTTGGAGTCTTTGGTAAGCGGAAACGGACTTTCGGTATTTCTGAAAGTTTTCTTGGTAGCCTTCAAGCAGTTTTCCATTGTCTCCAAACAGGTCCAAAATCTCAGTCTGGAACTCTTGGTCGTGGAGAAGAAGGGTTTGGTGTTGGGAGTGGATGTCCAATAAGCGGGAGCCAATTTTCCGCATGGTTTCCAATCGCACTGGCGTGTCATTGATAAAACCACGCGACTTTCCCGTCTTTGCGATTTCCCGACGGATGATGCAGGTTTCTTCGTAGTCCAGTTCCTCTTCCTCAAAGAGCGATTTCAGGTCGTATTCTCTGATATCAAACTCGCCTTCAATCACGCATTTCTCATTGGGGTCGTACAACTGGTTGAGTTCTGCACGCTTGCCCAAAAGGAGACCAATGGCTCCCAAAATGATTGATTTACCTGCGCCTGTTTCACCAGTGATGATGTTGAAACCTCGGCTTGGCGAAAGAGACAGCTCTTTGATGAGCACGTAATTCTTAATAGAGAGGTGCTGGAGCATAGAAGTACAAAGTTATTGGGGTAGGAAGGGGGCGGAGTGATGTCCCTCTTTTAACCAAAAACAATTACGATTCGCTGGAATGGTCGAAGATGACCTCGGTAATTTCGCTAATGGCAATCTCGTGTTTGTGGGAACGAGCGTCCATCATCAAGATGCTATCAGCAGACTTACTTTTCAGTTTGCCGTGGGTAACCACTCCATTGGCATCAACCACGTCAATCACTTTGTCAATCAGCTCAGGGAGTTTTCCAAGAACAGCTTCTTTAGGAATTCGTATCAAGCGTTTGCCCATGGGGATTCTGCCTTTAGTGTTTTAGCGAAAGTGAAACAATAAACTGAACAAGTCGGCTTGTTCTTTTGCCCACTGTCCGCATCAACTTGATTTGCGATAGCTATGGCTATCCCTTCATCAACTTGATACGAACAGCGAACAAAATAACTGCGCCTTAGTTGCTCACCTTATTATTTCACTTTCGCTTAATTGAGAATGAAGTTAGCTAAAAGTTTGGTTTGTGTGGTGGTTTCAGAAAAAATGAATTTTATCTATCGTTGGAAAGGCTGTAAGCGTTGTTGTAAATATTAAAAGCATCAAGATTGTATGGGCTCAGGATTTCATCAATTACTTCAAGAATGTATTCTGTTTCTTCAGTATCAAAATCAAAAAAATCATTTTCTCTGAAATATTTCTTGATGTTTTCTGTAATCTCTTCTTTTTTGAAATCGTTATTCAACAAAATAGGGTTAATGAAATCTATAAACTTCTTCACTTCATTGTTCATTGCAATCCGAGTTTCAACGGGAGAAGGAGTGAGCATTCTATCCCTCCATTCATTTATTGGAAAATTATCTTGATTGTAGAATTTTTCAAGATGTTGAATGGTTTCCATTGAATCTAAGGTTTGTCCATGTGAGTTTTCAAGAGTGAAAAAGGCTACGATGCATGAGAAAACGATAGGGGTGAGTTTTTTAAATCTTTTTGATTTCATCGTAAGTCTGCGAGTTCATGGGGTCTACTTTTAGCAGAAGTCCATACGCTTTCTGTTTTTCCTCATCATTAGCTCCCTGATAGATTTTCACCAGCTCATCTTTTTTTGCTTTGAAGAAGGTATTCAAAAGCACACTTCGGGAAACTACCGCTTGAATCTTTTTGATTTCCTCCAAAACTGCCAAAATCTGCTGTTGGCTCTCCACAGGCTTGGCGCCTAATTGGTCCATGCCGATGCGGTGATAGGTATAGAGGCCTTTGCGGAAGTTAGTGAACTGTGGGTTGGTCAAGTGATCCACAATCCACGCTCGGCCGTTCGGGTCGGCAGTTTTGGCCTCCCAGCCTGGATAACCAGATGAAATAGCAGCATTGGCCACATCACGCGCCTTGTTGATGTATTCTGTGCCACCCATTTCTCCGAAGGAGTCGTAGTCCATACCCAAAATGAGATAGCCGTAATAGCCCAGCAAGGAGGTGAGGTTGGTTGAATAAATGTTCACGTTGAAATCCATCGGCTGGCTTTCTTGGTAAACAAAGGTGAAATCCTTGTCCAAAAAGTTCAACATGACTGATTCATAGTCTGAGCCATAAACTGGGCGTGTAGACAGAATCTGGGCGGTACACTTAAAGGTATTGGAGGAGGTGTTGATGTCTGTTACCGAAATCTGAAGATTACATTTGATGCGCTCCTCAGGGTTAAAATCATCCTCAGTCCACCTTCTGGCGTTCATGAAGTTGAAGATTTCCTGCTCCATGTCCTTTACCAAATCCTCGGTGACCGAGCCTTGGAAAATGTTTTCGTTTTTGGCTTTTACAGGCTCCAAGTCAACAATAACACGACAGTTGAGCTCTTGGGAAAAGCCAAGGTGCGCAAGTAGAAATAGGCTGAAAAACAGGGTGAGGGATTTCATAAAAAGGAATTCAATGATTGATGTTATCTGAGCTGGGCCGCAAAGTCCAGAATATCTTTAGCAACCTCGGTTTTAGGTTTCTTGCCAAATTCAGTAGTTCCCGATTTCGAAACAATCGTGATTTGGTTGTCATCAAAACCAAAGGCTGTTCCTTTGTTTCGAGTGGAGTTGAGGACTATAAAGTCCATGTTTTTGGATGCCAGTTTTTTTTGGGCATTCTCCAATTCGTTATCGGTTTCCAAAGCAAAGCCCACCATCAATTGGTTTGGCTTTTTTTGTTGGCCTATGGTTTTGGCGATGTCCACCGTCTTTACCAACTCAATGGTAAACTCGTCGGACTTCTTCTTGATTTTGGTATCAGACACTACCTTGGGGGTGTAGTCCGCCACGGCAGCTGCAAAAATCAATAATTCGGCCTGATCAAAATGCTGTTCCACTGCGGCAAACATTTGGGCAGCAGACTGGACCTTAACAAGCGTAACGCCTTTAGGAGCGTTTAAGTGCGTAGGTCCTGAAATTAAAATGACCTTATGTCCACGAAGTTTTGCTTCTTCTGCCAAAGCATAGCCCATCTTTCCACTGGAGTGGTTGCCAATAAAACGAACGGGGTCAATGGGTTCGTAGGTTGGGCCAGCTGTAATGAGAACAGTCATTTTTGGTCAAAGCTTTTCAAACTCTTCTTGAAGAGCGGTGATAATTTCTTCAGGTTCTGCCATGCGTCCTTGGCCGATGAGTCCGCTGGCCAATTCGCCGTGGACGGCCTCAAGAATCTTATTGCCGTAGGATTGTATCAGATCAAGGTTTCGAAGGGTAGAGGGATGCTGGTACATGTCCAAGTCCATCGCTGGTGAAACCATGACAGGACATCTTGCCGAAAGGTAGGTGGCCAACAAGAGGTTGTCACAAAGTCCATTGGCCATTTTTCCCAAGGTGTTGGCCGTGGCTGGTGCAATGATGAAGTAATCAGCCCAAAGGCCAAGCTCCACATGGTTTGTCCAGCTTCCTTGGTCATCTTTCACAAACTCGCTGTGAACAGGATTTTTGGAAAGCGTGGCCAAGGTGAGTGGAGTGATAAACGCCTTTGCGCTCTCGGTCATGATGACTTTGACTTCAGCGCCTTCCTTGATAAGTAGGCGGACGATAAGCGCAGCCTTGTAAGCCGCAATGCTTCCCGTAACGCCGAGCAATATTTTCTTCCCTTTGAGCATTGGAGGACTCTTAGTGTCTTGTCAGTTTGAGATGAAAAGACATTAGACATTAGATTTTAGACGTTAGCACGCTTGAAACTTGAACTGAAGCTAAAGTCTAATGTCTCCAATCTAAAGTCTCTCTGACAAAACGCTTAGTAAAGAAATGAAAAAGAGGAAAAAGTGTTGGTCGTTAAACAGACCAAACGCTTTTTCCTCTTGTCGCAGACATAAGATGTCTGTTGATTATCCTCTTTCTTTAACCACTACTTCTCCATCAAGAAGTTCTTCGAGGGCCATAGCTGTTGGCTTAGGCATGCGCTCGTAGTGCTTAGAGATTTCGATTTGCTCGCGGTTTTCTTGAACCTCTTCCAAGTTGTCAACCGTAGAGGCAAACTCGGAAAGCTTGGAGTTCAATTCTTCCTTGGTTTGGGAAGAAATCTGACGGGCGCGCTTTCCAGCCACATAAACAGACTTGTAGATGTTGCCAGTGGCGTTCATCAATTTCTCGATGTTGCGGGTTTCAATAGATGGCTTTGCCATGATCTCTATGGTTAGTTGGCGGTTAATGCTGATTCAATTTGCTTGTAGATACTTTCTGCCTGTGGCATGTAGCTACTATTCGGATAGCTGGAAAGGAAGTCGTAGTAAAACTTCTTGGCATCTTGAAGACGCTCTTTCTTTAGGTAAACGACCTTTCCATCCTTTATGATTTGCTCAATACTCTTACGCGCAAAGTCGTATTGCGCTTGAAGCTTGAGGAAATCCAGTTCCTCGTTGTATTTCGAGTTCGGGTAACGCTTAGAGAAGTTCTGGGCCGAAATCACCATAGCGCGATAATTACGCAATTGGTTGTGTAACTTGGCCTGCTCATAAGCTTTCAACTCCAATTTGTCTTCCAACTCATCAATCATCCTTTGGCACTCCTCCACGCGTGGAGAAGATGGATACTTGAGCTGGTAAGTTTGTAGCGCTTGCAATGCCTGCAAGGTGTTGTCTTGGTCCAAGTTGGATTTTGGAGACATTCCATAAAGGCATTTGGCATACAAGAACATGGCCTCCTCGGTGTGCTCACTCCTTGGGTAAGTCGTGTAAAAGCGTTTGAAATAATGAGCCGCAGTGTACAGGTCCTTTTCTTGATAGCTGCAATTAGCGTAGTAGAACTGTACGTGCTCCGCTTTTTCGGAACCCACCACATAGGGCATCAAACCCTCCAACAGTACGCTGGCCCGATAGTAATCCTTTTCCTCATAATAGGCAACAGCTCCGTTGTAGCGCTCATCGACGGAGTCACTTCGTTGGAGGCGTTGGAACTTGCTGCAACTCCCTAAAAGGATCAAAGTGGCGAGCAGGCTCAAAAAGGTATTGGAGACTAATTTCATAAGCCGTCAAAGGTAGGGGTTTGGGAGGATTTTTTCAATCCTTCTTTTTGTCCTCCTTTCGCTCTTTTCGCGACTTTTTTTTCTTGGCCTTCTTTTCGAATTTAGGAGAACCGTTTTCCTCCTCAATAACAGGAGGTTCTGGTAAATTGGTTTCAGGTTCAGGCTTTATGGTTTCTTCCGTTTTAGGGGAAGGTTGAGGATTTCTTGTATTGAGGAGTTGGGCCTTGGTTGGTTTGATGTCTTCCAACCAGCGGAATTGCTCCAAGCGGTTGTTGCTGGAGTTGATGAGTTGGGGAGGGGTGAAGTTGGCTTTGGGTTCCGTGAGGAAAGTGATATCGTTGAGATCATTTTCTACAAAGGTCAAGACCATCTTACTGCATTTGATCAGGTTCATGCCCATCACAGAGGCTTGTCCTTCTTGTCGTGCGAAGTACAAACTCTCTCCATTTCCGTCCACATCCACGCGTTTCAGGTCATTGTTTTCAAAGGAAGCCACGGTTTGCCGTCCTTTCACCTGATTGTAGTATTCCGTAATTGTGTCCTCAGAAATGATGAATGAATGGCTTCGAGCGAATATTTTCTCGGCGCCTTCTTCATTCAACAAAACATCAATGGTGTCCGCAGTAATCTGGTGCGGAGTGCTCCAAACAATCGGCTTTTCAAAGAAGGAAATGGTGGAGTCGGCAAGGTCATAAACCAATGAATCACAGGAAGCCTGAATGTTTTCATGGAAGACCAACACGCCAAAATAAGCCCGTACTTGAGCCCTTCTGTCCAAGGTGTCTTGCTGGGAAACCAAAGTGTCAGCGGAGAGATAAAGCGTGTCTACCCCTTGGAGTTTTTTCATCAATGGATTTCCAAAAACCGTTGATTCACCCACGTATCCTTTGTGAATAGCTTCATCGCCCAAAATGATAAGACTATCTTTTTTGGCCTCTAAATAGACATTGCCGAAGCTATAACCGAAATCCTCAAGGTTGTCAAAATAGAGGCTGTCACCTTCCAAACGGTATTTGTTGTCTTCCAACCATCCATTTTTTTTGAAGTAAGAGCGTTGGGAAACCGTTTTGTATTCCCCAACCTCGGCGTACAGCGTCCTGTCGTTTTGGGAGTAAATCCATGTTGGCCCAAAAAAGCGGGCAATTTTGGAGCGTGTAAAATAGTTCAGGGTATCGGAAACCAACTTGTAGCCATCTCCGCGAATCACGATGCTATCCCGAAACGCATAACTTCTGTTTTCCGTGTCATAGATGCCCACCTGACTGGTAAGACGGGTTTTTCCGTCACGGATTTTCCCGCCATTGTAGTAGTAGGCCAAATCCTCCTCCAAGTTGAAGTCGAGGTTGTCCGTATTCAGCGTGGTGCTTCCCTGTTTGAGAACCACATTTGTGGAAGCCTTTGCCTTGCGGTCATTACCGAAATAACGGAGCTCATCAGCCCACATGGTGATAGAGTCGCCCTTTTGCACACGGGAGCGCCCATAGGCTTGGACTACGTTTTCCCCTTTGTCTTGGTAAGCGGAATCACAGTAAAGCGTGGCGTCCTTGTGTTTGAAAATGACGTTCCCGATGACCATGTTCACTCGCTTGCCATCAATCATTCGGCCTTTGAGTCGGTCGGCTTGAATGAGGCGAACCTTGTCGTCGTCTTGGGAAAAGGAAATGTTGCTGATGCCCAACAACAGTATTATGAAAGTGAGGGTTGTTCTCATTGCTAATGGAAAAAGCTTCCAAGAGCAAAAATAGGGGAAACTTTGGGCTTATTCCTTCGCTTGCACTTCCACCCGTTTCATTTTTCTGCGGAAATAGGCCAAGCTCAGGTAGTAGGCGCCAATCGCATTGATGATTCCAGCCACAATGCCTCCAGCCAACAAACATTCCAAGATATAGCCTCCGGCAACAGATAACTCAATCAAAAGCGCAAGGTCAAGTTGGTCGTGATGCTGGATTACGGGATGGACATCCAGAAGCCAAACACCCAATTTGTAGTTGAAGAAAAAAATGAACGGAGCGGTGATGGGATTGGTGTTCAACGTCCCAGTGACGCATGCCGTTTTATTGAGTTTAAGAATGGGAGAGAGAGCGAAAGCAACAAGCATTTGTAGCCCCGGCAAGGGCATCATGCCCAAAAAATTGCCGATAGCGAAGCTTTTTGCTAAGTGTTTGGGGTCGCCTTTTTGATTGAGTAGTTTACGAAATTGAGTTTTTAAGTACAGGGTGATGCGTTTCATGTAAAGAAAAGTAAGGGGTCACTTTTCTCTACGAGGCTTAGGGGGCATAGTTTGGGAAAACTTATCCTTGTTCTTCAAAAGGGAGAATTTTTAAGAGGGTTAATTGTCAAGTACCACAGAGGCCACAGAGGAAGGGAGGTTTTAGAGGTTTTCTTACTTCAAAAAAAAGTGCTTTTTGGATAGTATTGGGTCTCCTTTTCTCTATTCCTCTGTGGGCTCTGTGGGCTCTGTGGGCTCTGTGGGCTCTGTGGTTTGTTTCAGCTCTCTTCAATAGTCACAGAATTCTCCCCTGAGATAAATTCTCGTAGTTCTTGGTCAATAAAAATATCCGTAGAACGGAGTGGCGTTTGGAATGAAAGACCTTCCAAGCTTCGGCATCGACTGAGCGCCACATAAGTTTGACCTCCAGCAAAAGCGCCTGCCCCCATATCAATGTGCACGCGGTCAAAGGTTAGTCCTTGGCTTTTGTGGATGGTGATGGCCCAAGCCAGTTTGATGGGGAATTGCTTGAAAGAACCCAGAACCTTTTGTTCTACCTTGCGCTCCTTTCGGTTGTAATGATAGGTGATGTTTTCCCAAGTGGCAGGTTCCAAGGTATGGATGGTGCCGTCTTCTAATTGGGCTTGGATGCCCTCAGGACCTATTTTGTGAAGCGTGGCAAGGGTGCCGTTAATCCAGCGCTTGTCTTTGTCATTTTTCACGAACATGATTTGAGCGCCTTCCTTAAGTTTCAGCTCAAGGTCCACGGGGTATTTGCTCGGCTCAAAAGTGCCTTCGACAATGCCAGTTGCCTTGAATTGTTTGTTGGGAATATCACTAAGTCGTCCTTGGTTGATTTGGTCGGCAATGGCGTTTCTGGAGCTAAGGATAATGGTGTTTTTGTCCGTGATGGGGTGGACACAAAGTTGGTTGAGTCCTTGAAGCGTAGCCATGGAAATGGAACCGCTTCGGATTGTATTAAGGACTTTAATGAATCGCTCGTCTTTTTGCCGATAGATTTTGGTGAGCTCAAGTACTTTTAATGGAATTTGGTCAAACACCTTGGCCTTGAAAAAGAATGGTTTTCCCTCATAAAAATCATGGAAGAAACCGTCGGATTCATCCGCTTTGGCGATTGGTTCTAATTGGAATAGGTCGCCAATGAGGACCACCTGTTTTCCTCCAAAGGGCAAAAACGGCTGTTTAGAATTTTTGCGGAGGCATTGGTCAATGGCGTCTAACAGGTCAGCCCGTACCATGGAAATCTCATCGATGACCAAGATATCCATGTTTCGGATGACCGAGGCGCGGTTGGTATTGGACGGGAAGGTCTTAATTTCGGGGTCGTTGGGAAACAATGGCCGAGGAGGGAGCTGGAAAAAGGAATGGATGGTGCTACCGCCAACATTGATGGCCGAAATGCCTGTTGGGGCCACCACGACAATGTTTTTCTTGAGGACCTCAATGGCATGTTTTAAAAAGGTAGATTTGCCTGTACCAGCCTTTCCCGTCAGAAAAAAGGAATCCTTCGTTTTGGCCATCAGGTCGAGGGCCTCTTGGAATTCTGGGGTGAGTTCAAGATTCATATTTTAAAGGCTGAGGCTACTGGATAGTTGTACAATGTATCATGTATTGTGTACAATGAATGCCCTCACGATTGGCTCATTGTACATAATACATGGTACTTGATACAAATGATGACCAGTAGTCTGTTACAGGCTGAGGAAGAGCAAAAATACACGCTTTTATGTCAAACCGCTTTTTTGGTTCTCGTTTTTTGGATTTTACTGAAATACCAAAATTATGGTTGGCTTTGGTGGTTTTCCTGCTATCCTTTTCGGCCAATGCCCAGTTTTATTCTGTGGGTGAGAATCCCGCTTCCATTTGTTGGCGACAGATTCGTTCTCCGCATTTCACGATTATTTATCCCGCTGATTTTGAGCAAGAGGCCAAGCGGGTTACCAGCACCCTTGAGCTGAACTATTCTTACGGTTCTTATTCCTTGGGCGGTCAGCCCAAAAGGTTCCCCATCATCCTTCAAACCCAGCTTTCTTCCTCCAATGGTTTTGTGACTTTGGCGCCGAGGCGTTCAGAATTTTTCACGGTGATGCCTCAGGACCAAGAGCCTGTTGATTGGCTGAATCAGCTGGCGATTCATGAGTTCCGCCACATGGTTCAGGTGGATAAATACCGCCAAGGATTTTCAAATGTTCCCTATTGGTTGTTGGGGGAACAGGGCACGGGATTGGTGTTCGGGGCGACTACACCCTTGTGGTTTATGGAGGGCGATGCGACTCTGAATGAAACCAGTTTGACCCTGTCAGGACGAGGTCGTATGCCGGAGTTTGTCATGTCCTATCGGACGCAACTTTTGGAGCGAGGACCTTATACGTATGACAAGGCCTCGTTTGGTTCCTTTAGGGATGTCATTCCCAATCAATATCCCTTTGGTTATCATATGGTGGCTTATGCTCGCCGACATTACGGGGAGGATGTTTGGGGAAAAACTTTGGATAAAATCGCTCGATGGCCCATTCGATTTTTTCCGTTTTCGAGGTGCCTGAAGAAAGTTACTGGGTTGACAACCTCTGAGCTTTATCGGCGAACAGTGCAGGAATTGGACAGCCTTTGGCGTGAGCAGGATAGCCTGATTTCTCCAACGCCGTATCAAGCCTTGAATCATCGAACATCGAAAGTCCCAACCTTTTATCGTCATCCGATTGCCATGCCTGATGGGCGTGTTTTGGTTTTGAAATACGGTTATGGGATGATTGACGCTTTTGTACTCGTGGATTCCTTGGGAAATGAGGAAAAGGTTTTTGAGCCGGGACCTTATGACCGAATATCATTGTCCAGTGATGGGAAAAGCATTGTGTGGGCGGAAGAGCATCCAGACCCACGTTGGGGATACCGCAGTTTTTCGGTCGTCTTGCGCTATGATTTAGCAGAGAAGAAACGCTATGAGTTAAGCAGAAAGAGCCGACTGTATGCACCAGCTATTTCCATGGATGGAGAGAAGGTGGTGGCTGTCGAAGTGGATGAGCTGAACCATTCTTCCGTGGTGATTTTGAATGCTAAATCGGGGAAGCAACTCAAGAAAATGGGGGAGTCGGACTCCATCTTTTATAAAATGCCGTGGTTTTCCTCGGATGGAAAAAAAGTGGTGGTCGTCAAATTTGTCCGTGGCTTGGGAAACACGTTGGCTGTGTTTGATGCCAATTCAGGCCAAGCAGACGGGGATTTATTGGCTTACAGCCGTTTTCAGGTGGCAAACCCAACTTGGTCGGGAGATACTGTGTGTTATCGTTCAAGTGCTTCTGGAATTGATAATGTGTTTGGTGTGGTGGTTTCCACCCGAGAGGTTTTTCAGTTGACTTCTTCTCGATTTGGGGCTTATGACCCATTCATGCATCAAGGCCAGCTTTTCTATGCGGATTATCGCACGGAGGGATTTGATTTGGTGAGGGCGGAAAAGGATAGCTTGCTTTACAGCCCAGAAGGACCAAGCAATTTTGTGGCGTATTATGAGCCGGCAGAGCGTCAGGAATTAAAACCGAATGTGCTGGATTCCATTCCGCAATTGGACCTTGAATCCAAGAAATACAGGAAAATTGGCCACTTGCTGAATTTCCATAGCTGGCAACCTGTCGCCATGGACCCGAATGATTATTCCACAACGATTGGTGTGGAGGTCAAATCACAAAATGTGCTGAGTACAGCGATTCTTGGTGGAAGATGGGGCTATGATGGAGTGAATGACATCAATACCTTGTCGGCCGAACTCAGTTATCGTGGCTGGTATCCCGTGTTGGATTTTGGGGTGGAACGTGAGCAACAGAGCAATTTCAATCGGTTTGTATTGTCTGGCGATGATACCCTTGAGGTGACGGACAGAAGAGAAGTGGACTATGATTTTTCGGTTTCTCTGCCGTTGAATTTCACCAAGGGCAAGCATTTTGTGTTTTTCACGCCTATTCTTTCAGCCTCCTATGAGGACATTTTGTTCACAGGACCTCAGTTCAGAAGTCAATTTGAATGGACGCCTTTGCGTGGGCATCTGATTTTCCGTCGGGTGAGGAAGCGTGCCGTCCGAGATATTTTGAGCCCTTGGGAACAATACCTACGTTTCTCCATTGCCAAAGCGCCCTTTAACGATGGCCAAGAGGAGCTTTATTACGCCACCGGCAGATTCAATTTTCCGGGGCTGTTCAAGCACCAAGTTTTGCGGGTTCGCTTGGGTGGGCAATACATTGGTGGTGAACGATTGCGTTTCCGAAGAGGCTATTTGAATTTCCCTCGAGGGGTTAAGGAAGAGGATACCGACCATTTGGCCACCCTGCAAGTGGATTACACATTTCCCATTGCTTATCCAGATCTTCGGGTGTGGTGGTTGGCCTATTTTCAGCGAATCAATGCCTCGCCATTTTATGACTACTCGTGGTCAACATATTTGGGCAACCACAAGAATTTTGAGTCGTTCGGATTGGAGCTCACCACGGATGCAAACTTTCTCCGTTATGGCTATTTGCTGAGTGTAGGTGCAAGATTTTCCTATGTGACCAAGGAACAGAATCCCGTGTTTGAAGGAATTTTTGGGATTTCCTTCTATTAATTACCCGCTTTGCTGTTGGTCAAAAAATGACAAGACCTTGGTGTTTTGTAGGTGCTGGTGAAGTTCCTCGTAATGCTCAAAGTGGAATACGGGAATCTGTCTTTCCAAAAGCTCGTTGTTTTCAGGAGTTTCCTCAGCCAATTTTTTAGCCATGGGGTCCAAGTGCCGAATGTAAACTCCAGCAATTTGATTGGGGTGTTTGGTGGCGATTTCATGGTAAATCATAAAATCACTTTGTCCGCCATCCCCAATGAGGAGGAATTGTTTTTGTGGAAAAGCACTCAAGAGAAAGCGGATGCGCTCCAGTTTGTAGGAAATGCGTAGTTCCACCGAAGGCCTTCTAAACGTCTGATTCAGTTTCTTAAAGGGCTTCAAGTAAATGGGCCCATTGGGAAAGCTCTTGTGATGAAGAAAGACCCTTAGTGGATAGAACAGGTTCATCTCGCTATTGGAAACATAGAAAAAACGGTTTCCGTGGGCATGGAGCTCTTGGTAAAGCTGTGAGGCCTGTAAGACTTCCTTGCGTTTCAAAATGCTTCGGAACAACAGGTGTCGAGCCTTTTGAAGTGGCTTGGTGGCATGACTTATAAGTACGGTATCGTCAATGTCTGAAATGACGCCCTTCTTGAAGAATTGATAATCGTAGATGTCTTGTTCGCAGAGTTTGGCGATGGGTGTACGGCTCCCGTTCAGGTGGTAAACCAGCTTCTCTTGGCGGAATTTATGGGGACTGACAGGAATCTCAAGCTGAAAACAGCCCGTGTTATTCGTCAAAATGGGAATTTTGATATCCTCATAACGCAATTCCAAGCTGTGCTGTTGGATAAGCTTCGCTCTGTAAAAGCGCCATAACCTGTTGATGTTCTTCCAAATCGTATCCTTTTCTGGTAGGTAGGTATAGCTATCCCGAATGGCAAGAATCTGCCCTTCCAACCAGACTCCGTTTGGAGTCAACAAGCTGATATGTGGAAGGATGGCAGGTTTAGAAGACATCGTTAATCTGATTTGGCGCTGATTTTGGGAGAAGATTCCAGCTTGGTCAGCGTTTTATTATAAGGGTAATTTACCGTTAATTGCTCTTCTGGGCTATTCCATGCAGGAGCAATCCCTTTTATTCGTTCAATTTTATAGTCTAAACGAATGTCTAAGAAAATCTTATGTGTCCATAACCCCATTGCAGGTGGGAAAAGCAAAGAAGATTTTCTCGACTTCATGCGGGGGTATTTGTGGCGGAAAGGCTGGAAGTATCGCTTGTTTCACACAAAAGGTGAGGGGGACCGTGAAAGCCTGATTCGGTCCATAGAAAGCTATCAGCCAGATATGGTAGTGGCCATTGGTGGAGATGGTACGGTGAAACTGGTGGCCGAAAGCTTAGTGGGAAAAAATGGCGTAATGGGCATCATTCCCTTGGGTTCAGCTAATGGAATGGCCACTGAGTTGGGAATCTCTTCAGACCCAGAAACGGCTTTGCGGGAGATGCTCAAATCCAGAAAAGGGCGCTATCTGGACCTGATGCTTTTCAATGATAAATACTACGGTCTTCATATTGCCGATGTGGGGATGAACGCCCACTTGATTGCCTCCTTTGATGGCGGGAAAAGTAGGGGAAAGCTGGCTTATTTAAAGCATTTTATTTCCCTTTGGCGCTTACGAAGGAAGTTGCGCTATGAAGTAGAGGTGAATGGAAAAATCTACCAATGGCGTGGGTATCAATTGGCATTCGCCAATGCAGGGAAATATGGGACGGGAATCGTGCTGAACCCTAAATCAAACCTATCTGACGGGAAATTTGAATTGGTCAATATTGTCAGTGCTAAGGTTTGGGATGTTTTTAAGGCGGGCTTCAGCAGTTTATTGACCATCGAGGACTATGGAAGCCGAGAGGTTGTAAGTTGCAAGGAGGCTGTGGTACGATTCAAAAAGCCCCAATTGTTTCAGATTGATGGTGAGTTGGTTGGAAGGGTATCTGAGATTTCTGTTAAGATGGTTCCCAAGGCAGTTCGCATTGTCCCTTAACGACTTTTCACATTCCCCATTTTATTCATTCAAGCTATTCAGCCTATTCGATAGCAGGTAATGAATCAACATTGTAAGGGCCAACCAAAGGATGGCGTAATAGCCAAGGGCTTTCCAAACTTCCAGTCCCTGAGTAAGAATTTTGTAGGGATAGGCGTGGAAGAAAAAGTTTATTTCCGAATAGAGAGGCAATTCGAGGTTGATGCCAATAAAACCAGTCACAAAGATGTCAAGGAGGGCTCCAAAGGCGCTGATTGCAAGTAAGTTTTGTGGCATACCAAAAAGTGTTTTGTTGAACAATCGGGACAGTCCATTTTACGCAGTCGATTTCCATTTGGTTTCGATGGATTAACATCTAATAAGAGTAGGGCTATACGCCCCACTCTGACATATTTCGCCCTTACAGGGCTCTCAGGAATGAATTGCAGACATCACCCTATGTCTAATATCTATGGTTATATTCCTTAAGTTGACAGCATTGGATTAGCATCCACTTTTTTGGTAAGGCGCCTCCTTAGGGCTCGTAGGAAGCCCTGAAAGGGCGAAATCTGTTAGCCAAGGACAACGTCCTTGGTTCTGAATTCCCATTTATCGATTCACCCATTAAAAAGTGAATGACGTTTAATCGTTTTCCCTTGTCGGATTTTTAGGGCATGATAGGCGCTGGGAATATCATGTGTCCAATGAGGAAGGATAAGGGTGATGAGGATACGGTCAAGGTGTGAAATGACCCCAACGGCTAAGCAGATGTTGAAAGGAATTCCAGCCGTGCCAAATCCAATCATGGCCGTGAAGGCGATAAGGAGAGTGATTCCCCAGAGTTTGGACAGGTAGGCATGTGTGCAAGTTTCCCTTCTGAATTTTAAAAGGCTGACACCATAGCAAAGGCCTTCCATGATGAAAAGTCCAATGATGCCCACCATGTTTTCCTTAATCAGTTCAGGATGAATCAGCCAAATCGAAAAGCCCGCAGAAAGCCAGAATAGCATGTCCACTTGGCTGTCCAATCGGCGGAGATTTGCGGAGGAAACGTTCAGCTTTCTGGCGATAATACCATCAAAAATGTCAGAGAAGAGACCAAGATAGAGCGCAGTGAGCAAGGGAATTTTTGCGTCTATGCCCCAGCCAATGGCAAGGATAATCATGAGTGGAGCTAAAAAAAGACGGAACAAAATGAGCGTGATTGGGAGATGACGTTTCATGGTCTAAGCAGTTGATTAACTTTTGTGCTCCAAAGCTCTCAAAACGCAAAAAGTCCGTAAGGCCAAATCATGGCGCTTACGGACTTTTTTGAATTCGTCAATTGGATCGAATTTGTATTAAGTACAATGTATTATGTACAATGAGCTCAGCCCTTAGCCAATCATTGTACTTAATACACAATACATTGTACGCTATTACCTGTTCACATCAAAAATCTCATCACAGAAGTCATATTCCCGTTCTTCGTTGGAGCAAATGACCACCAGATGGTTCTTTAGCTTTTTTTCGACCTGTTCCCTGTACCACGCAATGCCTTCCTTGTCGAGGTTAACCGTGGGCTCATCCAAGAGGATAATGGGTTTTTGGGAGTGGAAAGCGAGATACAGGCGGACTCGCTGTTTCATGCCCGAGGAGAAATGGGAAATGGCTTTGTTGGCTGATGATTCCAACCACATGTCCGCCATCATTTGGTTGATGTCAGGTTTGATGCCCTGAAGTGAAAAATGGAAGGCCAGAAGTTCCTTTAAGGTGAATTCCTCAACCAATTCTTGGTAAGGGGCGCAATAGGAGAGTTCTCGGAAATAATCGTGTTCAGGAACGAGCTTTCCATCTTTATGGAAAAGTACCTTTCCAGCAGAAGGTGGCTCAATGCCCGACATAACTTTCAGCAAAGTAGATTTTCCAGAGCCGTTTCTGCCCGTAATGGCGTAGCTTTTTCCCCATTCAAAGGTGTAATCAACGCCTTTGAAAATCCACTCCCTACCGAAGCGTTTCCCCACCTTTTGTAGTTCTATGCTGAGCTGGTTGGCCATAATCAAAAAAATCCCTGCCAATGAGACAGGGATTTTAGTTATGCTAAGTATTCGATGGGCTTACTTGATAAGTCCTCTGTTTGAGGACTCCAAGAAGTCCAACACGATTTTTTGTTCCTCGGTAGCTTCGAATTCTGAAGCAAGAGCTTCCTTGGCCTGTCCGTAGTTCAATCCCTTTTGGAAAACGGTACGGTAGAGGTCTTGGATGTGGTTGATTTGCTCGTTGGAGAATCCACGACGACGTAGGCCTGTTGAATTCACTCCCATATAAGCCATTGGCTCACGTCCTGCCGTTACAAAAGGAGGGACGTCTTTTACGGCAAAAGACTGAGCGGCAATCATGGTGTGGGTGCCAATTTTTACAAATTGGTGCACGGCAGTCATGCCACCAATGACGGCATGGTCTCCTACCTCAACGTGCCCCGCTAACTGAACCACGTTGGCCATCACAACATTGTCTCCAACCACACAATCATGAGCAACGTGGCAGTAGGCCATAAGCAGGCAGTTCTTGCCGATTACGGTCTTCAGTTTATCCACGGTTCCACGGTTGATTGTACAGCATTCGCGAATGGTCGTACCATCACCGATTTCAACGGTAGTGACCTCACCCGCAAACTTCAAGTCCTGTGGAATGGCGGCAATCACCGCTCCCGGAAATATTTTACAATTCTTGCCGATTCGAGCGCCTTCCATGATGGTTACGTTGGACCCAATCCAAGTGCCGTCACCAATCTCCACATCGCCAGCGATGGTGGAAAAAGGTTCAATCGTAACGTTTTCGCCAATTTTGGCTTTCGAATCTACACAAGCAAGTTGATGAATCATCCTTCTTTCTTAACGATACGCGCTAACATCTCGGCCTCACATACGAGAACATCATTGACATAGGCCCGGCCTATCATGTTAATCAGACCGCGGTTGATTGGACGCAATTGGTCACAACGGATAACCATTTGGTCGCCAGGAACCACCTGTTGGCGGAATTTACACTTATCGATGCCCAAGAAGAACGTCCAGTAACCACCTGGGTCGTCTGTTTTACTTAGGGCAAAGATACCACCTACTTGGGCAATTGTTTCCAGAATCAAAACGCCTGGGAACACAGGATTGCCAGGGAAGTGACCTGTAAATACCGGCTCATTGATAGTAACGTTTTTCAGACCCACAACGGATGAATCATCCAAGTAGGTAATCCTATCAACGAGTTTGAACGGGTATTCGTGTGGAAGCGCATCATATACACGCTGTGTATCCCAAAGAACATCATCCGTAGGAAGTTCTGGGGTATAACTCGCTTTCTTCTGGGCCTTAATCATCTCCTTGCGGATAGCTTTAGCCAGCTCCACGTTAGCCTTGTGGCCAGGACGTGAGGCAATGATTTGTCCACGAAGAGGTTTACCGACCAACATCAGGTCACCAACTACGTCGAGCAATTTATGGCGAGAAGCCTCGTCCTTGTAGCGAAGCTCCACATTGTTCAAGGTGCCCTCTTCTTTAACTTCAAGATGAGGTTTGCCCAACATGCTGGACACTTCGTCCAACTCCTCTTTGCTTACCTCGTGGTCAACAATGACAATGGCATTGTCAACATCTCCTCCTTTGATCAAACCTGCCTTGAACAACGGCTCAATTTCACGGAAGAAACAGAACGTACGAGAAGAAGCAAAATTCTCTTTGTAGTCCTCAATAGTTCCCAAAGTCACCTGTTGCGGAGGCAACACTGGTGATTGGTAATCAATCATGGTGGTGATGCGGTAGCCGTCCAATGGCATGGCGGTCAGCTCAACTCCACGATCCTCCTCGACATAGGAGATGGTCTTAGGAATGTCGAAATATTCACGAACAGCGCCTTGCTCCTTGATGCCAGCCTCCTCGAAGGCTTCAACAAATGGGAGGGCGCTTCCGTCCATGATGGGAATTTCTTCGCCATCAAGTTTAATCAATACGTTGTCAATCTGAAGTCCACCCAAAGCGGACAACACGTGCTCTACGGTAGAAACCTTGGCGTCCTCAACACCAAGCGTAGTGCTACGAGAAGTATCTACAACATTGTCGGCAACAGCCTCGATAATCGGCTCGCCTTTCAAATCGATGCGTTGGAATTTAATGCCTTGATCCGCCTCAGCAGGGCAAAAAGTCAAAGTTACTTCAGCCCCAGTATGCAGACCGATGCCTTTGACGCTAACTTCTGACGCTAAAGTTTGTTGCTTGAGATTCATTACTTTACAAAAGAGATGTACGGTGTTTGATCCATCAAAAAATGGTCAAATACCTATATTATCGCCCATCAGGGGATGTAATGATGGGGGCGAATTTACTGGTTTTTTTCAAGTTTGCCTACCCGCTCGGCAATTTGCGGAAGCTTGCGGAAGAGTGAATAGGCGCGGAAGTAATCCTTAAAGCTAATCACCGGACTACCGATAAGGTTTAGTCCTTCCTCCTTGATGTTGCTTGTGACACCGGCTTGCGCACCGATGAGGTTGCGGTCAGCTACGGTGATATGACCCGCGAAACCTGCCTGTCCACCAATCTGGCAAGAAGCTCCAATCTTGCTGGAACCTGCAATACCAACTTGTGAGGCCATTACTGTATTTTCTCCGACTTCCACGTTGTGGGCAATCTGGATAAGGTTGTCCAATTTTGCACCCTTGCGGATAATGGTGGAGCCCATAGTGGCGCAGTCAATGACTGTGTTAGCGCCAATATTTACATAGTCTTCCAAGATCACATTACCCACTTGTGGAATGCGCTTGTAGCTTCCGTCAGGCTGTGGAGCGAAGCCGAATCCATCACCACCGATGACGGCATTGGCCTTGATGACGCAGTAGTTTCCTACTACAGTTCCCGCATGAAGACGAACACCAGCGTGAATGATGGCATTGTCACCAATGGTCACATTGTCACCAATGTAAGATTGTGGGTGGATTTTTACCTTGTTCCCGATTTTGCAGTTCTTCCCGATGTAGGAGAAAGCGCCACGGTAGCAGTTTTCACCAATGGTGGAACTCTCATCCATGAAGGCAGGATTTTCAACGCCAACCAATTTGGCAGTCTCCTGTGCTTCGTAGGTTTCCAACAGTTGGGTGAAAGCGGAATAAGGATCCTCAGTTTTGATGAGGGTTGTAGGCACTTCTTCCGAAGGCTCAAAGTCCTTGGCGATAATCACCGCTGAAGCCTTAGTGGAGTAAAGGAATTTCTCGTAGCGAGGATTCGCCAAGAAGCTGATCGCCCCAGCGCCCGCTTCTTCAATTTTTCCAACATTGTTGATGGTCAAAGAGCCGTCCCCGACAAGCTCTCCGGAAATCATATTGGCTATTTCCTGAAGGGAGAATTCCATAAGAATAGTCTACTAAGTTGAGTGACAAAAGCGGGTTGTTGGGTGAGTAATCAAGAAAATAACCGGGAAGAAAATCGGTGTACTTTACCCCAAACTTACAACCAAAGCTTATTGCCCCTCTACTAAGGTTTAACAAGGATTTTACAAATATAGCTGTTTGGGAACGCAGAGGTAATATTTCTTCACAATTTTGCTGATAGCTTTAATGTTTGGCAGGTCTGAGGCCTCTGCCACGTTCCGAATCTGTCCGTCTTTGCACAGAATATTAATCTGCTTGTTCCTGCTGATATAGGCCGAATTGGTGATTTTACCCGAACGGACGAAGTATTTTGCCTCCTTTTGGGAAATGCCCATGGACAGGGAAACTTTCTTGCGGAGCTCCACTACTTTATAGGGTTCCACTTTGGTGCTACCCAATGTAACTTTGAAGAGATTTCTGTCTAAAAGGTCAAGGCAAAGGCTTTTTAAGATGTGGTCCTCATGATCCACCCAGAGCTTTATGGCGCCCCAAATATCGTAGTCGTCAATTTTCAAGAATTCGTTCAAATATTCCCCTTGCTGTAAAAAATGGTTTAGGGTGACTTCATTTTCAAGGAAAGTTCGGAGGCCCTTGGAACAGGGCAGTTCAACACCTGTTTGAAACAAGTGTTTCGCGCGTTTGAAAATGAGGATAAGCATTTGCTCGGCGCTGATGGTGGTTTTGTGTAGGTACACTTGCCAATACATCATGCGTCGTGCATTCAGGAAATTCTCCACGCTGTAGATGCCTTTTTCCTCCACCACAATTTCATCATTGGCCAAATTCAAAAGCTTAATCAGGCGTTCCACCCCAATAATGCCTTCGTGCACACCCGTAAAAAAGGAATCCCGCTGAAGGTAATCCATACGGTCCACATCGAGCTGGCTCGAAACTAATTGATGGAAGAACGGCCTTTCGTAGGTGTTTTTGAACATTTTGATGGCGAGGGCCAATTCATCCGAGAATTCCTCGTTGAGCATTTCCATTAACAGCACGGAAATTTCCTCGTGGTGAACTTCTTTTAAAATTGTTCGCTCCAAGGTGTGAGAAAACGGTCCGTGGCCAATGTCGTGGAGTAGGATGGCGATTTGCGCCGATTGGTATTCCTCTTCAGAAATTTCGTTACCTTTTTGCCGAAGGTTATCCAAGGCCAAGCCCATGAGGTGCATGGCGCCCAAGGCATGGTGAAAGCGAGAATGCAATGCGCCGGGATAGACAAAACTGGTTAAACCCAGTTGGCAAATCCGTCGAAGGCGTTGGAAAGCAGGGTGATGGATGAGGTCAAAAATGAGTTCCCCGCTGATATTGATAAAACCGTAGAGCGGGTCGTTTATGATTTTTCTTTTCGGCATATGAAAAATTTTCCCTCAAGGTACAATGAAACGAGGATTTTCCCGTTTCTTGCCTGTCTCCGATAGGATGTTGGCGCTGTTTCTTTACTGTCGGGCCTTTAAATTGGGTCAACAAAGACTTTTGCGTTGAACTTTCATTCGGGATTTTCCCGTTTCAATAAATGGGGGCAAGCCATAGAGCATTCCTCCTGATTGAACACATTTTTATAAACCATACTTTATAAATGACACAATTCGCACATAAAATCCTTTGGGCAGACGACGAAATCGACTTGCTCAAGCCACATATCATGTTCCTCGATGCCAAGGGCTATGAGGTAACTCCTGTCAATAATGCCGTGGACGCTGTTGAGCGCGTCGAGGAAGGGCAAGTTTTTGACATTGTTTTTTTGGATGAGTCCATGCCGGGGATGACCGGTTTGGAAGCCTTGGCAAAGATCAAGGAAATGCGCCCTAATCTTCCCGTGGTGATGATCACCAAAAACGAGGAGGAGCAGGTGATGGAGGAGGCTATTGGGGCCAAGATTTCTGACTATTTGATTAAGCCAATCAATCCGAATCAGGTGTTGATGGCCTTGAAAAAGTTGTTGGAAAACAAGCGTATTGTTTCCGAGAAAACCAACCAAGGCTACCAGCAGGATTTCACTCGCTTGAGCATGGCGTATAATGACATCATGGACCACCAAGAGTGGGCTGATGTTTATCGTAAGCTGG
>JAUIJC010000075.1 GCA_030431525.1 Bacteroidia bacterium | reverse complement strand
CATGCATGGCAACATGCTGACGGGGGTTAAGGTGGTCTTTGTTGTGCAAAACATTTAACCAACCTTAGCCCCTTTTCATTCCTTAATGCAACAGCATTGAGGTCTGCCCCTACAGCAAAACAACACTCCAAAGTTTTAGTTCTTCCAGAAAGAGGCAACAAAAAAGCCTTCCCGTCCATGATGGAGGAGAAGGCTCTTTCTCAAATCTTATCTCTGGAAATTACTCCCTGATATCAATGATTTCCACCACAAACATCAAAATGCTGTTCGCAGGGATTTTATCCTTAGGAATATTGCCGTAGGCCAAATGAGATGGAACGACCATCTGCACGGTGGAACCAACTTCCAGCTTTGGGAAGACATCTTCCCAACCTTGAATTACAGAACCACTTCCAAGGGGAAAATACACTGGGCGCCCCATGGCATAAGAGTTTTCAAACTCTTTTCCATCCAATAGGTAGCCTTGGAAATGGAAGCCAACCGTTTGCCCTTTTTTCGGGTATTTATCACTGTCCCCTTCTTTCAAGGTTACGTAATAAACCCCAGACTTGGTCTTTTTGTAGGGCATGCCCGACTGTTCCACAAAGGCCTGAATCTGCTTGTCCTCCTCCTTTTGGCGACGTGCGGCAGCTTCTGGGCTTTCTTTCTTGTATTGGTCGTAATGCTCTTTCTGCTCCTCTAAGTAATCTTCTTGGCTACGAACCTTGAACACCTTGATGTTGAAGGTGAGCAAGCTTCCTTGCCCAACATTTTCAGGGAGTGGCTGTTTGAAAACCTTTTGGTACATCGAGTCAGCTGAAACCCACATGGTGGCGCTGTCTCCATCAGAAAGAAGTGTCATTCCCTCATAAAGGTCGCCTTCAAAAGCAGGGTACTTAATTGGGAATAGCAACGGTTTTCCCGACGGATAAGTGTTTTTCAAAACCTCTCCTTTGTCGGATTTCATAATCATGTGGATGGTCGCCAAATCCCCGAGTTTGCCTTTTCGTCCAAGGCTGTCCTCGTGGATGATATAGCGCAATCCCGTTAGGGTTTCACGCACTTGTTGGCTGAATCCACAAAGTGTTAGGCTGAATAAGCCAATAAAAAGCAGAAAGCGTTTCATGTGTGCTTGTCTTTAGGCCATGTCGGGCAATGCATCGACACAGGCGTCAAGTTGTTCTTTGTAGGCAGGGAGCAATGACTTGAAGCGTTCTACAGCTTCTTCCACTGGTTCCTCGGTGCGTCCGCCAGCGGCATTCTTGTGACCTCCGCCATTGAAGTATTTTCCAGCGAACTCGTTGGCAGGGAAGTCACCCACTGAGCGGAAGGAAATCTTGGTAGCTCCGTCCTTTTCGGAGAAGAAGGCGGCGAATACGATGCCACTAATGGAAAGGGCGTAGTTCACGATGCCCTCGGTGTCGCCTGTGCGGTAATCAAAGCGCTTCAAATCCTCGGCTGACAACTTGAAGAAGGCGGTGTGGTACTCGTAGGATATTTCCAGACGCTCGGACAAAGCAAAACCTAACAAACGCAGGCGGGTCTCGTTGTTGTCGTCATACACCAAACGGTGGATGCGCGAGTGGTCCAAGCCTTTTTCCATCAAATCAGCAATGATGCGGTGCACATTGGCCGAGGTGCTTGGGAATCGGAATGAGCCAGTATCGGTCATCATTCCAGCATAAATGCACTCGCCAATGGCCACATCTACTTCATCCTTGCCACCGCTAAGCACGATATACTCGTAAATCAATTCAGCAGTAGAAGACGCGTGATGGTCCCAAAGTACAAAGTCAGCGAAATCTTCTGGATCAATGTGGTGGTCAATCAAAACCACTTTGGCGTCTGACTTTTGGATATCGGCAGCGAACTTATGTCCCACACGGTTGATGCAGGAAAAGTCCAAGCAATAAATCAAATCTGCTTCTGCCACCAATTTCTGCGAGGCTTCGTGCTGCGCTTCGTCTTCATAGACCAACACATCACTGTTGCTCGGCATCCATTTTAGGAAGTCAGCATAAGGGGTAGGAGCAATCACGGTTACTTGATGCCCTTCCTTTTGGAGGAAGAGGCACAAGGCCAAAGATGAACCCAAGGCGTCCGCATCTGGACGTTGGTGCATCGTGATAACTATCTTCTTTGGTTCGGCCAAAAGCCGTTGCAATTGCTCAAAGTTGGAAATGGCTCTCATCTTCGTGGTTTCCATACGACGTCGCAAAATTAGCAATTTCCCACAACCTTGGGCGGAAGGTCGGTCAAAGGACGGAACAGGAACGGCAAAATGGCTAATTTCGTCTCCATGTTGAAGGAGTAATCCCAACATATAACATTTGGTCAGCAACTAAGAAAGCTACGTACTGTGTAGCGACGCTTTGAAAGTAGTCCTGTTCAAAACTTAAAAAAGAAAGCCATTTCCCCGCTCGTTATATAAAGAAGCACATAAAGAGCAAGAAAATGGCAAACTACACTAATGTA
>JAUIJC010000023.1 GCA_030431525.1 Bacteroidia bacterium | reverse complement strand
GTGTTCAAAGTTCTTCCCAGAGAATTTGCTGATGCGTTGAGCATGAAGGTAAAGGTCACCAATGCCATTCACGTTCACAGAACTATCCTTGACAGCTCCTGTTTTTGGATAAACCTCGGCAAAGTATTCCGTGGAAGATTTGAAGGGCAATCCAATCACAAAGTTCCACTTGTTCTTATAGTTGTGATTGTACCGCAAGTCAAAGTAGTGAGTCACCTCATAGTCTTTGATCGAGGGAACCACCGTGTTGCCATCCTCAGCATCTGGCAAATGCATGGTCTTAAACTTCAACGCAAACTGCTCTGGCGATTCATACCCTTGGTAGTAACGGTAGTTATAGAACAATCCCAAGAAGCTCTTGTTTTGCTGGTTGCCGTAGTCATAGCCAGAACAAACGCCACAGGCAAAACTTTTAAACCCAGTAAGGATCAAAAGCGAGAGTATGGGGAATAGTTTATTTCCCTTCATAGCGACTTAGAAATTCTTCGTCGGTGAGACTTTTTAAGAAAGCAATCAAGGCGGTTTTTTCATCCGCTGTCAGCTGGATGCCGTCCTTGAGTTTGGGAGCAAGGCTAGGTGAGTCTTTAATCCCATGGTTATAATGGTTCAATACTTCTTCCAAAGTGGCGAATCGACCATCATGCATGTAAGGTGCGGTAACGGCAATGTTTCGGAGGGTAGGCGTTTTGTAAGCGCCTAAGTCCAATGAATCAAAGGTTATGCGATACCGCCCAAGTTTGGGCTCCTCTTCAGAGGTATAATCAAACTTTTCGTCCAAGCCGTTGTTGTGGTAGCCAAAATCAGAGAATTGGTCGCCCACATGGCAGGAAGAGCAGTTTTCTTGATAAATCTGTAATCCCTGCTTTTCCAAAGAGCTCAGATTTCCCTCGCCTCGAATGTATTTGTCATAAGGCGAATTTCCAGTGATCAATGAACGCTGGAATTGGCTCAGTGCCCATGACAGGTTTTTGGAGTTGATACCGCCTTCCTCAAAGGCGTTTTCAAACAATTGAGGGTAGAGTGAATCAGCTTTTAGCTCCTCCATCAATTGCCCTAAATCTTGCCCCATTTCATCCTCGTGGGTGATTGGGCCAAAAGCCTGAGATTCCAAGGTATTCGCTCCGCCATCCCAAAAGAAGCCATCGTGCCAAGCCAGATTCATAATGGTTGGCGTATGGCGCTCCAAGGTTTTTCCAGAGGCGCCTATGGAGCCTTTCAAGCCATCCGAAAAGGCGAGTTCTGGTTTGTGGCAGGTCGCGCAGGAAATGTTGTTGTCCTTGGAAAGTAAGGGGTCGAAGAAGAGTTTTTCGCCCAGTTCGACCCCTTCTTTTGTCAAGAAATTTCCACGCTCTGATTCAGGAAAAGGCCCAAGATTGGTCGGTACCTCCACACGGAATTCGTCTGAAGGCTCAGCCAATTTGTCCTTCGTGTTGCATCCTGTGAAAACAAGAAGAGCAAGAAGAAAGAGCGTTATGTTTTTCCTGAATTGAAACATCGAATTCAATGCGGATTGGGCTGTCGGTAGGTATAAAACCTAGCGCTAAGGACTACGCATGGTTTGAGTAGCCTGTCTCCGTAGCGTCGTCCGCCAGCTGGCGGACGACGTTTTCGAAATAGAATTATTCAACGTGGTGGATGGAGAACAAGCTTGACTCGTAGTTCTCAACAAGCGTAGTTGCTTTGGCACCATGTGATGTGTTGAAATCGTCCAAGTCAATTGTTGTTGGGTTTTCGAAGAACTCCAACCAGTTGGCTTTAATGTGCACTTTCTTGGAACCACCGTCCATAACCATGATGCTTGTAGGCAACTCCATGGAAGAAACCTTGTGGTTCATGTGCTCCATTGAGCTTCCGTCATTGCTGAAGTGGAACTCGCGGTAGTTTTCATCTTTACCAACGTGGAATACGAAGTTGCCAGTAGTGTCACCTTTGAAGGCACCTTCAAACTTGATGAACTTATAGCCAGTGGCCCAGTTCCAGATCATGCCGTCAGAAATAACCGGATCCAAATCAGCCTTGTCGTGGTCGCTGTTGTGGTTGGCAGTGCTATCCACGCCAAGAGCGAATTTGATTCCAGTGTAAGTTCCCGCTGGAACATCCTCAATGGTCACCATTTTTTCAGCGCCGTCTACCAAGTAGTAGCTTTCTGGAACCATGTAAGTGGTGTCCTCCGAAATCAACTCCACATTGCTCACAAAGTATTTCAGGGTAGTCACGTTGATGGTGTCACCAGAGGCTACGATATAGTCAGTGCCCAATGCGAAGGCTTCATCATCGATGAAGTTTTGGATGTGCAAAGTCACATCGCCATAGCCCTTGTTATCGGTAGAGCCACCAGTTCCCATGTCGTCATCATTGTCGCAGGAGAACATTCCGAGGCTCAAGGCAAGCAGGAGGTAAGAAATCTTTTTCATGATTGGTTTGGTTAGGGTGGGCAACAAGGCCCTATGCTTTTTACTTAAAAGGGTCAGAAAATGCTGGGTTGCTGATAAACTCTTCGTCGCTTAACAGCTTGAGGAATGCGATGACAGCCTCTTTTTCCTCTTGGGTAAGTTCGAGGCTGGTGCCATTCACTTTATTGGATGCCTCGATGATCAGAGGATCCAGCGTTTGACTTTGTTGGATGTGTTCGTTGTAATGGTCAAGGACTTCTTCCAAGGTAGCAAACCGCCCGTCGTGCATATACGGAGCAGTAAGCGCAATATTCCGAAGGCTCACTACTTTGAACTTGGCGCGGTCCGATGCATCATTCGTTACTTCCTCGCGACCAATATCAGTAGGGGAATTTCCCGCAAGGCCATTGTTGCTGAAGAAGGTGTTGGTCTGCAACAAGAACCCGCTGTGGCAGTCACCGCAGTTGGCGCCTCTTAACCCAATGCTTGGTTCCGGATGAGTGAAGAACAGTTGCTCGCCTAATCGTTCTTGGTCAGTCATGGTGTAATTTCCTTGTTTATAAAGGTCATACTTTGACTCACCTGAAATCAGGCTTCGCTCAAACTGCGCAATGGCTTTCGCCAAAAGGTCCTTGGTCACCACCTCTGTTCCAAAGGCCGATTTGAACTTCTCCCGATAAAACTCCGAGCCATTCAAACGGCTGACCGCTTCATCCAAGGACAGGTTCATCTCCACAGGATTTTCAATCGGCATAAGCGCCTGCTCCTCCAAGGAACCAGCACGTCCATCCCAAAAGAAATCCTTCGACCAAAGAAGGTTGGCCAAGGCCATCGTGCTTCGGGTTCCTTTTTGACCATCAATGCCTTCAGCCACCGCCAAGTCATCCGCAAAGGCGAATTCCTGCTTATGGCAAGAGCCACAGGAAACACTTGAATCCAAGGATAGCATCGGCTCATAGAACAAATGCCTTCCCAAATCCACGCCTTCCACCGTAGTGGGGTTGTCTTCGGGAATATTGTACTTACTACCGAAGTATCCTGGGTGTTTCAGGTCATAGGCCTCGGCTCCCTTGGTTGGAGTATCATCATCTCCACAGGCACATAGAAATGTACCCAGCAACGCAAGGGCGGACCATCTCCAAACAGAAAATTTGGACATCGTTTTCCAGTTTTAGCGAAAGTGAAATAATATGGTGGCCTACCAAGGCTTTGTTATTTTGTTCACTGTTCGTAGCGAGTTGATGCAGGGATAGCTGTAGCTATCGCAAAACAAGTTGATACGGACAGTGGGCAAAAGAACAAGCCGACTGGGTCAGCATATTGTTTTTCTTTTGCTTTGGGGAAAGTAGAACCCCGTTTTACGCAAGAAAATTTCCAACAAAGTCAGGAAATCACTTGGGTAGGCGGGTGAAAAATGCCTAAAACGGAAAGGTAGGAATAAAGTGATGAATAATGGGAATGATGCTTTTGCTCCTCAATTGGAGTGAAAAAATCAGCGAAACGAACTCCCTGAGCGGGAATGAAGTTCACAGAAAGGAACGTGGGTTGTGTGCGATTGCCTTGCTCATCTCCCTGATTGTCCTGAACTTTCATCAGGCTTTTGTGCAAATGACAAGTAGCGTGACACTGAAGTTCCGGACGGTCCTTGTTCACGCAGTAATTTGCTTCAAAATAATCGCGGTTCAGCTCAAAACCCATTTTCACCAAACCTAAGGCGCAGGTGTTGACTAACAGCAACATGGCCATCAGCAAGTAGGTGATATGTTTGAGCGTTTGAAGCATTAAGTGCAAAGGTAATTAAAAAGACTTTAGGCCGTGGACGCCAGTATCAGGTATCAAGTAGCAAGATTCGAGAATACTGAGTTGTCTTGTGTTATGATACATGCTACTTGTGTCCATATCTAAATTCTATAAAAATATTCTCCTTGAGGTACGCAGTCGTAGATTTGGAAACCACGGGCGGTTCTGCCGATTACCATAAGATTACTGAGGTCGCTATTTTTTTGGTGGAAGATGGAAAAGTGATTGATGAGTTTAGTTCCTTGGTCAACCCAGAGCGAAAGATTCCTTATTTCATCACCCAATTGACGGGTATTACGGACGAGATGGTTCGTAACGCGCCCAAGTTTCCCGAGGTTGCCCGCAAGATTGTTGAGATGACCGAAGGAGCCACTTTTGTGGCCCACAACGTTAGTTTTGATTACGGGATTTTGCGAAGCGAGTTCAAGCAATTGGGTTATGATTTCAACCGCAAAAAGCTCTGTACCGTCAAGCTTTCCCGAAAATTATTGAAAGGCCATCGTTCCTATAGCCTCGGAAAGTTGTGCACCGCTTTGGGGATTCCCTTAACGAATGCGCACCGAGCCAAGGATGACGCCTATGCCACGGTGGAATTGCTTCGGATTTTGATGAAGGAAACGGGTGATGCGCCCTTGAATGACCACGGCGTTCGGGCCAGCCAACTGCCTCCAGATTTGGATCCCAAGGTGTTGGAGGAATTGCCTGACGAAACGGGCGTTTACTACTTCTACAATAAGGAAGGGGATTTGGTGTATGTGGGCAAGAGCATCAATATCCGCAATCGTGTGTTTGAGCATTTGGCGAATCACAAGACCCGCAAGGCGATTGATATGGCCAAATCCATTGCTGAAATCCAGTTTGAAATTACAGGCAGTGAGTTGGTGGCTTTGCTGTTGGAATCCGATGAAATCAAACGCCATCAGCCGATTTATAACCGTGCCCAGCGCAAGACCGCCCATCAATTTGGCTTGGTCGTTCAGCCAGACCTGCAAGGTTATCTGACCCTGAAACTGGAAAAGGCCAATAAGCATGGAGCGCCTTTGACGGCGTTTTCATCCATTGCCGAAGGCAAGGAATTCCTGTTCAAGTTTGTGGAAAAGCACGGCCTCTGCCAAAAGTTGTCGGGATTGTACACGCATGAAGGCTCCTGTTTTCAGTATAAAATCAAGCAGTGTTTGGGTGCATGTGTGGGGGAGGAGAGCGCTGATGATTACAACAAGCGCATTCAAAAAGCCCTTAAGGATTTGACTTATGTCCGAGCGAATTTCTTCATTATCGATAAAGGGCGTTCCGAGGATGAGAAGTCTGCCATCCTGATTGAAAACCGCCAGTACCGAGGCTTTGGTTATTTTGATTCAAAGCAATGTACCGATAAAGAGTCAGTCAAGGATTGCATTAAGTTCTATAAGGACAACCGCGATGTGCAGAAGATTATCAGGCTGGCGCTGAAGGAGAAAAAGTTTGAGCAGATACTATGAATTGGTAGCAAGTATCAGGTATCGAGTAGCATGACCCAGATAACAGTCTTGCTACTTTATACCTGATACTTGTGTCTCTCTTTATGCCACCTTCACAAAATCCCACGCCTCACCCATATGGTCTAAGTCAAAATACTTTTCGATGCGGTCGGTCTGTTTGTTGTTGAAGATCATGCTGTCCAGCTTCAGGAAGTTTTTTTCCATCGTACTGTTGCCGACCACCGCCAAATGACCAATCTTTTTATAGTTGGCCAACCCATATTTTAGATCCTCCCAAAAGGCCTTCCAAGAGCTATGCAGAAAATCCGCTTGGTCCGTTTTCACCAAGATGTTCACCCGCCCGAATTGAGCGTGTTTTTCCTCAAACAACCTTTCCAAACGGCGTTCGTCCTGAACGTCATATTTGTCTATAACCTCGAAGGCGAGCACGTTGTTTGGCGCCTCTTCAATCAGTCTTACCATCGTTGCGTGTTTAGGTTTTGTTGTTTCACGCTTCGTTGGCTGGTTTTCGTATTTAGCTGAGGATTTTTGATGAAATTGGGAAAAAAGGATTGCAGACTTAACCTTTTGAGTGATGACGAGTAGGGTCCTTGGAATTTTTGGGGTGATGGCTGTTTTGGTAGGAGTGGCTTTGGGGGTGATTATTTGGGAATTGGATGTTTCAAACAAACAGGAAGTGGTATTTGGTTGTGGAGTAGTGGATAGCGATTTCCCCAAAGTTTATCCAACAATCGATTTTGATAATTCTGGTAGGGAAGGACAAAGGCTTTTTGAAGAAAATTGTAAAGCCTGTCATGGCATTGATAAAGCTTCTTTAGGGCCTGCACTGAGACACATTGGAAAGGAAAGGGAGAGACAGTGGATTTATGATGTGGTAAGAAATCCAGATGCTTTAAAAGATGATTCTCTCTATCAGGCGATTTCAAAACAAACTCCTGCAAGGATGACCATATTCCCAGATTTGACGAATGAGGAAATTGATCAGATTGTGGAGTATGTTGATAGCCATCCGTAAGCTTGAAAATAACTTTAGATTTTAGCGTGAAATGAAGCATTTAGCCAGTTTTTGGAAGAGGTTGATTCTATCCCTTTTGTTTGGGGCAATATTGCTGGAGGTCTGGGATATGGAACATAAGCTTTCGCCTGATGCGTCTAGTATGCTGGTAATTTTAATCGGCGCAGTGATATTTGGGTTGTTGTCAATGGTGAATTTTTGGATTCAGTTTTTTGCCAAAAGGAAGGAACGTCAACAGCGGTGGTTCAATGAGTAGAAATTGAAAAGCCAAGGACTGAAGTCCTTGGCTTTGAAGAATCGCCCCTTCAGGGCTATCACGATGAAGCCCTGTAAGGGCGGCTCTCATTAGCGATGGGTAAAACCCATCGAAATGAAGGTTATTCCCCTCCAAGCCTTTTTCTTGTTTCCATCAGCGCAAATCCCAAAAGGTTTTTTCCTCGCCATAAATCGGGCTTTGTTGCCTTGTCACTGTCTTGGCTAAGTCCGATGCCCCAAATGGCATCAACAGGGCTTGCCTCAACAATTATTCGATCTTTTGTACCCAAGAGAAACTCCTTGAGTTCAGGGTTCTGCTCGAATTTGTGGATGTTTCCCTCCAACACAATTTCATAGCATTTTTCTTCCCACACAGATGGCTGAAAGTTTTTGACTTGACGGCCAAAAGCCTTCACTTGTTTTGGGGATTTAGCTGAGATGATTTTTTCCAATATCTCGGTGTCATTAAACAGCCGTGCTTTTCCCGCCATCATCCAGTGTTCTGCGGTGGGGTAGGTAATGACATCCACGGTAAATGGAGATTTCCACCATTGGCTGAAACAGCTTTTACCTATGCTTCCGTCTTTTTCGGGTTGATGCCCCCAGAAAAAGAGGTATTTGAGTTTTTTCCCTCGACGGTAATCTTTGATTAATTCTTCAAGTGTCATTCTTATTTTGTCTGTCTGAGCTCCACCTCCTCATATTTTTCATAGAGTGCTGAAGCTAATTCTTTGATATCTTCTTCTCTTGCTAATTGGATAATCCAATCGTTTGGAATGGTCTCAACGCCATAATACAAGCCCGCCAATCCGCCTACGATACAAGCTGTGGTATCCGTGTCCTCGCCCAAATTGACGGCCGTTAATACAGCGTCCGAATAGTTGTCAGTGTTCAGGAAGGTCCAAAAGCTGGCCTCCAAGGAATGAAGGACATAGCCAGAGCCTCTGATTTCCTCACGGGATAAGGTGGAGATGTCCCCTTTGAGCAGACGGTGGAACAGCTCCAGTTCATGGGAGAGGAATCCCTTGAAATCGACGAAGCTTTCCAAGTCTTTTTTCAGTGCCTCATAGGCTTCAAACTTGTCTTGTCCTCTGAGCAGTTTTAGGGCATACTCGCAATAGACGAAGCAACTGAACACCGAGCGGAAGTGGCCATGGGTTATGGATGAAATGTCTTTGACCAGTTGGTAGCGGTTTTCTGCCGAAGGCACAGCTTTTAAATGAAAGATGAGCGGGAGAATACGCATCAGTGAGCCGTTTCCGTTTTCGTCCTCATTTACGCCACCACACAATTCGGCTGGATATTCCTTTTTACCGACACGCCCCAAGGCCATTCGGGTGGAGATGCCGATATCAAACACCTCGCCACGGGCCGACCAAAAGCCTTGGGTCACCCAGTCCACAAAGTAGTCTGCAGTTTGTTGGATGCTAAAGCCATCTGCAAGGCTTTGGGCCAAACAAAACGCCATGGAACTGTCATCCGACCAAGTGCCAGCGGGTTGGTTGTAGGTGCCATAGCCGAGCATATCCTTGACTGGATTTTGGTCCAGATAGGTGCGTGGCTTGAATTCTACAGGTACGCCGAGAGCGTCGCCCACGGCAAGGCCCAAAAGGGCACCTTGGTATTGGTTGAGTGTGTTCATGGCTAAAAAATTTGGGGTGAGTAAATGAGAATAATGAGGGGAGAAATTTTAACCACGGAGGGAAGGAGAGAGGGAGACCCATATTTTGGGAAACTCCGTTGGGCCTCCCTTTCTCCTAATCTCCGTGGTTAAGAATCAACCAACAATGGCTTCCTGTTCCAATCCAGCTTTCACCGTTTCGCGGATATCCTCGAATTGGTAATCACGAACTACTTTACCGTTTTCAAAGACAGTCACCAGCTCGTCTTTCAGTTCTGGGTATTCATCTTCGCGGACAGTTTCAAAGCCGTTATCAGTGCGGACCAATTTCAGGCGACCGCCCTTGCTGACTTTGAAGGACTCGTGCATTTCACCGTTCTCATCCATTTCGAGCGGGAACTTCTGGACGTCCACCTCTTTTCCTTGGACTTTGGCCCAAGAACATTTGAGGGCGAATTTTTGCGTGTCGCGGTCCAAACGCTGGAGCAATGCACCACCCATTCCGAAGACGATGTTTTGGGCGCTGATGCCTGCCTCTTTCAATCCTTGGTAGATGTCCTCGATGGAGTCGTTGTTTACGCCGTCACCTTGAATCACACGGATTTGTGGTGGTAGGACTTTGTAGCCCTTAGCGTTCACGGTGAAACCGAATTTGTCGAAGAGGATTTCGAAGATTCTGAGCAAAGTCATTTTCGGATCGCCAGAGTCTGGGCGAATAACCAACTGGCCGTCGCGGTTCAGAATCTGCTCTTTCAAATCCTCGCCCCAGTATTCTTCACAGGCCTTGAAGATGTTGTAGCTGTCAGACACACAGGCCACCAATCCAGTTGGAACGGTATCCAAGATGTGTTTGAAAATGTCACGCTCACCGTCGCGTCCCAACAGGGTACAGATGCTGTGCTCGGTGGCTGGAATCGATTTTCCGTAGGCCTGAGTGGCGCCATAATATTTCTTGGCGAATACGCTCCCCATGATGGTGTCGCTTCCCATGAAGTTAATGAGGTGGGCACTGCCCCCGATTCCTGCACTCTCGACAGAGCTCACGCCACGGAAACCGAAGTCGTTCAACACGAAGTCGATGCCCGCCAAGGCTTCCTCGTCGGCAGTTTCCTCATAGTATTTGAGGGCGGTTTTCTTCACCTCATTGGAGATGGTGGCCACGGTACATGGATACCATACTTGCATGAGTAGGGTTTCTAAGAAATTGGTCAACCAGTAGCAATTCTCATCGGTGTTCTCGATGGTCATCAAGGCGTTGCGGGTTGGAACCTCAGTGCCCTCCGGCACAGCCTTGATGCGGACAGGGAGTTTTCCGCCGTGCTTCTCGATGATGTACTCGAATTTGCTACGGTCGAAAATGTCGTCACGACCGAAGATGTCAAGCATCAATGGCTCAGCTTCGTCCAAGCCTTCCTTGGTGATGACCACGCCTTCGAGGTATTCCTTGAGGAAATATTGAAGGCCGTAGAAGACGGTGCTATCGAATTTTCCGCCTCGGCTTTCGAGGTAGGAGTAAACGTTTGTAGTGCCTGGGTAATACAGTTTGTGGTGGCTGTATTTATAGGCGTCGGCAAGAAGAATTAAGTTTTTCATAGTGGTAAAAGTTTTTGTGTTGGAGACGTTAGACCGCTTCGCTTTTAGACATTGGACTTTAGCTTTCCATGATTGAGGCGCTAAGGTCTAATGTCTAACCTCTAAAGTCTTAGTCCCCTTCAAACATCTGTTCAACAATTTGCTATGCTCAGGGGCCGTCTGCCCCTTTTCAATCATTTCTTTCAGTTTTTCCAGTTTGAACCAGCGGACTTCTTTCAAGTCATCGCTGGCCTTTGGCTCCCCGCTGATATGGTCACAAGCGAAGAGGGTGGTGATGATTTTGTCTTCCTCGCTACGGTAGCGCCAGTCGTCGATTTGTGAAGACATGAGGTATCGAAGTTCGCTGACTTCCATTGTTCCACATTCTTCTTGAAGTTCTCGTAGTCCAGCCACTTCGTAGCATTCATCCTCCGGATCGACAAAACCACCTGGTAGTCGCCAAAGCGGGCTGTTGTATTTCTGTCCGAGAAGGATTTCCGTGCCTTCATGGCGGTAGACGGCCACATCAACTGTCGGGTAAGCCTTCTTATATGTCTTGTTCAAGGCGTAAAGGATGCCCGCTCTGAACTCTTCGGAATCGCCAACAATCTCCGACCATTCTTTGCGGATGTCTGTGGCATTGAAGTGTCCGTTTTGCTTTAGTTCCGTGGTTTCCATTCTTCCTGAGTAGTAGGGAAGGAAGCTGTCGCGACTGCCGTAAAGGACAAAATCCTCATTAGGAAAGGTGGTGGTCAACAGGTCGTCAAGGTTGTTTGACCAAGCCTGGTCGCTCGGGTGGTCGGCCAAAGGAAGCACCACGATATTGGCGTAATCCTTTTTGATAAGCTTCTCGCGGGTGTGGAAGTCATAAGGATTCTTCCTAGTTCCTGGGAGCGGAGACACACCCAACACAATGACCACTTTGCGGTGGGCCTTGGCCACCTGAGTGATCAGTTCGCGATGGCCCTCGTGCAAATAAGGGCTCTGGAAGCGGGCGACGATGACGGCTGTTTGGCTCATAATCCTTTCCTTTTGTGTTTCTATAACGCTAATTACGTAAAAGTGTTGTTTGTACGCAAATAAAAAAGCGTAAAAACGACACAAAATAAGTTCACTACTGGAGAAAAGTCCTGTAAACCCTTGAAAATAGTGGAGTAAGGGGGTATTTTGGTGCTCAAACCACAAAAAACTTTTTCTGATGGATTTTTACAGAAAGCAGATTGTCACACTGATAATGGGGCTGTCCTCTCTTTTTGTCCTCCAGTCGTGTTGTGAATCCGAGAAGTTGGGGGACGTGATGTTACCAGAAGAGGCGAAAGCGCGGATTCCTTATCAGGAAAATGGCAACCCTCTAATTATGGTAGACTCAGGAGGAAACGAAATTGAGTTTGAGGTCTATAGGAGATCTCAAATTGAAGATGATGGTTACGGTTGTGGGTCATTTACAGGCTGTTGTCGTTCCTCCTATTTTGATTATGAAAAGGAGTATGCGGGATTTAAGGGGGATTCGACTGTTCAATGGAGTATTAATATTAAACAGTCATTATTGAATAAAGACAGTGCTCTAAAATATCCTGTAATGTATTTCCGAGTAAAGTCTCCAAATTCCTTAGAGGATTTTACATATGTATCCCCAGTAGATTCATTCGCATTTGAACGTTATAAGGACAATATTCGACCTATTGGAAATTATGTAGTGGGTGGGGTGAATTATAGCAACGTTTATAAACTTGGAAGACGTTTTAATGACACTTCATCATACGAAAATTACGATCCCGATCAATATTATAATTACCTGTACTATAATGAAGCTAATGGAGTCCTTAAGGTACAATTCAAGAATGGAGAGACTTTAGAGTTAAAGGATTGATTAATAGATTTTTAAGATGATGAAGTTCTCAAAATCCAAATTCTCATTGTTTCTCAGTTGTTTGGGAGCATTGCTACTTCTTCAATCTTGCTGTGATGGTCAAAAATTGGGAGATGTCCTTCTGACTGATAGGGATAAGGCAAGTATAGGATATCAAACAGGTGATGAGGTAATGATGAGGGATAGCTCAAAGACTCCTGTTTCTTTTCTTATTCAACGGGGGAGTTATATGGAGTCAGATAATGAGGATTGTTGTGCTAATGAATGCTGTAGGGATTATTTCGAGTATGAAAGTGAATATGCTTACTTCCAATCAGATTCTACGGCGAACTGGTCATTGCAAATCAGCCAATCAAGTAGGAACAGTGGTGGTGAAAAGAATTTAACTGTTTTGAAGTTTTCAATAGCCAGTCCTTCCTCAGGGGCCACTTGTTATTTTGCCACCCCAATGGATTCTGTGCCGAGTAATTATTCTAGGATAAAAATGGAATACGTCGGGGATTTCCAACTTGGTGAAAACACCTTTAATGGAGTGTATAAGTTAATCGGAGAGAGTTACAATTATAGTCAGCCCGATTGCTTCCTTTATTATGATGAGGCTGAGGGGATTATTAAGGTGGATATGAATAACGGCGAAACCTTGGAGTTGATGTAATTCACCAATGAAGTCGATTCACACCCAAAAATTAAACCCCTTCTCTTTCAACTCGAAATAGCTCTCCTTGTTAAATGTATAAAGGAAGCCAGGCCTTCCCGCCGAAGAGAGTTGCTGTTTCTCGTCAAGCTGTTCGAGGAAGCCGAGCTTCATGATTTTCTTTTTGAAATTCCGTCGGTCCACGGGTTCCCCGAGCAGGGAGCTGTAAAGCTTTTCAAGGTCGGAGAAGGGGAATTTTTCGGTGAGCAGTTCAAAGCCCACGGGCTCGTAGCGGATTTTTCCTTGCAGGCGTTTGAAAGCCAAATCCAAAATCTCGGCGTGGTCAAAAGCCAAATCAGGAAGTTCCAGCATTGAGAACCATTTGGCTTCCTCGGCGTCCGTGCTGGCGTTAAGGGTAAAAGCCTCTGGACTGACCAAACCAAAATAGGCCACGGAAATGACGCGGTTCCTTGGGTCGCGGTCAGGCTTCCCGAAGGAATAGAGTTGCTCCAAATAGTTGATGCTTACGCCAGATTCTTCGTGGAGTTCTCGTTCTACGGCCTCCTCCAGCGACTCATTATCTTTGACCAATCCACCAGGCAAGGCCCAACAATGCTGGAAAGGCTCTTTTTTCCTTTTGATTAAAAGGACAGAAAGGCCAGTTTGGCTGGAATAGCCAAAGACGACTGCATCGACGGAAACCTTGATGTCTTGGAGGCTCATAGGTGCGCTGGGTTAATGGAGTTCCCCGAAGTTCGGTGGTCACTGATACCTTTTCAAGCTTTCTTCAAGTCGGAGAGCAATTTTTTTCTTCAAGCGTGCTGGGGCCAGCACCTTCACAGCCTCTCCAAAGCCCAGAATTTCGCGTTCCAATTCATAGTTCCACTTTACCCGTAGGGAAATGGTGACGCCTTCTTCGTCCTCTTCCAACACTTCCTGTGAAGCATGAATGGGTTTGGTGATGACATAAGGGGCGTGGACCCGATCGATTTTCAGGATGACTTCTTCGGCAGGTGTTCCAATGACTGTCACGCCAATCACTTCATCAAAGAAGGATTCTGGGTCGAAATCGAAATGCGGTTTGAACTCGTGGTCAGATTTTTCCACCTCATGCATACGGTCAAGGGCCAAAAGCGAGACTTGGCTTTCACGGTTTCGTTTGCCCACCAAAAACCAGCGGTTGCGGTATTCCTTCAATAGGTAAGGATGAAAGACAAAGCTTCGGCTTTCCTTGGCCTTAAAGGATTGGTAGGTGATTTGGAGCGTTTGCCTGTTTTGGATGGCCCGATAAAGGCGGTTCAAATGGTGCAATCCTTTGAGGTCTTCGTTTTTCTCCAAGTCGATGATGGGCGCTTTTTTGAAGCTGGCCATTCGGACCTTGTCCTCCAATTTTTTCACCACAGCCTCCATATCACGGAAATGGTTGAAGCCTTGAAATTGCTGAAGGATGTCGATGGCTTCGTTCAATCGGCTCAGGTCTTCTTGGTTTAGCGGAGTCTTGGTGATGCTAAAGTTTGGGTCCTCATAGGTGTAGTATTTTTTGTCCACTACAATAATAGGTGCCTCGAACTCCGTGCGCAGTACGTTCAGGTCGGACTGCAAGGTTCGTCGACTTACTTCCCTGTGTTTTCCGTCGTGCTCGTAAAGGGCTTCTGCACATGCCTCCATTAAATCGGCCAAGGTCCATTGACGAAACCTGTTCTTCAGGCATTGGTCAATAGTGCGATAACGGAGCATGGCGTTTTTATTCCTTGGCATGATTCAAAAGTTTTAGGGGTACGGAGAGTTGTTTTTAAAACCATGGAGAAAGGGAGGAGGGGAGCAGGTTTTACCTCAGATATAGTTGAAGCTGTATGCGCTCCCTTTCTCCTAATCTCCGTGGTTAATCATTTTATTTCCCTCGAATTAACCCCTCCTAAACGGTTTTTGAGCCCTTTTTGAAAAAAAAGTTCGACTTATTTTTTTCTGCGCAGAAAGACTGCGCACCGCCCCCGTAATCTTGTATTGTCGGACGGGAGGAACCGCCCAACGAAACAAAATTTTACCACTATGCGATTCAATATTTTCAACTCGAACAAGACACGCAACCACGAGGGTGCGCCAGCATTCCGAATGTCTACGGAGATGGAGCTTTACACTGCGGTGGTGACGGCTGGTTTGTCCAACACTTTTTACGAAGGTGCAAACGACCGCTTGGAGCGCATCCGAACATTGATTCGGAAATGTGATCCGGACTTTGTTTCGAAACTGGCGGTGTACACCCGTGAGCAAATGCACATGCGTTCCGTGCCTTTGGTGTTGGCGGTCGAATTGGCCAAAGCTACACAAGGAAACGGAGTGGTGAAAGCGACGGTGGGACGTGTGGTGCAACGCGCCGACGAGATTACGGAGTTGTTGGCCTATTACCAACTGGCGAACGAGCGCTCGGAAACGAAGAAGTTGGACAGGCTTTCGAAGCAGGTTCAGAAGGGCTTGGGGATGGCGTTCAACAAGTTTGACGAGTACCAGTTTGCCAAGTATAACCGAAAGACGGAAGTGACCTTGAAGGACGCCTTGTTCTTGACGCACCCAAAAGCCAAGGATGCCGAACAGCAAGCATTGTTCAACAAGATTGTGAAGGACGAGTTGGAGGTGCCTTACACTTGGGAGGTGGAGCTTTCGAAGTTGGGACAGCAGGTCTTTGCGACGGAGAGCGAAAAGATGAAAGCTTTCCGAAACAAGTGGCAGGAGTTGATTGAAAGCAAAAAGCTGGGCTATATGGCCTTGATGCGTAACCTAAGAAATATCCTTCAGGCCGAGGTGTCCAAAGATCACCTGAAAATGGTGGCTAAACGATTGGGTGACTACAAGGAAGTCCGTCGAAGCAAGCAGTTGCCGATTCGTTTCTTGTCAGCTTACAAGGAGTTAGAGGAAATGGCGAACGGAAAGGCGGGCTTGTTGATGAAGGCTTTGGAAAAAGCGGTGAAGGTGAGTGCTGAAAATATTAAGGGCTTTGATGAGGATACACGAGTGTTGATTGCGTCCGATGTGTCGGGCTCCATGTGGCAACCGTTGTCGTCTCGAAGCAAGGTGCAGTTGTACGATGTGGGCTTGATGCTGAGCATGCTGTTGCAAAACCGTTGTGGGCAGGTGGTTACCGGCTTGTTCGGTGATACGTGGAAGGTAATCAATTTGCCTCAGGAGAATATCTTGGGCAATGTCCAACATCTGCGTTCCCGTGAGGGCGAGGTGGGCTATTCCACGAATGCCTACAAGGTGATTGAGAGCTTAATCCAGAAGCGTGTGGTGATGGACAAACTGATGTTCTTCACGGACCTCCAGCTTTGGAACAGCAAAGCTTGGGGTAGTACAACCAATGATTTTCAGGAGCTATGGAAGCGCTATAAGCGTGAGGTGGCGCCGGACGCAAAACTGTATCTCTTCGACTTGGCGGGTTATGGTCAGTCGCCTTTGGAAGTCCATAAGGATGACGTGCATTTGATTGCCGGTTGGTCGGATAAGGTGTTTGACATCTTGCAGGCTTTGGAAGATGGAAAATCAGCTTTGAAAGTAATCAAGCAGTTGGAAGTTTAATGTTTCACACGCTAATGAAATAATATAAAACGAGTGCCGTAGGACAGCCTTACTTCGTAGATAAGGTCCACGTGTCGCAGGTTCGAGTCCTGCCATTCTTTGGGATGTAGCTCAGTTGGTAGAGCAGTGGAAGAGACTGGCTTTCCGATTTGTTGCCTCGTTTTTTAAAATATTGGGTGTCGGTGGTGTTTGTTTGAATCCCACCGCCCACCGTAGAGACAACGGCATTGCCTTGTCTAAAATGTCATCATTTATGTTCGTGGGAGACAAGGCGGTGCCTTTGTCTCTACGAGCGAAAACATTGGATGCCGTAGAAAAGGGATACTTCGTCTACCATGATTAGGGGAGGAGTCAGGCTTTGACCTGTCACTGGGTTCGATTCCCAGCATTGACGTGCCCCGCTTTAAAACTCTCTTTTCGCCAGTTGCTCCGATACAAAAACTTGGGTGCCGTAGGTTAGCGTTACTTCGCCTTCCACGCCGGAAATATGGGTGCGAGTCCCATCTCCCGAAAGGGAGTCGTATAAAGATGAATACGCCGTTACAGTTGCTGATCGCCAATTGCCCCAAAATATCATCAGGTAGAGACAAGGCATCGCCTTGTCTCCACAAATCAAAAAATGAGTGCCGTAGACTGGAGATACTTCTTATGGAAAGGACACAAAGCTCCCGTCATTAGTTGCCTCTTTTTTCTCTTGGAGACAAGGCAGTGCCTTTGTCTCTACGAAACAAAACACCAAGTGCCGTAGGCCAATCTTACTTCGGCTGTTAACCGGTAGGTCGCAGGTTCGAATCCTGCCTTCCCCGCAATGATGAATTATGTTTTGGGGATGTAGCTCAGTGGTAGAGCAACTTGTGGACTGGTCGCCAATTGCCTTGGTTTTTCTCCCTCTTTAGCATAAATGGAAGTGCTACGGCAAAAGCTGACGTCGCCGTGGAGTGTTGGGAATATGCCGTACAGACTATGCGTTTGTATGGACAGAATTTGCGGATGCACCGAAACTCGCAATGGCGTTAGTAGGGAAGCGCTTTTACAGCCCAACTGTTCCCTTTGGGGAAAGTCTCGGTTCGAGTCCGAGAAGGGGGACATTATTTCAATGTCAACAACCAATTCATAGCTGAATTCCTGTCAGAAAAAACGTCGATCGGGATAGGGCTGGTGGCAAAGTAGGTGTAAAAGCGAGCAATGGTCCGTGAAAAGATATTGCCTGAGATCAAGGCCATTGCCTTGAATTCTATGTTATGTTCGGGGGAGCTAAGGAGGTCACGGGCTGGTTTGGTCATCCCTTCAAGATCAGAAATGTCAGCCATAGCCAACATGGGTTTGTGACCATTGTAGGCAAAGGCTTTTTGACGGATTTGCTGGATGTTCAATACATCATCCAGTGTAACCATATGGTTCTTTTGATAGGTGCCCAAGAAGAATTGTGTTCCTGCATATTGGATGCTTGAAATATGAATCACTGGTGAAGTGAATAAAATGGATTCTTTGTTAGCGGTAGCGGTTTTCTCCATACGAGTACTTTTTTGTGAGCGATTCTAAACTCATAGCAATTCTCTTTCCATTTTAAACAATGTAACCCATTAAAAATCAAAGCCCTGAAAAGAGTTTTTAACTTTTTTCAGGGCTTTTTGAGTTTGCTATAGGTTAGCAATGACTATTTCTTCTTGCACTTCAAATGCCTTCTGGCATTTCCAGATAGCTCAGGCAACTTATCATAGAAATGCTCGGGCTTGCGGGTGAGCTGATAAAGCTTCATCATCTCCTGCTGATAGGATATGGGATTGTCCTTGCCTTTTACTTTTTTGATTTGCTTGAGCAAAGACTTGGAGAACTTTCGTAGTGGTTTGGTTTGCGTTTTTTTGTCACGCTTTATAAAATCAATTACTTGGTCTGTTTCGCAGGTGGTGGTGTAGTAACAAGCTTTTAACACATCTTCCTTGATCATATCAAGGTGGTTTTCGCTCAAATAGGTCTGAAGCAACGCCAACATCTTTTCGTTAACACTAACTGAAGGGAAGTCAGGGTCTTTTTCAAGTAGATGGAACACCAAGAGTTCTTGACGGAGTTCGTGGCTCATGTCTGGATGCTCAAGGGTGGAGTGGACCAGTGCCTCGACCTGATAACCCTCTTTCGAAAGCTTCCGCAAAATTGCTACAAAAGGAATCAGGTTGACATTTTGATGGCCATGACTCTTCAACACATGAAGCACCTGTAGCTGGTCTTTTGGTGTGTCAGAGAGTTTGAGTAGCTCGGCTGATCCCAAAGTGTAAAAGCCCTGTGGAACGTCAGTCAGCCGTTGGAGCTCTTCCCTCAAAAAGGGTAGGTAAGTGGTCGTGTCTCCTTCCACTTTGTTCCAAATGGAGTCAAGCCCTAATTCAAAGGTAGAATCAGCAATGCTTGGCTTTAAGGCGTAGAGGCTTTTGATTTCTTGGTGAAATTCCTCCTGTGTTGGTTTGGGAACTACTGGCTCTACGACAATCGGGGCGTAGTCTGGATTGCGCAATCGGCCATCGTCCTCAATGATGAGACGGCTTTTTGGGAAATCAGAGTTCGTAAGGCCCTTGATGATTTTGATGGCATCCTTTGATGGGTCGTAAACTGGAATTCCAGGTCTGTGTTGCATGCCTGGAATAATTTGTCCGCCGATGAACTCACCTGTTTCTGGACTTACATAAAGGTCCATTACACAGGTTTTTCCTTTCACTCCGGTCAAGGAAACATTGCCATAGGTGAGAAAGTTGCCCAAGGAATAACAAATCAAACGGCCTTTGTAAAGTTCCAATCCGCGGAGTACGTGTGGGCCGTGGCCAATCACCAAATCAGCGCCGGCGTCAATGGCCGTATGGGCGAAAGCGATGACATTGCCTCGGTTTTCACCGTAATATTCTTCCTGTTTGTTTGGGGTGTGCTGGGCATCAAACCCTTCGGCCCCACCGTGGAAGGACACAAAGACCAAATCGTGATTTTTCTTGAGGCTGGACACCACCTTTCGGGTGTTCTCCAAGTCAGCCACATGATAAGAGATGGAAGAGTGACCAAAGGCGACAAAGGCGATTTTTTTGCCTTGGCGCGTCATCGTTGTCGGTGATTTCTTGGAGGCAAACTGCATCTCCAATTCTCCGAGCTTTTTCTTAGTGTGGGCAACGCCTTTCGGACCGTAATCCGAGTTGTGGTTGTTGTCCATGCTCAGGATATCAAAATGCAATTCCTTGAGGGTATAAACTAAGGAATCATTCATCCCGAATTCATAGCACCGTTTGGCCTCACGTGAGGCTTTCGAGCACTTCTGTGGTTCAATACCTGGAGTGACAAATACGCCTTCCAAGTTGCCAAAGGTGATGTCGGCACCTTCCAATAAATGCGCTGTGGAGTCTATGAAGACTTGGCCGTTATTTGGTGGAACAATCGTTCTTGGCGTCTTGGACCCCATCATGATGTCGCCTACCGCCTTGATGCGCAATTGTGCATTGGCCAGAAAGCAGGAGAGGAGTAAAAAGGGTAGGATAAAAGTGGTTTTCATGTTGTGCTTTTTTCGCAGGGTACAGGCGTAGGGCACAAGGCCCTACGTTACGGATGGATGATGGTTTGAAATCGCATGGAGGCGATGTGTTGGGATTCGTTGCGTCGGGTCTTGAGCCAAGTTACGGATGGATGATGGTTTGAAATCGCATGGAAACGATGTGTTGGGCTCCGTTGCGTAGGGCCTTGTGCCCTACGTTTTCGAAAATCCACAATGGATGGTTTATTCCGAAGCCTCAGCCACCTTAAACTTAATCTGTGGCGTGTAATACACCATCGAATTCGGCTCAATGCTTTTGGTCAACCAAACGTTACCACCAATTACGCTGTCGCGACCAATAATGGTTTTACCACCCAAGATGGTTGCCCCAGAGTAGATGACCACGTTTTCCTCGATGGTTGGATGGCGCTTCGTTTCGGCCATTTCCTTAGCTACGGACAGGGCGCCCAAGGTTACCCCTTGATAAATCTTTACGCCACGACCAATGACACATGTTTCACCGATAACGATTCCGGTGCCGTGGTCAATGAAAAATGAAGGAGCGATAACTGCCCCAGGGTGAATGTCAATACCCGTTTTTGAGTGGGCGCACTCGGTAATCATTCTTGGAATCAAAGGAATGTTCAACTGATGCAAGGCATGGGCGATGCGATAGAAGGCGATGGCGTAAAATCCAGGATAAGCCCGAATCACTTCGTACTCACTCTTCGCCGCAGGGTCACCATTTAGAATCGCCTGAACATCCTCCGAGAGGTCCTCATAGATATCCGGAATCTTGGCGATAAAGTCTTTGGCAAGTCCTTCGGCATCTTTAGGGAGCTTGTCCACCATCAGGTTGAGCAGGTGAATTAGCTCAGCCTCCATATTGGCCATGGCTTCTTCCAAAGCCTCCACGGTCACGCACTTTGTTTTTGACTGCTCAGGGAAGAGGGTCAGTAAAACATGGGTCGTCCAGTTCGACACCGCAGAGGTTGGCGGGTAATTGTCGGCACTGGCTTGAATGTGCTTTTCGTGAAGTTTCTTGATGAAATCCATGGGGTGTTCAGTTAACAGTTTACAGGTAGCAGTTAACATCATTTTGGGCTGGGGAATGGGCCACTGAATGTTCACGCCAATTCCAGCCTTGATAACTGTTAACTGCTCACTGATAACTGTAAAGATACTGAGCTTTGGTAGGAATTTCCCCTGCGTTTCGTTGCTTGTGATTTTTTGCCGAAATTTGACCCTTCTGTAAAGGGTGTATTAAGTATTATGTGGGGAAACTACATGATGCCTAATACCAGATACGTACTACATCACAGTAAAATGGCATTGGACGAGAAAGTACTGGAGGTTGTTGAGCGATTGGGCGAAAAATATGAGTCGGTGGGTGAAGACCTGTTGGCGCATTTGGAGGGCTTGTACTATCGCGACTATGTCAATTATTGGGATTATGTGGGTGTGGATGCCTTGCTAAACTTGCAAAAGCCACGAACAAAGTATCCAGATGAAACCACCTTTATCATCTACCATCAAATCACCGAGTTGTATTTCAAGGTGATTATGCATGAGTTGGAGCAGATTGGTTTCAATGAGAATCTAAACAAGGATTTCTTCGTCAAACACCTTAAGCGAATCAATAGCTATTGGTCAGCTTTGGTACAATCAACGGACGTGTTGGTAGGTGGCATGGACGCTGACCAGTTCTTGGAATTCCGTAAGGCCTTGGCGCCGTCAAGCGGTTTCCAGTCCATCCAGTACCGTTTGATGGAATTGTGGTCCACGGACTTCCGCAATTTGGTAGGAGGTGACCAAGCAGGGAAATTTGCCGAAGACGCCTCCATAGAGGAAATCTACGAGCATGTGTATTGGAAGGAAGGTGCTACTGATATTACCACCGGCAAAAAAACCTTGACGCTGACCCAGTTTGAGGAAAAATACTCCAAGCTGATTATTCGTAAAGGCAAGGAATTCCGTGAAACCAACCTGCTTGCGAAATTCCATTCCCTCTCCAAAGAAGAACAACAGGACCCAGAATTGTTGGAAATTCTGAAACAATACGACATTCATTCCAATGTCAATTGGCCATTGGCGCATTACCGTTTCGCCGCTCGCTATTTAAAGCGTGGCGACCATGTGGAGCGCGCAACCGGTGGCACTAACTGGCAACAATACCTACCGCCTAAGTTTCAAAAGGTGATTTACTTCCCTGAGATTTGGACACAGGAGGAAAAGGAGAATTGGGGCAAAGCTTGGGTGGAGAACACCTTTCTTCAATAAGCATCAAGCTTGACTCCATTTCAACCAGACAGTTTTCCAGAAGTTGTCTGGTTGTCCTTTCTCAGGGGTAAAACGAACGGAAGGCGTCTTATTCCTGTTTGAATTCTGACTCAAAGTAAAAGCGCATTTTTGAAAAACCTTTGGTACATAACGTTCCTCCTTGTTTTTCTTTCAGGAAGTCTAAGCCTGAAAGGACAACAGCTTGTGACTCGTTGGCATGATGCCGACAGTACCAAGCCTAAGGAGCGTTTTTATGTGACGGACCAAGGTACACTAGACGGGAAATACATCGCTTATTTCGAGAATGGAAATAAGAAGATGGAAGGTTCCTACAAAGGAAATGTGCCCACAGGCGAGTGGGACTATTTTTTTGAGAATGGCCGACTGCGGATGCGTGGCCAAATGGGTGCAGGCGGAAGCGCTGAATGGACCTATTATTACGAGAATGGGGCCCACAAAATGAAAGGAACAACCGTCAATGGCAAACGCCAAGGACAATGGACCTTTTATTATGAAAACGGCATTGAGCATAAAACCGGCCTCTATTTAGACGGCGAGAAGCGTGGGACGTGGAAGCATTACTATGAATCGGGCCATCTAAAATCTCAAACTGTTTACGAGCCGGAGGGCGCCTTGCACCGTGAGTTTTTTGAAAACGGAAAGCGCAAAGCTGAGGGCAAGTTGGTGGATGGAAAACCTCAGGGAGTTTGGAAATACTATGATGAGGAAGGGAAGTTGGTGGCTGAAGGTGGCGAACAAAACGGGAATCGAGAGGGCAATTGGAAGTTCTATTATCCAGATGGAAAAGTAGCAACGGAAGGTAATTACGTGGCTGGCCAAAAAGATGGTCTCTGGAAAACCTATCACCAAAATGGAAATGTCGCCTCGGAAGGTAACATGGAAGACGGCCAAATGCAGGGCAGTTGGAAACTGTTCCATGAGAACGGCGCTTTTAAGGGCGAAACTCAATATTCCAACGGAAACGGGGAGTACAAGGAGTACTATGCCAATGGCAAGTTGAAAGTGGAGGGCCGTTTGAAAAATGGTGAAAAGGAAGGGTCTTGGACCTATTATTCCAAAGATGGTACGGTGGAAGGCAAGTGTGATTACGCCAATGGAGCGGGACATTACAAGGCCTTTTACAAAGATGGAACGGTGAAGCAGGAAGGCCCGATGGAGGGCGATAAGCGGGTTGGCCGTTGGACACTTTATAATGAAAAAGGCGAGGTGGCTGGCCACTTAGTAATGTTGGATCAGGAGGGAGATGCACCATTGTTGGATCCTGAAAATCAGACGAATACTTTAGAGGCTGATTCCACCCAATCTGCTGGTAATGAAGAGAAGAAGGAGGATAAAAAATCAGTGAAAAGGCCTTCTGGAAAACGATCTGGCTTACGACTAAATATTCGTTCTCACTTCGTAAAACGCCGAAATGAATTTCGGGGACTTATCCTTTCGTTCAATCCCTTGGGACTGGTTCGTAATCAAATGCCGGTCACTTTGGAGTATTACATCCAAGATCGCCTTGGTTATGCCCTGACATACAGATTGCATCGAGGGCCATTCTTCCAAGTGGCCAGTGACATTCCTGAGGACAAAGTGTATAGCCGTGGCCATTCGATTAGTGTGGATCAACGTCTCTACACCTTGAAAAAAAGGCCTTATCGAGATCAAAAAGGCCAACTCTTCTACTTTGCGCATCAATTGCGCTATCGCCAACTCAGCTATTTCGTGAAGGCTACGATGGAGCAGGACAAGGCAATCCCCCGCTTGGATGAGTATTCGGTAGAATACGCTTGGAAAGTGGGTATCCGCTTGTTGGGCCCCGTATCTGAGCCAGGGTTTACCTTTGATATAAATATTGGTGGTGGTGTTGGCTATCGCTACCAAGAAGAACAATTCGTGAAGACCAAATCCAGTCAGGATTTGTTCAAGAATGTAGCAGACGAACCGTTCTACCTCACACCAAGGTTTGAACTTGGCTTCGGTTATCTGTTCTAATAAATCGCCTATTCTGAATTAAACCACAGAGAACACAGAGGAAGGGAGAAAAGGAGACCTCTTATTCTTAAAACATTATTTTGTTTCGAGGAAAGGAGTCTCTTAAACCTCCCTTCCTCTGTGTTCACGGTGGTTTTCAAGCAATATTCTTGTTCAGAATTTCTCAAATCCCCCATTGACAATTCCTTTCCCCAATTCCGGTGAAAATAGATCTTTCCCTTTCTCCAGAAGTGGCCTTTAATCAAGAGGCACTGGACAGTTTCTTCCAATCCAAATACGAAGGAAAGCGTTACCGTTTAGTGCGTCGCTCCATTGACGCCCGCAAGAAAACGGTGCGTGTACAGGTACAGGCGGAGCTGTTTGATGCCGAGTTGCCACCCTTGTTGGAATGGTCGAAGGATCGTCTTCAAAATGTAGAGAACAGGGAGCCAGTCATTGTTGTGGGGGCCGGACCGGCAGGACTTTTCGCCGCACTTCGATTGATTGAGCAAGGGAAGAAGCCCATTGTGTTGGAACGGGGAAAGGACGTTCAGGCGCGTCGTCGTGATCTGGCGAACATCAACAAAAAGAACATCGTCAATCCCGATTCCAACTACTGTTTTGGAGAAGGCGGGGCTGGTACTTATTCTGATGGCAAGCTTTATACACGGTCTAAAAAACGTGGTGATTTGAGGCGTGTCTTAGAAATATTGGTGGCCTTTGGAGCCAAGGAAGATATTTTGGTGGATGCGCATCCACACATCGGCACAAACAAATTACCCAAAATCATCGCTGCTATACGCGAAGCGATTAATGATTGCGGAGGGGAAGTGCGTTTCGACAGCCGAGTGACAGATTTTTTGATTGAGGGAGACGCAATCAAAGGCGTTGAAATCAATGACAATGAAAAGCTCAAAGCCGATGCCGTCATTTTGGCTACAGGCCATTCTGCCCGTGATATTTTCCGCTTGCTAAAAAACCGCAAAGTACTTATTGAGGCCAAGCCATTTGCCCTTGGTGTCCGCATCGAGCATCCACAAAAGCTGATTGACAACATTCAGTACAATTGTGGAATAGACAGAGGCGAGCATTTGCCAGCTGCGCCTTATTCCTTGGTCCATCAAGTGCCATTCAAAGGAGAGCGTTTTGGGATGTTCTCGTTCTGTATGTGTCCAGGAGGGTTTATCGTTCCTTCTGCCACGGCGCAAGAGGAGATTGTGGTGAATGGCATGTCGCCTTCAAAACGCGATTCCAAGTATGCCAACTCTGGTATTGTTGTGTCGGTAGGAGCCGAAGATTTCGCTCCATTCTCCGAGGAGGAGGAGTTGGCGGCCATGGCCTATCAGGCATCCATTGAGCGAAAGGCTTGGGAAGTGGCTGGACAGACTCAGGCCGCGCCGGCTCAGCGTCTGGTGGATTTTGTGAAAGGCAGGGTGTCCACTGATTTGCCGGAAACATCGTACCAGCCAGGATTGGTTTCCACCAACTTGGATGAGGCCTTACCTGAAAAAATTGCCCATGTATTGAAACAAGGCTTCAAGGCTTTCGGCAAAAAGATGAAGGGCTATTATACCAACGAGGCCCAAATTGTAGGTGTAGAGTCCCGTACCTCATCGCCTGTCCGCATTCCCCGTGACAAGGATACCTGCGAGCATCCGCAAATCAAAGGCTTGTTCCCTTGTGGTGAAGGAGCGGGTTATGCCGGAGGAATTGTTTCGGCGGCAATGGATGGGGAGCGGTGTGCAGTGGCGGCGGTTGAATTATGAGTGGATGTAGCCAACCAAATTGCATTGTTTTTGCGTTCTTAGAGTGAGGAAACACTCTTGAGATGATTTATGAAAGTTTTATTGGACATCAGCGACAATTCCAAGGCTCCGTTTTTTATGGAACTTATCAGGAGCTTGAACTACGTCAAAGTCATTAAGGAAGTCAAGGACGATTCCAAAATGGAACAATTGCTTCAGGACTGGACAGAGGCATTTAATGACATCAAGCTTCATCAAGAAGGGAAGAAGGCCTTGAAATCTGCAAGGAATCTGCTCGATGAGTTATGATGTTATCGTCACGCCATACTTTGAGCGGAGGCTTAAGAAATTGGCGAAGAAATATAAGTCCCTTAAGAAGGATTTGCTCAAACTGATTGAGAGTCTTGAAGCGGAACCAAATTTGGGAATCTCCCTTGGAATGGATTGCTATAAAGTTCGAATGGCGATTACAAGCAAGGGAAAGGGGAAAAGTGGAGGAGCAAGAGTGATTACCCACTTTAGGGTTGTTAATAATGCGGTTTTCTTGGTAGATATTTTTGATAAATCAGACCAAGAAAATATTCCAGATCATCAATTAAAGGCGTTGGTAGGAATCATTGAGGAAAGTTTTTCAAGTCCTGAAGGAGAAGAAGGTAATTGTGATTAACAACCTGGAGGATTGTAAAATGACACGATTTTCCATTCTTCCTTAATCTTTGAAATGGTCATTTCCTTCAAAATACTCAAAGAGGTAAACCGCTCAGCGATATAGCCAAAACGCCCGTCTCGTAGTTTTACAGGAACCCAAGAATATCCCTCAGCATCAGTCCATGCAGTGTTCCTGGGCCAATTTATCCCATTTGCTTCATCAATCATGACATTGAAATAGGAAAGAGTGTCGTGGGTGATTTGAGTAAGGACCTTTGAATTGACAGTTGGCTTTTCTCGGACATTGACCCGTTCGGCATGGACAAAAAGTGTAGTGAATGGGTCAAAACCAATTTTTAGATAAGAAGGAGCCTGAAAATTCTTTTCTCCTTTTTCCAATCGGCTTAATGGATATTCTGGTGATTGAAGTTGTTGGTAGAAACCAAAGGAGAGTACTTTTTCTGCGTCTGTCCAGAAATAGGAAGTATCCCCATCTTCTCGAAATCTCATGCTTTCAATAAAGCATGTTTTGGTTCCATAATCACACCCATCCTTGCTTTCAATTATACTGTCAGCCAATAGCAGAAATAGCCTTGTCGTATCCCGTTGAGCCACAATTTCAGTCAATTCCTCTATAAAATGTTGGAAGGAGGTGTCTGACTCAGACTCATCCAAATAGTATTGAGATTGACCAAATAGGGAGAATGAGAGCAGGACAAAAATTCCTGTGAAAAGGGTTTTTGAAAATGGCATTGTTGAAAAAATATGTGAGTTTTTAGTTTTGCCCTGTACCCAAAGGAAATCCATAAGGCCCTTCCTCAGCTAATCCCAAGGAGAACGATTTTCCTTGCTCTAAATCGATTACCAAGAAGATGATGTGATTGATGGTAACGGTGATGGCGTTATCCTCAAAGTCAATGTCAATATCCTCTGCTTTTACCTCTTTTTCGACTGAGAACTCATTGGCAAAAGGTTTGGCCAATACTGGGGCAAAGCCTTTTTCAAGGTAGGTTTCAACGGCCTCTAAACTATCAACCAGCGTTCCTCGGGAACACACAAACCCCGATAGGATAATGGTGTTTTCAGCATCATTGTTCAAAAGATAGGCGTAGATGGTGTGCTCGTCGCCTTCGATGACAATGTGTTTTTCGATTTCTTCGAGGTACTCTGAGAGGTATAGGTTTTCCATTACTTTTTGAAAGGAATTGGTAGTTGATTCAAGTCGCTCAATCTCGGGATATAATCCCAAATAGTTAGTTGGTTGTCGCGCCCAAAGACGCTCATGAAATAAATGGAGAGCGCCACATAGCTAAGGGAGTTGGTCATGGCGGCGCCGAGAATCCCGAAATAAGGGATGAAAACCAGGCAGCCCAACAAGGTGAATAGAAGCCCTATTCCAGAAGAATACACGTTGATGATGTACTTTCCGCGTCCGCTGTAGTAAGGAGCAATGGTGGCCGTGGTGCCCAAGGCAACGATTCCAGGACCAAGGTAGAGAAACAGTTTTGGGAGGCTGTCAATCAGTTCCTGACTTTTGAAAATGGGAAGGAGCCATTCCCATGGGAAAAGAAAAAGGCCTCCTACGGCCAAAGTGGTGAGCAGGAAGCTTCCTTTGAAGGCTTGTAGGGTGATCTTGGTGGAATAGGCTTCATCCTTTGAGTTTGAGATTTTAGAGAGCTGTACGGTGGCCAGGCTTCGGCCGATAAGCCACACGGACTCTGACAGTGATACAGCCACGGAGAAAATGCCTAAATCCTTTTCTGAGGTTTGGTAGAAGGCAATGAAATAGTACCCCAATCGGTAATTGAGGAATTGGATTAGGTTGGCCGATTGGGAGATGAATCCGTAACGGATGGCCTTTTTGACGGTACTTTTTAATCCTTTGAAGGTAAAGTTTTTCTGGAGCCTTACCATCAAAGGGATGCTGAGCAAGAAAGAGGAGCCAAAGGCTAAGTACAGTGCATACAGGTAAGTAGTGATTTCCTTCAGCTGAAAAACCTCAAAGAAGACCACAAGCCAAATGAGAATGGAAACCGTTTGAAAAAGTCCCAATAGGTTATGCTGGTGGATTTTTTCACGCCCCAACAAAAGCATCAGGTTGTCCGCGACAAAGGAGTTCAGCAGGGTGATAAAAATCAAATGCACGAACTGACTTTCAGGTACAAAGCCCAAGATATACAACAACATACTGCCGACTATTGTGCAGAGTGTGCTCCACAGATAACTTGGGATTAGGAGTTGGTAAATATTCCGACGGGGGGTTAAATAAATAATGGTTTGTCCGCCAATTACATTGTTGAATAGAATCAACAAGGCCATGTTGGTGACAAAAAGGCTAATGTTTCCTCGGCCTTCCACCCCAAAAAGATTGGTGCTTAGGATTATCACCAAAAAGTTGGACAGCTGTTGCAGTAGTCGGCTTGAAAAGGTGGAAAGAACAGCTTTTAGCACAGTGTTTTTTGAGCGAGTGGACGAGTATTTTCGGGGAACACCTTGGAGGGAGGTTTTGTTCGAGTAAGCCCTCTACAATGGGGAGGATAATTGGCTGAACGCTTGATGTCTACTTTCTCCTACTAAGTAAATAGTTAGCTTCAACAAAGTTGATGTTTTGCTCCTTGTTCAGATCCCTACGGTTTAATTTTTCAAGAATCATGTCATTGAGGGACATGAAGTTGTTAACGTCTTGCTTTTTGGTATTGATAAATAAGAGCTTACCTATTTTTCGAATGAATTTAGGAGTAATGGATTTGAGCCTGACTGTAAGGCTGGCATGTGTATCAAGAGACGAAATATTCTTGAAATGAAAATCGATTCCCAATGGTCTAAACAGGTTTTCGGAAATATGTTCCTTATATGATTTTTTGTCCACTCGGCTGTGTAGTGGCTGTTGGAGCCAGAAGGTGATGTTGGCTTTGGATAAAAACGGGAGCATAAAATCGTATCCAAAATATTCATACGCTCGGCATGAATTGCCTTGGTATTTCATGAGCCTATTTTTGATTCCCCAGCTTTCTATGGCGCGAACGTAGCTGCTTAGGTCAACGACATCCATGGTTTGTATGTCGGCTAAAATCAAGTCTTTTAATGGAAGTCTCTCGGTTTTTTGACAAAAGAACTTCGAGCTATTTAACAAGTGATTCGCTACTCCTTCTATGGTGAAACTGGCTTTGTTTAATTCAGGAAGGATTGGTATCCAGCTTCCTGCCAACACATCTGCTCCAAAACCAGGAAGAAATACAGCGTTATCCTCAATCAAATTTTTATCGTGTAGTTGCTGAACCGCAAAAAAATCCTGTTCATAAGGAAGCGAGGAATAATGGAAACTATCATCCTCATACTTTTTATAGGTCTCGGAAAAGTAATTTGTCAACACTTCATCCGTGTATTCTACAAAATGCCAATCCACCTGTAGCAAGGAGCATAGCTTTTGTGCAGTTGTCGCCTCAAAGCTGTCCGTTTTTCCGTAGGTGAAGCAGAAGATATTTTTGTAACCCCTTTGTACTAATCCAGCCAGGATCAGCCTTGAATCCAATCCTCCAGATAAAGGAATGCAGGCCTGCCTTCCCCCAAGTCTTGCAATGATTCGATCGAAGAGCAAAGAAAGGTTTTCTTCGATGGTGGGTGAATCAGAAACCTGTTCACTTATCGGTAATTGGAAGCTGGAAGTTCTTTTGATTTTCCCATTGCTAAAAACTACGGTGCTTCCAGGCTCGATTTGATGCCATCCTTCAGCAAGGGTTGTATTGGATGGAGTGACCCCAGTAAGTAAGAAATGGTTTATTAGGGAGGGATTGCCTGTCAGTTTCTGATGATGCAGACTGTCGCGAATTTCTAATCTGTCATTCGTGGATTTATAAAAAAGCGGAAAAGCGCGCGATGGGCTGATTGACACCAGGGTTTCTTGTTCTTGAATAGAAATAACTGAAAAATCGCCATCCAATTCGCCAATCAGTTCCTCAGTTTCAATAATGCTTTTTCCTTCGAGCAGCTTCAATAGTCCCTCTTCATCAAGACAGGTTCCTTGATAGAAAGCGTAGCCCTTTGCGTAAAATTTATTGGCGTTGTCAAAACTGGTGGTTTTGAATTGCGATAAATCCGTTATGATTTCACTCATCATTTATCCAAAAACAGTAGTGTTAATGCCTGTCGCCTTCTTTACTGTAAAAATTAAGTAAACATTCCAGACGATAAAGCTTATTGTTGAGGCAATCGCTGCCCCAACACCTCCGAACAAGGGAATCAAGATGGCATTTAATACAATGTTGATGACGATGCTAATTCCCATGGCTTTGTTGGTTAGCTTTTCATTTCCCGTCATATTCGCCAAGTTCCCTACAGGCCCAGCAATGATGTTTATGAAGTGGCCAACGAGGAGAACAATTAATACGGGGTAGGCTTGTTCATATCCCTTTCCGAATAGCATTAAAAACTCCTTTCCGAAGATCCCAAGAAGGCCAATGGCCGGGATGGATAGGAGGCCTATATATCTTATGGTTTTGGTGACCACAACTTGAATGGTGGTGAGGTCTTTTTTATGATTCAGTTCGGCAATGACAGGAGCGAGTGCTGTATTTGAAGCAAATAATAGGAGGGAGCAAACCGTGGCAATTTTATTGGCAACATTAAAGAGTCCAATGCTTTCATTATCTGAAAATGAACCCAGCATAAGGGTGTCTATACTGCCGTGAATCACTGTTAAAGCTCCCAAGAACATGAAGGGGGTTACATTGCGGAGTTTAAAATCAACCTCAAGATTAGGCTTTTGGGAAAGCATAGTTGTCTTGGAGAGTTGACGCAATCTGAGGTCTCCAACAATCCAAGAAGCTGCGAATGAGCAAATATTGAATAGGACAAACTGTTCCAAGGTGATTGCTCCGTTGTACAACCACATCCCAGCCATAAGTCCTAAAAATGTTACAGGTCGAATGAGGCTATTGGAGGCCAAGCCACTTAAAATTTTTTTATGCCCTTTTAAAGCGCCTTGGTTTAATAATGAAAGGGCAAATAGTGGAATGGAGAGCATGGAGATGCTAAATGCCATTTTGTGCTCACCAGTAAAAAAGAACAGTACCCCGATCAGTAAGGCAACACCAGAAATAAGTATTGAGGCCAGAAATACTGAATGTCTTGAAAACCGAAGAAGCCTGCGAATGATAAATTGGTTGTCACCCGATGCCAAGGATCCAATTTCGCGGGTGAGGTATGGTTCAAATCCTATGGATGCAATTGTTCCAAGAAGGAGGGCTATGGAAAAAAAATAGGAAAACACCCCATATTCTGAAGGTGTTAAGAGATTTGCTATGATCACATTACTCCCAAACGCAAGTCCCATCTCAGCCACTTTCAATAATATGCCTACTGAGGCACCACGTAGAAGATACGCTTGAAGGCTTTTGAATTGACTGATGTTATTAAGTAGCATTTAATTGCTTTGAAAGGAGAAGTGGTCAGGATTGGCAGGGCAACCGCAAGAAATAAAACTATGATGTTCTGTGCTCTCGTAGCGACGCTTTGAAAGCGTCGAAACTAATTTGCCAAAGGCAAATTACAGACAATTCATCTGTAAAGGGCACTTTTTGGGACTGCAATCCAGCTTCGCTGTCTTGGTCTCGACGCTTTCAAAGCGTCGCTACGCAGTATGCGTCATTCTTGCGGTTGCCCTGAGGATTGGGGACAACAACAGTGAAGTCTTGATAGTTTCTTAACAAGCTTCCTTTAGCTCTGCTGTATGGCAGGATTTATCATGTCAAATTTCGTGATTTTTCGATTAAAAGCCCCGTTTCCTTACCTTGCACTTTGAAACAGAATTTATCGTGTCCTCCCCATTAGTTTCCATTATCTGTCTTTGCCACAATCATGAGCCTTTCATTCCAGAGGCCTTGGATTCTGTATTGGCGCAGGATTATCCTTATTTGGAGGTGATTTTGGTGGATGATGGGAGCAAGGACGGCTCAGCTGAAATCTTGGAGGATTTTGCCCAAGAACAAGATTGGCAGTTCTTACGGAGTGAAATTTCAGAGGGAAATTGTCGGGCGTTTAATCGGGCTTTGGTCTTGGCCAAGGGAAAATACCTGATTGATTTTGCCACGGATGATGTGATGTTGCCCCAACGGATTTCCCGCCAAGTGGAGGCCTTTGAAGCTTTGGGAGCCGAGTGGGGAATGGTGTTCACCAATGCTGAGGAAATTGATGAGCAGTCCAATTTTTTGAGGGTACATGCATCTGCGGAAAAGGATGTCCCTTCGGGTGATGTGTTTTCGGAGGTTGTAGCCCGTTATTTTATTTGTCCTCCTTCAATGATGTTCCGCACTGAAATGCTGAGGAAACTTGGAGGCTATGATGAGCAGTTGGCCTATGAGGATTTTGATGTGTGGGTGCGGGGAGCGCGGGACTGGAAGTTTTATTACCTGGATGAAATCCTGACCCAGCGAAGGCGAGTAGGGAATTCCCTTTCCACGCATTTCCGTGGAGAAAAATGTTTTCCCTTGTTGGAATCGACTTATCAGGTGTGCTTAAAGGCAAAAGCCCTTTGTCGGGATGATAAAGAGCTAAAAGCCTTGGCGAGTCGATGCAGGCATGAGCTGAGAATGGCCGTTTTGCAAGGCCATAAAAAATTGGTTCAGGACTATTGGGGACTTTTGGGAGAACTTCGAGGGCGGGATTTAACCACTCGTCTTATTTATTTTTTGAGTGCAGTCCGGTTGGAATGTGCGGTGCAGGGGATTTATCGATTGACGCGGTGATGTGGGTGATGTCGATGGATTATTCATCCATCGTTGACATATTCCGCCCTTACAGGGCTATCAATCGGGAAGCCCTTTAAGGGCGAAATATGCTAGCACAGGACAAGGTCCTGTGCTTGTGGCACCGAATCATTTCATTTATTTAAAATCATATTCCTCCACCATCCCCATGTAATTGGTATAGCGAGAAAGCGCTATTTCACCATTTTCAACCGCCTCGATGACAGCGCACTGTGGTTCGTGCATGTGGGTGCAGTTGGCGAATTTGCATTGGTTGAGCAGGTCGCGCATTTCAGGGAAGTAATGTGAGATTTCCGCTTTTTCCATGTCCATCAATCCGACCTCTTTAATTCCAGGAGTGTCGATGACGAAGGTACTTTCACCAGCTCGATGCATTTCAGCGTGGGTGGTGGTGTGCTGACCCTTTTTGGACCATTTGGAAACATCCTTGGTATGGAGCTCTAGTCCTGGAATGGCTTGGTTGGATAGAGTGGATTTGCCAGCGCCAGAGTGTCCGGTGAGCAATGAGATTTTGCCTTCCAAGCTGGCCTTGAATTCCTCAATCCCTTGGCCTGTTTCGCAGGAGGTTAGTAGGAAACCATAACCCAATGAGATGTACAATTCCCGCAAATCTTCGATAATTTCGAGCTCCTTTTCTTTGAGGAGGTCGGCCTTGTTGAAAACGATGGTGGTGGGAATTCGGAAAGATTCAGTGGTGACTAAACATCGGTCGATGAAACCCAATGAGGTACGAGGCATCCGAAGTGTGGCGATGATGACGGCTTGGTCAATGTTGGATGCTACGATGTGGGCATGGGCGGTTTTCCGAGTGGATTTACGCACCACGTAATTGTCGCGGGGCAGGATTTCGGTGATGGTTACCGTGTTCTCGTCCTCGTTTTCCAAGTCAAAGGCTACCTTGTCGCCAACGGCAATCGGGTTGGTCACTTTCAGGCCTTGTAGACGGATTTTCCCTCGTAGCCTACCTAAAAAGGTGTCGCCTTCAGCGGTCAAAATATGGTACCACGAGCCGGTGGATTTGGTAACGGTTCCCGTCATCATGCCTTTGGAGTCAATAATTCCTTACAAAAATCGATGATTTTGGCTGTTGCGCCTACATTATCGGCAATGTATTGACGACAAATGTTTGAGGCTTTTGTTCGCTTGCCCTCATTTTCATATAGCGAACGGAATGTATTGGTGAATTCTTCTGTGCTTCCAATTGGAAATGCACCGCCTAATTCACTGAGCTCTACGGCCTCCTTGAACTTCTGGTAATTCTTGTTCCCGAAGAAAATAGGCATGCCATACGTGCCAGCTTCCAAGGTGTTGTGTAGGCCTTTTCCGAAAGAACCACCAATGTAAGCGAAGGTGCCGTAGCGGTAAAGGGAGGAGAGCATGCCCACGTTGTCAATGATTAACAAATCAGCCTCTTGGACAGTTTCCAGTGTGGCTTGTGAGAAGCGGATTGATTTTTTGTGGAAGGTTTTGCGATAGCCTTCAATCTCGCTGTCGTGGATTTCATGTGGCGCCAAAATGACTTTTAGCGGATGCTCAAAATCATTCAGGAAAGGCATCAACACGTCCATGTCCTGCTTCCAAGCGGAGCCAATGACCAAGGTGGGTTTGCCTTGGGTGAATTGCTCAGCCAAAGGAATGTCTTTGGCTTGGTCGCAAATCTGCTTTACGCGGTCAAAACGGGTGTCACCAGCGATGGTGGCGTTAGTGATGTCATGCTCCTTTAAAAGAGTCTTGGAGTGTTTGCCTTGGACAAAGAAATGGTCCACCTGTTTGAGGATGTTTCGGTAGAAACTTCCGTAGGGCTTGAAGTAAATCTGCTTGTCCCTGAAAATGGCAGAGATGGAGAGTATTGGGGTCTTTTGCTCCTTGAGCGCCTTAAAGTAGTAATGCCAAAACTCGTATTTGACGAAGAAGGCAATCTGTGGTTTGGCGATTTCAATGAATTGCTTGGCGTTCTTCTCACTGTCCTCTGGGAGATAAAAAATGTAGTCTGCCCCCTCGTAGTTTTTTCGCACCTCATAGCCCGAAGGGGAGAAGAAGGTGAGCAAAATTTTGAAGTGTGGGAATGCCTCTCGGAAGGCTTCAATGACGGGTCTTCCTTGCTCAAACTCACCCAATGAGGCGCAGTGAAACCATGCTATGGGTGCCGTTTCTCCTTCCATGGCTTGGCGCATGCGGTCCTGCCAGTTTTTTCGGCCTTCGAGCCACAACTTTGCCTTTGGGTTGAATGGAGCGACGGTGCGCACCAAGGTTTTGTAAAGGCTGATGGAGATGGAGTAGAGCATTTTTTTGAGTACGGAGTACAAAGTACCGAGTAGGGAGCAATTTGTATGGACCACCAAATCGGTGTAATGAAAAACCCCACAGGGAAAACCTGCGGGGTTCAATACATAAAGGCCTCAAAGAGGCAATGCCTTAGTGAGATGAGAGGTACTCAGCAACACCTTCGGCAGTAGCGTTCATAGCGTCTTTGCCTTCAGACCAGTTAGCTGGGCAAACCTCACCGTGCTTTTCGTTGTGGATGAGGGCGTCCACCATACGGATAGTTTCGTCGATGTTACGACCCAATGGAAGGTCGTTGATAGTAGCGTGGCGAACAACACCTTCTTTGTCGATTAAGAAAGTACCGCGGTAAGCTACAGGAGCACCTTCGAATACCAATTCGCCTTCCTCGTTGTAAGTGTAGTCACCAGCGAGAACACCGAAGTTAGTAGCGATGGTTTTAGAAAGGTCAGATACCAATGGGTACTTGATGCCTTCGATACCACCTTTGTTTTTTGGAGTGTTCAACCAAGCCCAGTGCGTGTGCTCAGAGTCAACGGAACAACCAACAACGGCAACACCGCGCTTCTCAAACTCAGCCAATTTCTCTTGGAAAGCGAAAAGCTCAGTTGGGCAAACGAAAGTGAAGTCCAATGGGTAGAAGAACAACACTGTATATTTCTGTCCTTTGAATTGCTCAAGGGAGAAGTTTTCTACGATTTCGCCACCGTTGATAACAGCGTTCGCTTCGAAAACAGGAGCTTTTTTTCCTACAATGCTCATGATAGCAATGGTTTGATTAAAGGTTTTGACGAAGTTAGTTCTGACCGCTCCAATTAGTCAAGAGAAAACCTGAGTAATGAGGACTTGGTCAGTTGGAGGATAGGTTTTTAATTTCATCCTTATAGGTTATACCTTTATGCCATGAGAAAATCTTTGTTAATCATATTTCTGTTCCTGACGGCCAGCTTGGGGTTTGGACAAAGTTTTAAGGGTCATTTACGTGGTGGAATCAATATTTCCCAGATTGACGGTGATGGCTTGGGGGGATACAACAAACTTGGGTTTTTGGCTGGTGCCGGAGTTTCCTTTCCAGATACAGGAAGGGTATGGCGTTTTCGACAAGAGCTTTATTACATCCAGAAAGGAAGTAGGGCTTCGGGAAAAGATTTTGGTTTAGGACAGCGCTATCGGCTTCATTATTTGGAAGCGGCTCTGTTAGCTGATTTCCGTCCATTTCAACAGGATTTATCTCTGCCTTTTGGGGTTTCTATCGGCTATTTGCTTGATGCTTCTGTTTCAAATTCCAATGTTTCGGTTTCCACGGATATTTTTCGAAACACGGATATGAATTTGATTGCTGGGGTGGGCTATGAGCTTTTGCCTAAACTTTGGTTAGAAGGACGTTTTTCCTATTCTATCTACAATATCTATAAGTCCTCCAGTAATATTATAGGCACAGGGATTTGGCGAAATAACGTTTTGCAATTTTCCCTTTTGTATGATCTTTAAGCGAAAGTGAAATAATAAACTGGTCCACTAAGGCGCAGTTATTTTGTTTGCTGTTCGTGGCAAATTGATGCGGGGATAGCCGTAGCTATCGCAAATCAAGTTGCGACGAACAGTGGACAAAAGAACAAGACGACTGGGGCAGTTTATTGTTTTTCTTTTGCTAAGGGAAGGCGATGCCCAACAAAAAAGGCCTGAGCTTAGTCAGCTCAGGCCTTTTTTGTGCTAATCAATTTGATTAAGCCTTCTCTTCTTTTTTGTCTTCCTCAGCTTTTTCAAAAGCTTCAGGGGCATAAGAAGCAATGGTTTGGTACCAAGTCACCAACTTCTTCATGTCAGAGTGGTAAACGCGGTCCTCGTCATATTCTGGAACAATTTCAGTGAGGAAACCACTCAACGCATTCACATCGTCTTGGGCAGAAACAGGAAGGTCCTTGCCGTATTTGTCATTGATGGTTTGGAAAACCTCCTCCAAAAGTACGGCCCCTTCTGCATCAGTGGTGTAAATCGAAATCTCTTTCAACAGGGAAACTCGGCTGTTGGCGTTTGCTACGCACTTAGATTTCTTTTCGTCCAAGGCTTCCAAAATAACACCCGAACGTGTAGGTTTTACAACTTTATAAAGACCGCTTTTTCCAGCAACGGCCGCAAATTGTTTCAAGTCCATGACTCAAGAAGTTTTATAAGTAGTATGAGTAATTCTTGTCGGTTTTGGGATGACTAAATTCTCCTTTTCCAAGAAGGAAATAGTTGACCCAATGCCTACAAACTTACGTTAAAGGGCGTCGGCAATCAATAGCCTTTCTGTTGAACGAAATTTTCATTCAATTCGTCCACGAATGCGAGAATCTCCTCTTTGCCCAATTTATGCTGTGAAGAGGTAACGAAATACTGGGGCATTTCTTCCCAGATTCTCAGCATTTGTTTTCGATAACGACTGAGAGAGGAGTGCGTGGCGTTTTTTGTGAGTTTGTCCGATTTTGTAAAAATTATCGCAAAGGGTAACCCGTTCTTAGCCAACCACTCCATCATCTGGAGGTCGTTTTTCTGCGGCTCGTGACGGATGTCTATCAATACAAAAATGCATTGAAGTGTCTCACGTCCAATAAGGTAGTTGTTGATGTGCTTTTCCCATTCTTCCCGCATTTTTTGGCCCACTTGCGCCCAGCCATAACCCGGCAAGTCAACTAAGTACCAAGTTTGGTCAATTAAAAAATGGTTGATAAGTTGTGTCTTGCCCGGCGTGGAGGATGTCTTGGCAAGTTTCTTGTCATTGGCCAGCATGTTGATGAGGGAGGATTTTCCCACATTTGAACGGCCAATAAAGGCATATTCAGGATAGTTAGCCTCTGGACATTGCTCCAAGTTTTGACTGCTTTTTACAAAGCGAGCATCCTTGATCATGGTGAATATTGGTCAAGCGAATGATGAATTTTGTACAAAAGTACGGTACTTGGGATTAACTTTACCCACAAAACTCAGGTCTTCCAATTGGAAAAAAATGAAAAGAGGTACGGAAGATTGAGAATAAAAGTCCTATCAATGGACTTTTTCGCACACATAGACCCCCGATAATATGTTGAAATGGTTTGGACGATTTTTAGTTAGTCTTTTCCTTACTTGTGGCTTTGCGGCGCAAGCTCAGAACCAGACAGAAAAATCTCTTATTAAGGAGGCGGATGAGGATTTCCAATATGGTGACTTCAAGGACGCCATCGATTTGTATTCGAAAGCATTGGAGATTAACCCCAATAATCCGCATACTCATCTGATGGTAGGACGAGCAATGTTGGCCTCACATACACATAAGGAAGATGCCGTTTTTCATTTGAAAAAGGCCCTTGAGTTAAATATGACGGTCTCCAATAAATTACTTTTCTACATTGGTGAGGGGTTCCGTTTTCGCTATGAATTTGATTCTGCGATAGCTCGCTATGAGATGTATGAGGTGGAGCTGCAGACCAATAGGCGGATGTTTGAGGGGATGAATGTTGAGTATGAGTTGGAGAAGGTAAGGCGTCGCATTTATGAGTGCGGAAATGCCTTTGAATACGTTACTGATCCTGGTTTTGTGGAGATTGTGAATATGGGGGATCCAATTAACTCCCCTTATCAGGAATATGCTCCGACTTTTTCGAGGGATGAAGAGACCATGTATTTCACATCCAGAAGGCCTGGAGGAGTTTCTGGGAATGAGAAGGACAAGGATAACAATTACTTCGAGGATATCTATGTGTCCTATAAAGTAGATGGAAAATGGACAGAGCCTAAGAACATGGGGCTTCCTGTGAACTCTACTTCTCACGAGTCCAATGTAGGTCTGTCTCCTGATGGACAAACGCTGTACATCTATCGTCCTGAGAACGGAGGTGACATTTATTATTCTGAGCACAAGAAGAATAAATGGACAAAGCCCAAGCCTTTGAAGGAATTGAATACAGAATATCGGGAGACCTCCATTTGTTTTTCAGCTGATGGACAAATGTTGTTCTATTCCAGTGACCACCCAGAGGGGATTGGGCGCAGCGATATTTACATGTGCCGCAAGAAGAAGAACGGAAAATGGGGCAAAGCCGAGAACTTGGGAACCGTAATCAATACCAATTTTGATGAGGAGGGGCCATATTATGACGACTCTACCTCGACCTTGTATTTCAGCTCCAAAGGCCATAAGGGCATGGGCGGTTATGATTTGTACAAGTCTGTTTATGATTCTACAAAGGGAGAGTGGGGTACTCCAGAGAACCTGAGATATCCAATCAACTCGGCGGATGACGACCTATTTTTTACCAAAGGTGCTGTCAGTGGAAAATTCTACTATGCTTCCTACAAACAAGGAAGTAAGGGAGGACAAGATTTATATTTCATTGTTCCAAGTACTAAAAAGCAACTTACAGCGTTAACCCGTCGTTTGAGGCGTGAAAAGTTTGAGAAGGAGAAGATTGAAGTAGTTTCTTCTCAAAAGGAAGGAGTCACAGTAATACTGGAAATTGCAGACCGAGATTCCCGAGAACCAATTCCTGCCAAAGTCCGAATTTTCTATGAAGGTGAGGAAGAGCCAATTGACTCTGTAGATGTGCTTAACGGTAGAATGGTAAAAACATTCAACCTTGATAAAGACCAAAATTATGTCTTTACGGTAGATGCCGAAGGTTACATGTATGGGATTGTTGATTTGTCCGTACCAGGAAATTTGGATAAGCCTCAAAAAATTGAGGAGCATCTTTTCTTGAGAAAGCCAGAGGTTGGAGAGACCTATTTGCTTAAGCACGTTTATTTTGAGCATGATAAGTACCACCTTTCAGACAGGTCTATTCCTGAGTTGCAAGAAGTACTCAATTTGGTGAACTCTAACCCAGGAATGCGGATTGAGATTGGCGGCCACACAGACCATATTGGCAAGGATCACTACAACATGGTTTTGTCAGAGAAGCGTGCCGAATCGGTACGGAATTATTTGATTGAACAAGGGGTAGATCCAAGCAGAGTGGAATCCAAGGGTTACGGAGAAACACGTCCATTGGCTTCCAATGATGATGAAACCGAGGGGCGAGCATTGAATAGAAGAACCGAACTCCGTTTGCTTGAACTTGGGTCAGGTGAACAGTGAACAAAATACAAGCAACTGAACGAGTAAGAGTTTTGCCAGAATAGCCGCGAAAATCACGTGTGCTATTTTGGCCAATTCTGTCTAACTTGCAGTCTATGACGAAATCAGCGAAGGTCGTCGTTCCTTATAAGGAGAAGGATGCGGCCAAGAAGGCACAGGTTGCGGAAATGTTTAACAACATTTCAAAAAATTATGATTTTTTGAACCACTTCTTAAGCATGGGGATTGACATCCTTTGGCGCAAGAAGGCGGTAAAGATTTTGAAGCAGTTTGCTCCAAACAAAGTATTGGACATTGCTACAGGCACTGGGGACTTTGCCATTGAGGCACTTAACGCTGGTCCAGACAAGGTAGTTGGCGTTGATATTTCTGAGGGCATGCTTTCCGAAGGAAGGAAAAAGCTCAAGAAAATGGGCTTGGAGGATCGCATTGAACTCCACCTTGGAGATTCCGAAAACCTTCAGTTCGAGACAGGTACCTTTGATGCGGCAATTGCTGCTTTTGGCGTCCGTAACTTTGAGAACTTGGAGAAAGGTTTGGCTGAGATTTACCGTTGTTTGCGTCCTGGGGGAGCAATCATCGTATTGGAGTTTTCCAAGCCAAAATCCTTCCCGTTCAAGCAGTTATATAACTTCTATTTCAAGAATGTGTTGCCAGTTATCGGCAAGGTCATTTCCAAGGATAATTCAGCCTACACTTACCTTCCAGAGTCTGTAGGGGCCTTTCCTGATGGTGATGACTTCCTTAAGATTCTTGAGAAACTCAACTTTAAAAGCACTAAATGCAAGCCTTTGACATTTGGCATAAGCTCCATCTACGTGGCTCAAAAGTAATTTGCAGTCTTTTCCTTTTGGTTCTTGGTTCGGGCTTCGCTGCTGCTCAATATCGGAGTACGCCTTACCCGCACAATTTGCCAAACTATGACGACAAACTTTTGCACTATGGCTTCCTGCTTGGCTTGAATCAGTCAGGTTTTCGAATGGTGCAATCACAGGAGTTTGTCAATGCGCAATCTGACACCATCCAATCGGTTTATCCGCAGTCTGGATTGGGCTTCTCCTTGGGTTTTATCGTCAATTTGCGTTGGAGAGATCAATTGGATCTAAGGCTTTTGCCTACGGTCTCTTTCTACGAACGACGTATCCGATTCAACCTCAAGGGAGAGGAGGATCCATTAGATGCGATTTTTGAGGCTTCTGTTGTTCAGTTTCCTTTGTTGCTGAAGTACAAGTCAATGCGTCGTGGAGATCACCGATTCTATGTTGTGGGTGGTTTGGCGCCAAGTGTGCAGGTCGGTCGCAAGAAAGAAAAAGGGGTGAGTGATGAAAATCAACTGGTTACCCAGCGGTTTGATTTGACGTTGGAGACTGGAATAGGAATGGACATCTATTTTCCATTCTTCAAATTTGCTCCCGAATTGCGCTTCTCCTACGGGCTTGTGAACGTGTTTGATAAGGAGGATAAGTTCTTGTCTCGGAACATTGATAGGCTTTCTACCTATACCGTAACCGTGCTGTTCCTTTTTGAATAGCCACTGAAGTTCTGATTTGATATAGCTTTGTAAGCCATCCACCATCGTGGATGGCTTTTTTTGATTTATACTTTTCCTGTCCTCCCATCGTTTTTTCCCTGAAAAGGAAAGCCGAGAGGATTATGGAAACCAACAACAAATTCAACGTACCACATTACCTATTCCCATTCAAACGTCATTTCGTGGACTTGGAGAATGGGTCCAGAATTCACTACGTCGATGAAGGAGATGGGCCAGTGCTGTTTTTCTTGCACGGGAATCCAACTTGGTCGTTCATGTATAGAGACATGATCTCGGAGTTGAGTGAACGTTTCCGTTGCATCGCCATGGACCTGAGTGGGTTTGGGCTTTCTGTGGCTCCAAGCTTTTTTGAGTTTACCGCAAGGGAGCAGGCTGAGGTAGTAGAGGATTTTGTCAATGAGTTGAATCTTGAAGACGTGACCTTGGTGGCCCATGACTGGGGCGGACCGATTGGGCTTTGGGTGGCAGGAAGGAATCAAGACAGGTTCAGGGGATTTGTTCTTGGGAATACTTTTGCTTGGCCAATTCATCGCTTCAAACATCGCTTGTTTAGCGCCATTGCCGGAGGCTTTATCGGAAGGTTTTGTGCCAAGGCTTTTAATGGGGTAGCAAAGCTTCTATTGGCCGTAGGGGTTAAGGGAGAAATGAGCGAAGAGGTGGAGAAAATGTACATGATGCCTTTCGAAGAAAAACGGAATCGATTGGCTCAATCCGTTTTCCCAAGGGAATTGCGCCATGCTTGGCCATTTCTTAATGAGGTGGTGAGTATGCTTCCAAAGGTGAATCAAATGCCAGTACTTCTTCCATGGGGTATGCGGGATAGAATGTTTGACACCCATGAGCTGCTAGAGCTCAAGAAGTTGTTCCCCGTTCATACGGTTCTTCCTTTGGATGCTGGACATCTCTTCACTGAGAAGTGCGGGAAAGAGGTTTCCAAGGCTATTAAAGTTTGGCAGGAAGAAATCAGTTTGGGGCTGAATGGCTTCCAAAAACAACGAATGGTTGGCTAAGTAGTTATGGTAAAGTCAACCTTCAAAGAGTGGAACCGAAGCAGGGAGGAGCGGGATATTCCGACAAGCTCGAATATCTTTCTCCGCGATACCTTCCTATTGTTTCGCTATGGTATCGATTGGTTTGCCAACTACCACAGCACCTTACAGATTTTCATTTCCTTGGGGCGCCCGCTATCATTTCGCTATGCGGGTGGTCCTTGGGAAGAGCATAAGGCCATTTTAGTGAATGTGGATGAGTCTTATGAATGTAAGGTGGATGATGAGCTGGTGTGTGCCTTGTTCATTCCCGCACAGAGCAAAAAGGCCGAAATGATTAAGAATAATCTTTTGGCTGATGGGCAAGCCATAATGCCGCTTTCTGTGAGTGAGGTTGCTCCAATCTTGGAAAAGATTAGCGCCTATAGCATAACACCCAATTACAATGGGTTGGGAGACCTTGTGGACAGATTGATAGCTTCTTGGTCAGGACAAGATTTCCATGCTTGGGATATGGGAGGAAAAGTGTCTAAGGCCTTTCACTACATCGAGGGCCATTTTTCTCATGACCTGTGGGAGGAAGAGGTGGCAGAGCAAGTGCATCAAACTTCTGGTCAGCTGAACTTTATGTTTTATGGTCAGGTAGGCATGTCTGTCCGTGAGTTTATTCTTTGGACCAGTATCGCCAGTGTGATTGTGGGAGTGATGAATGGAATCGGTGAGGCTACTCTATTAAAAGAAGCAGGGTTCGAAAGCCCCTCGGATTTTTCCCAACTCTTTAAAAGGACGTTCGGGATTCCGCCCAAAAAGTTTCTCACCGAATGTCGGAAGGGAACAAGGGGAGGAGCTAGCTTTGCGCCCTGAAAAATCATTGGGTCAATGGATTTGCCCAATAAGAAAAACGCCCTTACAGGACTAAATAATTGTAGTTCTGCAAGGGCGTTTTTCTGTAGCAAAGGATTGAGGTCTCTTGCTTATTATTCGTTTACCATTTGTTTTTCCACATCATTGACTCAACAGGCTTGATGGTGCGGTTGGTATATTTTGCGTTGTCCTTGGAGTGGTAGAGGTTCTCAACGTCTCCTTCCACTTTGAAGTAAATGAGTTGTCCAATCGGCATTCCAACGTAAACACGAACTGGATGGGTTACTGAAATCTCCAAGGTCCACGTGTTGCAGAAGCCTACATCACCCTTGCCTGCTGTTGCGTGGATGTCGATACCTAGACGTCCCGTGCTGGATTTTCCTTCAAGGAAAGGCACATGGTTATGCGTTTCAGTGTATTCTTTGGTCACGCCGAGGTACAGCGTACCTGGCTCCAAGACAAAACCCTCCTCAGGGATTTCAAAGTGTTTAATCTTGTTATGTTTCTTGGCGTCCAACACTTCGTCTTCATAAGTAGCCAAGTGTTTTCCCAAGTGCACATCGTAGGAGTTTGTACCCAAGCATTTTGGGTCGTAGGGCTCAATAAGGATGCTGCCCAAATCAATCTCCTTTAATATTTCAGTATCTGTAAGAATCATTATCCAATCAGTTTGGAGAGCTCCCCAGCCCTGTCATGACAGGCTTTCAGGGCCTCAACAATTTTTTCATCGACTTGGTTGGCGTCAAAGCTTTTTAAAGCGGCGTCTGTAGTGCCACCTTTTGAGCGTACAGCCTCAATCAAGTCATCATAAGATTTAGCGTCCTTCACCATGAGGTAATAGGAGCCGTGTAAGGTTTCTTCCACCAAAAGGGAAGCAGTGCGTTCGTCAAGACCGAGTTCCACGCCTGCTTTCACCATAGCCCTTGTGAGATAGAACCAATACGCAGGTCCGCTTCCGCTGAGTGCGGTAACAGCATCCAATTGCTCTTCTTTCTCCACCAAGACGGTTTTTCCGTTACTTTTTAGGAGGGAGTCAATTTTAGAAAGACGGTCCATGGAAATGCCGTCGGTAACAGTATAACCAGTGATGCCTTGTCCCAATTGGCTTGGAGTGTTTGGCATCGCTCGAACCACCAACTCTTGTCCCAACGCCTTAACAATGGAGTCAATTTTTACTCCAGCCATGATGGAGATGATGATTTGACCTTCTTTCAGCAAAGGTTTGAGCACTTGTGCGGCCTCCTGAAATCCTTGGGGCTTTACGGCGATAATTACCGCATCACAATCACCAAGAGCTCCAGTTGCTGTTGGCACAACATTGCCAATCCCACGATTCTTCAACCAATCTGCACGTTCCTCATTTTGCTCGATAATCAACAAGTCCTCGTTTTTGACCAAGTGGTTGTTGATGAAGGAGCGGGCATAAGCATAGCCCATATTTCCACATCCAATGATGGCTACTTTCATCTTTATCTAAATACTTTTCCCAAGTGGGGCAGTCTTCACTAATAACCTTATGGCTTAGCCATGTAGTTTTACAAGCACCTCTTTGTTGGCTTGAACAAACTGTCCGACAAGTTCCTCGTTGATTTCAGAGGAAATGAACAGCGTTTCAAATTGAGAAGGAGCCAAGTAGATTCCTTTGTCCAGCATTTCTCGGAAATAACGCCCGAAGAGTTCAAGGTTACAGCCTTTAGCATCCTCAAAATCTTCCACTTTTTTGCTGGTGAAGAAGAGGCTGAACATCGAACCGATTTGGTTGATGCTGTAATCCAAGCCAAGCTCGTTCAGGTTTGTTTGAATGCCTGAAACAATGGCCTTAGTCGTGTTCTCCAATTGCTGGTAAATTTCAGGACGCTCATTGAGCTCAGTGAGCATGGCAAAACCAGCGGCCATAGCTACAGGGTTTCCAGACAAGGTGCCTGCTTGATAAACAGGTCCTTCAGGGGAAATTTGGCTCATGATGTCCTTGCGTCCACCGTAAGCACCAACTGGCATACCTCCGCCAATCACTTTACCAAAAGTGGTCAAATCTGGTTGTACGCCAAGCAATCCTTGGGCTCCAGCCTTGGAAAGACGGAATCCTGTCATCACCTCGTCAAAGATGAGGACGATATCCTCCTTGTCACAAAGCTGACGGAGGCCTTCTAAAAAGCTTTCATTTGGAAGAACACAGCCCATGTTACCCGCAACAGGTTCCAAGATAATGGCTGCGATATCATTTTTGTTGGCTTCCACCAAGGCCTGAACTTGCTCCAAATCATTGAAACGTGCAGTCAAGGTGTCTTTGGCGGTTCCTTGTGTAACACCTGGGCTGTCAGGGCTTCCCATCGTAACCGCGCCACTTCCAGCTGCAATAAGGAATGAGTCGCCATGTCCGTGGTAGCAACCTTCGAACTTGATGATTTTGTCACGCTTGGTAAATCCACGAGCCAATCGAATGGCGGACATTGTCGCTTCGGTTCCTGAGTTTACCATCCGTACTTTTTCAATGGATGGAACCATGGAACAAATAAGCTCAGCCATGTCCACTTCTGCCCCTGTAGGTGCGCCAAACGACAACGATTTTTTTACCGCAGCGATAACAGCCTCTTCAACCTTTGGGAAAGCATGACCCAAAATCATTGGTCCCCAAGAGTTGATGTAATCTGTGTAGGCGTTGCCATCCACGTCATACATGAAAGCGCCTTTGGCTGATTTGAAGAAAACTGGGTTTCCTCCTACGGCTTTAAAGGCACGGACAGGGGAGTTCACTCCTCCAGGGATGGAGTTTTTGGCGTTATCAAAAAGCGTTTGGCTATGGCTGTGGTTCATGGTAATTACTTATATGTCTTATGAAACACAAGCTCAAAGAAGCGTGAAATTGTCCTTTGAGCTTGGCTGCATGGTTGTTTTTTATTGGCGGTTCACCCAATCTAATTTGTAATCCGAATCGAATTTGAAAATTGGGACAACGGCATTGGCATTTCCCATCGAGTAATCAAAACCATAAAGGGTTTTGCCAGGGGTGAAGCCAGATGACTGAATGTTTTGGTTAAATCGGTTGCCGTAGAGCTTCATGGCATGACCGTAGAAGTTCATGACTTCGTAGCCCATTGTGGCACCGTTAGTCAACGGCTTGAGGTTTGTTCTGGCACCAAAGGCTGTGCGGAACTTCAGAAGCTCAGGCTTGTTCAAATCCTCGTAGTCGGGATAGATGAAATGGACATTTCGGCGCAGGAACTGGTCGTAGTTCAGCAACTTGATGTCCAGCCATTTTGAAGGAACAAAGATTGGCGCGCTCACATTGTTTTGCTCAAACACACTCATGAGGCTGGCGGCAATAAGGTTTTGGTCGGCAGCAACGTAAATGTGGCTCAAATCTTCGTCTTCAAGCATTTTGGCCAATTCCTCATTGAAATCACGTGTGTTTCCTTGAACCTCTTCCAACGTGATTTTTCGTAGTGCTTTCACTTTCTTGCCCAAGGAATCCAGTCGAGCTGCATGTGCATAAGCGTTCACAGAATCAGCCCATCCTTCGGAATAGAAAATAATGGCAGTGTTCGTCGTGTCGTTAGCCTTGACAATGTAGTCTGCAGTCTTGATGCCCTCCATGCTGTTGGAAGGGAAAGCCAAAAATGACATGCTTCGGCCATCGACCAATGCATCATCCTTGAGGAATGGGTTTACATAGTTAATGCCGTGAAATTCAGCAAAGCCCGAAACAATCTCCGAGTTTTCGTAAAGAACTGGGCCAATCAACAAATCCATTCCACACAACTCAGGCAAGGCTACAATTTTGTTTGTGGTGGCCGTATCGCGTTTGGTGTCATAAACGAAGAGTTCGATGGATTGACCTTCTAAAATCAAATCCTGTTTGGCCATCCGAACTCCCTCCAAAAACTCAAAATAGCGACGGCTCTTTCTGTAATTCTCAGGCTTGTCCAATTCCAATGGAAGGAGAAGGGCCACTCGATAAACGTCTTTTTTGACGCTTTTCATCGAAGCCATTGAGAACTTCTTTGGGTCAAGTTTATAGTCTTGAATCAAGTACTGAAGGAGAAGCTTGTCTTGATAGCTTTGAATGGAGTAATTGAGCACCTCGGCAAGTCGCTGAGCAACAACATTGTCTTTCAAACGTGCTTCATGCCAAGTCTTCAGCGTGTCGACACTGTTCACCTGATGAAGGTAATGGGCCTCCATTTTTTCACCGTCCTTTTTGATGTCGGCTTTTTGGAGGGTATCCAAGTATTGGAAGGCCTTGTCGTAAGATTTTTCCTCAAAATTCGCAGCTGCAAGGAGGTAGAATGCCTCGTCCCTTCGTTTCCAAGATGGACGGCTTTTGAGGAGTTTCACCAAAATGAAGCGTGTATCTGGCCAACGCTGCAGGTGATAAGCGGATAGTCCGCAGTAATAATGGGAGATGTCCGAGAAACGGTTCTTGATGTTTCCGTCGGCTAATTTTTTGAATTCCTCAAAGGATTTATCGTATTGCTCGGTACGAAGGAGCTCTTTGGCAAAAAGGAAACGCTTCTCATATTCCTTGGCGGTGGATTGGGCAAAGGATACGAATGAGCTTAGAAAAATGAGGGTGAAAATCAGAGGGCGAAAACGCATAGGAGCTTAAGAAATTTTGTGTATCAAGTACAAAGTATCATGTACTATGAAGCCCGTGTGAACTGTCATAGTACATGATACATGATACATTGTACAACTAATATGTCAGTTGCAGATTATTCCCACTCAATGGTCGCAGGTGGTTTGGAGCTGATGTCATAAACGACACGGTTAACTCCTTTCACTCTGTTGATGACCTTGTTGGATATATCAGCCAAGAAGTCGTAAGGCAAACGGGACCAGTCGGCAGTCATGCCGTCGTGGCTGGTCACAGCGCGAAGAGCTACTACATTTTCGTAGGTACGCTCATCACCCATTACGCCTACCGACTGAACAGGAAGCAACATTACGCCAGCCTGCCAAACCTCGTCGTAAAGACCAGATTCTTTCAGGCCACCAATAAAGATGGCGTCAACTTCTTGAAGGACTTTTACTTTTTCCTCGGTGATGTCGCCCAAGATACGGATAGCCAAGCCTGGGCCTGGGAATGGGTGACGACCCAAGATGTTTTGGTCAATCTCAAGTGCCTTACCAACGCGACGAACCTCATCCTTGAAGAGGGAACGCAATGGCTCAACAATCTTGAGGTTCATTTTCTCAGGAAGACCACCAACATTGTGGTGAGACTTGATGGTAGCAGAAGGACCTTTAACCGATACAGACTCGATAACGTCAGGGTAGATGGTTCCTTGACCCAACCACTTAACACCTTCGATTTTGTGTGCTTCGCGGTCGAAGACCTCGATGAAGGTACGACCAATGGCCTTACGCTTGTCCTCAGGATCCTTCAAGCCTTTCAAGGCATCATAGAAATCCTGCTTGGCGTCAACACCAATCACGTTCAAGCCCATGTGCTTGTAAGAATCCAATACTTCTTCGTATTCGTTCTTGCGCAAGAGGCCGTTGTCTACGAAAATACAGTAGAGGTTTTTGCCGATGGCTTTGTCAATCAAAACAGCGGCAACGGAAGAATCCACACCACCTGAAAGACCGAGCACAACTTTGTCATCACCAAGTTGCTCCTTGAGGGCAGCTACAGACTCCTCAACAAAGTGCTCAGGGGTCCAATCCTGTGAAAGGCCACAGATGTCAACCAAGAAGTTTTTGATGATCGTTGTTCCGTCCACAGAGTGGGTAACTTCAGGGTGGAACTGGATGCCGTAAATGTCCTCGTTTTTGATGCGGTAGGCCGCAACAGGGATAGAGGAGGTTTGGGCGATGATTTCGAATTCCTCGCCAAGTCCTTGGATGGTGTCACCATGTGACATCCAAACCTGTGACATGTCAGCCACATCCTTGAAAAGGACTTCGTTTGACTTCACGTTGGTCAACAAAGCACGGCCATACTCACGGTGGGAAGAAGGCTTGACCTCGTTGCCATGCTTGTGGGCGATCAACTGAGCGCCAAAGCAAATACCCAAGATTGGGAAGCGTCCTTTAAATTGGTCCAAGTCAACGTTCGGGGCATCGGCCTCACGAACGGAACATGGGCTACCTGAAAGGATCAAACCCTTCACGCTTTCGTCAAACTCAGGCAGGTGGTTATAAGGATGAATCTCGCAATATACATTGCACTCCCTGATGCGACGCGCAATCAACTGCGTGTACTGGGAGCCAAAGTCTAGGATAATGATTTTCTCTTCCATTCGGCAAAATTACGGAACCTGACGTTAAGAAGGTACTCTGAAAACACTTCGTTTTGGTGGAGAATTAACATTCATTGAGATTTTTCTCTTTGGAATGAAAAAATGCCTTGTTTTTGGGCTAAAGAATTGAGTGTGGTCTAAATCCGTAAAAACGGGCTGATAACGGCTATTTTAGCTTGTGAAGCCTGATTTAGACGCTTTGAAAAAGTCCGTAAACCCTCATTTTTGGTATTTCAATTCCAATGCGTCAAAAGCATTTTCATGGCCTTGAAAATCAGTTTCTTGGTGATTTTTTTGAGTGATGATGCCACGCTATTTTTTTCTGCTTGCGGGGATGTTTCTTTCCCTACAAGCATCCTTTGCCCAAGGAGGTGAAACTTTTTCTAACCATATTCTTTCGGGAAGCGCCTATTCGTCTGGGAGTTATGTCGGGGACAATGGTTTGGCTTGGGAATATGAACAAGCCCGAAATCCAAGTGCTTCTTACCAGATTTCAGGGCAATCCATTGGGTTTTCAACTTCAGGAACTGGCTATGTAAAGACCTCCGCGACAGGCGGGATTTGGGAATTGAACTTTAATCTACGTTCATATTTCACCTCTGGAACAGCTTCAGAAAGAAGCGTTCAAGTTTGGATTAACGGAGTGGAAACGGGGGAGTTTACCCTAAGCCAAATGGATCAGGTGGAGGATTTTACGCTTTCAAATATTGCTGTTTCAGGACTGTTTACGCTGGAATTTCGGTCAGTAGGGACAAAGCAAATTGTGTTGGATGATATTTCTTGGTTGGGCTATGATGGTGGTTCGGTGAGCCAGTTCAGTTATGTATGGACAGGTAACATGGGTGATGATTTCCAAAACCCTTCAAATTGGTCGCCAGAGCGGAACAGTGCAACCACTTGGGATACCTTGATTTTTGATGGAGTTATCTCTGATGTTTCAAATATTTCACCTCAAGAAATTGCTAGTCTTCAGTTGGAGAATGGTTCAGAAATCAAGCTCTCAGGAGACGGTGGATTGAGTGTCAATCAGTCAATGACTGTGGATGCAACGTCCATTTTGACCATTTATGATGACCAAGCTTTTGAGCTTTCGTTATTGTCAGGAGCAAATGCCTCCGTTTCGGGAAAAGTGGTGTTTGATGGGCCAAGCGATGAGCCTCATCGGCTGTTAGCAGAAGATTCTGCATCCGTAAATTTTGAGGATGGAGCAGTTTTTCAAGGGGAAAATTTCTCTGGAAATCCCTTTGGGGATTCTGGCTCCGAAAACACCGTGGTCTTTAAAAGTGGCAGTCAGTATATCAGCAAGGATGGCGGAAATCCATTTGGTCTGACGGCTCCAAATTCCAAGGTTTATTTTGAGGAGGGTAGTTGGTATATCCACCAGCAAAACAGTCAGCCATCATTTGGAGGACGGATTTACAGCCACTTTGCATTCGATTATGATGGAACCGTGAATGTCCTTTTCGGCAGTTCAAATCAGGGAGAAATAGACTCTTTAGTGATTGCTCAAGGCACACTGAAAATCACAACGGCCACTAACCAGAAAGCCCTTGATTTGGAAGTTGGGGACTTGCTAGTGGAAAATGGTGCAACATTCAATTTTTCTCCTTCGAGGGCATCGTCTTTTACAGGTGAAAATTCCATTGCTGGAACGGGAAGTTTACTGTTTTCGGACAGTGTTACTTTTAAGCTGGATGCAGGTCCAGATGGACTTTTTTTAGAGGGCAATCTCTCAGTGGCGAAGTTGGAATTTGTGAGTGGTGTTTTGAATACCAATGGACACGTTTTGGAAATCACCAATCCAGATTCCAGTGCATTAATCGGTTTTGGAGAAAACAGTTATGTGGTAGGAGAGTTGAAGCGAGCTGTGGATGTGCAGTCAACTTATGTTTTTCCTGTGGGCTCCTCGGATTTCTACAACCCAGTTTCTATTGAAATGACCGATTTGGTTGGTGTGAATGACTTGAGTGCTTCGTTCAATCAAACCAATCTTGGAGCAATAAATCCAGCTATTGAGGCCGAAGGAAAGGAGGTCACTGAGTTTTTGGATTATGGCTATTGGGCTGTGGAGCCAGACCAACAGCCTACTTCAGGTATTTATAATGTGATTGTCACTTCCAGAGGTCATAGTAATTGGAATGTTGGAAACTCTGGCCGTATGCTCAAAAGGGCGGATGTGGTTTCGTCTTGGGAGGTATTGGGTAATGCTGGGGAAATCACTTCAACTTCAAGTGAAGTAACCACCAGTTTGAAAGGATTAACGAGTTTTTCTCACTTTGCCATTGCTTTGGGAAGTCCGATTGTGCTTCCCGTGGAGTTATTGGATTTTTCAGTAGAGGAAAAGGATGGCGGGTTGCAACTCAATTGGCTGACAGTTTCGGAGTATCGAAATGAAGGATACATCCTCCAAAAGTCGTTTGATGGTGTAGAGTTTCAGGAAGTCACGTTTGTGCTCGCCAACGATTCATTGAGTTATCAATGGTTAGAGGAAGACTTGCCTAATGAGGTGGTGTACTATCGCTTGATTCAGCGAGATACGAATGGCACGCTCGAAGTGCTAGGAGACATTTCATTCCAGCCAACTGAAAGTCAGTTGATGGTTTTCCCCAATCCTGTTTTTGACGGAAAGGTGAATATAAAAGTGGGGACGAACCACGCTGGGGAATCTCTTTATTGTTCGATAACAGATATGAGTGGAAGACTATTTTGGTCTGGAGATTTGGAGGTGAATGAAGGAGGGACAGCCAGTTTTTTGATGGATGTTCCGCAGGGGATGTATTTGTTGGAAGTTGAATTTGAAGGGGAGCAGAAGGTTTTTCCAATTGTATTCCCGTAGAGACAGGGTATTGCCCTGTCTTCACACCCACAGCAAGCCTCCAAATAAATTGACACTGGGGTATCTGCGCCAACTTAGGCGGTTTAGACAGGGCAATGCCCTGTCTCTACGTGCATGTCAAAGAAATAGCCTTAAATTGTCTCCATGGAAAAGACTGCGAATGCTATTTCAAAAGCTTTGGGGCTCCCTTTGAAGGGAGTGGAAAACGTTTTAGCACTTTTTGAAGAAGGGGCGACTGTTCCCTTCATTGCTCGATACAGAAAAGAGCGCACAGGAGGTTTGGATGAGGTGGCCATTGCTCAGGTTCGTGATGCGTGGGAAAAACTTCAGGAACTGGAGAAACGCAAGGAAAGTGTCCTGAAAGCTATTGATGAACAAGGCTTACTGACAGCTGAATTGAAGAAAGCCATTTTGGAGGCCAAGACCTTGGCCAAGGTAGAAGACTTGTATTTGCCCTTTAAAAAGAAACGCAGGACGAAGGCAACCATCGCTAAGGAAAAAGGCCTTCAGCCATTGGCTGACCTTATTTTTTCGGGCAAAGGTGTAGGGCTTTCGCAGGAAGCCAAGAAACATCTCGCTGATGTGGAGGAAGCCTTGGAAGGTGCCCGCCATATCATTGCCGAGCAAATCAGTGAGGATGCCGAATGCCGTGAAAAGTTGCGGAAGGTTTTCCGAAGAAAAGGAGAGGTGGCCTGTAAAGTTGCCCGTGGAAAGAAGGAAGATGCGTCCAAATACCAAGATTATTTTGATTGGAACGAGCCAATTTCCAAGGCGCCTTCTCACCGATTGTTGGCCATGTTCCGAGGAGAAAATGAAGGCATGCTGTCCTTGAATATTGCTCCTGATGCCGATGAAGCTGTTCACGTATTAGACGACCAGTTCGTCAAGGGAAATGGGGAATGCGCCAAGCAATTAAAGTTGGCGACTGACGATGCTTACAAGCGTTTGCTGAAACCTTCCTTGGAAAATGAGATGCGCGCCGAGCTGAAAAAGAAGGCCGACGAAGAGGCTATTCGCGTATTTTCTGAAAACCTCCGAGAGTTGTTATTGGCCTCGCCATTGGGCGAAAAATCCATTTTGGCCTTGGACCCAGGCTTTCGTACAGGTTGTAAATTGGTCTGCTTGGATAAACAAGGAAACCTGCTTACCAATACAGCGATCTATCCAAATGAGCCACAAAATGAGGTGGCCAAGGCAGGTGCAGTTGTCAAGGATTTGGTGAAGAAATATGGCTTGGAGGCTGTCGCTGTGGGCAATGGCACCGCAGGGAGGGAGACTGAGCGTTTTGTGAAAAACTTGGACTTGGGAATTCCTGTCATTGTGGTGAATGAAAGTGGAGCGTCCATTTACTCAGCCTCCGAGGTGGCCCGCGAGGAGTTCCCTGATTATGATGTTACCGTCCGTGGGGCCGTGTCGATTGGACGCCGATTGGTGGACCCTTTGGCGGAGTTGGTAAAGATTGATCCTAAATCCATTGGGGTGGGACAGTACCAGCACGATGTGGACCAGTCTTCCTTGAAAAAAGGTTTGGATGATGTGGTGATGAGCTGTGTGAACAAAGTGGGCGTGGAGGTCAATACGGCGAGTAAGCAATTGTTGGCCTATGTCTCGGGAGTGGGACCAAAAATGGCGGAAAACATCATCCAATACCGTAAAGAAAACGGTCCTTTTACCAGTCGTGCCCAACTGAAAAAGGTGAAAGGCCTTGGCCCAAAAGCCTTCGAGCAGTCCGCTGGATTCCTGCGTATCCGTGGTGCTAAGAACCCATTGGATGCAAGTGCCGTCCATCCTGAAAGCTACGAGGCGGTCAAGAAAATGGCCTCTGATTTGGGAACAACCATTGCCAAATTGATGGAGGATTCAGCTTTGAGAAAGTCCATCGACCTCAACCGTTATGTGACCGACTCTATCGGGATTCCAACCCTGAAAGATATTTTGGACGAACTTGAAAAGCCAGGCCGTGACCCACGTGAGGCTTTCGAGGTATTCTCATTCGATGATTCGGTTCACCATCCAGAGGACCTGAAAATCGGGATGCAATTGCCTGGCATCGTAACGAATGTTACCAAGTTTGGCGCCTTTGTGGATGTTGGTGTTCACCAGGATGGTCTGGTGCATATTAGCCAATTGGCCGACCGATTTGTGAGTGATCCAAACGAAGTAGTGAAAGTAGGGCAGAAGGTAAATGTGATCGTTACAGAGGTTGATTTGGCCAGAAAAAGGATTGCCCTTTCCATGAAGGGAAATGCTGGTAATCAAGTTCAAACACCGAAAAAAAGGGTGAAATCAGAGAAAACGTCTGATACCAATGATTTGGCTGATAAGCTGGCCATGTTGAAAGGGAAGTTTTCCTGAAGGAGTTTTAATAAATCATTAATTATAAGGGAGTTCGAAAGACTCCCTTTTTTTTGTGAACTGCTCAGAATCTTACAAAAAGGTCTCTTTTTGAGGGTTGTTCGAACTTTTAATCATTTCCAAGGTGTTTACATTTCCCATAGAAAGTAGATATACTTATTCCAAGGCAATATGGTAAATTGCATGGATGTGTTAAGGAACAATGATAGTCCTATGAGAAAATTATTACTGTTAGTCTTTTCGTTTGCGCTTTTTGGTACTTGGGGGTACGGGCAAAACGATTGTCCTTCTTACCCTGGTGAAGGTCATTTTTCCAGAGTTACATTTATAAAAACCCAAACACCAACTGATCCTACAAGAGCAGACGGGATTTATTTAGGGCAAGGGGAAATTCTAAGGAATAAAAGCGTCAACGAACGAAGGAGAGTTTACATTCCATCGAATAAACCTGAATATGCAATGGCAATTGCACATGCATGGAATTACCAGAGGAATATTATCCATAGGGTTGAAAACCCCCAGATTGGATATTGGCTGGCAACGGTCATGCAAGAAACCGAGTTTGTGTGTAACTCAACAGATGTTTGGAATGATCCAAGTAAAGCACCGCCTTTGTATTCAACAGATAAAACAGCTTTTGATGCTTCGGCAGCGCCATTTGAAACCTTGTATCAGGGTGGGGATATTACGTGTTTTTCGTTTCAGGATGCTGCAGCTGGAGCTAACTTAAATGGTCCAGGTTTAGTACAATTGATTCAGAATTATCCAACTGTTTTGCCTTATTCAGCAGTTGAAGTAGAAAATATCTTAGGCGGAGATGGAAACTTTGTGAATGGAGCTCTTGCTAAGTCTTATTATGATATTTACACAAAGGAAGTATATAATAATGCATTAGGTTTTGATGTATATGAAAGTATTGACTGTGCAGCCGATGAATATGCCTACGTGAAGGTTTCAGCATCAGGTTATAATATAGGTATTAATGGTTTTCAACCGAATGTGAGTTTTTTTGATGGAAGTCAATCAGCAAATGATAACTGGACAGGGCTTACTGAAGCGGCTGGGGGGTATGTTGCAGACGTTGCGATGTATATTGCCTTGTTGGAAAATGATGTGACGAGTAATCAATATCCTTCAGACCCAGCGTATGATGCAATCTTTGGAGGGTTTTATAATGAAGATATTGCTTGGACTGATGTTGAACGTTATTTGTCGATAATATCAAGGTTTTATAGATCTGTAAATTTCCCAACAGACGTAACCCCTGTCGTTCAAGCAAAATTTGAAGAATTAGCAGGAGGCTTAGGTGGCACAGTTCCTTTTAGTGAAATGGGGCCTGTTATCGATGAAATCATTTTAGCGCTTCCTTATTCATATCCTCTTGCGGTTCAAGGGAGTCCTACAACTGTAACGAATCCTACAGAATGTTCTGGTAACAAAGTGCCATACGGTAGTATCGAGATAGTTTCGGGTAATACAGAATTATGTGTTGGAGAATCCGTTACACTTGAATTAGTAGTTGAAAGTGGAGGAGGAAGCAACCCTACTTTCAAATGGTATAGAAATGATGATCCAACGACTATCATCTCTACAGAAAGGGAATTGGTGATTTCTCCTTCGGTGGCAGAAGAGGCCTCGTATGGAGCTGAAATTTGTAATGATGAGGGGAATTGTTATCGAATAGGTGTCAATGATGATAACCCTTGTAAAGACCCAAGGAATGCAAATGGTTTTTGGGTAAAAAGTGAAGACTGTTCACTATGTCCATTTAGAGCTTCATCATCAGCTATAAATACTGAATGTAAAGGAACCAGTGAAGGGTCGATTACTCTAACCTTGACCGATGCACCAGCTAATTATGAGGTGAAATATGAAGCAAGTACTACCTTGGGTGTAGTTGAAAAGACATTTACATCCTCGGGTAATACTGTGTTGATAGAAGGGTTAAGGGATGGGTCTTATTCCTTTGAATTGACGGATCTTCTGGATTCTGATTGTAAAGCCTTTACCAATATTGTAGTAGGCTACAATACTGAAATTAATGAGTATGTAGAAGCTGAATTAGTCAATATTGATAACTGTGTGGCAGATATTGAGGCTAAAATCGAAGAGTTGCCTCAACCATGTACTTGGAAAGTAAAAACTTGGAACCCAGTTACGTTTCAATGGAATTTTTCGTACAGGGCGTCTGTAAGGACTTCCAGAGGCGAACAAATCTCTGATTTTTACACCAAAGAATATCCTGCACCTTCTAAGTATAGTGTTAGTACTAATGCTCAGATATTTGAACATGAGTTTCAACTTTATTCAGGGGATACCATTTTCTTTGGGCACACTTTAGCGACTTATAACGGTTCAATAGGTGATGATTATCAAACAAAACTTTTTGATGAAGATGACAATGAATTAATAACCGTACCTCTGCCTAAAAACAATGTAAAGTTTGGGGAGATCGTAGAAGAAGATTTTTACGTCGTTTCATGTCCTTATGATCCTCCAGCTTATGAGTTTGCATGGACTCCTGCCGTTAATGAAGTAAGTCAGACCCCAACTGAGTTTGTCGGCAAGGCACCAGTGTTGGACAATGAGGATGTCACTTATGTAGTCACGGCTATCAATAAAGATAACCCTCAGTGTACATTGAAGGATTCTGTGACGGTATTGAAAGATCCAAGCTGTTTGGTTTCCTGCTTTAATCCTGAAAGCGCTCAATTAAGAAATAAGGGTGTCAATATTGATGGCAACGTCAGCGTTTGTGAAAATGCCATTCTTTCAGGTTACAACCTTACTACTGTAACTGGGGGGGTAGGCAAGTTTTCCTACGAACTTTGGAAGGATGGTGCAGCTGTTGAAACGAATGAAAGTGGGGTATTTACTCTAACAGAAGAGGGGACCTACTTCGTGGAGGTGAGGGATGCTAATATGCCATTAGATGTAAGCTGTCAAACGACTTCAAACACCATTAATCTACAGATTGATGGACCCGAGATAGAAGAAATATGTTTGAATGAGTCGAATGAGTTATCCTTCGGTGATGGCAATCAATGGGAGTGGTTTTATGGTGGGAATTCTTTAGGAATCCAGGCACCAAATGATGTGCTTTCTTGGACTCCACCAAGTTCCATTTCTGAAGGAGATATTATTCAATTGACTATTGATAAAGTAGCTCCTAGTGCATTGACACCAGTTTTAGGAGGTAATAGTTTGGCGTATGTAGGTCCTTCGACGTTTAGTTTTACTGTTAATAAACCAGTAAGGCTTGTGTCCTTTGAAACGAGTTGTTTTAGGTTAACAAATTCATGTCCTGCTCAAGGACAGTTCTACAATGGTAATTTAGAAATTACAGGTCCTTCTGGTCAGACCATCCCTGTTTCAGTTGTTGCTGCTAATGGAGGAGGTGAGAATAATGAAGTTGTTGTAAACGCAGTTTTACAGCCAGGTAGTTACACTATGACTATACCGAATGTTTCTTTAATGGCTAATGGAGCTGGCACGACATCTATTCCAGGATATGTAAGTATCTCTGCTGGTGCGGAGATTCCTTTTACGAATTTAAAGTTTGAAGACTTAGGTACTTATTACCCACAAGAGGGATGCTTCCCTCTGACCATGGATGTGACTGCGAAAAGTTGTGTAGTCTGCACCCAGCCAAGTAAACCTGGCATAGCAGAAGGAAACTTGGAATTATGTGAAGACGAAAGTGTACAAACACTTACAGCTACAAATGTTGATGCTGGAGCAAACTATGTTTGGTTGAGTGGGAGTGTCGAAATTCACTCTGGAGAGGATTCTACAATTTTGAGAAATGACAAATTAATGGCTTTGGGTGTTGGTACCCACACCATTACGGTGCGTGCTGAGGATCCAGCAGAAAGTACCTGTTTCGAGGTTTCAGATGCCATCACTGTAACGATTGATGCCGAGCCATCTCAGCCAAGCATCGTAACTACTGACCAAAACATTTGTGTAGGTAACATCACCTTAGACCCAGGTGCAGTTACTGGTGGTACTTGGTCTGTGAATACTTCTGCAAGTCTTTCAGGAAATGACGCCACGGGTTTGGTGATTGGTGATAACATTTTCACTTATTCTGTTTCAAGTGTAAACGGGCACTGTTTGGACAAGACAGATGATGTGACCATCACCCGTGTAGATTTAATTGATCCAAAGGTGGATGTTGCCGAGGATGTCAACAATATCTGTGAGGGTACTGATGTTACTTTCACTGCGACAATTACTGATGGAGGAACGACTCCGACCTACCAGTGGAAGTCATCTGTGAATGGAAATGTTGGTTCGAATTCAGCAACCTATAACAGCACAGACTTAGTTGATGGTGAGAAAATTTCTGTTGAGGTTTCTTACGCAGAGGCTTGTGTAAATACTCCGGTAGCATCCAATGAGGTTACTGTGAATGTGACTACCAAGCTTGACCCATCGATTACAATTTCAGCTGATAAGACGACCATCTGTGAAGGTGAGGAAGTAAGTTTCTCTATTGACAGTAAATCTGGTTTGGGCAGTTCACCAACCTATCAGTGGTTTGTGGCTGGAAACTCAGTGGCAGGAGAAACTAATGAAACTTTTAAATCATCATCATTGACAGATGGTCAGGAGGTTCATGTGAAGTTGAAGGTTGATGAGACCTGCGTGGTTTCCACCCAAACGGTTGAGTCTAATAAAGTTCCAATCAAGGTTAATCCAAACTTGACTCCTGATATTCAGATTATTGCAGACAAAACAAGTATCTGTACTGGTGAGGAGGTAATCTTCAGCATTGATTCAGAAGACAATGCAGGCTCAAGTCCGACCTATGAGTGGTTTGTCGGAACTACTTCTGTTGGTAATGGAAGCGAGTACAAGAGCACAGGTTTCACAAATGGTGACAAGGTGACTGCGGTATTGACCAGTTCAGAGACTTGTACTACATCCCCGACAGCAACTTCTAATGAGGTGACCATCAATGTCGGTCCTCCAGCCATACCAGATGTATCTATTCAAGTGGATAAATCAAGCATCTGTAAAGGAGATGAGGTAACCTATACGGCTGTTCCTTCAGGTGGTACTTGGGTTGACCCACAATTTGAGTGGTTTGTGAATACCATTTCTGTCCAAACAGGTTCTGAAACTGAGTATAAGACATCCGCTCTTGATAATGGTGATGTGGTTGAGGTGAAGATGACCGTTTCGGAAACTTGTGTGACAACGGATGCGGCTAATGCCTCTGCAGCAAGTGTGACGGTTAATGCTCCGCAGGAACCAAAAGTGGAAATCATTGCAGCTGCAAATACGCTATGTGATCTATCTCCATCCACAACCTTCAGTGTTGTAAATATGGAGAATGAAGGAACAAGTCCAACGTTTGTATGGGTATTGAACACTATTGAACAGTCTTTGGAAACCAATGACAAGTACACTCCGGTGAGTTTGAATCATGGTGATGAGGTGTATGTGAAGATGACAAGTGATGCAGGTTGTATCACCACAGCGCAGGTATCTTCTGATGTTGAGAAGATAAAGGTGACGAGTGCTGTAATACCAGTTGTAGAAATTATAGAAACTTCTTCCAGTCCAATTTGTGAGGGTTCACCATTTGAAGCTAAAGTGACGAAGGCTGAAGGTAAGGAGGATGGACTAACCACCTTTACTTGGTATGTTGATAATAACATAACTACTCAGACTGGGGAAAACTTCAGTATGGTGCTGACTGATGGCCAGACTGTAATGGTGAAAATGGAGAACCTTTCGGCATGTGCTACATTGCCATTTGATGATTCTGATCCGCTTACTGCCAAATACACTCCAAAGCTTGATCCTTCCGTTACTATCCAAGCCACTACAGGGATGCCAGTTTGTGAGGGGGATAACATCAATTTCTCTGCAACTCCAGTTCAAGAGGGTGCAGGTGTTACCACTGTTGAATGGTTTGTGAACAATGCATCTATGCATACTGGAAATACCTATTCCCCATCATATTTGCTGGATGGTGACATCGTAAAGGCTACCTTGACTGTAAGTGAGACCTGTGTGGTTGGGAGTCAGGTCGTCACCTCGACAAATACAATTATCGCAGATGTAACACCGCTGGCTATTCCAAAAGTTACGATTGAGGCTGATAAGATTGGAGCTTACTGTGAGGGCGAGCAGGCTGTCATTTCGATTAAGAGTCTTGAGAACGCTGGTGCAACTCAGGATTATATTTGGAAGATTAATAACCTGAATCAAACGACCACAAAGCCAGAGGAGCTGGAGATAAGTAGTTTAACGAGTGGAAATGTGGAAGTGTCCTTGGAGGTAATCATTACTGATGCTGATGTTTGTGTAACAACGCCTTTGATAACTTCGGATCCTTTGACAATCAATGTGACTCCGAATGTTGTTCCAGAGGTTTCCCTTGAAGATTTTGTGGGTTGTGAAGGGTTGCCTGTATTCATGTTGGCAGATGCTAAAGGCACAGAATCCCCGTCATATAGGTGGTTAAAGAATGGCGTTGAAGAGTTTGATGAAACAAGTTTCATTTACTCCAAGGGAGACCAGTTGATGGATGGGGATGTACTTGAAGTGAAGGTAAGTTCTGGTGCACCTTGTGTAGTTACACCAAATGAGGAAACGGCTACAGCCACTGTTACTATCTATCCTAACCCAAGCCCAATTGTTCAAACTTTGGATGGCAAGCAAGATCAAGTAAGCATCTGTGAAAATGATGCCTTGGAGTTGATGGTTGTTGATGCTGTCGCTGATGTTAATGATGCTACTTGGTGGTTTGAGCCAACAGGCCAGGTTGCTACAGGTGAAAAGTACCAAGTGGATTCAGTGGATTTGTCGCAGTCAGGTGTTTATTATGTGACCTTAGCCAATGGCTCTTGCCCAACGGAAGTGGAGTCGAATAAACTGACGGTAAATGTTGTTGAGACTCCAAAAGGAGCGTTTATCACTGACCCGAACTACTTTATCATTGAGGACGATGAAGCCACGATTGAGGCTGCGGGTTCTGCTTATGATAGCTATGTTTGGAACATTGATCCAGCAGTTGCTTTGGAGGAAGGAGACCTGTATGTAAAAGGCTACCCAACTGAAACTTCTACAGTAACATTGACGCTCACAAATCAAGGCTTGTGTAGTACTGAAATCAAGTACAACCTCACCGTGACGGAGTCCATCAAATTCGCTGATGCCTTCACGCCAAACGGTGATGGATACAATGACACTTGGATTATCACAGGTTTGGAGGTGTATCCTCAGATGCACATTCAAATCTTCAACCGCTGGGGTAACTTGGTGCATGAGCAATACAACGGCTATGAGCCTTGGAACGGTACCAGAGAAGGAAAGGAGTTGCCGGATGGCGTTTACTTCTTCGTACTGGAACCAAACGGCGGTTCACAGTCCTTCCGAGGAACAGTCACCATCGCTCGATAAACGAGAAACATAGAATTAGTAAAAAGGCCACTCAGAAATCTGGGTGGCCTTTTTTGTGTGCAATCAAGTTTAAAAAGGGTGTTGTTTTCAATCCTAACAGCAAACCATGGGGCAACCCCACCTGTATCCTCCCCTTTGAAAGGGGAGGAGAAACCAACAGCCCATAGTCTGACTATGTGTTCTCTGTAACATTCTCCTCCCCTTGGATAAGGGGAGGACACAGGAGGGGTTGACCCCCATGTCACTATGAAACCTTCCGTTTCTCCTGCGTTTCATCCCTTAGCCAGATAAACGCAAGGTTGCGCTCATTCTCCTTGAAATACTTCAAGTCGGCTGTGGTGAAGTAATCAGCCATCCATGGAATAAGACCAAGGAAATGTTTGCTGGTAACTACTGCCAATCGGTCAATGTCCTTGTGGTGCGCCTTGATAAAACGCATGTGCGCCATAAAGGATTTGAACCCATTCCAGAAGGGAACTTCCTTGAGGTCGAGCAAAACACCATTGAGCTTCCCGTATTTCCGAAGCAACAAATCCATTTTGTTTTCCAAACCTTGAATGTCTTCAGGAGTTATTTTTCCTTCTGGACAAATGGTAAGAATGTGGTCTTGGGAGTTGAATCGTTGAGTAATCATAAGGCCTAAGGCTTCTATTTCAGACAATTGCCTTTATAACGGCTCAGTGGGTTGGAAATTGGCAAGGGGAGTTGAGCTGGCCAAAATCGCAGTCCAGTTCAGTGAGGAGGACGGCCATCTCCTTTTTTGTTGGGGCATTTCTGCTAATTTTGCTCGTTGAAAACTTTTGTTGGCAAATGCGTAAGAAGTTTCTTTTCTCAATTCTGCTGTTCTGCGGAACCCTCCTTTCTCTCAATGCTCAAAACACCCAATGGGAAACCAATGGGCAGCGTCACTATCGTCGTGCGACGGAGTTGCTGGAGAAGCAAAAATATGGGGCGGCCAGCCGCTCCTTCGATCGGTATTTGGCCAGTGAGGACGCCAATGAGCTCCAGCGGGTCAATGCTGAGTATTACAAGGCGAATTGTGCCCTGAATCTCGATCAGCCCGTGGCCGAGCAGATGTTCCAAGACTTTGTTCAGGAGCATCCACATCATCCGCTTTCTAAGCGAGCTTACTTTGATCTCGGTAATTATTACTGGAATAAGAAGAAGTGGGAAAAGGCCATTCAATATTATGAAGAGGCTGACTTGGACTTGTTGAGCGCTGAGGAGGAGCAGGCTGCCAAATTCAATTTGGCTTATGCGTACTACCAAGACAAACAGGTGGATAAGGCCGCACCATTGTTCAACGTGCTCAAGCACGATGTGAAGAAGAACAAGTACACCTACGCTTCAGCCTACTATTCTGGTGTTATCAACGAGAAAAAAGGCAACTATCCTGAGGCATTGGCTGATTTTGATATTGCTGGTGAGAATGCCACCTATAAGGCTGTAGTGCCTTATATGAAGAGCTTGATTTACTACAAGCAAAGCGAAAACAAGGACAAGTTGTTGGAGTATGCTATTCCCTTGTTGGAGAGCAACCAAAAGGTGAAAGATGCCGACAAGATTGCTGGTTTGGTGGGAAGTGCCTATTTCGACCGTGAGGAATACGAGAAGGCTACCAAGTACTTGGAGGAATATGCCAAGAAAGGAAAGAAGGACCCTGAGCTACTTTATCGTTTGGGTTATTCCAACCTTCAGTTGGGAAACAATGAGGAGGCTGCTGAGAGTCTGAAACAGGTGGCTTCATCTGAGGATTCTTTGGGGCAGTTTGCTTCTTATTATTTGGGCGAGGCCTATTTGGCTTTGGATAACAAACAATATGCGTTGTCGGCTTTGGAAGCGGCTTCTCGTGCTGATTTCCACCAAGGAGTGAAGGAATCAGCCATGTTTGACTTGGGCAAGCTTCATTATGAGCAGGGTAACTATGATCGATCGATTAAGACCCTGAAAAACTTTGAGCAGACCTTTCCGAACAGCAAGCATGGTTCTGAATCCAAGGAGTTGTTAGCTCAATCCTATCGCCATACGAACGACTACGAGGAGGCCATCAAGTATATCGAAAGCTTGGGGTATAAGAGTGAATCCATCAAGGAGGCTTATCAAGAAGTAACTTTCCGCCGTGGTACGGAAATGTTCAATAAGAGCCGCACGCAGGAGGCGATGGATTACTTTACAAAATCCATTGGCTACCCATATGACAAGGACCTTTTGGTTCAAGCTTACTTCTGGAGGGCTGAGACCAAGTCCAGACGCTACATGTGGGACGAGGCCAAGAATGATTACGCTGCTGTTTTCAGAAATGCCGAGGCGAATTCCGAATATCATTTGAAATCACGCTACGGCATTGGTTATTCCTATTTCAATGCCGCTGGTCGTTTGGCTGAGCAAGGCGATGCGCAAGCCAGCCAAGAGCAGTACCGAAAAGCGCTACAGCACTTTGAGGTTTACGCCCAAAAGTTGGAGAACCAACGGGACCGTCAACATTACGGAAACGCATTGTTGAGAATCGGGGATTGTAATTTCCTCTTGAGGGATTATGACCAAGCCTTGAAAAGTTATGACAAGGCCATTGCTTCTGGCAGGAGAGGACGTGCTTATGCACACCTCAGAAAAGCAGAAGTGTTGGGACGTCAGGGTAATGTTGACGAGGCGTCTAAAAACTATGACATCGTTATCCAAGAGTTTGGGGAGTCGCCATACAGAACGGAGGCGACTTACAAGAAAGCAAACTTGAGTTATGAAAATCAGCGCTTCGCTGATGCCTCCAAGCACTTTACCTTTTTCATCAATAAGGAGAAGAATAGCGAGTTGATTCCATTGGCTTACCTGAAGCGCGGAATCTCTTACCAAAACCGTGGCGATGAGAAGTTGGCGTTGGAGGATATGGAAACTATCCTTTCCCTTTATTGTACCAACCCTGCGGCCAATGATGCCATTCAAGTGGCTCGTGAGCTTTTGATTCAGCCTGGCTCTTCAGACAATACAAAGATCAATCGCTATAACAAGTTGGAGGATGATTACGCCAGCTGTAACCCGAATTCCGAGACGACTGAGAATTTGGTGTTCGATGGTGCTGTCCGTTTCTTCTACGACGGTCATTACGATCAGGCAGTAGGCAAGTTTGAAAACTTCCTCGACAAGTATCCAAAGAGCAAGAAGCGTGGAGAGGCGCTTTATTTCTTGGGTGATTCCTACTATAGCTTGGAGAATTACGATGAAGCGGAGAGGCGTTTCGAGGAGCTGCTGAAAGAAGGTGCAGGAACAAACTACATGCGAACAGTCCGCAGCTTGGCGCGTTTGAACGCCCATGTTGAGGATTATCCCGATTCCAAAACCTATCACGAAAAGTGGTTGGAAGTTGTTACTTCCCAGTCGCAACAGCGCAAAGCCCTTCAGGGACTGATGGAATCTTGCTATGCTTTGGGCCAATATGATTCCACCAAGACCTTTGCCGATCAATTGATTGCCGCTGGTGGACATAAGCCTGAGGCTTCTCTGTATAAGGCGAAAGCCAACTACAAAAAAGGTAATCTGGACTTGGCTTACACCGGTTTTGTGGAGCTGATGCAGACTTCTCAGGATGAGAATGGCGCCGAAGCCAATTACATGGCTGGTAAAGTACTCTATGACCAAGAGAAGTATTCGGAAGCCATTGATACCTTGGCGCGTTCGTCAGACCATTTTATGGCCTATCCAGAGTGGGTTGGTAACTGTTTCTTGTTGATTGGTGAGAGCTATGAATCGATGAACGAGGACTTCCAAGCGCGTGAAACCTATCAGTCTTTGGTGGATTATTTCCCAGGTGGAGAAGTGGTGGATGAAGCCAAGCGTCGCATTAAAATGCTGGACGACAAAGAGGCTGAGGCCCGCAAAGAGAAAGTTCAAGAGATTGACTTGGAAAGCGGGAAAGTGGAAGAACAACCTACGGAGCAAGGTAGCGATGAGGACTTGTTGGAGGAGCCGGAGGAATTGGATATTGACGACAAATAAGGAGACGTCCCAGACTACTGGTCATTTGTACAATGTATCGTGTATCAAGTACAATGATTGTCCCATGACTAAGGTCATAATACACGATACATTGTACTTGATACTTAATTGACCCATTAGATTTAACATTTCGATGTATAGCCGATTATTGCTTCTATTCCTTGCGTTGAGCTCCCCGTTCTTGGTGATGGGGCAGGAGGATAGTGTCACACAGTTTGAGCAGACCTATGAGCTTGGGGTGAGTTTGGATACAGCCCGTCGCGAATACGACAAGGTCAACCTTCCACCGCGAAAGGAGCAACAGGTAACTCCTCAGACTTTTCAGCTCAAGAGCTATAATTTGCCATTGAGCCCGTTGGATCCATCCTACAGGGTTTACGGCATTAAGCCGGATAAAAAGCCGGCCTTGTGGGGCAACTATGTCCGTGCGGGTTTTGGTAATTACACCACGCCTTATGCCGAGGGGCATTTCAATTCCAAGCGGAACAAGGATATGGCGTGGGGCGTTTACGCTCGTCATTTGTCCTCTTTGCGAGGTCCGGTAAGGAAGAAGGATTCTCGGGAAAGCGAGACGAATTTGGAGCTATACGGAAAGTCCTTCCAGCGGAATGCCGAATGGACGGGCTCCATTGGTTATGACCGTTGGGGAGGGCGCTATTATGGCGTTTATGAATTGCCTATTTCTGATTCATTGTTTCCTTCTGAACCAGAGAAGATTGTTTACAACCTTTTCCGCGCGGATGTCGGGGTGAAGAATTTGAACCCAAAGTCCAGCATTGACTATGACGGAAACTTAGGACTTCATTTCATCAACAACTCTTTTGAGAACCAAGAATTTGAAGTCGCCTTGGGCGCGCGTCCTGTTTATGCCTTGAATGGAAATGATTCTTTGGGCTTGGATATCCAGACTTTCTTTGGTCAATATTCAGAAGGGGACGGCATCAGCCGTATTCAAGTTGGTGCCACGCCATACTATGATTTTGTGTTCGATGGCTTTGATATTCGGGCAGGTGCCAACCTCACCTACGAAAACGACACCATTGGCGATAAGAACGATTTTCACGTTTTCCCTGTTTTACAGGTGGATTTCACAATCAACCAACCTCATGATTTGCATGTGTTTGCAGGTCTAACAGGTGGAGTTGACCATGTGAACTACAGGCAGTTGGCCTGGGAAAACCATTTTCTTGATACGAATATTTCACTGTTCAACAGCACACGGAAATGGGATGTGTATGGAGGAGTACGTGGAGGGTTTGCCAAGCATTTTGCCTTTGAGCTTCGTGCGGGAGTGCAGAATTATGACAACCTCTACTTCTTTGTAAACGACTCCCTGAATCCAGAAAAGTTTGATGTTGAATACGAGACCGATCGCGCCATCTTGGGAAGAATCTCAGGAGAGTTGATGTACATGCGAAAAGCCTTCGAGCTTGGACTGAAAGGGGAGTATGTTGGGTATAACTTGAAGACCTTGTCTGAAGCCTATCATCGTCCAAACTTTACGGCAAGCTTATATGGTGGCTACAAAATCAAGGACAAAGTCTTGCTAAATACTGAGATTTATTATCTTAGTGGGCTGTACGGCCGTGATTTTGATGGTGTGGATACCAAATTGGATGGCATCATCGACATTAACTTGGCTATTGATTACCGTTGGAATAATCGATTGTCCATTTTCTGGCAGTTGAATAACATTGCTTCTCAGAAGTATCAGCGGTATCTGTATTATCCAAATAAGGGAATAAATACCTTAGTTGGATTAACTTACTCGTTTTAGACGTTATCTAAAATGGTTTTTAACTACGTTAAAGAACTGCTCTACGAGCACGACTGCGTTATCATTCCATCCTTGGGTGGCTTGCTTGCAGATTATCAGGGCGCCGATGTGCATGACCTGAAAAATGCTTTGCGTCCGCCTTCAAAGCGCTTGGCTTTTAATGAAAGCTTGCAGCGAAATGATGGGCTCTTAGTTGATGCAGTAGCTCAGGGCGAGCAACTTTCCAGAGAGGAAGCTTTGGCCAAAATCAATGAGTTCGTTGAAAAATTTCGCGAAACATTGAACCAAGATGGCGAGTTTCTTGTGGAAGGAATAGGCAAGTTCCTTTTGAGCGAGGAACAAACATTGCTTTTCGAACCCGAAATCCGAGAGAATTTCTTGGAGGACAGCTTTGCTCTGCCGGAGTTGTTTTTCAAACCCATTGAAAGAGATCAAGAAGACATGAAGAGAATCAGACCTGTCCAGCCCCGTCCAGTTGTTCGTCGTCCTACGGCTGCCAAGCCAGCTTCCGAAACTCCATCGAATCCGGAATCTGCGCCGCAGCCTAAGAAAGAGCCAGTAGCTCAGGAACAAGGCGAGGAGCAGCCAAAGAAAGGAAAGAAGAAAACATTGTTTTTGGTCATTCCTGCTGTCATTTTCTTGTTGGCTGGTGGCTTGACGTTCATGTACATGAACAAGCAAAAGCACGGTGGTGATGATCATTTGGTGGAGGACAATCAGGTGGTAGCCGACAGTGAGGCGTCCATGATTCCTACCTCTGGTGCTAATGAAGAGGCCGAGACAGCTAAGGATGATGACTTTGCCAACGAAGCAGCCGCTGGAGAACAAACAGCGGTAGTGCACGAGGAAGCTGCTCCAGCGGTTAATTCTTCCAAAGACTTCCACATTATTGTTGGTTCATTCGCTCGCCGTTCCATGGCTGAAAGAGAAATCGGCAAAATGGGCAGCGGTGAGATCGTTGAAGGTGAAGGCCGTTACAGGGTTTCAGTTTCCAGCTATGGCACTTGGAATGAAGCCTTGAAAGAATTGCAGGGCTACCGTTTGAGATACGGCTCTGGCGTCTGGATTCTTCGCAATAAATAAAACTGACTAAGTCAGTCCTTAAAAGGGGCTGTTTCCGAACTATTTTCGGGAACAATCCCTTTTTTTATTGGTTTGTGCATATTTTAGTGGGGCTATGTCAGCAATCGCCAATCTTTACAAAAGTGCGATTGCAAGGACTGGCCTTATCCTTCTTACTTTAATTATTGATTTACATGTTGTTGCAGAATTTGATGCTGGGTGACTCTTCAGAGGAAGTGGTTGCGTCTTCAGGAAGCTTTATGGAACATCCGATGGTTCAGGTGCTATTGGATAGCTGGTGGGTATTTTTGCCGCTGTTTTTGATGTCCATTTATGCGGTTTACATTTTCGTGGAGCGCACGCAAACAATCGGTAAGGCAAATAAGAATGCAGAAATGATTGCCGAGAATGTGAAGAAGCACGTTTTGTCTGGCAATCTTGATGAAGCAAAAAAATACTGTTCTCAGGTGGACACTCCTGTGTCACGGATGTTGGGCAAAGGTCTGGAGCGCATTGGAAGCCCATTGAAAACCATTGAAGGCGCGATTGAAAACCGTGGTCGTATCGAAGTGAATAACTTGGAGCGTAACCTTTCTTCCTTGGCGACCATTTCTGGTGCGGCACCAATGCTCGGATTCTTGGGTACGGTAATGGGAATGATCTCTGCCTTCCAAGAGATTGCTGCGAAAGAAGGTCAGGCCGTGAGCCCAAGTGATTTGGCGGGTGGTATCAACGAAGCAATGGTGACGACTGCGGCTGGTTTGATTGTAGGTATTATCGCTTATGTAGCCTACAACTTCCTATCGGGTCGTGTGCAGCGCATCCTTCATGGAATGGAATACTCCTCAGTAGAATTCCTCGACTTGCTTCAAGAGTCACGTTAAGCCGTTAGAAGTTGCTTTCAAAAACACTTTTAACGCAAAACGCATTGAATTATGAATCTTAAGTCAAGACACCAAGTTGACCCAACATTTAACATGTCCTCCATGACGGACATCGTTTTCCTGTTGTTGATCTTCTTCATGTTGACCTCCAGTTTTGTGACCCCGACTTCTTTGCCAGTGAATGTGCCGAAGGTGAATGATTCGGTGATCACCCAAAACGAGAAGGTGAAAATTATCGTCACTAAAGATTTGAAGTATTATATCGACGAAGAGGAAATCCAATTCGTTGATTTAAGAAGCAAGGTGAGGGAAAAGTTGAGCAAGGGTGATATCTCCAAAGATGCCGTTGTCATCAAAGCTGACGAAGATATTCGTTTGGGAGATGGGCTCAAAGTAGTGGGTCTGCTCAAAGAATTGAAAGTGAAAGTTTCCTTTGAGGTTAAACCCCAAGATTAAGTGAACGGAACATACGTACATAATAAGGACGACGAACGCAGAGCATGGATAGTCTCCATTCTGCTCCACAGCCTGTTGCTACTCATTTTTATTGGGTTGGCAATGTGTTCTGGGGGAGGAGCATTGGAGGGTACAAAACCTATTGAGGAAATCGGTGTGGATTTGACTTATGGCGATGATGCCATGGGTAAAATGTCCGAATCCGAGGAGAAGGCTGTTGAGGAGGCGGAAGAACAGTACGAGGAGGAGCAGGAGCAAATGGAGGAGGTTCAGCCTGAGGAAACCCCTGAGGAAACCACTCCAGAAGAAACTCCATCGGAAGACACGCAGGATGAGGTGATGACCCAAGAGGATGACTCACCAACAGAAGCTGCGAAAGAAACCGAGCCAACCAAAACAGAGCCTAAACCCAAGGAGGAGCCAAAAGAGGACACTCAGGAAAAGGAAGTTACTAAGCCAAAAACAAAGACTTTCCCTACAGGAGGTGGAAAGGGTGATGATGATGAGGCTGGTAACAAGGGTACTGAAAGAGGCAAGGAAACCAAAACCTTCAATATGGAAGGTGGAGGACAAGAGGGGGATGACAAAACCAAAGGTCCTGATGCTGGAGGTGAGGGTAGTAGCTTTAGTGCCTATGGTCTGAAGGATTGGAGATTATCTGAACCTAAGATTCCTCAAGAGATTAAGGAGAACCAAATTTCGGGTACGGCCATTGTCCGTGTGCGAGTGGAAGAAGGTTCTGGACGTGTCTTTGTTGTTGGTTTTGAGAATGGCACCAGTTTCACTCCTTCACAGCAGGAGTGGATCAAACGAGAGATTGAGGCCCGAAGGGCAATTCTTATCGATCAAGGTGACGACTCAGAGAATAGGAATGTGACCATTACTTGGCGCATCCGAGGAAAATAACTGAAGCTGTTAAACGTGAAAAAGCCCGTTGGAATAACATCCAACGGGCTTTTTCATTTGTGGTATTGTTAGGCTTGATTGACGCTAATGTCCAACGTCTAATCTCTAAAGTCTTAACGGCTCACGTGAGTAGAAGTAAACTTCTTCACGGTCTTGTTCCAGCGATCGAGCAATTCTGAGCGCTCTTTGTTAAGAAGCTCATTGGTGGAATTGTAAGCCTCGATGGCAGCATTATATTCCTTCAATGCATTGTTGTACTGGTCCACATCCGCTTGCGTACGCTTCTTCTCTGATTTAGCCTCAAAGGATTTTTGAATCTGCTCAAAGCGTTCCTTCTTCAAATAGAAGTTGGTGATTTTGCCGTAGTGCTTTGACGTTTCATCAGCGTAGAATTTCAACAAGGCATGGCAGGAAAGCTTCAGGCTTTTGTCGCCTTTATAAGCAGGAAGTGCAGCCAAATCCTTGATGCCTTGGTTGGCGTATTCGTTCAAAGCACCTTTGTTTTGCTCCATTTCATTGAGGTTAGCAGCATTCTGCGCCTCCAGCATAAAACTCTCTTGGATAAAGCTCTTAAAGAAAATAAGGTAAACCTTGTTGTAGTAGTTGAATACCTTTCCAGCCTCTTCCAGTTTTTCACCGCGCTTATCGGTTCCTTCGGTCAAGGTAATGTCGTGCTCCTTGGCAAAGGATTTCTGAGCATTGTCAAGCTTTTCACCCGCCTCCTTCATTTTTGTGCTGGCAGCCTCTTGTGCCATAAGGTAGGCTTCCATCATGTCGTAAGACTGTTCTGCGATGGCCTCCAAGTCTACAATTTTGGCGTAATCCTGATTCAGGATATTGTAGTTCATGGTCAAGTAATCAACCACGGCGTTTCGGTAAGAAACATCACCTTCAAAGGCTTTTGTGCGAGCGATACGCTTTTGTGCAGAGGCAATTGTTGAGAGAAGGGAAGTTCTCCTTTTGTCAATTTTGCGAGCACTTTTATTGTGGGCCACAGCACGGGTGTAGTCCCACATTTCCTTCTGGATGTCCTCGAACTCAATGTTGATGCTGCCCATGTAAGCGCCGGCGTTCGGTGCGTTATCGGCAGGGATAAATGACATGAGGGCGGCAACGGCCATCATGATCAATGCTAAAACTGTTCGTTTCATAGGGATATAGATTGGGTGAAAAGTTTACTCGGTCATGTCGCAAAGCACCTCGAAGGCTTCTTCGACATAAATGTCATGGCTGATATGTTCCTTTTGTTGTTCATTGAGCTGGCGCTTGATTTCATCAAGGCTCAACACACTTTCGTCAAAGGAGTTGTTAGCCACCTTAAAGGCTTCAGATTTTCGGGCAACCAAGTCCCACAGGGCAGTATTGGTCGTTAGTTTCTTATCAGAATAAGCCTGAAAGGCCTCGGCGTTCAATGGGATCTCCTGTTCTTCCAAGGCGATGATTTCTTGGTTGAGCTGAGCCACCTGTTCAAAGTGCTTGGAAGCGGTTCGGCGCGCAGCGCTACTTTCCTGAAGTTTTTGGATAGGTAAGGCCTTTGGCTGAAAATAGACCTTTTTGACTACAGAGTCGGGTAGCAAGACATAGTTGTGCTCCACCTCGCGGGTGATGTGTGGTGCCTTCGGATCTGGAAGAAGAATATCTGGGGTGACGCCACGTGTTTGGGAACTGCCTCCATTCAAACGGAAGAGCTGTGAAATGGTCACCTTCAAATAATTGGAATTCGTGAAGTCCTGAGAAAGGTCGGGTTGGGTAGGATGGATGTCCAATGGCAGGACGATTTGGGAGGAAAACTTTCCGTAAGACTGTCCGCCAACAATCACCGCTCGACCGTGGTCTTGCAGTGAACCCGCCAAAATCTCGGAGGCTGAAGCACTATTTCCGTTGAGTAGAATCACCAAGGGACCGTTAAAGATGCTTCCACGGCTCATGTCCTTGATGATTTCGATGGCGCCCGTCTGGTCTTTGGACAAAGCTAGAGGTCCGACATTAATGAAAATGCCAGCAAAGCGGCTTGCCTCCGCCAATGAGCCTCCGCCATTGTCTCGAAGGTCGATAACCAATCCCTCGATGTTTTCCATTTTGAGTTTGAGCAACTCCTTGGCCACGTCCTGCGCCACACCTTGGGAGCGGTCGCCAGCCCATTCCGTGTAGAAGGACGGGATGGCCATATAGCCCATGGTTTTTTCGCCTTTGAGCAAAAAGCCGGTTACCGTATTCTCCTGAACTTCTTGCAGGCCCTTTTCCAAACGGATTTGGCTTTCACCAGCATCAGTTTGAATGACCAAGGTAATTTCCCGACGCGGGTCGCTGTTTAGGCTTTGCTCCAAGCCTTGAGGCGAAATACAATCAAGGTCCACTACATCATCCTCAGCCCATTGGATGCGTTTGATTTTATCTCCTGAATGGAGAAGGTTCGAGCGCCAAGCAGCACTTCCCGGAGCTAAATCTCCAATCATGAGCATTCCCTGTTCATTCTTTTCGAAGGAAATGCCGAAGGTTTCTTCTTCAGTGGAGAGGAAGGACTCAAAAATCTGTTTTTGACGAGCCGTAAAAAATACTGTGTGTGGGTCTAAGCGGTGTGCTAAAGCGTCAAGCAGGTAATAGGAGAGTAGGGCATTAACCTTTTCCTCTTCAATTTGCCTGTCTTCAAGGAAGCAGCTGAAATGGTTGATGGCTTTGTCATGTACTTTGGCGCAAGCCGAATTCAGGATCAATGTTGAATCTTCGGCTACGAGATCCTCGCCATAGTACAAGGCAAAAAGCTTCAGCCATTTTTTCCAGCGGATGGTGAGTGCTGCATCATCTTTCGCAAAGGTGGTGAGCAACTCGTCCTGCGAAAAACTTTCGTTCTCGTTAAAATTCAGTTTTTGGCTGTTGAACCCCTCCAGTTTTTTTTGTGCCCGCTCAAGGATTTTTGGGTAAAGCAGGGTGAGGTTTTCAATCAGCTCACAGTCCGTATCCTCGTCGATGCTGCTTTGAATGCTCCCCTGTAAAGCCTTCAATTCGTTGATTTCAACTTGGGTAAAAAGGAGGTGATACGGATCAAGGTCATCCACAAAGAGGTCAAAAACTGCCTCTGAGTAGTTTTTATTCAATACATGAGGCTGATAGTGGAAGGACTCCACCAACGATTTAATCTTTTGACCTTCTTGGGCGAATTGGAGGGATTGGGCAAAAATGGCTGAGGAAAATAGCCACAAGGCAAAGAAAATTGGTGCCTTCATTCGAACTTATATTTTTTCGATAGAAATTTGGGATTGCAATTTACGAAAAAGAATCTCCCTCATTCTTTGATTCCTCTTTCGCTCAAGCCTTTAGGAAGTTTATGTCCTTGAATTATCAACAAACTCTTGATTTTCTCTACACCCAATTGCCGATGTATCAGCAACAGGGCGCTTCGGCATTGAATTACAAACTGGATAAAATCCTTCGTTTTTGTGAGGCCTTAGGACATCCTGAAAAGGCTTTTAAGGCAGTACATGTGGCTGGAACCAATGGAAAGGGCAGCACTTCCCACATGCTTGCTGCTGTTCTGCAACGTGCTGGGGTAAAGACAGGCCTTTACACTTCACCACACCTCAAGAATTTCACTGAGCGCATCAAGGTCAATGGGTCGGAGATTTCAGAGGAGGCTGTCATCAACTTTGTGGAGAACCATAAGGCACTTATCAAGGAACTGAAACCTTCCTTTTTTGAGATGACCGTTGCCATGGCGTTTGAACATTTCCGTGATGAGGAAGTTGAGGTAGCTGTGGTTGAAGTAGGCCTTGGGGGACGATTTGATTCCACCAATATCATTAAGCCACTGGTGTCAGTCATTACCAATATTGGTTTGGACCATCAGGCTTTATTGGGGAACACTTTGGCAGAAATCGCATTTGAAAAAGCAGGGATTATTAAACAGGATACTCCTGTGGTGATTGGTGAATTTCATCCAGAAACTTTCCCTGTATTTGAGGAACAAGCCAAGAAATTAAATGCCCCTCTGATCAAGGCGTTTGACCCCGTAGAGACAGGGCACCGCCCTGTCTCCCCCCACATTCCCGATTACCAAAAAAAGAACCAACGCACTGCATTAGCGGCCATCGAGCAGCTAAGAAACCACTATGTTCTCCCCGAAGAAATCGTTGATCAAGCCCTCGAAAACTTCAGGGAAATTACTGGTTTTACGGGTCGTTGGCAAAAGCTTTCCGAGAAGCCATTGACCTATTGCGATACGGGCCACAACGAGGATGGCGTGAAGGCGGTCATCAATGAAATCCAAAAACTCCAATGGGAGAAACTCCATATCGTGCTTGGCATGGTGAACGACAAGGACATCTCTAAAGTCTTGTCCCTGTTTCCTAAAGAGGCGAATTATTATTTTTGTAATGCAAATATGCCACGGGCCTTGGCTGCAGCCGAATTGGCTCAAAAGGCTGAATCCCTTGGATTGAAGGGGAAGGTAGTGCCAGATGTAAAAGAAGCGTTAAAAGCTGCCCAAGCGGAGGCTCAAGCTAATGATTTGGTATTTGTAGGAGGAAGCACCTTTGTGGTGGCGGAAGTATTGTGAATGAGTATTGAGTACAGAGTACGGAGTATTGAGCCCATGTAAGGCTGCAAGCTCCGTACTCGATACTCAGTACTCCGTACTAAAAACAAAAATGGCGGGAAGACAGAAACTGATTCGATTTGATCAGAATGATAGGGCTGAAAATGTAATTCAGGAGGGCAAGGAAATCTTTGAGGGAATCAAGGGGAAGTGGAATAAGGAGCATTTCAAGAATGCGCAGGATATCGTGCTGGAGTTGGGCTGCGGACGCGGAGAGTACACCACAGGACTGGCCGAGGTAGAATCAAATCGCAATTTTATTGGGGTAGACATCAAGGGCAATCGCATCTGGAAGGGAAGCCAAGTGGCCAAGGAGAAAAACCTGTCCAATGCCGCCTTTTTGAGAACGCATATTTCGCTGATTGAAACCTTTTTTGAAAAGGAGGAAGTTGCTGAAATCTGGGTGACCTTCCCTGATCCACGGCCGAAAAAGGCCGATAGACACCGCCGTTTGATTAGCCCACGCTTTTTGGACCGTTACAGAAAGGTGCTTAAGAAGGGAGGCATCATCAACCTAAAAACGGATAGCTTTCCACTTTACGAATACGCTTGCGAGGTAATTGCCGAACAAAAATTGGAGGTATTGGCACAAACCGAAGACCTCTACAATTCGGAGTTTTTGGACATGCACCACGGCATCAAGACCACCTATGAAAAGAAGTACTTGGCAGAGGGAATAAAGATTAATTATTTGAGGTTTAGGTTGGGGTGAGACAAGCTTTGAAAAGCCAGTCTGATACAAATTTTCAAATAGAGCCAGGGAACTTCCTTGGCTCTTATAGTATCCACTAATTCCATTGAGCAGTTTCCTATCAATGCCAATATGGGTTGTAAATAGGGTCCATTTTAACGCATGAAAAGCAAGCAATACTTCCATACTTTTGACGCTCTTAGGTTTCTATTTTTCCTATTGGTATTCCTTCTTCACTCTTCCTCTTCTGATAATGAATATGCCAATTTGATTCTAAAGAAAGGTGGAGTGTTCTTCTTTTTTGTGTTGAGTGGATTCTTAATCACCTATAATCTACTATACCAGAAAAAGCAGAAAGGTGATGTTGATTTGAAAAGGTTCTTCAAAAACAGAGGGCTTAGAATTTACCCGCTTTTCTATGCCCTAATTTTGTTCGCTTTTTGCACGCCCTATATCCTCACATATTTGGGTATGTCTTCTTCGAGTGAAGGCTATGAGCCAAACATTTTGGTTTCATCCCTTTTCCTTGAGAACTATAAAATGATGTTGACGGGGACCTTTCCAGATGGCGCCCCACTGCGTGTCATGTGGTCTCTTTGTGTCAATGAACATTTTTATATCGTATGGGCCTTGGTGTTATGCTATGTTTCACCGAAAAAAATTCCTGCAGTTATACTGTCTGGGATTGTCTTGTCAACAATACTATGCTATGTGTATGACCTCTACAATATTGATCAGCTCGATTTGGCAACCAATTTTAACTACTTCGCTTTTGGGGCCATTCCAGCATACCTGTTAATCGAAAAACCAATTCTGTTTAAAAAGGTTGAGTCAATCCCACTTAGCCTCAAATACATTTTAGCTTTCCTTATCTTCTTAGTACCTAAATCGATATTTGGTGTTATGTCACCTCTTTTCCTCGGGTTTGGGTTTATGGTATTGATATCTCTGACCTTATGTGGGAATAATGCGATAGAGATTAAAGAAAGCTATTGGATAAGCAGGTTAGGAAAGTATACGTATGGGATGTATCTGTACCATACGATATTCATTCTGCTTATAGGTAAGGTGTTAATGAAAATGGCAGGTCAAGTGCATTGGAGTGTATCTTCTGCTCTCGCCTTAGCTTGTACAGTGATTGCAAGTATCGCTTCATTTCACCTGTTTGAAAAACCATTTTTGAAATTGAAAAAAAGTAGAAATCTGCCTAAGAATGAGGGGGTAAGTTCGGTGGTTTGAAATCATATTGATTGGTTCTCTAAAGTATCTGACCCAGTTTTATAGTTTTTATAAAACCCAAAAAGGGGGAATTAGACCTGACAGGTTTTGAAAACCTGTCAGGTCTAATTCCCCCTTTTTGGGTAAGAGTATTTCAGAAATTAATACTCCTCTTCAATCGCCTCCAAAATATCAGCAAGCTCATCAAAGTCCTTGTACCCAGGACGGATTTCCTCACCACCTTTCAAAGCAATTCCTTTGATGGCAGAGTTGTCCAACAAGTCAGCAACGCTGTCCGCCTCCAAACCAAAACCAAGAATCACAGGAAGGCTTTGGGCGACTTCCTCCAATTTTACTTTGTCATCGTCGGAAAGCTGTTCTTTTTCGGATTCTACCAAAAGGTAGTCGGCGTCCAAGGTTTTTGGGAGGGCCTCCCAATCCTGTAGGTTTGTTTTGAGGATGACTGGAATTTCAAGTTTTTTTACTTCCTCCACGATGCTTGGATCAGCAACTTGGACGAAGTCAAACTCGTAATTTTTATGGGCTTCTTGGATGGATTCAAAACTGCTGGATTCAAACTCCCCGACAAATTTTACGCCTTCCAGCCAGCCCGTGATGGCCTTGTAGGTGTTTTGGTCCACGAATTTCTCGTGGTCGTTTTCCAGTTGGAAGCCTATCAACTCCACGCCCATTCCCGCGCAGTAGCGCGCATCACTAAGGTTGTTCACCTCTCCAACTTTGACTAAGGTTTTGAGTGCCATCGGCTATATTTGTTTCTCAGTTTGCAATGAAGTGCTTACTTTTCACCTCTGTCGAGATGAAAAGGGCATTAAGAACCCGCAAGTTACATAAGCTCTCTTTTTCTGTTGGGGCAGAATTGGGAATCTTTTTTGTAATGCCGTGTTGGTAATGATAGGTGAGGATGGTCGGATGAATCTTAAATTATTGGGAAGTTCAATGCATAGAATATTGTTTTTTGGAAGTCTCTTGCTGGCCTTGTTGACCTCATGTGGTTCCGAAACGGTGGATCCAAGTGATGTGAATTTGGGCAAGGAGTATATTCCATTGGCCATTGGCGATTCCAGTGTGTACACAGTTTCCCGCACGGAATGGACAAACTTCGGGGAAAATAGTACAAGTTATTGGTTGGCTGAGGTAGTGAAGGATACCCTCCGTCAGCAGGATGAGTTGGCCTATGTCCTTTATCGCTATAAAAGTGTTGACCAAGGCCAAGAGTGGGGACTTGATTCGGTATGGACGGCCGTACTGACGGATTATTCCTATGAGCGGACGGAGAATAATCGCCGTTATGTTCGTTTGTCATTTCCTCTTGAGAAAGGAAAATCTTGGGATGGAAATGCCAAGAATGTGTCGGCGGCGCAGAATTATACGATTGAGTCTTTGGGCACTTCCTATGAGTTGGGAGACAGTCTTGTCTATCCTTCAGTTTGCGAGGTGGTCCAGAGCGATATTTCCAACCAGATTGATATACAGCTGTCCACAGAGGTTTATGCCGAAAATGTGGGCTTGGTGTATAAATACCGCAAGTTTACCAATCGTCAGGACTTCAGCAGTCCGCCAATCGGATACGAGGAGATTCAAACCCTTATCAGCCAGCCGTGAGATACACTTCAGCACTGATCACTTTTTTGACTTTTTTGGTGGCCTCCCAAGGTTTTGGGCAGGTCAATCGCTATTTCGCCTATTTCACAGACAAGCCTGTCTCGGATGAGCTTTTGGCTAATCCCCAAGGCTATTTGTCGCAGCGTGCCATTGAACGCAGGGAAAAACAAGGAATTGATATCCTTGAGGAGGATTTGCCTGTGAATGGGGAATATGTGGACTCATTGACTGCTTTGGGAACGGATGTTTGGTATCGTTCCCGATGGTTTAATGGGGCATATTTTCTTGCTTCGGATAGTTTGAGCCAAGTGGTGAATGGTTTAGGCTTCGTGGATTCAGTCGTGTTTTTGAGTCCGAACGGTCCAAGCCAAGTTGAACGAATTGCAGGAGAGGCGTTTCAAGGGAGTCAGAAAATTAAGCGATGCGGCATTTTACTGGAGGATCCCTTGTATGGGCCATCCACTTGGCAAATGGAAATGCTGGGCGCCGATGAAATGCACCGCCAAGGATTTAAGGGAGAAGGGCTGTTGATTGCCGTTGTGGATGCTGGATTTAAGGATGCCGACCAGCTTGATTTTTTTGATCACCTGTATCAAGATGGAAGAATTGTAGCCACCTATGATTTCTCGGACCGAGAGGAAAATGTTTATGATGATGCCGAGCATGGTACCAATGTGCTTTCCGTGATGGCGGCCTACCAAGAGGGTAGCTTAATTGGTTCGGCCTATGAAGCCAGCTATTGCTTGTTCAAAAGTGAGAACACCAGCAATGAATACCGCGAGGAGGAATTTAACTGGTTGATGGCCGCCGAACGAGCCGATAGCATGGGCGTTGACATCATTAACACCTCTTTGGGTTACTACAATTTTGATGATTCCAGTCAGGACTATGAAAAGGAAGAGCTTGACGGAAAAACGGCCATTATCAGTAAGGCAGCCAGTATTGCCAGCCAAAAGGGGATGTTGATTGTCAATGCAGCGGGCAATGAGGGCAACAGCTCTTGGAAGGCTTTGCTTTTCCCTGCCGATGTGGAAACGGTTTTGGCGGTGGGAGCGGTAGGATCCGATGGAGATAAGGCCTCTTTTAGTTCGCCAGGCCCTACAGCAGATGGCAGATTCAAGCCTGATGTAGCGGCTCCAGGAGCCAGCCTTTATGTGGGCAAATCAAATGGCAATATCATCAAAGGGTCGGGGACTTCATTCGCTTCCCCGATTTTGGCGGGATTGGCGGCAGGCATTTGGCAGGCTTATCCTGATATGACTTCGCTTCAGTTGCTTGATGTTATGAAACAGGCGGGCAGTCAGGTTTCAACGCCAGATAGTGAGTTAGGCTATGGTATTCCCACTTTTCAGCGAGCCCAAGAAGTGGTTACGGGAGTTCCAAGTCCAGTGTTGTCGCAGGCGGATTTAGATTTCAGGATTTTCCCAAATCCTACGACCGAGAGTCAGGTTTATGTGGTGCCCTGCGATGAGCTCGTCGGCAAGGTCAAAGCCATTGAGGTGTTGACGGTTTCTGGAGGTTTTGTAAGAAAGCAAAATATGTTAGGGGAGTCTGATGCCATTTTACTGGACCTTGGAGGCATCGGCAAAGGCGTCTTTTTGATTCGATTGATGTCCGAGGAGGGAACTTTTGTCAACGTGTTAGTCAGAACTTAAGGACCTATGCGCTATTGGGCGACCATCATTTTTCTTACACTTTCATTATCGGGATTTGCCCAAAAGAAGAAGGCCAATGTAAAGAGCCAATCCGTGGGAACGGTTCGAAAGGGGGAGCTCAAAAATGGTGTTCGATTGCCCTATAAGTCGGGAAACTTCTCCTATTTCAGTCCGTTCAGTTATGGTGTTCTTCGTCGTGCTTATGTGAACAGCAAGGTTTATCGGACCGTTATTGAGGCCTATCAAATTTGCGAAAAAACCTGCCCCAATCAGAAGTTTCGGGTGATGGAATGTTCCCGCAAACACGGCGGAAAAATGAAACCACACCGCACCCATCAGAACGGGACCAGTGTGGATTTTATGACGCCTCTCAAAAAGAAGGACAAGCAATTCCGTTTTTACGACCACCTCGGTATTTGGCATTACCTGATGGCCTTCGACAAGTCGGGAAGGATGAAGGGCACCCGCAAGGTGAAGATCGATTACGAAACCATGGCCAAGCACATCATCGCCTTGGATGATGCCTCCAAAAAAGAGGGACTTCGCATCAAGAAGGTGATTTTTAAGATTGAGCTACAAGCTGGCCTTTTCAAAACCAAATACGGCAAGGAACTGAAGCGCCGTGGAATCTACTTTGTCCGCGCCCTTCCTAAAATCATTGATAACCTCCACGATGAGCATTACCATGTTGATTTTGAGGAGGTGGGAAAGGTGGTGGCTAATCATTAACGTCGGGTGTAAAACCACTCGTGTTCAAAACTTTCTTTCAAAAAGAAAAATCCATTTCCCTGTCCAGCGTCATATAAGTAAATAATCAAACGGACAGGAAAATGGACTCATTATCTGTAGATAAA
>JAUIJC010000062.1 GCA_030431525.1 Bacteroidia bacterium | reverse complement strand
TTCTTGCCCTTCCCCTCGAAAAGGCTGCTGGCGCCATTGAGGAAATCCTTTTTCCAGTTGGTGATCTGAACAGGGTGTAGCTTGTACTTTTGGGCGAGTTCTGTGAGCGTACTTCGCTCTTTGAGGGCCTCCAAGACCACTTTTGTCTTGAATTCCGACGTGAATTTTCTGCGCTTGGACATAGGTCATAAAGTTACTTGAAACTTAACTTAACCTGTGGTCCGAATTTCAGGGGGAACTATAATCTTATGAATAAAGATTTGGCATTTCTAACCCTAGTAGGCAAAGATACTGTTTTAACGCTATAAAGCATGTAATTTCTATTGGCAGTATATTGGTATTTTACTTAATTTCTTTTATCATTTTTATTAGTAAATCATTGTCTTTTTTGGCCCAAAACACATCTTGATCATTACCTTCCCATGCTTCAAGTGTTTTTAAAACATACCCTTTGATATTCTTAGAGTCATGTATTTTAACAATAGCTCTTTCTTCCTTAGTAGAAACAATTTCCTGAGTAAAGAATATTAGCTCACTATTAATATTTCTTTCTAAGTATAATTTTAAAAACTCTTCAGATTTTTGTACGAATAGTTGAGTATTCATGTTTTCATTATTCCTGTAGTGATATATGAATTTCAGCTTTTTACGATCATCTAAGTCAAGCATCCGTAAAACCTTTCTTTCGTAGCTTTTCCTATGAGTATCATTGTTTATTACGTCATGATGAGTAAATTCAAAGCCATTAACATGAAGTTTATTGTAAGTTTCGTCGGATTGTGAATAATGTCTGTTTCTTACAACTTTTGTCTCCCCTACATAGTCATAATACAAGTATTCATAAGTTAAAAGGTTTCTGTATCTTTCCTTTTCTAGGTGAATAGCGTATTCTATATTACTTCGACCATGCGAATAGGGAGTACTAAAACTTTTGATATTAAAACGGTCTAATATGTTATCCGTCAAACAATTTTCACCGATTGAAATATAGTGCGTGTTTGAGAAAACATTTTTTAGCCTCATGGACAATCGTTTTTTCAACTGTTGATATTCTTTTATAATTCTTTTGAAAAACATATAGCAATTTATCTTTACGACTAACAATTAATTTAAACGACAATATTGTTGCTTTAGGAAATAACGGAACTCTAAATACTACCACTAAGGATATCCACTTAGGTAAATTTAAAGATAGCTCCAATTAACCGTATAGCCAAGTACACAATAAAAACTTGAAAATTATTGAGATAATATCTGAATTTCCACGGCAAATTTTCTACTGAACCTCTTCATGTTAGCTCTATAAAAGGTGTTTTCATTAAACTGCACACTCATCATTCATACCCTTTGCCCTTCTCCAACCCATCCTCTTTAGTTGGACCTAATGCAGTGAGGTAATAGGACGTACTCCTACCTCCACCGGGGTATTTTGATAGAATGCCAAGATCCAGCATTTTCTTGATGTCACGCGACCCTGTATCGGTACTTACTTTCATCATCTTGCAATACTTGTCTCGGGTCAATTTGCCATAGAAGCTTCCAAACATCTTGTTGATGACCAATTGCTGACGATCATTGAGTCCATCAGCAACATGCCTCTGCCAGAACTTGGTTTTTACCATGGTGCGCCCAAGGCGTTGTTCACTCCTCACAAGCGCCTGCTTGACCTGAAGGCAATACCATCCCTTCCCTCGGGCGCTTTTGAAAAGCGTCCGAAACCGTCCAGAACATTTCTAATGTCCTAAACAACATTTCACAAAGGCATTACAAATGCTAAAAACGGTTTCGAACGCGTTAGAAAACGCGCTCGAGAATACGGGGCTATTGATACTTTAAATAAGGACTTAGCGGCAAACACCTCACCTTGTCAATCACCTCTTCAAAACTCTTACTTGCTCAGTACCTTGGGAATGATGAATGCGGAGAATTAAAATTCCTGATTCCACTTCATCCTGTAAGGAAACAATCAACTGCCCTCCATTTTCAGCCCAACTTACAGGTACTTCCCTACCCAATACATCTCTGAGATCAATTCGATTAACTGTGTAAGGGCTAAGCACTTGAAAGTGATTTTCAATTTGAGAGGGATACACAATGGAGTGTTTAGTATCAGATTGTTCAATACCCGTTAGGATATCATTCAAATTGACACGATGACTCACTGTTTGGCAACCATCTTCAAACCTAACTTTCACATGGTAATCCCCAGGTGTATTTGACTTTAGGACCTGATTGGTATCTCCATATATGGCTTCCCCATCCAAATACCATTGAAAATAGTCACCTCGATCTGCCATTAACTCTTGACCTACAGCTGTAATCTTTACATTACAACTCTTCATTTGGAAGACTACTGGAACAGTATTAAAATCAAAAACACCATTATTAGAATCTTCATAGGTAGGCACACTCATTCCTCCGATAGGTCCGTTCATATCCCAACCTTCGGGCTCTATCAACCAATAAAACCCTCGCATGGTTTTTCCCTGATGGATTCGCCCCTGAGGACCTGTGACCAACTCTATTACTTTATGAGCATTAATGCCTCCCAATTGTGCCATGGCCAAATCCCCTTGCAGATTGAACTTGGCTAATACATCAGTAGTCTTATAATTTGGCTTTGTTAAGATGGTGTCCCCTGCCACATTTACCTTGTCCCAAGTTTTTCCCCCCACATAGATGAAATCATCTTGATCAAAAGCTACGGACGTACCTTCGTTTCCTTGACCCTCTGATTCAAATGTTCTAGTCCACAGAGGCTCAAGGTCTGAAGACAATCTTGTAACATAGCCAATGTCATTAATTCCTTTTGTTCCACAAACAGCGACAATACCTGATGTAGAAACCGCAACATCATTAATGATATGAGTACCTTCCCATCCAGGAGAAAAAGCAACAAAATTGAGGTCTTCATTTAGTTTCACCACAAAACTATAGGCGTTAACATCCGTAGGCCAGTCTATTGAAATTGGATTTTCTTGAAAAAAACTAGGCTCTCCATTATAAGCGCCAGCCATATATACATTTCCTTCATCATCGACTTCAAGGGCATAGGTATCAAATCTTGATCCATCAGAGTCTGTCTTTGTCTCTTTAGAGTTCTCGATAATTAAATTGGGATTAAAAGTCAGGAGAGTCTCATCATAAGGATAAGTCGTATGAAGTTTTCTTTTTAAGAGTAAACCTGTGTTATCCCATAAGGAATCTCTGAACGTACAAACCAGAATTAGTCTGTCATTTTTATTATCAAAATCGATAGCAATGCGATCCATTTCATTTGAGAAAAACTCCCGTTCTGCCAATAATTGTCCATCAGGACCAAACTTTTGCAAGAGATTCAAAAACCCCTTCTCTGCTTGATAAGTCTTCCCAAATGAGGTGGTTACTACTGAATCAAAGAAAGGCATGAAAGTATAGAGGTTGCCCTGGGTATCTACCGTAATGCGGCCTTTCCATGTCCCTCTTTCAATGTTCTCCCCAAAAGAATGTGCCCATAGGAATTGCCCAGTGCTGTCGAACTTGGCGATGTATTTATTATTACCAGTCCTTTGCAACCCAGGTGTGCCAGCCAACATAGGAGTGACCTCCAAACCTGTAGTACTTCCATCGGAGACTTTGACATGGCCTTTGTGCTCACCAAACACATAGATATTACCGTCTTGGTCTATATCCATATCCTTCATATCATCATGCCACTCACTGCCAAAGATGATCCCGCGTTCCCAACGCTGGGCCATAACACTTGGAATCAAGCAACTTAGAAAGAGGAGAAAAGGAATAATTCGCATAGCTACTGGTTTTATAAAAACGGTAAAAAGACAGTTCAAAACGCTTCAAAGTTAATTCAAAAAATACCTTCTATTGAAATGAAGGCATAGAAATTAGGGTTTTTACCAACTTATGTAGGGGCGGATTTATGTGTCCGCCCAACATATTTCGGACAGACACGCAGGTCCGCCCCTACAGCAAAGGATTACCCCTTAAAACGGCGGATTCTCAAAATCTGGTGGAGCGCTACCAAAGTCCGGCTCATCAGCGCCATCATCCTCAGCAGCCCCCTCTTGGTTGGCTCGGCTACCCAAAATAATCACGTCCTCCCCGCCTTCCAGGGAAGTATCCATCTCAAAATTATCGTCTGAAGCGGAAATCCCTCCGGCCAATGGATCCTCCATGCTTGCCAAAGCACTTCCGTCCTCCAAATCTCCAAACTTGGTGTACTTACCGATAAAGCGCAACGGAACGTCCTTGGTGTCGCCGTGACGGTTTTTGGCCAAAATCACATAGCCTACATCCACCAATGGGTTGCCTTCCTCATCCTCGGTAATGTCATAATACTCCGGACGATATAGGAACATAACTTGGTCAGCATCCTGCTCGATAGAACCAGATTCCCTCAAGTCAGAAAGCTGTGGACGTTTATCCCCACCACGCGTTTCCACAGCACGGGAAAGCTGTGACAAGGCAATGACAGGCACGTTCAACTCCTTGGCCAAGCCTTTTAATCCACGGGAAATATTACCGATCTCCTGCTCTCGGTTTCCTGGGCCTTTGGAGCCTGTTGGTCCACCACTCATCAACTGGAGGTAGTCAATGACCACCATCTGAATATCGTGTTGGGCTTTTAGTCGTCGGCATTTTGCACGAAGCTCCAAGAGTGACAAGCCTGGGGTATCATCAATAAAAAGTTTGGCGTTGGTGAGCGTCTTGACGGCGCTATGCACTTTTGCCAAATCGGATTGGTTCAGATTACCTTTTCGCAACTTGCCACTTTCCACCTCAGCCTCTGAGGAAATCATCCTGTTCACCAACTGAACAGAAGACATCTCCAAAGAAAACAGGGCTACTGGAGTCCCATAATCAATGGCGGCATTTCGCAAGGCAGATACAACGAAGGAAGTTTTACCCATACCAGGACGGGCGGCTACAATAATCAAATCGCTGTGCTGGAATCCTGCGGTCAAATCATCCAACGCCTTGAATCCGCTTGGCACACCGGTCATGGTATCACCACGACTCTTCTTCTCCTCGAGTTCATCGATGGCCTGACCAATGAGGCTTTCCATATCCTCATAATTCTTGCGGATATTTCCCTCCTGCACCTCGAACAAGGCCTCTTGGGTGCGTTTCATGAGCTCAAAAGCATCACGCGTCCCATCAAAAGACTCCTCGTAAATCACTGAGGAAAGTTCAATCAACTTGCGCTTGTTCGCCTTTTCGGTGACCAAACGAACGTGATCCTCAATGTTTGCTGCAGAGTTAATCCGCTCGGTCAATTGGGCAATGTATGCCACGCCGCCAGCCCTGTCCAACTCCGCTTTTTGAATTAAAGCAGCCGTTACACTGGACATGTCGATGGTTTCCGAGGCTTGGTACAATTCCAACATCACCTCGTACACCACGCGGTTCTTTTCGGAATAGAATACCTCTGGCTTCAGCATGTCCACCACCTGACTGAAGGCGCTTTGCTCAATGAGTAGCGCCCCCAAAATGGCTTCTTCCAAATCCAATGAATGAGGCAATACCTTTCCTGCCCGCAAAGATGAAGGCATAGTACTCCCCCCTTCGCGTTGCATTGGAGTGCCGCCAACCATTCGACTTACAGCATTGCCTTTTGGGTCCGAAGGAAGCCCACCGCCACGTTGCTCTTGATTATCCAAATCCTTCCAGTTCTCAGGTGTGGGAAAATTTAAGGAGGTATAGAAGATACCTGTTTCAATGAAGACCTGAAATCTTTCGAAAACGTCGGGTTTAAAACCCAACGCTACGGAACAGCCCTCATGTTTGATACTGGTGTCCTATCCACTATCACATATCCAGCCCACAAAGTTAATTACTAACAGGGACTTGTGGGTTTGAAGAAATCAAATTTGGGTTTGAATCGTTCCTCTCGCTCCTCCTCCTTTACAAAAGAGAGAAAAAAAGCGGCCATTGATTTGACATTGATTAAAAAAATAAGACCTTTGTGTCACCAAACGGGATGGACTCGTAGCTTAATTGGATAGAGCACCTGGTTACGGCCCAGGAGGTTGGGGGTTCGATTCCCTCCGAGTTCACACAAGCCCTTGCAAACAATGTTTGCAAGGGCTTTTTCTTTTTAGCAACATCAATACGCCCATTTGTGGGTTGCAACAAAAAAGGCTGACCAACTGGCCAGCCTTTTTCCTTTCCCATTACAGGTTCCTATTTTTCAGGAAACAATTCATCATAACGATTCTGCAAGGTCTGCTGGCGCTTTTTATCAATCTTATTAAACTGCACCATGCAGAATACCATAAGCCCAAAGCCCACTGAACTCCACCAAAAAGATGTGAACCCCAAAAAACCCGTGACCAAGTTGATAAGCGACAAGAACAGACTCAAGAAAATGCCTGCAGCGGCCAGACCTCCCTTATCCTGATGAACAATCCTCCTGCCTTCAAATAAGGCAAATAGGGTATCAACCTCCTCCAAGGAATACTTTTTCAAGCGGTGATCCCTGAAATAAGTCTTGATGTTCTCATCCGAGAGGCCATTGAAGGAAAGGATGTATTTTTTCCACCTCTCATCCGAAATCGGCTCTAACCCGAAAACCTGCTTTCGGCTCAACACATCTGTTTTGAGGGCTTCAAGCAGCGCCTCAAAAATGAATAGTCCTGCCTGCTCATTTTCAGAACCTGGCAAAATACGTTGCTCTGGCTTACGGGCATCCCACTCGGGCTCTGGCTCAGCTACGATAGTTTTCGGCGCTTCAGGAATCGGAGTACTTACTGAATTATCCCCATTGTTATTCCAATTGGCCGTAGCCAGTAGCTCATCCTTGTCATAAATGAATTGAATGGTGATGGACCTACAAATCGGCTCGGAAGCATACTGGGAAAAAGCCCCCACGGCTGCTTCTGCCAAATTCTGACATAGGCTCTCCAAACCTTCCGTGCGTTCCATGATGGTTGGAACCAACATCACCTGAATGTCGATATCCACATCCTTTTGGGAAGCGCCCTCATGGAGTAGATTCTGAAGTGCACCATCAAGGTATTTTCGGGCGATGGTCAGGTTTTGATGCCCAAAGAAGATAATGTAGCCTCGCTTTTGGTCCGTCTCCTCCAAGGTCATCACCTTGAAGAACGGTTCCTCCTCATCCTTTTCCTCCTCCTTTTGCGAGCCTTTGACGTAGCCCTGAATGGCCCCGTCTTTTATCAGAAATCCATGTTTTGAAATCGCATTTCCAGGCGCGTCCTCATAGTACTTGGAAAGAATGAACAGGAAGCTGGTCACATGCTCCAGTTTCCGATGATCAATGGCCAGAAAACAGCCATGACTTGGAATACCGACCAATATCTCATCCGTTCCCAATTTCTGCTGAACCCTCAATAAGAACGTTGGATCCAATATTTTCTCCGCTGCATATTCACAGTCCTCCACGATCAACACCTCCATCTCGGCGACTTTGGTCAGTACCATGTTGGCTTGAATGTCGCGCAGATTGTTCATGGCAATCTCCCGAATCTCATCAAGCTCTTGGGTAAAGCTATCTTCCGAGGTCGCCAACGGATATTCCACAAAAGCCCCCCTATCATTACCATAGGCAACGACCGGACTGGAATCATGCTCAATAAGGGAATTCTTTAAGGTCAAGGGCATATTTGACCTCCATTTCGGTTCCTTTAGGACCGGTAAAACCAGCGTGCTCATAAAAAACAAATAGATAAAAATGAAAGCTCTGAAAAGTAGAAGCCATCAAACTAAAACATGTAAGCAAATTTAATCTATGGGAAATACCCGTCCTATAAAACCCGTCCCATTAGGTCAAAAAAGCACTTCTACACTTTTTAACCTACTGATAAACAGATTAAACCAACGAAAATAAAATTGAAATGATTAGAACCCGTAGCCCTGATTATTGCGCTTTCTGCGCTCTTCCTCCTCGCGTTTCTTCTTTTCGGCCTTCAAATCCCTAAAAAATCTACCCCAAGCCATCGGGTCCAACAAAGGGTTGGCCAAGGCAGGATTGATCGCCCTATTCTCTCTGGCAATCACCTGCTGCTGGGTATAATAAGTGTGGTTCATGCTGGCATCCATTTCGGAATAAGCCAACATCAAACTGAGCACCTCAGGACTGAGGTTGTCCCGCATGGCGTTGTAATTATTCTCAGGCAGTCGCATGGCCAGCAACTCCTGCTTAAACTGTCGCTCCGAAGGACGCAAATACACGTCAGTCATGGGAAGCGTCAGGGTATCCTGCTCTAACTCTACGAGCCAGTTAAAACTTCCAGAAACAGTATCGGGGATGATAATCGAATACTTTTTGAAGCCCATAGAGGCAATCACCACACTGTCACCAGCAGCCACGGGAAGAGAAAAATAACCGTTGAGGTTGGCCATGGCACCACTTCTGCGCTTGGGTACAAAGACTACGGCATTCGGCACGGGAAGACTGTCATCCTTTTCGACAACAAGCCCAGAGAACTGCAGCACATTGGCGCTATCCGATTGTGCCCATGCACTACCAAATGCGGTGAATAAGAAAAAAACCAGTAGTATTTTTTTGACTACTTGTGCCATTGCAAACCAAGATACATTTTTTCCTTAGGCCATATCGCATGGGGAACAATGTTATTCCCATTTTCATTCATTTGATACAGGAGTTGATTTCTTTAACCACGGAGAAAGGGAGGAAAGGAGATGCTTTGCATGTGGGAAAATCGTTATGTCAATCTCCCTTTTTCTCCAAAGGCTTCGCCTCATCTCTTCTCAATCATATACTGCTCCTTTCCTCCCTCTCTCCGTGGTTAAAATTCAAATAGCAGTTCCTTGACCTATAAATCAGTATCTTGTTCCCATGCGACTCAAGAACGTTAATCTTGGCCTTGGCTGTCAAATCTTCAAGGCATTTAGCGATGAATCAAGGGTTAGAATCCTTCACTTGATTCAAACCTCCGGCGAAATGTGCATCTCTGATTTGGAGCAGGTATTGGACTTCACACAAACCAAAACCTCCCGCCATTTGGCCTATCTGAAAAACTCTGGTTTGCTCAACCGCACTCGCCATAACCAGTGGGTTTTCTACTTCATTAAGGAAGAATATCAGGGCATCACCAGCCAAATGCTCCAATTGTTGGAAAAGGACTTAGAACTGTCGGACGATTTGGAGCGTTACAAAACATTATACGCCAACAATGTTTTGGCCATTCGCCACCAACACAACTTGGAAGGCAAATACGAACTGCCAGAACTTTAAGCAAAAGAAAAACAATAAGCTGACCCAGTCGGCTTGTTCTTTTGCCCGCTGTTCGTAGCCACTTGACTTGCGATAGCTACGGCTATCCCTGCATCAACTTACTACGAACAGCGAACAAAATAACTGCGCCTTAGTGAGCCAGCTTATTATTTCACTTTCGCTAAGCATTATGTACACCCACCTGTTCTTTGACCTCGACCACACCCTTTGGGATTTTGACCGCAATTCGGCAGAAACCCTTCAGGAGCTTTTTGTCAGTTTTTCTCTGGGGGAAAAGCTGGACTGCACTGTGGAAGAATTCACGATTGTGTACAGCGAGGTCATCAAAGAAATGTGGGCGCTCTACGACCAAAAACTCATCGACAAAGACACCCTTCGTCACACCCGTTTCGACCGCGTCTTTGCCCGATTCGGCTTCCAAGACAAACAGCTCTCCTTACAAATCAATGAGGAATACCTGAGCATTTGTCCGCGGAAACCACACCTGATTAAACACGCCCAAGAATTGTTGGAATATCTGGCTCCAAAATATCCCATGAGCCTATTGACCAACGGATTCAAGGAAAGCCAACAACTAAAGATTCATCATTCCGGCCTCAAACCATTTTTCACCTCAGTAGTCACCTCCGAATGTTCTGGCTTCTCAAAACCCGATGAACGAATGTTCCACTACGCCTTGGAGAAGGCCAAAGCAAAACCCGAACACTGCCTGATGATTGGCGACAATCCCTTCTCAGACATTGAAGGCGCCCGACGAGTCCGCATCGACCAAGTGTTCTTCAATCCCTCTGGCGCGGAAAAAACAACGGCCACTTTTGAGATTGGCTGTTTGAGTGAGCTGAAAAAAATGCTGTAAAGAAAAAGCCCTTGGCGCTGTTTGCACCAAGGGCTTTTTCGTGTTTGTAGGTTTTCTTATTCTCTTAAGTTACGCTGGCTGTCACCTGCCAACAGCCGTAGACTTTGGCAGCGTGATTTGCCCTACAGAGTTATAGTTCATTTCACACGGCCAAAGCTTACAGCTGTTGGCAGGTGAAATGAACTATAACTCTGCGCAACTTCTGTTATTCAATTACCAACTTGCTCTGCATCCTACCCTTCTCAGTCCTCAATTCAAGGATGTAAATCCCTCGATCTAATTCACTCAAGTTAATGGTAGAAAGACCTTGCTCAACAGCAATTTGCTTGACAAGCATTCCTGACAATCCACGAACAGACAACACGCCATTCGCTGGAGAAGAAAGCGTGATGGTTCCAGAACTTGGGTTTGGATATACAATAGAGCTTTCCTCCACAAAGGACGTTTCAGTGGATGTAACCTTTGGCGCAACGATGTCCGTACGTGCCCAGTTCGTGACGATTTCTGGATTGTAGTCAAAGTAAATCTCAGCCTTGTTGACAATCGAGTCACCGATGAAAAGGTCTTTTTTGCGCTCAATCGAGAAGGTTAGGAAACCATGACTCTCTGGCTCGTTCGTGGTGCTATCAGGCAAGAGAATATCACGGAACACCCATTGTAAAACGTTATTAGGCTCAATACTAAAATCATAGTGGTGACTGGCTGCTCCCACCTCAAGCGTACTCAAATCATAAAGGGAAGAAATGGTATCACGAACAACGACCAAAAAGGCTTTATCTGTACCTGTATTCTGGAATCGAATTTTATAGTCCAACTTGTACTGCTCCTCCAAAACTTCAGTTTGCACGACCTGTTTGTCGTTCGGGTCATAAGAACCCGTAACTACCGTTCTCACCTCTTTGATTGGCGAATCGCTCTTGTTATTGGCAACAAGTACACCTGCTGTGGAAACAATGGTATCTCCGAGAAAATCGATGTTGGCGGGGAGTCTAAAACCTACCTTGGCAACGTATGCTCGCTGGCCTGCTTCCCAATTTGAAAAATCCCAAAACAGGGTGTCTCCTTCAATCCTTGAAGCAGAAGGCACTGAAGTAATTTCTTCCAATCTGGAATCAAGTACAAAGTAAACCTCTCCTGATTCCTTGTATGCGCCGTAGTTTGTGAGCAGAATCGAATAAGACCCTATGAAGCCTGGTCGGATACGGCCTGAGCTGGCTGAAATATTAACGTAATGCAAAGAGTCAGCCTCAATTCCAAAATCAACAACTGATGCGATTGGTTTGTGATTTGTCAATTCTACACCATTCTCAGAACATGTTGCAGCAAATACTGTTTGATTTTTAAACGATGGAATTGGGAGCAATTCATATTCTCCAACAGGAACTGACGTATAGTAATAACCAGAGTCATTGGTAGTTGTATAAACGTCTAAGGGAGAAACTTTCAGCAGTATATTATTTGCCCATGTTTCATTACTGTCCTTCTGGCAGTTTTGATTGAGATCATAAAAAACTTGACCTTCTATCGTTTTATTAAAGACTTTGAAGTTAACAGTAGCAGTATCGGACTTCCCACAACTAGGTTGTATTACAGCCTGTATTTCAGTATCAGAAAGTATACTTACAGACAAAGTATCTTGAAATGGATGCTGATGTTGCCCATTGATCCTCCAAAACGAATAGTCAGAGGCATTACTTTGCTCTGTATTAAAAATAAGGTCTACCCGTGTGTTTTTTCCCAAAATTTTAGGAGTAGAACCCAAAATATTGACTTTCGGGCTATCTGGATGAACTAGCCTTATCGTATCAATAAAAATTGTTTTTTCATTGAAAGGACACATTTTTTGAATTTCTACTGAAACTACATCCCCATCTTTTATCAATTCACTTGGAATTGTATCTCTCCCCCAAACCTCATTAGAAGATGATATTAGAGAATCATTTAAATATGTTCTCTTGCTATCAATATTATTGAAGGCATCAGCAGGAGTAGGATACCATGTAGCAATAATAACATCCTCACCTCCACAAAATTCACTTGGAGGATAATTAAAAGAAACCGTCTGTGTGTATCCAGAAACTCTTTTCATTATTCCCTCTCCACAGGCATTTATCGGAATAATTTTTAAGCTACCTGCAGAAGTCTTTTCTGATGGAAGCCAGATTGAATCAGAATATGAAATTATTGTATCACCGATAAAAATAGTTTTGTAAAAATCTACATTGGAAACACCATTTATGATGATTAATGCAGAATCATTTTGTTTACTACAATCAAAATTTATTTGAGGAGTTCCTAAAGGAGGAGTTGTACACTGCCCAAACCCAACTTGCAACCCAATGCCCATCAGGGCAATAAGAATCGATAAAAGCTTTTTCATCATGCGTAAAATTTTGCGCAAGTTACGAAATAAAAGAAGCCCTGAGCGTCAATGACACTCAGGGCTTTGTCCTGTTTTAATGGGGGGTTGCACTTACTGAAGTGGCACAGGAACACCGCCGCCTCCCATCACCAACGACATTGGTAAGGTTACAGGCAAGGTGACGATAAACACGGTGACCCTTCCCGCTACTTTTAAACCCCTTCTCAGCTTTTGTCCACCAGTGAATGTCGGCTTCACCGTGATTTCAGCCTTTCGTCGGAAATCATACTTTACGCAGTTCGCTTTCCCCACCTTAAAGGTAACATCGTCCACCACAATCTCATCTCCCCTACTGGGCATCAAATACTCCTTGCCATCCACGATGGTCACTGGCGGCAGCGAACGGCTTTGGTATTTCTTTTCCAACCGTCTGCGCTCCTTTTCCACATCCCTCAACTTGCCTTTCATCTTGGGCATTATGATGGTAGTATCACGCGGCGGTGCAGGCGTAATTTGATTGTTTTTCATCGAAAGCTGCTTGATTTCCTTACCCATCACATGAAGCGTTCCGCCTGTATAGGCCGCCAAATTGATGTAGTGGTAGTTGATGGCTTTTGCCGTTGGGCTCACTCCACAAAGAATGATTTTGATAGGCTTTTTAGGAAGCTGTTCAATCAGTTCCCAATCACGGATGCAAGCGCGGTTATCCGCGATAAGCACTACGGTATCGGCATCAGGGAAACGGGCTTCAGCCTTGATGAGCGCCTCAATGTAGTTTTCAGGGAAATCACCTCCAGTTCCATTCTTGGCCACATTATCCATCAAACCCGTTACAGACGAAATATCATCCACGGTGCTGTTGTAATAGACGCCATCGGTCTCACCGATTCGTTTTTGCTCCGTCGCTTTCTTGTCACCATCATTAAAGAAGGCCAAGTAGCGGATTGAACTGCGGTCGAGATTGCGCAAATGCCATTCATACACCTTGGTGCCGTAGTGGTACATGCTTCGGGTCCAATCCATGACCACCAAGGTTTCGGGCCAGCCGCGCCCGGCGGATACGGCGCCATAGAGGACGTCGCTCGGTTGGCGGCCGGCATCGCTGAACACGGCGACGCCTACGCCCACTGGGCAGCCATCGCCGAAGGCCAGAGCGACTACGCCGGATTCGAAGACCACTACCTCGGCGAATGGACCTCGGTCGAGGAATACGCCGAGAACAGCCTCGGTGAGCTCGGTGACATCGACGCCGTCGAA
>JAUIJC010000061.1 GCA_030431525.1 Bacteroidia bacterium | reverse complement strand
GATTTGAACGGTAGTGAATGCATGGAATAACATCATTTGAGTTGATGCTATTATATACGTGAGGCTCTAAAAGGTTGTTATACCCATCTATGCAATTCGTTTTTCGTTAAAGCCCCATTTCTTCTTCTATACGCTGTGACAAAAGAAAGGATTTTCAAGATTTTTGCTTTGCTTGGGGATTCAGCAAGGCATTCGTCGAGATGTGGGTTTTATCCGATAAAGTTGCCGTTTTTTTAGGTCAATTATTGTCCGTGTTACCAATAATTTAGGCTGGATTAAAATTTAAGTATCTGGATAAAAGTCTATTCCCAAAATTACAAAAAACCCGTCTCTATGTGATAGAGGCGGGTTTGGAAGGGGATAGATGGTTCTTTTATTTATAGTTGGGTAACAAATTCTTTTTGGAATAGATGGCTCTGAACTCCTCGTATTTTCGGATGTAATCCTTCTCGTTGTAGGGTGTAGAGGCAAAAACCAGTTGGACGGATTCTCTGCTGTACCGCATCGTGTGCCAATGGTCTGGCGGAAGGTATAATCCGATGTTAGGCTGCTTGAGTAGAAATGATTTTTTGAGTCCCTCAGGGCTTTCGGTATCCACTAAGATTTGTCCAGAAAGCGCAATCAGGACCTGTTCTGTAACAAAGTGTGCGTGTTTACCACGAACGACATCCGCAGGGGTTGCATAGGTCCAAAAGGTACGTTTGGCCTCAAAGGGCAGTGCGTTTTGGAGTTCTGCTACAGAAATGAAGCCCTCTTGGTTGGAGCCAATTTTTCCCAAGTCAATTAAGTGTGGTTTTTTGTTGCTGTTGATAACCATGTCGTCCAAGTGGGTATGTGGCTATAAAGTGCCGGTTGAAATGAAAGTATTCGCTCTATATTTTCTTTATACTCCAAAATGGACGCAGGTGTTTTTTCTTTCGGAAATGAAGCTATTTGCAGAACACGTGTTAAAGTAAGCCGAACTTCTTACCTTTGCCCCCAAGTAACATTTCCCTCAATGGTGGCGATTGACACGATTGGGAGTGACTGTTCTCATTTGATAATTGCGATTGAATCATGCTTAGGCTGGCGATACAGAAAAAGGGAAGGCTTAGCGACGACTCCCTGAAGCTCATCAAGGAATGTGGCATCAACTTCAGTAAGGGTGGGGGCACGCTTAAGGCGACTGCCTATAATTTCCCCATCGAGTTTTTGTTCTTGCGCGACGACGATATTCCAGGTTACGTCGAGGATGGCGTAGCAGACATCGGGATTGTTGGGCAAAACGTCGAACAAGAGCACGTTACTGACACCAACAGCTTGTTGGAGCTTGGTTTCTCTAAGTGTCGTTTGTCTATCGGTGTTCCACGCGAGATGGATTACCAAGGCATTCAAGACTTGGACGGCAAGGACATCGCCACTTCATACCCGAATTTGTTGGGTAAATTCCTCAAGGAAAAGGGCGTTTCTGCCAAAATCCACGAGATCAGTGGTTCTGTGGAGATTGCTCCTGGAATTGGTTTGGCTGATGGCGTTTGCGACATTGTTAGTTCTGGTAGCACCTTGATCAGCAATGGGTTGAAGGAAGTTGAGAAAATCTTCTTCTCTCAGGCGGTGTTGATTGGTTCAAAGAATTTGTCTGCGGAGAAGCAGGAGATTCTTGAAAAGTTGTTGTTCCGTATCAATGCAGTGTTGGCGGCGCGCAACACCAAATACATCAAGCTGAACGCCCCGAACGATTCCATCGAGAAAATCACCAGCTTGCTTCCTGGCGTGAAAAGCCCATCGGTTTCTCCATTGGCCAAAGAAGGCTGGAGTTCCATCGGTTCTGTGGTGAAGGAAAACGAGTTCTGGGAGGTGATTGAAAACCTTCGTGATGCAGGTGCTGAAGGCATCCTCGTATTGCCGATTGAAAAGATTATCCATTAAGATAGGAGTGTTGAGGGGCTGAAGTGATGGAGTGTTAAAGTATCGGGGTGTTGAAGTATTGAAGTGTTGGAGTGTTGAGGTTCAAGGTGAACTACAGCACTTCAACACCCCAACACTTCAACACCGCAAAACTTCAACACCCCACCACTCCAGATCTTCAACACTTTTTTTTGCTCCATGAAAACTTATCTCAACCCGGCCCCTGAATTGTGGCCAGAGATTTTGAAGCGTCCCGTTTTCGATGCAACTGAAATTGAGGGACGTGTACAGCCAGTATTGGATAAGGTGCGCACCGAAGGTGACAAAGCCCTGTTCGAACTGACTGAAAAGTTTGACGGCGTAGCTTTGGAGAGCCTCTTAGTTTCTAAGGAGGAATTCGCTGAGGCGGAAGGTTTGGTGGCCGAAGAGTTGAAGCAGGCCATTCAAACGGCGCAAAAGAATATTGAGGTATTTCACACTGCCCAGAAGGAGGAGCCACAAAAGATTGAGACGACTCCTGGGGTGGTTTGCTGGCGAGAGCATCGTGCGATTACCAAAGTGGGACTTTATGTGCCAGGTGGTACCGCGCCTTTGTTTTCTACGGTGTTGATGTTGGCCATCCCTGCCAAGGTGGCTGGCTGTAAGGAAATTGTATTGTGTACGCCTCCAAACAAGGAGGGAAAAGTGCACCCTGCGATTCTTTACACGGCAAATCTTTTGGGGGTAGATAAGGTGTTCAAGTTGGGTGGCGCTCAAGCTGTGGGCGCTATGGCTTTTGGAACTGAATCTGTTCCCCAAGTTTATAAGATTTTCGGTCCAGGTAACCAGTATGTGACTTGTGCCAAGCAGATGGTGACCCGCTACGGGACGGCCATTGATATGCCTGCAGGCCCATCTGAGGTTGCTGTGGTGGCTGATGCTTCGGCAACACCATCTTTTGTTGCTTCCGACTTGCTTTCCCAAGCAGAGCACGGAGTGGACAGCCAAGTGATTTTAGTAGCTGACAGTGAGGAGGTGGTAAAGACCATTGATGCTGAGGTAAAGCGCCAAGTGGCTGAATTGCCACGCCGTGAAATGGCCGAAAAGTCATTGTTGAACAGTAAGGCCATCGTGGTGCCTAAGGACCAAATCATGGATCTTATTAATGAGTATGCGCCTGAGCATCTCATTCTTGAGGTGGAAGATTACATGAGCTTGATTCCGCAGGTTGAAAGCGCAGGTTCCGTATTCTTGGGACATTACACCCCAGAGTCAGCCGGAGATTACGCTTCGGGAACAAATCACACTTTGCCGACTAATGGCTATGCCCGTACTTATTCTGGCGTTTCCTTGGACTCCTTTGTAAAGAAGGTCACCTTCCAAGAAATTTCTAAGGAGGGGATTCAAAAGTTAGGTCCTGCCATTGAAATTATGGCAGAGGCGGAGCAGTTGGATGCGCACAAAAATGCGGTCACGTATCGCTTAAAGGGATAAGACAACAGTCTTTGAATAAACAAAAACGGGTTACTCAATAGAATTGGGTAACCCGTTTTTTTTATGTTTCAGAACAAGCGTTCTGATTAAGCCGTCAACTCCTTTGCAATCTGGCTCAATAACTTCTTGTCAACTTTTCCACCCAATGGTCCGGCTTCCTTCATGATGGCGCCGATGTTGTTTTTGCCCTCGTCCACTAATTTTTGAACAAAAGCACGTGTTTCCTCTTCGGTCATTTTTTCTGGGAGGAAAGGTTTCAACAAAGCAATTTCCGCTTCCTCTTGAGGAATGAGGTCCTCACGATCAGCTTGCTTAGCGTTGTCGATGGCCTGTTCGCGCTCCTTCACGTATTTTTCAATCATGCCTTGGATTTCCTCCTCGGAAACCTCGCCAGAGAGTTTTTCTTTCTCGGTAATCTTCGCTTTGATGTTGCGGAGGGTGGAAAGGGTGGCTGTATCCTTGGCGCGCATGGCGGTTTTGATGCCGTCGGTGATTTGTGTTTTGATGGACATGGTTGTTGGGGTGATGGACGAATGCCTTACAAACGATTCGTCAATATTTGATACGATTCCGATGGATTGACATCCATCGCTATGGAGAACCGCCCTTTCAGGGCTAAACCCTTTATGGTAGAATCAGCCCTGAAAGGGCGGTTCTCCTTAGCAAAGGACGGAGTCCTTTGTTATTTTCCCAAATTTCCGTTTTCCCAATTTTTCGGTTTGGTCAATCCCAAACGTATCGCTCATCAAAATCCACCCTGTATTGCCTCAAAAAAGCACGAAACTCATCCTTAAATTCCTTTTTGGAATGATGAGCATGTTGATTTTTTATGTAGCTGATGACGACATCTACCTCCCGTGGGTTGACCGAGAAGGCACCGTATCCGTCTTGCCAATAGAAATTTCTAAGGGATGGATCTTGGGTTTTTATCCATTTCGAGGAGCGGATTTTTAGCTCCTGTACAAGCTCTACCAAGGTCCTGTTTTTCGAGAGCATGCATAGGATATGAATATGGTCTGTGTAACCTCCTACAGCAATAACGGGGCACTGCAAAGCTTTACAAACAGCTCCTAAGTAGGAGTGGAGTTCCCGTTCCTTGGGAGGGTGAATTAATGGTTGTCGGTGTTTGGTGCTGAAAACAATGTGGATGTAGTTTTTGGCGAGGGATTGGCCCATGGCATGGATTTTTGGGTGGAAAAATTAAAATCGTTTTACGATTGCCATGTCGATGGGTTCCCCCATTGGTGACATATTTCGCCCTTTCAGGGCTATCAGAGGCGGGTAGCCCTGTAAGGGCGTCATCCGATAGCGATGGGGGAACCCCGTCGACCTGCGAGCATCAAATGCAATCCCACCACCCATCCTCACACCAATCTTTCGTATTTTTGCATCCCAATCCCTTTTTTATGGAAAAACCTGAACCACAGCATCTTGCTTTCAGTCAATTCTTTGCCAAGGACAAGCTCCTTGGGCACTACCCCATGAGCTTGCTTCAGCGATTGGACCAAGGACATATCTGTTTGCCCGTTCCGCCGGAGGATAAGGAGCGGTTGGCGGAAAGTGATTTTGTTACCCAGCAAGAGGATGAAAAACAGCCCTTTGTGCTTTGGAAAGACAAGCTTTATTTGGAGCGCTACTTTCAGTATGAAACCCAGTTGGTGAGGGCGATTGAGGCATTTTTGGAAAGCGAACAGTCTGAACTTGAGAACCGGAAGGCGGGTTTGCTGGCAATTCGTGATACCGTTGAAAACCTGTTTGGTCCATTTAAACGATTGGATGGCGTGGAGGTGGATTGGCAGAAGGTGGGGGCGTTAAATAGCGTGCTCCGCAATTTTTCCATTATTACTGGTGGTCCAGGAACGGGAAAAACAACAACGGTGGCTAAGCTTCTGGCCCTTTTGTATGTCATGTATCCAGATTTGAAGGTAGCACTTTCGGCGCCGACGGGTAAGGCTTCGCAACGGATGAACGAGTCTTTGCAGGGTGCCAAGGAGAAGTTGCCTGTGGATGATCAGGTGAAGCAACGCTTTGAGGAAATCACGCCGAGCACTATTCACAGGTTATTGGGCTCAAAAAAGGATTCCATTTATTTCCGTCATAATGCCGAGAACCAGCTTCCCTATGATGTCATCATCGTGGATGAGTCATCGATGGTGGATTTGCCAATGATGGCCAAGTTGGTGCAGGCGGTGAATAAGAAAAGCCGTCTGATTTTATTGGGTGATAAGGATCAGTTGGCTTCCGTGGAGGCGGGAAGCGTCTTTGGTGATTTGTGCTTGACGCAAAAGGAAACCGATAACCAGTTTGGTCCAGCAACCTTAGATTTCCTCAATGGATTTATTTCTGAATCAGCCCAACAACTGGATACGAAAAAGTATGGCCTGAAAGCAGAAAAAGCCCACTTGCTTGCCGAGCATGTCGTTGAATTGAAATTGAGTTATCGATTTAGTGGAGGCGATGGCATCGGTACTTTTAGTCGGGCGGTGATTGCCGGAGAGCAACCCACGGAAGTTGGTCTGAATGAAAAAGGTGAGGGCGTTGTCGTTTCGGAGGATTATGAGGACAAATTCTATGGGGAGTTGGTCAAAGGCTATTCCGCCTTTTTGAAGGAGCCTGATGTAGCCAAAGCCTTGGTAAAAATGAATCAGGTGCGTGTGCTCTGTGCCATGCGGAAGGGCGCTTTTGGGGTGGAAGAATACAACCGAAAGATTGAACGCTTTCTGAGGGAAAGGAGCCTGCTGTATCCCACACAGGATTTTTACCATAACCAGCCGATTATGGTGACTTCCAACGATTATACTTTGGGCCTATTTAATGGTGATGTGGGATTGGTTCGCAAAGATGCCCAAGGAAACCTGAAAGCCTATTTCGAGGATAACAGTGCCAATGAAGACGGCCAAAAGAAGGTCAAGGCCGTGTCACCTTATTTGATCAAGTCATGGGAAACGACTTTTGCCATGACGATTCACAAATCACAGGGCTCGGAGTTTTCGGATGTTGTGGTGGTTTTGCCAGATGCTGAGGAGGTGAACATTTTGACCTGCGAATTGCTTTATACTGGGGTTACTCGAGCCAAAAAGAGGGCATTGGTACTTGGCAAAAAATCAGTGCTATTAAAGGCCATTGAGCAGAAGGTGGAACGCGCCTCAGGCATTGAGGGCAGGTTAGCAGGGGATGCCAACTCCTAACTGTAAATAATAAGCGGAAACCACGAACCATCCACCAAAAACCATTAACACCCCATGCCCTTAGCATTACACCTGTCCAATAATTTGCTCAAGCTCAAGGAGCTGTTGGCCGACAAGCTCCGTGGGACTTCGAAGAACATTTTTTTGCAGGACATCATCATCACCCAGACCGAGGGGATGAACCATTGGCTGTGCTTGGAGCTTGCCCAAGAGGCGGGCATTTTCGCCAATTTCAAGTTTCAGAAGCCCAACAATTTTATCAATGATGTTTTTCGCATGGCGGGCTTGGGCTATGAGAAATCCTTTGCCAGCCATCAGGCGCGTTGGGCCTTGTATTTCATCTTGGGAGAGCCAGAATTCAAACAGCATTTCCCAAAAATTGCTGAGTATTTTACCTTCAAATCAACGAATAGGGAAGGAGAAGAAAGTCTAAAGGACGACACCTTCAAGCGCATGCAGTTGGCCATCAAAATGGCTGACCTTTTTGACCAATACCTGCTTTACCGCGAGGCGATGATTCGGGTGTGGGGACAGGGAAAATCGTGGGAGGAACACCTGAAATCAGAAATTAGGACGGACTTAAATGCCAAGGATAAGCTTGAAAAGTGGAACAAGTCGGACGCTCCTTTGCATGAGCCTTGGCAACGTTGGCTGTGGAATCGTTTGACCAAAACCTTGGGTGAAAAATATCAGGACAAGGTTTCTGTTAAGGACCGATTGAACAGCTTGGTTGAACCTTTGGTTAAGGCTGTAAAAAATAGAGATACTGAGGCATTGAATGATTTGGTGATGACGGACGGGCCACTCTCAAAATTTTGGGTGGCAACCTCCGAGAAAATTCCCCAAATCCACCTGTTTGGATTGTCTACCCTGACATCTTACCATCTTGATATCCTGTATAAACTTTCCCATTTCATCGATGTCAATTTTTACCTGTTAAACCCAGCGCCAGAGCAATATTGGTATGACAGCATCAGCCGAAAGCAACTGTCCAAGTTGCGGGTTTATGGTGGAATGAGCGCCGATGAATACGACAGTAAGGAAGGCAGTTTAGGCAACCCTTTGTTGATGGGCTGGGGAGGTCTGGGAAAAAATACGTTCTCCTTGTTGTTCGACCCGAGGTATGATGACTACTTCCAAAACCAATTGGATAATTCTGCTTCCGAGCAACCTAACCCAAGTACCCTTTTGGGCGCCATCCAAAATGATGTCTTCAACAATTGGGTGACCGATGAAGATCGAAACCCAATGGATTCAGCTATGCTGACCGATGAAAGCATTGCCATCAATTCCTGTTATACCCCTTTGCGGGAAGTGGAGGTGCTGTGTGATTACCTCACCGATTTGATGGAAAAGGCCGAAGGAAGTCTTGAGGCCAAGGATATTTTGGTGATGGTTTCCGACATCGAAACCTATGCGCCTTATGTGTCATCGGTGTTTGATAATGCGCCGTTCAAGATTCCTTATTCCATTGCCGACCGTGGTTTTGTGCAGGGCGATACCTTGATTGCCACGCTTAGCAACCTCTTGGATTTGAACGAGGATGAATTTACCTCTGAGAAAGTCCTTAATCTACTGGACTCTAAACTCGTCCGTAGCCGATTTAAAATCACCGACCTTAGCTTGGTCCGAAAGGCGCTCACCAAGGCCAATATCCGATTTGGCATTGCTGGCAAAAAGCGGGACGATACCCGTTATGTGAGTTGGAAACGTGGCATTGAGCGCATTGTGTTGGGCATTGCCATGTCTGGTGGTGAGGAATATGTGCTTGAAGAAGGCGATTCAACCTATCCGTTGGATGATTTTGAGGGCTCGGAAGCCAAGGAGCTTTTGTGTTTTGTGCATTTCGCGCAGGAGTTGATTCACATGATTGAGGGCAGACGACAGGAGCAAACCCTGCCTGAATGGGCCTCTTTTGTAGAGGAAGTACAACGCATTTTTATCGACGACATGCTGTGTGAGGATCAGGAAATACTGGCCTTGCAGGAACAACTTTCTCTGTTCAATCAGTCCAAGGAGGAGGTGCCACGGGTGTTGACCGAGCTGGTGCCTTATGAGGTTTTTGCGACGACTTTGAGGGACAATCTTTTCGCGGAGGCGCAACAAGGAGGCTATATTAATGGCCGTGTGACCTTCTGTTCCACCATCCCGATGCGGAGTATTCCGTTCAAGGTGGTGGCGATGTTGGGCATGGGCAATGGCAAGTTTCCGAGGAAGGACACCAACCAGAGTTTTGACCTGATGCACTTGGCGCGCGAGCGAGGCGACCGAAATACCAAGGACAACGATAAGTACCTGTTTTTGGAGGCCATGATGTCGGCCAAAGAGCATTTCTATTTGAGTTATATCGGCCGAGAGGCCAAGTCGAACAAGGAATTGGAGCCTTCCATTTTGATTGACGAACTGTTCGATTATATCCAAGAGGGAATCCGTGAGGAACAGGTTTCCGTCAAGGATGCCCTGTTGGTGGAACATCCACTTCATGGGTTTAGCAAGCAATATTTGAAGGGCGAGGAAAAGCTCTTTACCTACTTTGATTATTCCACCTCCACATTCAAAAAGGAGAATTTTCTACTTCAGGAACAATCTGAAGACCAAGGTTCAACTGATGCCAAAGAGGTCAGGGTGCAAGATTTTCTACGCTTTTTCAGGCATCCCCAAGAATGGTATTTCGAAAAGGTGTTTTCCGTCCGATATGATGAAGAAGAGGTTTTGGTGCCCGAAACCGAGCGCTTCGATGCGGGAAATAACCTTGAGAAATGGAAACTGAAAAAGGATGTGTTTGGCACCCAAGAAGCTGACCAAGAAAGCTATCGTCAAAAGGCGGTGAAAACTGGTGAGTTGCCGTTGGGCAATATGTCCAAAGTGACGCTTCGGAAAATTGATCAGGAGGTTCAGGATTTGAGGGAGGCTTTCAAGGCGAATGTCAAGGAGCAGGAGCCTGTTGAAATTCCCATTGATTTGAAACTTGGTCAGACCAGAATGCTGGGTACGATTGACGGTGTTTACGGCAATCAATTGGTGAAAGTCAGTTACTCCAGCGAGGCCTCTAAAACGCGGGATGGTCTCCTGTTGTTTTTGAGTTTTGTGGTGCTAAGGGCACAGGGAGAAGCCATTGAAGAGGCGATTTTCTTTTATCGGGATTCAAAAAAGAATACCAGCCAATGGCGATTTGACGGTGCTGACTTGGGACAGGAACAGGCCTTGGCCATGTTGGAGAGGTATTTAGGGCTTTTCGTGAATGGAAGAGAAGAGGTGTCTGCCTTTAATCCGAAACTGGTTCAGACTTATCAGAGTCGACTCAAAGGAAAAGGGACAGGCAGGGACACGCCATTATCCAATTTCCAGTTTGCATTGGAAAATAGTGACGGCTACAGCGAGGCATTCAGAATCTTGTTGAACGAGGACTTTTTTGAGCAATTCATGACCGAGCAAATGGAGGCTTTCAACGCGCTCTGCGAAGAATTTTTAGGGGAGTTGAACCAACGAAAAATTGAGCGATGAGCGATAAGTATTCAAATTTTGATGTGAAGACGGTCGCTCTTCGGGGGAGCAATTTGATTGAGGCCAGTGCAGGTACGGGCAAGACGTTTTCCGTGGCGGTGTTGGTGGTTCGTTTGGTCTTGGAAAAAGGCTTATCGCCCGATCAGATTTTGATGGTGACCTTTACCAAATCGGCGGTGGCCGAGATGGAGCAACGTATTCGCGCCTTCCTTCGGGATGCCAATAAATACGCTTTAAAGGGCAAATTTGAGGAAGCCATCGTCAAAGAATTGGTGGACCGAGCCATTGCATCCGAAGGAAAGGATACGATTGCCAAACGTCTGAGGGACGCCATCACGCTTCTTGATGAAACCGCCATTTTTACCATCAATGGTTTTTGCCAAAGGACCTTGGTGGAGTATGCTTTTGAGACGGGGCAGGACTTCAATGTGGAGATGATTGAGTCCGAATCCGAGATTATTCAAGGTGCTGTTGATGAATATTGGCGGAGGGAGATTGTGGTTTTAGATGAGAATCTCCTCCAAAACATGGTGGATGAGGGGCTGGAACGTGGCACCTTGACGCAGATTGTGAAAAAGGCTGTTGAGGATTGGAAGTTTGTAAAGTCCGAGGAGCATCAGGCAACCGAAGAAAAGTTAAAGCTTCAGGAACAGAAGATTGAGGAGGTTGAGCATCAAATCAAGGCTTTTTATGCCCATCGAATGGTGGACTTAAAGGCGTCTTGTGATTTGATTGGAGGGAAGACTGCCGATACGTGGCATGAGCATTTGGAAGATGAGGATACCTTTTTCGAAAAGATTTCATCCACGAAGTCAGCCAAGGTTCAACAGAGTTTTGGGGAGTTCTATGATTTGATAGAACAGCTGGCCGAGGAAAAACTTGCCCTCAAAGAATTGGGGACCTCCTTTCTGGGAGAAATCTATTCCTCTGCCATTGAGCAGGCCAAAAAGCGTGTCTGGCTGACCAAGAAGCGTAAAAACCTGATGGCCTTCTCAGATCAGATTGACAACCTCTACGACATTATTCGGGACGAGGAGAAAAATGAGGGTTTGGTCAAAAGACTCCGTGAGAAGTACAAGGCGGTCTTTATTGATGAATTTCAGGATACAGACAAAAAGCAGTACACCATTTTTAGCAAGGCCTTTCTCAACTTGGAGGAACCGCTATTTTTCATTGGCGACCCAAAGCAGTCCATTTACGCCTTCCGAAAGGCGGACATTGAAACCTATAAAAAAGCCCGTGAAGCGGTGGGGGAGAACTGCTTTACCATGACTAAAAACTACCGTTCGACGGCCGACTACATTAAGGCCATGAACCAGTTTTTTGGTGAGACACCCAATCCGTTTGACGACCCTGCCATTGAATACATCAAGGTTGAAAAGGGTGGTGATGCTGGAAGCCTAAAAGTTAATGGGCAAGCCTTTCAGCCCCTTCAATTTCAGCGGACCGCAAAGAAAGAGAACCTTCCAATGTACGTCCAGCGCGATGTGTTGGCGCTTTTGGAGCAGGGTGAAATTGTGGACAAGGAGGGGAATGCCCGAAAGGTGATGCCTTCTGATATTGGCGTCTTGGTTCGAGGACATAAGGAGGGAAAAGATGTCAAAGATGCCTTGTCCAAGGCGGGAATTCCTGCGGTTACGGTGGATGAATCCAAGGTGTTGCAGTCGCAGGAGGCAACATACCTGACCTATGTACTGGAGGCGATGATGGAGGCCGATCAAGGTGCGGTGAACAAGGTGATGCTATCGCCTTTGGTTGCTGAAATTAAGCATTCGGAAATCAACCAATTGAACCTTGAAGCCCTGTTGTTGACCTTCCGAGATTTGAAGGCCCGTTGGATGAGGTATGGCGTTTACAATGCGCTTAGGGCATTTTCAGAAAAGTTTGGTTTGCAGGCATTGTATCACGGTCAACATGAATCTGGTGAGCGATTGCTGACCAATTTTTTCCATATCGCCGAGCTGTTGCACAAGCAGGCCATCGAACGGAATTATTCGCCTGAGGAGGTTTTGGACTGGCTGAAAAAGGCGAGACAAGAAGGCAAGGTGGACGGCGATGAGTTTGTTCAGCGTGTGGAGAATGATGAGAATGCCGTCCAGATTGTGACTATTCACAAGTCAAAGGGCTTGGCTTATAATATCGTTTTTGCTCCGTATCTCGATATGAGTCCTTCCATTAAAGGGGCTTTGGTGGAATATGAGGAGGATGGTGAGTATGTCTTTTCCATTGAGAAAGACGATGAAAACCGCACGAAAAAATCCAATGAGCAGGCGGAACGTGAGAACCGGCGTTTGATTTATGTGGCACTAACAAGGGCGGTATTTGGCTGTTATTTGTATGAGCAGTATGCGCCAACAAAGTCGGGGCATAAACCAGAAGCCTACCTTGAGAAAAGCTCGTTAAAGCCATTCCTTTATCATACCATTCATAATAAAGAAGTTCCTAAACTCGAAGAGGAACAGGTTCCTGAGATCTCAAGGAAGTATCAGCCTGAGAAAGAAAAAGGCCTTCAGCCATGCCGTTCCACCCAAGGGATTCAAGCGCTGGACAATTCATGGGGCGTACTCAGTTATAGTAAACTGAGCGACAGGCATGGATCCGTGGGACAAATGCGTGGAGGCTTGACTTTGAAGGGCTATGATGAGTTCGTGTTCCGAAAGATGCCCAAGGGGGCGAGCTTGGGAAATTTCCTTCACCATATTTTTGAGAACCTTGATTTCTCCGCTGGGGAGGAATCTTGGTTTCGACAAGTGATTGAATCTGGTCGCCTGCATGCGGGCGTTTTCGGAAAGGAGGAGTTGGATGCCGAACGCTGGAAGGAAAACAAGGACAACTATTTTGAAATGGTGCGTCAGGTGATGAACGCGCCATTGCCAAGTGGCTTTTCATTGTCTTCCGTCAGTGGCGAGAGCATGATTCCAGAGATGGAATTCTACTTTGATTTTGAGGCCTTGGATGTGGAGGCCATTGCTGAATTGTTCCCAAAAATTTCAGGGTGGACAGACAGTCCAAGGGGAGTGATGAAAGGCTTTGTTGATTTGTTCTTTGAGCATGAGGGCAAGTATTACATCCTTGACTGGAAATCCAATTACCTCGGCGACCAGCTCTCAGATTATTCCCCAGATAAGCTGGATGAGGCTATGACTGACCACAATTATCACTTGCAATATTTGGTGTACACCATCGCCATGGTCAGGTTCCTGCGGAATCGAATTCCCGATTTTGATTACGAGGAGCATTTTGGTGGCGTCTATTACCTCTTCCTTCGGGGTGTCAGAAAGGAAGGTGGCTCAGGGGTATTTTTTGAAAAGATTGATGGGGAGGTTTTGGAGCACATCGAAGCTATTGTTGGGTCACAAACTATGGGAGGATATTAATCCCAATAGGGGTTTGGGAGTTGATTTTGGTAGGGGCGGACCTCAATGCTGTTGCTGTAGGCCCAAAAATTCGACCCCACCTCTGTCCTCCCCTTATCCAAGGGGAGGACAGAGGTGGGGTTGACCCAGAGTTTGGGAATTTTCATCCTTAAAGCAACAAAATTGGGGCGGACACGCAGGTCCGCCCCAATGCTGTTGCATTAAGGAATGAAAAGGGGCTAAGGTTGGTTAAATGTTTTGCACAACAAAGACCACCTTAACCCCCGTCAGCATGTTGCCATGC
>JAUIJC010000022.1 GCA_030431525.1 Bacteroidia bacterium | reverse complement strand
GTTGATGAAATCGAAAAGGACTGTGGATTTGAACGGTAGTGAATGCATGGAATAACATCATTTGAGTTGATGCTATTATATACGTGAGGCTCTAAAAGGTTGTTATACCCATCTATGCAATTCGTAAAACATTTTAAGAATCCAATTGACGATTTACCGACTTCAAATCCCCCTCCCCAAAAAATTAAATTTCAACGCCTTTCTTACTCCAAAGAAGGGCGTTGTTGTTATTGTCAGACCTATTTTTTTACGAATCTGTATAATTGATTCATGGTCAGTGTGTTAGATGTAGTTTGTCCCATAAAATCAACAAGCATGGTCTATTGTTAAGAGATTGTTTCCTTTGTCGATTGTACAAATCGAAGTTTTTATTGGACTCGGCGAAAATGGGGATTTGCAAGACAATGAAAAAGAATTACTTACTGGCATTGGTTGTCTGGGGACTGACAGCCACTTTTGGATGGGCCATCAACTCTGGGGACCTCGATCCGAACAACGATGACATCGACCTGATGTTCAGTGGCTATACGGAGTTCATGCGTTATGATCGCAGTCCGGATGAACGGCTAAATGTGTTTTTGCGCCCTGGGGAGCGCTTCATGTTTGGGATGAACTTCTTTACGCTTGGCAGGGGAGGAAAGGAGGACGTGCCTGGTGATATGTATGTCCGCATCAAGGACAGCCAAGGCAATGTGGTGTTCGGGCCGGAGCGTTTGAACCCAGGCGACAAAGGACACATTCCAGACAGGAATTCGGCGATTACTGGTCCCGATGAGTTTTCGCCTGGTGGTTATGATGCCTTGGAGTTTTTGGCCACTTATGCCGACACCTTCCATCTTGAGGTCAATTATGAAGACCCGAATACCTATAACAGCGATATCCCAAGAGATGCGGAGCGTTTTGGCACCGACTTTTTTGATTTCAGGGTGATGGACCCCACCAATACTGAGTTAGAGGGAAGGATTTGGGCGAATGCTTGGCAAATTATGGCCGTGGAGGGGCCGAGCATTCCGTTTGATTCACAACAATTTGTCTATTCTGATGATGGCGTGGTGACCAAAGTGGATTACAACGGCATGCGCCCTTGGGCCTATGTGGCTGTGGCCAATGACCACGGTATTGGGCCAGATAATCATGCGAACAGCCATAAGTCCTTTAGCGCTTGGGGAAATATTGAGGATTTGGAAGGGGAGGTGAAAGCCAAGGCCTTGATGGATTCTTTGCAACCCCAGTACAAGCTGTTTTTTGATACGCCAGACCCCGATGTGTTTCCTCCTGCTGATTTGGATCAACTGTTCGGTACGCTCACCAAAGACCCTACGGTGTCGGGCTGTCCTGGCGAGTATGAAATCAACCTTTCAGTAAGTAAATCCCTGAAGGGTTTCATCTTTCTGGACCTCAATGAAGTGGATGGCTATCAGGAAAACTCGGAAGACATAATGCTCGATCTTGATTTTGACGCAGGGGATAATGTTGTGCTTTGGAACGGCCTGGATAATTTGGGGAACCCAGTGTCGCGCGCATCCATAGACATTATTGTCAATTTCAAGGCGGGCATTACCCATTTCCCCATGTATGATGTGGAGACGAATGATTACGGGATAAAAGTGACATTCATTTCTCCTGATGGGGTGAATGGTCAAGGGGCAAAAATCTATTATGACGACAGTGAGATAAGTGGTGGAAATGTGGTCGATCCGTCAAACTCCACAGGATGTGAGGGAGCCTGTCATACGTGGGGCTATGATGAGGGGAATGAAATCGTGTACAACTCCTATTGGTATTTGGAGAATCCGCCCATTGGCAGGGTGCTCAACTTTGAGCGCTATGAAATGGAGGCGGGAGAGGATGTTGATTTGTGCATGGGCGAAAAACCGTCCTTGGAGGCTTCTGCTGGCTTTGATGATTATTCGTGGACGCCCGCTGAATTGTTTGAAGATCCAACGATTTTCAACCCAGTCCTAAATGTCACCGAGGACGCTTGGGTTTTTGTGGAAGGCAACAAAGATGGATGCACTTATCGGGATTCTCTGTTTGTGACCGTGAATGAAATTACTTTGGACATCAATGTGTCCCCACAAGAAATATGCGCTGGAGAGGAGACGACCTTGACGGCAAGTGGAGGCGATACTTATGAATGGTCGGGCGGGCTTGGTTCTGGAAGTCAGAAGACGGTGAATCCAAGTGTGACCACAACTTATACGGTAAAAGGCACCGAAGCTTCAGGCTGTCAGGATGTGCAAGAAGTTGAGGTTACGGTGCATCCCCTTCCGGTGGTTTCTGGTGGTGCCGACCAAAGCATTTGCGCCGGTGAGGAAGTTACTTTGACGGCCATTGGCGCCGATACTTATGAATGGACGGGAGGCATTTCCAATGGGATTCCCTTTTCGCCATCCAGCACAGGAACTTACATCGTAACGGGTATAACCGAGCATGGCTGTGAGGCCATTGATGAGGTTTCTGTAGAAGTGTTTGAGCAACCTGTTCCAAGTCTGGATGATCCTTTGGCAGTTTGCGCTGGCGAAGGTCAGACCATTGGTGCTGTGGTTGATGCCAACGGCGTAGGAACTGTTCGCTATATCTGGCAGGAGCGCACCTTTGGCGGAAGCTGGGTGTCCAATGCAAATGCCACTTCATCTTTGACGATTTCTTCCGCAAGTGAGACCAAGGATTACCGCGTTGAACTGATCAATACCTTGAACGAGAATTGCCGAGCGTATTCCAATGAGGTGAGCTTGGAGGTAAATCCGATGCCGAATTTGGCTGTTGGTCCTGACCGTCAATTGTGTGATGGAGAGTCAGTGACCTTGGAAGCTACAGGCGCTGACATTTACACATGGACGGGTGGAGTAGAAAATGGTGTTGCTTTCGCACCGACAACCACAGGAGCTTATACCGTAAAAGGTGAAACCTTGAAGGGTTGTGAGGAAGAGAAAACGGTGAACATTGAGGTGTTTGATCAACCAGCTCCAAGTCTGGATGAACCATTGGCAGTTTGCGCTGGCGAAGGTCAGACCATTGGTGCTGTGGTTGATGCCAATGGCGTAGGGACTGTTCGCTATGTCTGGCAGGAGCGAACCTCTGGTGGAAGTTGGGTGGCTAACACGAATGCCACTTCATCTTTGACGATTGCTTCCGCAAGTGAGACCAAGGACTACCGTGTTGAGCTGATCAATACCTTGAACGAGAATTGCCGAGCGTATTCGAATGAGGTGAGTTTGGAGGTAAATCCGATGCCTAATTTGGCTGTTGGTCCCGATCGTCAACTGTGTATGGGCGAATCAGTGACTTTGGAGGCAACAGGTGCAGATACTTATGTATGGACAGGAGGGATTGAAAACGGAGTGCCTTTTGTGCCAACCACTTCATGGGATTACACCGTTAATGGTTCCACTTTGAAAGGTTGTGTAGAAGAAAAAACGGTGAGCATCGAAGTGTTCGAGCAACCAGCGCCTTCAATCCCTGGAGCGTTTGAGATTTGTCAAGGTGGAAATGTGACCATTGATGGACCGTATGACTCCAATCATGTGGCGACGGTCGAATATCATTGGCAACAGTGGGATGGTTCCTCATGGAAATCCGTGGGAAATATGGCTGGAGCCTTTACAATCCAAGAGGCGCAGGAGGACACTAAAGTCCGTGTGGAATTGATCAATACAGAAAACCCCGCTTGTCGTGCCTATTCCAATGAATCCGAGGTTAGCGTGCATGCTGTGATGGTGGAGAACTTCGCCTCTGAAGTGGATATTTTATTGGAAGAGCCGATTACTGTTTGGGCGGAATATGTTGGGGATTCTTTGGTTTGGCAGATTTCTTATGGCAATGGCTTGCCTCTCTTCAAAAGTAGCCTTCCAGAGTTCATTGACGTGCCAGAATACGATGCGGTTTATCAAAGCATCGTCCTCACTAATATCTGTACGGATTCTGATTTTGTGTTTGTCAATGTCCGCCGTCCTGTAACCATTCCAAATGGTTTTACGCCAAATGGCGATGATAAAAATGAGACGTGGGTCATCAAAAACATTGAGGATTACCCTGAGTGCAAAATCCAGATTTTCAATCGCTGGGGAACAGTGGTAAGAACCTTCTACGGTTATGATAATCTTTGGGATGGTACCTTGGAAGGCAACCCCTTGCCAACTGCGACCTACTATTATGTAGTGGATTTGAATTTCAGGGATTTTAAATACGCGGGATCGGTGGCGATTATTCGTTAAGGTGAAAAATAATAATGAAGGGGGGGGGTGGTACCTTCGGGTGCCGAAATTGGCTCGGGCGTTTGCTCGGGCCTTTTTTTGTGGGATAAAATGAACCACAGAGTTCACAGAGAGATGGAGGAATGGAGCGTATGAAATTTTAAGCTAAGGCTGTCTCTGCGCCCTCCATTCCTCCTTTTCCTCTGTGGTAAAATCAGTTCGTCGTCAAGAAAACGCCCACTCCAAACATTGGAGCGTTCAACACGCTTCTCCCTGAAAGAGGCATGGCTCCCTCTGCGGAAACTCCCAGCTTTTTGGTAAGCATTCGAGCCACTTCCAAGCTGACCATATTGTACTCCAAGTTGTTGCTGAAGATGGAGCCACCACCTTCGGTACTGGTGCCGTTCAGCAGGGATTGGATGCCTCTGAATTTGCTGATGACAATCCATTTTTCGCCTTTCCAACCAACCTCATAACCAAAGCGCACTTCCTCGGAAAACCCTTGTGTTCGGTTATTGAAACCCAAGGATAAGGTGTGGAAAAATGCGCCAGTGGAGGTACTGAAATCCAAACCAAAGAGTTGGTTGAATTCACCGTCGCCTGTTTGTAGTAAGCCAGTATCACCTTTACCAGTTTGTCCTGTTGGGATACCGAGCAATAGACTGCCCGCCACTTTGATTCGGCCTTTGGTCCAGATGCCGTATTTCAATCCGATGTCCAAATCACCGATGCTGGTGTAGCTGTCACCTGGCGAGGTGACCAAACCCGTGTTGGCGGAAACCTCTTTGTTTAAGAAGGAACCCACAGCCAATGGGACATAACCAATGACGTTCAGCCTATTGGTGATGCCATATTCCCCATAGACTGAGGTGTTGAATAGTTTAAAGGTGGTGATGGGATCCGATTCGCTGTTCGGGCCATAGAACCGTGTGGCATACGTAAACTGCTGTCCCAGTTTAAAGAAGTAACCCTTTTTTGGGAGTGTCCATCCGCCTCCGGCCATGGCTTGGAGTTGGAAAAGGAGCAGTAGGGGAAGGATAAATGCTTTTTTCATTACTCGCTAAGTTTGGCTGAACCCATGGTGATGGTGTAAGGAGAGCAGATGACCAACACGTAGTCGTTATCTGCGATGACCTGGGCGGCGTTGTTCACCATTAAAGTGTAGGTGTGGGAACCACCCGATGGGGATTTAGCGATTTCTACCCCTTTGGATTTGGCGTCAGCTGCGCTTGTGCTTGGCGACAGGTAGAGGTAGGCGCCAGGAACAACGCCCGCATCAGGTGAGCTGAAATTCTCAGCCAGCGTGATGGTGATTTCATTTGGTCCCGTCAATTCCACGCTTACATCACCATCGGTGGCATAATGCTCCTTTTTGAAAGTGCCATTTCGTTTTGTGCTTTGCACGACGGAAACGAAAAGGGCAGCCATAAGTCCCTCATAATCCACGGTAATGGCCACTTGTCCGGAGCCTTGGGTGGTCAGCGTGCCGTTGGCGTCAATGGTGGCAATGCTTTCGTCTTTGGAGGCCCACAGTCCGGTGGTGATTTCAGAAGTGTCACCCTCCGTGGAAACGGCAAAAGCAGTATAGCTTTCGGTTTCACCAAAGTTGACCACTTTCGGCCCTTCGATAAAGATCTCCTTCAGCTTGCTGGAGCTGTCCTTTGGAATGACGTTGACAATGATAAAGTTGCTCTTGTTCCCAAAGGCTGAGGCTGAGATCTCCGTATTGCCGGGTGATAAGGCTGTCACCAGTCCTGTACTGGAAATTGAGGCGACTTCGGGAGATGAGCTTTCAAAATCAAAAGTGATGTCTTCAACGACATTTCCGCCTTCGATATAAACAGCCTTCAATTGGTAGCTGCTATCGGTCATCAAGGTGGCACCACCGGATTCGATTTGCGTAGTGCCCGCAACCTCGACTATATCTTCCCCGACACAAGAGGTCAGGAATAGAAAAAGAATGAGATAGTGTAGGTGTTTCATTCTGACAATATTATAGAAGTGATTCTATTAGCGTGTCAGATGCGCGACTCTTTCTATTGATTCCCAGTGAGGAATGGAAATAACAATGGTTTCGGCGGTTTGCGTCAACAGACTTTTAGTATGAAAACATGTTAGAACAGTGTTTTTAAAGGTAAGGGAGTTGATTTTTAAACCACGGAGAAAGGGAGGGAAGGAGACGTGCCCTGTCAAAAAGGAGATGCTTCGCATTTAGGGAACGTGTAGTATAGGTGTCTCCCTTTCTCCGTGGTTAAAAATAAACGATCAGTTGCCTGATCAATAAAGTGTGGAGCCCAGTTATAGTTTTTTGATCGACACGCTAAAGCCTATGCTAAATCCAATTTGGGAGGGAATCATTTCCCGCTTGGTTGTTAACATATAGGCATCGCTTTTATACACCTTCTGTCCACTTTCTGCCTGCGGTTGAGTCCTCTCAAATCCTTCCATAGAAAACCCTTTTTGCTGTTCGATGATATAGCCAGCGCTTTGCTGGAGAAAGTTTACGCGGTTTCGTGATTTTGTAATGCTTTCCTTGAGCAGGGCATTAGTCCACTTCTCTGAATACTCCCGCTTTTGGTAAGTCCATTCGGTGCTGACCTTGTTCAGATAGTCGGTGATGGCTTGGGCATTAGTGGTAGTATCCACAAAAATCAGGTCTTGGGCTGCAATCGGCCTGTTCTCAATACCCAAGAATTCTGCGGCTTTGTCTTGGTCCGTAAGCAAGCTCACCGTTGATGGGTCGTCGGGGAGATAGACGATTTGGATTTCAGCGCCCTTGTGTAAGTTGTTGAAGTCTGAGCAACTAACAGTTTCATTGACTTTATGCACCTTTCCATTTTGGTCCGTAAATCGGATGTCCACAGAACAGGAGGTGCTTCTTCGGCGGGTAACGCTTTCTCCATCCACGATGGTGGCCGTAACCGTTACTCCATTGGCTTTTAGTGCTGCATCCTTTCGCGTAAAGAAGTGCATGAAGAACACGAAGCCCAAAACAAAGGTGGGGAAGATCACCAAAAGCGGCCAAAGGTTGTGTGCTCCAGGTTTGCGTGATTCCTTGGGCGGAAACGCGTGCTGAATGCTTTTGAAGTTTAACAAGGCTTGCGCCCCACACAGGCTGGTGACAAAGCCCCCGAGTAGTGCGATAAAAAAGCTCATTTGGCTATAAACCGTCAAAGGCATGTACACATAGAATAGCGCAAAAGATAGAACGGCCCCGATGGCCCAAAGTGCTCTGCTTAGCATTTCCAACAAGTGTTAAGTGGAGAAAAAGTTTGCGTTAAAGATAATTGCTCCTGAGGTCCCCAAGAGGCTCAACCTAATTTTATTTTGTACTTTAGTGTTTTAAAGGACAAATCCAATGCAAGTAAAGATTGTCAACCGTTCTCATCACGAATTGCCACAATACCAAACAGAAGAGGCCGCAGGTCTCGATTTGCGGGCAAACCTTGAAACTCCCCTTGTTTTGAAGCCTTTGGAGCGCGCGCTCGTTCCAACCGGTTTATACATGGAGCTTCCCAAGGGGTTTGAGGGGCAGATTCGTCCACGAAGCGGTTTGGCTTACAAGCATGGACTCACGGTGTTGAATAGTCCGGGAACCATCGATTCGGACTACCGTGGTGAGTTGAAGGTGCTTTTGGTTAACCTTTCCAACGATGCCTTTGAGGTGAAGGACGGAGAGCGTGTCGCTCAGCTCGTCATCGCCGAACACAAGCAAGCCGAACTGATTGCCGTGGAAACCCTCGATGATACTGTGCGTGGCGCAGGTGGGTTTGGCAGTACAGGGAAGCATTAATTCCCAGACATTGGATTCTGTTGTCATGTACCATGTATCATGTATTAAGTACAATGAACTTCACCGTTTGGGTAATCATTGTACATAATACTTCATACATAATACAGAATACCAGAAGCCTAACGTCTCTTTTCCCCATTTTACAATCCCTTTTTATGAAGATTATTATTCCTATGGCGGGCCGTGGCACCCGTCTTCGCCCTCATACCTTGACCACTCCAAAGCCATTGATTCCGATTGCCGGAAAGGCTATTGTTCACCGTTTGGTGGAGGATTTGGTAAAGGTTTGTGACGAAAAAATCACTGAAATCGGTTTTGTGATCGGTGACTTCGGTCCAAAGGTGGAGCATGAGTTGTGCGAAATCGCGGAATCCGTAGGTGCCAAATGCAAGATTTACCATCAGGTAAAGGCTTTGGGTACTGCTCACGCTGTTTTGACTGCTGGTGATACGTTGGACGGCAATGTGATTGTTGCTTTCGCGGATACCTTGTTCAAGGCGGAATTCAAATTGGACACCCAGCAGGACGGTATCATTTGGGTACAGCAAGTGGAGGATCCTTCAGCCTTTGGTGTAGTAAAACTTGATGATCAAGGCATCATCACTGACTTTGTGGAGAAGCCAAAGGATTTTGTTTCTGACAAAGCCATCATCGGTATTTACTACTTCAAGGACGGCGCTGGCCTCAAAAAGGAGTTGCAGTACTTGGTGGACAACGACATCCACGTTGGTGGCGAGTACCAGCTTACAGACGCTCTTGAAAACTTGAAAAAGAAAGGAACCAAGTTCGTTCCGGGACAGGTGCAAGAATGGCTCGACTGTGGTAACAAAGACGCCACTGTACTTACAAACCAACGTTACTTGGAATACCTCCAAGAAGACAAGGTGGAGTTGGTGGCAAAGTCAGCCAAAGTAAACAACGCTGTCATCATTCCTCCGGTGTATATCGGTGAGAATGTAGTGTTGGAAAATGTGGTAATCGGCCCACACGTTTCTGTTGGGGACAACAGCGTAGTGAAGAACTCACTCATCAAAAACTCCATTGTCCAGAAGAACACTTCAGTGGATAATGCGAATTTGATAAACTCAATGCTTGGTAATTTTGTTACATTCGAGAAGTCGCCTCAAGATATCAGTATTGGTGACTACAATGTAATCAAGTGATTTTCAGGGTACGGGGTACAGGCCACAACGCTCATGCGTCTGTGAAAAGTCGCTGTACTTTGTGCTCCGTACTTATTGCTTTGTCGGGAACAGGCAAAGGGACATTGGACGTTAGGTTTTAGACATTAGCCCAGAATGGTGGAGCTAAGGTCTAAAATCTAAGGTCTAACGTCTAAAAACCTCACCGACAGGGTCCTTATATCCTATGAAAAACCGCCAATATCATTTTTTTCCCTTCCTGTTGGCCACGAGCATGCTCTTTTCGGGTGCTCCGCTTATGGCCCAAAGCACTGCCAAAAAACAAGAGAAAACAAAGCGCAGTTGGATCGCCCGTCTGTTCAAGAAAGATCCACAACACAAGGTTTCCCGTGACTCCAAGCGGGAGAATGAAGCCGAATACCGCTTTTCCAGAGGCGTAGGCTTTTACATTCAAGAAAATTATGAGGATGCCATTGGCGAATTCAACAAGGCGCTGACCCTTTCGCCAAAAAATGCGGCCATCCATTACAAACTCGCCGAATCCTATCAGCAGTTGCGTCAGGCCGACAAGGCCCTTGAGCATGCCGAGGCCGCCTTGTCCTTGGACGACAAGAATGAATATTACTATTCCCTTCTCACAGGTTTGTTGATTGAGAACAACCGTTATGCCCGAGCGGTTGAGGTGTTCGAACAACAAACAGAGGCTTTCCCTGAAGACTTACGCTTGTTGCAAGGCTTGGCTATTCTCTATCTGGAGTTAGGAAAAAATGCCATGGAGCAGGAACGCCGCTATGAGGGCAGCTCCAGCAAACTGGGCAAGAAATTCCGTAAGGATCGAGACGATTACTTCCAGAAAAGCATTGATGTCTATGGTCGCCTTGAGGAGAAAGTAGGCCTCAATGAGGATGTCACCATGCAGAAGCAACAGCTCTATTTGGTGATGGGCGAGCCTGATAAAGCCATTGCCGAAGGCGATGCACTGGTAGAAGCATTCCCAGAGGAGTTCTCCTTTAAAATGCGCCAAATTGAATTGCTCCGTGAGTTGGGCAAGGACAAGGAGCTGGAGGATTACCTGAAGCAAGCCGCCGAGGATCATGAAGATGAGCCTTATCCACACCTTTTGCTCGCAGACCTCTACAAAAAGCAAGGTCGAAATGCCGAGGCTGAGCAGGAAATGGCTAAGGTCTTCGACAACCCGAAGGTCGATGTGGACGTGAAGGTGCAGACTGCAGCACTTATGCTTCAGCAGGTGCGCACGCAAGAAAGCAAGAACAATGTGCTTGACTTGGCGCTTCGCATCGTGGAGGCACATCCTGATTCGCCACAGGCCTATTCCATTTTGGGCGATGCCTATTACGTGAATGGCGAAGTGGAAAAGGCGCGTGACGCTTATCTTTCATCCGTCAAAAACGACAACACTTCCCGTGAATTGATTTGGCAGCAACTCGTCCGATTGGATGCCGAGCTCAACCAAACTGATAGCTTGACTTCTCATGCAATGGAGGCCGCTGAGCGCTTCCCAGAGCAGGGCGTCTTTTACCTTTATGCTGGTGGAGGATACTTGATGCAGGAAAACTATGAGTCTGCGGTTGGCGCTTTGGAGAAAGGAAAAGAGGTTGCCCAGCGTCAGAAAGACGTGAATTTGGAGGCGGAGTTTTATGCCCAATTGGGCGATGCTTATAATGGATTGAAAAAGTACGATGAGTCTGACAAGGCTTATGATAAGGCCTTGGAATTCAATCCGAATAACGCTCACGTCCTCAATAACTATAGCTATTTCCTTTCTGTAAGGAAGGATAAGTTGGACAAGGCCAAGACCATGTCCGAGCATTTGGTGCGCCTTTATCCTGATGATCCAACCTATTTGGACACCTACGCTTGGGTGCTTTACATGCAGAAGGATTTCAAAAAGGCCCGTAAATACCTCGAAAAGGCATTGTTGACCAGCAAGGACGGCACCATCATCGAGCACTATGGCGATGTGTTGTTTCAGCTCGGTGAAACGGAGGCTGCCGTGGACCAATGGAAACGCGCCAAAGAGCAGGAGGGCACCAGCAAGTTGATTGACAAGAAAATCAAAGATCAGAAACTCTATGAGGAGTGAGGCTGTAGCAGGGCAAAATCCAACCAAAGCTAATTTGGGTTTTGGTTGGGTAATGATGGTATTGGTGGTTTCGATTTTGTTTTCTTCCTGTGCAGGAAGAAAGGGTACGACAGTCAAGAAACGTGGCGATGATATCCAGCAATTGGAGTACACCTATTTCTCTACCAAAGCCAAAATCAAGTATCAGGATTCCACTCAAAGTTTGGACGTAAATGCCACCATTCGCATCCGAAAGGATTCCTTGGTGTGGATTTCCGCCAAGGTTGGTCCTATGGAGGTGGTGCGCGTTCAGGCGACGACCGATTCCGTGTATGTGCTGAACAAGCATGAAAAGGTTTACCAGACGTTTTCTATTGAAGAGTTGGGTGAGCGCCTAAATGTGGATTTGACCTTGGCTCAGCTGGAGGCAGTGTTGGTCGGTAATAATCCGCTTGAGGAAGAAAGCTCGAAGCGTCTGAAGAAGAAAGGCAACCAATTGCGGCTCAAGGAGCAGCGAAAAGGTTTGTTGATGATGCTTTTGGTGAATCCCCAGACCATGAAAATTACCGAGATTGAAGCCGAAGAGCGTGGCGGTTCCAAGGGCGGTCTTCAGGTGAAGTACAGTGATTTTGTGGAAGTGGGAAATGGTGACATGCCATCGCAGGCCAATGTGGTGTTCAGCAAGAAGGATCAGAAAACTTTGGTGGACATCAAATACCGTCGGCCTAAAGTGGAGAAAGAGCCACTGAACTTCTCTTTCCATGTGCCTGACAAGTATGTGAAGAAGCACTGATTTTAGCGTATGCAAGCCCGTTTTATCCTCTTTTTTGTCTTGTTCTTGCTCGGAACGACAGGTTTTTCTCAGTCTCGCCTCGAAAAGGCCGAGAACAAGAAGAAAGCCTTGCAAAAGGAAATTCAGGGGCTGGAACGCATTTTTTCACAAACCCAATCAAAAACGGCCGCCAGCCAAGGAAAGTTGGCTGTGATCAACAAAAAGATTGCTGTCCACCAAGAGTATGTTCAGGCGCTTGTTGAAGAGATTGGCGTCATCAACGAGGACATTGCTGAGCTGACCGACATCATCATCGCCTTGGAGGGCGATCTTGACACCCTGAAGGCGGATTACGCCAAAATGATTTATTTGGAGCAAAAGCTGCTGGATTCAAGGGGGAAAATGACCTATATTTTTGCTGCTCGTTCCTACAATGATTTGATGATGAGGCTGAACTATTTGGATCAGCTCACAGAGGCACGTCGTTCTCAGGTGGAACAAATCCAGAAGGTCAAAATCTATTTGGATGAGAAGAAGGTGAAGTTGAATGACCGCCATCAGGTCAAGGAAAAGACATTGGCTTCGCTGGAGGATGAGCGCAAGGAACTGGAGAACCAGCGAAAAGAGCAGCATAAAATTGTTTCTCAACTGAAGGAACAGGCCAAGGACCAAGAGAAAAAATTGCGTGAAAAGCGCAACGAGGACAAGAAACTCCAGAGTCTGATTAACCACATTGTGGAGGAGGAAATGTCCAAGGAGCAAGGGCGCCTCACCAAGATTTTTGAAAAGAAGAAACACAAGCTTCCTGCGCCGATCAAAAAATCGTGGTTCATCTCTCGAAAGTACGGAAAGCAACCACACCCCACTTTGCCAAACGTTTATGTGAATAACATGGGCATCGGCATGCTGACTGAGAAGGACGCCAAGGTTTATCCCGTGCATTCTGGCAGGGTGGTGACCGTGGCGCGAATCTCAGGTTTGAATTACATTGTCATGATTCAGCATGGCGAGTATTACACCCTATACGCCAACCTCAAAAACGTGTCGGTGAAGGACAAACAGGTGGTGACGCCAATGGATGTTGTCGGTATGGTGGAGACCAATGCTGAGGGTGAAACCGAGTTGGAGTTCCAAGTCTGGAAGGGAAAAACGCGGATGGACCCTGAGAAGTGGTTAAGTAAGAAATGGTAATAAAAGATCTTAGAGGTTAGACATTAGACTTTAGCTCGGCGTATAATGGGGCTAATCTCTAACTTCCTTAAGACATTAGCTCTAGAATTGCGAGGGCTAAAATCTAACGCCTATTGTCTAAAGTCCCCTTTTTAAACTATGTCAAAAAAAATCATTAACACCCAGAATGCTCCGGCGCCTATCGGGCCTTACAATCAGGCGGTACTTGCTGGAGGAATGTTGTATGTGTCAGGGCAAATCCCGTTGGACCCAACAACAGGTGAGTTGGTGAGCAATGGCATTGAGGCTGAAACGCGTCAAGTCATGGAAAACCTCAACGCCATTTTGGGCGAGGCTGGATTGGCTTTCTCGGATGTGGTTAAATGCTCCATTTTTGTGAAGGACATGGGCAACTTCGCCAAGATTAATGAAGTCTATGGCGAATATTTCGGTGATGACGCTCCAGCGCGCGAAACCGTAGAAGTCGCTCGTTTGCCTAAGGATGTTGGTGTGGAAATTTCCTGCATTGCCTTGGCCAAGTGACCCTGTTTCCCAGAGATAAAGAAGTATTCTTAGTGCCCTTGTCATTGGATGAGGTCACTTTTTTATTGCGCGATTCCACCAAGCCACGGCGTGACGAAGAGCGAATTGGCACCCGTTTTCCCTTTCGGGGAGAGGTCAAGGAAAGCAGCTTTATGTTGTTCATCCGCCATGGCCAAGAGCCCAAGCATTATTTCCCCCTGATCTCTGGTCGCCTTGAGCCTTTCGACTACGACGACACCATGCTCTGGCTGGATTACCGTTTGGCTCCCGGCGCGGTCTTCACTTTTTTAATGACGTCCTGCATTGCCCTTTTCATAGGGCTGGCCTTCCTCTTTGTGCCCGACCATCATATTGTTTCGTGGATCGCGTTCAGTTTTGTCGCTTTGAATTACAGCTTGATGCGGGTCATTTTCCATAAGAATCTCAAAAGGAGCAAGGAGGAGATTCGGCAGGTGTTGGCGATTCCAAAGCCGGTGTAGGATCCTTGTTTTTGGGTAATGTTAGGGGGGAGAGACATTGTATAAAATCAATAAATGACATGTTAGATAAACAAATCATTGAAAGGTTCTCTGATGCAGTAGTTTTTGGAGAGATGGAAACTGTGAAAGAAATGATTGAGAAAAACCCGGAGCTTGTGAATGCTCAGGGGGAGTATGGCTTTTCTGCTCTTCATAATGTAATGAGTGAGGAACAGGAAGAAACAATAGAATATATCATCAAAAATGGAGCTGATGTAAATATTCAGAATGATGAAGGAATTGGTCCTTTGCATCTTGCTTGTTATCAAGATAATGCAAGGCTCTTAATTAGCTCCGGTGCTGATATTAATCTTCGAGATAATAAGGGTAACACGCCTTTGCATATCATGGCTTCTGAGGGGGAAGAGCGAGAAGATGTTATTGAATATTTGATTTCGAAAGGAGCAGATAAGGAGTTGAGGAATGAACGAGGAAAAACTGCGCTTGATATTGCGAAAATGAGATCAGATTATGGGAACATTGAATTGTTAGGGTAGAGTGAGGGTGAGGGTAGAAATGAGTTTTTAGACTCCTTAAGGCTATAGAAATTGTTCCAAAGGTGAATTTTAGATGGTGAAATCTTGAGTGATAATTGAAGATGATGATAAGGTTCGTTTTTCTATTGTTGTCAATTGTATTGGTCGCTTGCAATAGGAGTGAGGGAAACAAGGCAGTGGATTCTGATAGTGTTCCGACTTTAGATTTGGATACATTCAATTGTTGTATTCCAAACCTAATGGGCTGTGCTCCCTGTGGAATGTTGTTGGTGTCTAAAGAGCCAATATCAAATGAGTTGTTTTGTGCATTCCTGAATCAGCAATAGGGGTCTCTGTGGATGGAATTAGTTTGAAAAATGGGGAGCATAAAGTATTACCTGATTTAGAACATAAAGCCTGTCAAGTCCCATCAATTCAATTGGCTAAACAATTTGTCGCATGGTATAATCAGCGTCTTGGTTTTAGTGAGGCAAGTGCTGGACGATTTGCAATCCCTAGTAGGCAAGTCGTTGAGGAATATGAGAAGTTTGGGAGCCTCCCGAAAAACATCTTAGAAAATGCCTTGTTAATCGGTTCCTCAAAAAATGTTGAAAACTCATCTAATCTTTATCTAATTAGAAAGGAAGGGATAAGTGGAAGGGCCAGTGGCTTTGAGTTTTAAAATAATGAAAAGAGCATTTTCTCAAATTTTTCCAGAAGTACATGGGATTTACATGTGTAATGGGGGCAGAACCTTGATGGAAAGGATTTTTGGATGGTCGGGATGCCAATAGCGGTTCAGACTATTGTGAGCATCCTATCAATCATCCTACTCCTTCAAATCATGGTTCAGACCTTTTTCCCTACTGCCTGCAGTCCCCCTGTGTGAACCGCCACAATGTTACTCCCTTCCCTAAAAAATTCCTTTTTCATCAAATCATACACCCCGAACATCATCTTTCCCGTGTAAATCCATTCCAATGGGATGTTGTGGGTGGTATTGAACCAATCAATAAATTCCTCAAGCTCGGGCTTTTTCTTGGCGTAACCACCAAAGTGGTAATCGTTGACCATAGCCCAATTGGGGTAGGGCCTGCCCAATAGCTTTTGCACATCCTTCTGGAGAAAATTCCCTTTGAGTGCCGAGAAGCCCAGTACGGTGGCTTTTGCTGTGGAAATGATGCCTGCCGTGGTTCCACCTGTTCCTGTAGCGCAACAAATGTAGTCGTGTGGAATGTCGATTTCGGCAGGGAGTTCAGCCACACCTTTTAGGGCGAGGGCATTGGTGCCACCTTCAGGTATCAGATAAAAATCCCCAAACTGCGCTTTGAGCTGTTCAATAAAGGCGGGCTCCGCTTTTTGTCGATAGCTTGTTCTGTCGATATAATGCAGTTGCATACCCTGCTCGGTGGCATAGGCCAAGGTAGGGTTGAGCGGGAGATGTTCTTCGCCACGAATGATGCCGATGGTCTTGAAGCCCATGAGTTTTCCGGCCGATGCCGTGGCGTGGATATGGTTAGAAAATGCACCTCCAAAAGTGAGTAATGTGTCCTTTCCCAACTTTTTAGCTTCCAACAAGTTAAATTTGAGCTTCCGAAACTTATTTCCAGAGACCGAAGGGTGAATCAAATCATCCCTTTTGACGAAGAGCTTGACCTTGGCTTTGGTGGTGTGCTCGTCAATAATGGCCTCAAGTGGCGTTGGAGCGTGATTTTCGGAGAAGAACATTATTAGGGAAATTTGTGTTTCGGATAGATGAGAATTGAGAGGTAAGAAATACGATGGTTGTTAGTCAATAACCACAGCGTACACAGAGGAAGGGAGAAAAGGAGGCTGATTGAAGTTTAGAGCTCTGTGGTCCGTTTATCATCAGCATTTTCTCACCCATTAAATCTCACAACAACTCCCGCACGAAATTAAAGACTCAGTTATGCAATATGAAGAGGAAGACTTGGAGGGACAGGAGCTTTATGAGCATCATGCCATCTCCATCGATGCCAACCAAACATTAATGCGCCTTGACAAGTTCTTGATTGACCGCTTGCCGAACGTAAGCCGAAGCAAGGTGCAATCGGCCATTAAGGACGGTTTTGTGAAGGTGTCAGGAGAGGCGGTGAAGCCAAATTACAAGATTCGTCCGGGAGATGAGATTGTTGTTGCTTTGCCGGAGCCTCGCAGGGAGACGGAAATTATTCCCGAGGATATTCCTTTGAACATTGTCTATGAGGATGATGAGGTGATGGTGATCAACAAGCCTGCGGGTATGGTAGTCCACCCAGCGCACTCCAACTGGACGGGTACTTTGGTGAATGCCTTGGTGTATCACTTGAAAAACTTGCCGACTTCCCGCAATGGGGAGATTCGGCCGGGATTGGTGCATCGCATTGACAAAGACACCTCTGGGCTTTTGGTAATTGCCAAGACTGAGGAGGCAATGACGCATTTGGCCAAACAGTTTTTTGACCATACCGTGGAGCGTACTTATCAGGCTTTGGTGTGGCGTATGCCTCAGGAGGATGAGGGGACCATTATCGGTAACGTTGGCCGTAGCTTGAAGGATCGCCGTGTGATGAGCGTTTTCCCTGACGGGGAATTCGGTAAACACGCCGTAACGCATTACAAGGTGTTGAAGCGCCTTCATTATGTGACGCTTATTGAGTGTCGTTTGGAAACGGGGCGAACGCACCAGATTCGTGCGCACATGAAGCATTTGGGGCATCCGTTGTTCAATGATGCCACGTATGGCGGTGACCGCATTTTGGCGGGGGAGACCTTTACCAAATACAGGCAGTTTGTTCAAAATACCTTTAGTGCATTGCCACGTCAGGCACTTCACGCGAAGACCCTAGGTTTTGTGCATCCGAAGACGGGTGAAGAAATGCGCTTTGAGTCCGAGCTTCCGGAGGATTTTGTGGAAGGCATGGAGCGCTGGGAGAAGTATTTGGAGCATCGGTAATAATTGGTAGCAGGTATCAAGACACAAGACCATATCGTATCTTGCTACTTGCTACTTGCTACTTGCTACTTGCTACTTGCTACTTGCTACTTGCTACTTGCTACTGATAAAAGAATTATGGAAAAGAACCTCAACCGCCTACGCATTGTCGGCTTTTTGGAAGGCCTCAGTTTCCTGCTCCTTTTGGGCGTGGGAATGCCCCTGAAATATTATTGGGAAATGCCTGCCTTCAACAAGGTGATGGGCATGGCCCACGGCGTATTGTTCGTAGTGTATTGCGCCATGGTGTTAATTGTGGCCAATGAACAGAAATGGGAGAAACGAAAGGTGTTTTTAGCCTTGGTGGCTTCCGTGTTGCCCTTTGGGCCTTTTGTGGCGGACAAACGGCTGTTTCAGGCTTGATTATCCCGATTCGAAGAATTTAGACCCTGCTCTGGCGGGGTCTTTTCTTTTTCTTCGATGTCTATGAAAATCTGGCGCTGGATTTTTCTGCGCATATTTCGATGGCTGTTAAAGCCAAGGAACACAAAAATGAGGGCGCTTGGAATACATAAGCTCCCGACGATGATCATCATGAGGTCGTCGGGAAAAAGTTTGATCAATGTAATTCCAGGCCCTAGCAGTACTAGGGCCGTCCTGATGTAGGCTAATAAAGTACGGTCGTTGGCAAGGTGTGTCCGTTCCGTTGCAAGCTTATCACGCGCCGAGTTAATTTCCTCCATTGGCTCTCACTGGTTCCATCTCTTTTTGGACGGAAGAAAGCTCTGCAGGGTTGGCGTTTGTCGGTAGCTGAACCAAGTTTTCGTTTTTAGGGTCCAGCAGTTTTTTGGTGTTTCTGTGACTGATAAGTCCTGCCATGACAATGAAGGCAGAAATAGGAATACAAATAAGTCCAATCATCCGAAGTGATGGATCTTGCGGAAATAATTTCAGTATGGTTATGCCGGGGCCAATTACCACCAAGGCCGTCCTGATGTAGGAGAGCAAGGTTCGGTCATTGGCCATCATGGTCCTTTTGGTGGCCAGTTGATCTTGGTTTAATGGCTGATTCTCTTTCATGTTAATTAATTGTTCAATGATTTTGCCATAAGTGAGGCGAAAGACCTTCTCCGCCTTTGTTTTTGATTTTTTTTCGTTGTTAAGGTTAGACAAGAAAAGGACGTCTGTAACACACCTTATGGCACGAAACATCAATCCTCTTTTAAATTTATCGGAAGAAGAGATGAGGCAATACGGCTATCGAATTGTCGATGAGCTCGTGGGGCACTTTGTGCGTCTGCCTCGAACACGACCTATTTCCTCGGCAACCCGAAAAGAAATGGATCGTTTGTTGGCCGAGGAGGCGCCCGAAGAGGGCACAGATCCAGAGAAAGTTCTGGATTTCGTGCTGGAGCGGGTATTGAAGAATAGTGATCTGCTAACACATCCAAAGAGTTTTTCGTTTGTTCCCAGCCCTAGCAACTTCGTCAGTGTGATGGCAGATACCTTAGCCACCGGTTTCAATGTGTTTTCGGGAGGCTGGTTTTTGTCGCCAGGTTCTTCCGAGATTGAAATCGTCACCATCAACTGGATGTTGAAGCTATTCGGGTTTCCCGTTCAGGAAGGGGGAGGATTGTTCACCAGCGGTGGTTCGATGGCAAACTTGATGGCCTTGACTGCTGCAAGGCATTTGAAGTGCGGGGAAGACTTTTCAAAAGCAATGGTCTATATGTCCCATCAAGCGCACTCATCAAATTTACGGGCGATGAGGGTGTTGGGTTTCAAAAAGGCCCAGGTGAGATTAGTCTCAGTGGATGAAAATTTTGCTGTGGACTTGTCTGAACTCAGCAGTATGATTGAGGAGGATAAGCGGCATGGGCTGCATCCGATATGTGTGTTGGCAACTGCAGGAACAACCAATTCTGGCGCCGTTGATCCGCTGGATGAGGTGGCTAAAATCTGCCAAAAAGAAAAGGTTTGGTTTCATGTGGATGCCGCATATGGTGGTGCGGCAATGCTGTGTAAGTGCGGTAAAGAGCGTTTGATTGGGATTGAAAAAGCGGATTCTATTACTGTGGACCCCCATAAGTGGTTTTTTCAGCCTTATGAAATTGGTTGCCTATTGGTGCGAAATCAGGATTCGCTGTTCAGCACTTTCAGTGAGCACCCCGAGTATCTTCGTGATATGAAGGGGAGTCTGGAGGAGATTAACTTCTTTGATTATGGGATTCAGCTCACCCGAAGTTTTCGTGCGCTTAAATTTTATATGTCTATCAAGACTTTCGGTTTGGCCTCTTTCCGTGAGGCGGTGAAACGCGCTTTTGATTTGGCTGATGAGGTTCAAAAATGGTTGGAGGATCGTTCCGGGTGGGAAGTGATGTCTAAGGCAAGTTTGGCGGTCATTTGTTTCCGTTATAACCCGGGAGGTCTTGATTCCGAAAAACTGAATGCCATGAACCAATTTATTTCGGATGAAATGACACGCTCCAAGCAGGCTATTTTGGTGACTACGTTGCTTTGGAATCAGGTGGTGTTGAGGATGTGCTTAATCAATCCCAGGACAAAGTTCACTGATGTACAGGATGTTCTGCTTTTTTGCGAAAAAAAGGCACAGGAATATTTGCGTTCAACGTAAATCGCCGTACTTTTGCAATGCTTTACAGCTATGGGGGATTAGCTCAGCTGGCTAGAGCGCTTGCATGGCATGCAAGAGGTCGCCGGTTCGACTCCGGCATTCTCCACAAGAAACCGCCTTGGATTAGTTTTCAAGGCGGTTTTTTTATGTCTTGGGGAACACCATAGTGTGCATTTTTCAGGTGTAATTACACACCATCCCCGAATTGGTTAACTTCGTGGTGCCTACATCAGAATTCGCACCATGCACACTTACGAGGACTCACTCGCCTTTGCCCAAAAAATGGATGCGGAGGATTCCCTTCGCCGTTTCCGCAAAGCCTTTCTTTTTCCCACTGTTGATGGAAAGCCGTCCACTTATTTATGTGGGCATTCATTGGGCTTGCAACCCATCAATGTGCGGTTCAATATCAATGAGGAATTGGACAGCTGGGCTGAACTGGGTGTTGATGGTCATTTCCGTGGAGACAAAAGCTGGTTCTCCTATCATAAACACTTGCTACCGCCTGTGGCTCGTCTTTTGGGTGCCAAGGAGGAGGAGGTGATTGTAATGAACAGCCTTACGGTGAACTTGCATCTTCTGTTGGTGTCCTTTTATCGCCCGACGGCATCCCGCTATAAAATATTGATTGAGGAGGGGGCTTTTCCTTCTGATTTGTACGCTGTGCAGTCCCAGGCGCAGTTTCATGGATTTAATCCTGAGGAGGCGGTTGTGGAGTTGAAGCCGAGAGAAGGGGAGAGGCTGTTGCGCACCGAAGATATTCTGGCAACCATTGATGAGTTGGGGGATGAGCTGGCGTTGGTGATGGTTGGAGGTGTGAACTACCTTACTGGTCAGTTGTATGATGTGCCAACGATTACCAAGAAAGGCCATGAGGTTGGTGCGAAGGTAGGTTTTGACTTGGCCCATGCGGCAGGGAATGTCATCTTGAAAATGCATGAGTGGGGACCTGATTTTGGGGTGTTCTGCTCGTATAAATATTTGAATTCAGGGCCTGGAAGTGTTGGAGGTGCATTTGTGCACCAGCGGCATCTGACCGATGGCAACATTACCCGTTTTCATGGATGGTGGGGTGTCAAGGAGGAGGAGCGCTTTGCGATGCATTCCACCTTTAATCCTTTCAACTCGGCAGAGGCATGGCAGTTGAGCAATGCGCCCGTATTTGCAATGGCAGCCTTCCATGCGTCCTTGGATTTGTTTGATGAGGCAGGGATGGAGGCTTTGGCAAATAAGAGTAAGTTGTTGACCGGATACTTGGAGTATCTCCTTTTGAAGAACAACCGTGAGCAATTAGAAATCGTTACACCAAATGATGAGGGGCAACGTGGTAGCCAGCTTTCCTTGCTGATTCCGGGCAGTGGGCCAGAAATGGTTGAGCGTTTCCGGAAGGAAGGAATTATCGTCGATTGGCGACGATATGGAGAGAAGGATGGTCTTTTGCGTGTGGCGCCAGCATCGTTGTACAACACTTTTGAGGAGGTGTATCGTTTTTCTAAAGTGCTTCAAGACATATTAGCATGAATAGCATTGCCATTGCAGGAGGAGGTCTTGTAGGCTCCCTGCTCTCTCTTTTTCTTTCTAAAAAGGGACATCAGGTTTCAGTGTATGAGAAGCGCCCTGATTTGCGCTCTTGTCCGAACCAAAGTGCGCGATCCATCAACTTGGCGATCAGCGAACGTGGCTGGAAAGCCTTGAGAACAGTTGGTTTGGAGGAGGAGGTGAAGGAAATTGCCCTGCCGATGCGTGGGAGAATCATGCATGACAAGGAAGGGAACTGCACGTTTCAGTCTTATGGGCAGGAAAAACAGGCGATTTATTCCGTGTCTCGTTCGGCACTAAACAACCTCTTGGTAGAGACGGCTTCAAAGGAAGTAACTTTTCACTTTGAGCATGAGTTTCAGGAGGTGGTTCAAGAAGGCCAGATGAAGGTGTTGGATAATGCCTCCAATGAAGAGCGTTTAGTGGATTATGATGTGCTGTTCGCAGCCGATGGGGCGAATTCCAAGGTCAGACAGCACGTAGAGGCTTTTGAGGATAGAATTGTTCCGTTGGGGCACAGCTACAAGGAGCTTTGCATTCTTCCAGCTGATGGAGGAGGCTGGCGTATGGCCAATGATGGCTTACATATTTGGCCAAGGGGCAGCTTTATGTTGATTGCCCTGCCAAATTTGGATGGGTCATTTACCGCTACTTTATTTCTTCCAGATGAAGGGGAGAATTCATTTGAGGCATTAAATGATGAGGCTAAGGTGAAAGCCTTTTTTGAGGAGACCTTTCCTGATGTGTTGGGCTTGATGCCGAATTTGTTGGAGGAGTATTTTTCTAATCCCGTTTCAAAATTGGGAACAGTGAAGTGTTATCCATGGGTCCACGGAAATGTGGCGCTAATCGGTGATGCAGCACACGGGATTGTCCCATTTTACGGACAAGGAATGAACGCTGGCTTTGAGGATTGTTCCGTTCTCCACAGCTTAATGTATCAGTATGGCGATGATTGGGAAGGAATCTTGGATGCTTACCAACGAAGCCGAAAACCAGATGCAGACGCTATTGCTGAGTTGACCTTGAACAACTTTATTGAAATGCGTGATCGTGTTGCCGACCAAGGCTTTTTGTTGAGAAAGCGCATTGAGCAGCGATTGTCTGAATTGTACCCCGCCAAATGGATGCCCTTGTATTCCATGGTCACCTTTTCTCAGTTGCCGTACAGCTATGCCTTGAAAATGGGGCAGAAGCAACGTGAGGTGATGGATGAGGTGATGCGCTTGGAAGGGATTTCCGAAAAATGGTTAAAAAGTCCGCTTGACAGAGAAATAGAAGAGATTTTGGCAGCACATCATGTGATTTGATGTTGTTCCATAAACATAGAAAAGCCCCTCTTAATTTTCACTAAGAGGGGCTTTTCTGGTTTTGTATCGTGCTTACGAAACTGCCATCACAATGGCAAAGTCTTCCATTTCTACACGTAGGTTTTTCAATGGAGAGCAGAATGGACGCTCTTGCTCAGCAAATTTGCTGATGTAGTTGGCCAGTTTACGTTCTTTTTTGTCTGGTGTCAAATCGGCGATAGCCGCTTTGATAACCTTCATGAAGAGGTACGAATGCGGGCAGTTGTCCTTGTCCAATAATCGGATTTGGCGCTGGACGTTATTGATGAGGGAAATTGTTTCCTTCTCGTTGCCCATTTTCAAGTACATGAAGGATAAAAGCAGCTTGATATCGATTTGGGTCTGGTTTTGACCCTTGAGGTTGTGTACCTCCAACAACTCTTCTAGCCACTTGATGCCTTCCTCATATCTACCGCTGTAGTGACAGGCCAAACCGCGGAACCCCATGTAAGAAGTGTAGTTTGGAATATCGTTCGGGTCGATGTCCAATTCGTCGAAGAACTTTTCGTTTTCTTCGGCCAATTCCTCTTTCAATCCCAAAGCGAGGTAGCGTTCCAGTTTTACCCGAAGGAAGGATGCTGGAGCCGTGTATAGAGAGTAGTTTGAAATCAATAGGTTCGAAACTGGGTTCAAGTCATCGATGCATTTATCCACCTTGCTGAAGTTGCCCATTTTGTAATGGTACAGCATTTCCAAGTAGCGGAACACGTACTGGAGGTTGTGGTAAATGGTGTCCAAGCTGTAGGTTTCGAAAATCTCCTTGATTTCGTTGAAGGTGGTTTCGAAATACGTTTTGGCTTCCTCTTGGTCCTCAAAAGGCTCTACGAACAGCCTGTGGAAAATCGCACAGCAGTTGTAGTAGATGGTGAGGCGGTGTGACTTGTAGAGATTTCGGGTGCTGTCCAACTCGTCCTTGATGAGCGAAAGGCTCATTTTTTCAGACTCGTCGTTGAGCATCCATTGGTTGCCAAACTTTGCGAAGTAGGTCGCCAGCATATCCTCAACCTTGTCCACGGCCAACATATAGGCGACGTGTCGGTTGTAGAGCTGTGAGTACTCGTAGTAGTCTGGGCTGTGTTGCTTGAGTTTTTTCAGCGCCTTATACACCAAGGTCAATTCGTTGGAAAGGTCATAATTGGCCAATTCTTTCTCCAACTTTTTGAGCGTGGCGATGGCAATCGTCTTTTTCTTAGAAAGGACAATTTCATTTACACTGGCCACCTGCTTGAGCAGTGTGGTTCGTGGGCTCTCCATTTGCTGAAGGAAAAAACTCTCAATTTTCTCATTCAAGCGGGAACGCAGTGTGTAAAAGGCGTTGTTGTTCACATTGATGATGCGCTTGATTTCGTCATCGTTCAATGAGTTCTCCCGAAAATGCTTGAGAAGTTCAGCAGATTTTTTGGCGTCACTTTCAAGAAGTGACTTATGTATGGACTTCAGCTCGTTGTCCGAGAGCTGATTTATCAAGTTCTTTAATTTGGACATCGCTCCTAAAAAATTGTTTTAAAGTGGAACTGACGTGCGGAAAAGTAAACACTCAACGAATATACGAAAACTCTTGTAAATGAGTAATCTATTTGTCGAAATGCGAAATATGTGCCGTCATTAACCATATACGGGATGGGAAATGCTTGGGATGCAAGAAAATCAAAACTTCTCTTACGTCAGTTACAGTTTATTGGTACGTAATAAAATATAAGTTAGGCAATAAAAAAGTAAATGTCAGATTTTCAGGCAGTAATCCCAAATATTTAACATTGGACACCCTTTGTGGTGTTCTACGTATCTTTGCGTTAATCTTTACTTCGTGTGAAAACACTGAACACACCTTATGCTTGCCAAACTCAATGAATTGAAAGCCTCCTTGGAGGGGGATTTCTATACGGACCATTTCCAGCGGACCCTCTATGCGACAGATGCGTCGGTCTATCGTGAGATGCCCTTGGCGGTTGCTCGTCCTCGTCATGAGGAAGACATTAAGAAGTTAATTGCGTTTGCCCGTGAGACTGGCACCTCGCTGATTCCACGGACGGCAGGAACCTCATTGGCTGGGCAAGTAGTGGGTTCTGGCATTGTGGTCGATGTATCGCGTTACATGACCAATGTCCTCGAGGTGAATAAGGAAGAAAAGTGGGTGCGCGTGCAACCTGGGGTGATTCGTGATGACCTGAACAAATACCTGAAGCCGTACGGATTATTTTTTGCGCCAGAGACTTCGACCTCTAACCGATGCATGATTGGCGGTATGGTGGGCAACAACTCCTGTGGGTCCCATTCCGTGATTTACGGCACGACAAGGGATCACCTGTTGGAGTTGAACACCTTGCTGGCCGATGGTTCTGAGGTGCTTTTCAAGGAAATTTCCAAGGAGGAGTTTGCAGACAAGTGTGAGGGCGAGACCTTGGAGAACCAAATCTATCGTCACTTCCGTGAGATGCTCAATGATGAGGAGAACACGGCTGAGATTCGTAAAGAGTTTCCAAAACCTTCCATTAATCGTCGTAATACAGGTTACGCAATCGACGTGTTATTGGAGAGCGAGCCGTTTACCGAAGGCAAAGAGCATTTCAACTTCTGTAAGTTGTTGGCGGGCTCCGAAGGAACTTTGGCCTTTACAACCGAGATAAAAATCAATTTGGTGGACTTGCCTCCGAAAGAGAAGGCGGTATTGGCCATCCATTCTGAAAGTATTAATAAGTCGCTCAAAGCGAACATTGTTGCCTTGAAACAAAATCCTGGTGCCTCTGAGTTGATGGACAAGGTGATTTTGGATTGCACGAAAGGCAACCGCGAGCAGAACGCCAACCGCTTCTTTGTGGAGGGTGATCCTGCTGGTGTCCTTTGTGTGGAGTGGGAGCGCGACACCAAGGAGGAGATTGAGGCCTTGATTGAAAAGGTAGTTTCCGAATGTAAGGAAAAGGGGCTCGGTTACGCTTTCCCTGTGATTTGGGGGGCGGAAACAAAGAAAGTATGGGACTTGCGTAAGGCAGGTTTAGGCCTTTTGGCCAATATTCCAGGTGATCCAAAGGGTGTTGCTTGTATCGAAGACACCTGTGTGGATACGGATGACTTGCCAGATTTCATCGATGGATTCGATAAAATCATGGAAGGTTATGGAAAACAGAGTATTTATTACGCCCATGCCGGTGATGGTACCATTCACTTGCGCCCTATCCTAGATTTGAAAAAATCAGAGGATCGCGAGCTGTTTTTCAAGATTACCGACGACGTTGCAACGCTTGTTAAGCAATATCAAGGTTCCATGTCCTCAGAGCATGGTGACGGTCGGGTGCGTGCGCCATTCGTTGAAAAAATGATTGGCGAGCGTAACTACGCCTTGGTGAAATCTGTCAAGAAGGCGTGGGATCCGTGGAATATCTTCAACCCAGGGAAGGTTGTTGATGCGCCACCGATGAATGAGTTCCTGCGCTACGAGGCGGACATGGTCACCCCAGAGGTGGAAACCGTGCTTGATTTCTCTGAGACGGACGGTATTCTTCGCATGGCCGAGAAATGTAACGGAACTGGCGTTTGCCGTCGTACGCATATTTCTGGCGGAACGATGTGTCCGAGCTACATGGCCACCAAGGATGAGCAACACACCACGCGTGGACGTGCAAACCTGTTGCGTGAGGTATTGACCAATTCCACCAAAGCGAACAAGTTTGACAATGAGGAGCTGAAGGATGTGATGTCCCTCTGTTTGGGATGTAAAGGTTGTAAGTCGGATTGTCCGTCCAATGTGGATGTGGCTGCGATGAAGTCCGAATTCTTACAACACTACAATGACGCTAACGGCGCTCGCCTATCGGATAAGATGATTGCCAAGGTGGCGGAGACGAACAAGATTTTCTCCAAAATTCCTTGGGCGTTCAACCTCGGGGCAAAAATGCCTGTGGTGAATAGCATCATCAAGCAGGTGATGAATATTCACCCAAAGCGTGAGTTGCCATTGTTGCATAAAGAAACCTTGCGTGATTGGTTCAAGAAAAACGCTGACCGCTTGGAGCGTGGCGCTACCAGCCGTGGCAAGGTTATGTTCTTTGCCGATGAGGTGATGAACTATAATGATGTGCCGATCGGTATGATTGCCATCAAGTTGTTGCTCAAATTGGGTTATGAGGTAGAAATGCCGAAGCACGAGGAGAGTGGCCGACCAGCCATGTCCAAAGGTTTCTTGCGCTATGCCAAGGAAATTGCTGAGAAGAACGTGGCGATGTTGAAGGATAAGGTTTCTGCTGATACGCCTTTGATTGGTGTGGAGCCTTCGGCGATTCTTTCCTTCCGTGACGAGTATCCAAAACTTGTGGAAGACAAGGCTTCCGCTGAGGAATTATCCAAGAATGCCTTGTTGATTGACGAGTTCTTGGCGCAAGAAATCAAGGCAGGAAACATCACAGCTGAGGACTTCACGCAGGAGCCGAAGAAAATCAAGTTGCATGGCCACTGTCACCAGAAGGCCTTGTCTTCGGTGAACGATTCCCGTGATTTGATGGCCTTGCCAGCGAATTATGAGGTGGAAGTGATTAATTCTGGATGTTGTGGCATGTCTGGTTCCTTCGGCTATGAGGCCAAGAACTATGAGGTTTCCATGCAGATTGGAGAGTTGGTGGTTTTCCCAGCTGTTCGTTCTGCTTCAGAGGATACGATTATTGCCGCTACGGGAACTTCTTGCCGCCATCAAATCAAGGACGGCACCCAGCGCCAAGCCTTGCACCCTGTTGAGGTGCTTTGGGGGGCGTTGAAGTGAGGTGGATAAATTAAAAAGCGAAAATAGCCCTGATTGGTTTCCAAAACCTGTCAGGGCTATTTTCGCTTTTTGGGTTTATTTCTCAGATGTAATTTTAGCAATCTTAGAAGGTCATCAGCGTTTTCATAGCAATAGGTCGACTCAATAAGTGAGTTCAGCCAAAATGTTATGTCAATCCCATTTCCCTTTCAGTCATGGGTATATTCGCTTTTGCTCCTTTGTTGTTGTTTGTAGCCCCCATCGTATGGGTGATTCTACTGGGGATTGTGGTCAGAAAGATTAGGCTTCTTTCTGAATTCCGCCACGTGATTTTTTGGGGCTTGGGAGTGTTCCCAAGCATCTTGGTTTATATATCCTTGGCCATTACAGGGTATAATGTGATTGCCTCAGAGGATCTAAAAAGTTGGATTGTCCATGCATCATTGGCGCTTGTTGTGGCCATGGGGATTGGATCCTTCTTTTTCCTTCTGCCATTGCTTGTTTTTCATTCGGTGTTGAGGCATCGATGAGTGGTTTAGAAATTTGGTTTATCCTTAAAAACTGGGGTTTGGTCGATTCTATGTCTTGATTCACAGAAGGTAGGAATTCAAATACTTGTAAAACACTTATCTTTAGGGAATGCTTACATCCGTTCCTGTGAAGAAAGTTCTATTCTTATTTCTGCTGATTTTTCCACTGTTCCTTCAGGCCCAAATCGACTGTGAGTTTTGGTTTGCTGCACCAGAAGTAACATCAGGGCATGCTGATAGGCCGATTCTCTTGCATTTTTCCACTTTTGATCGTTATGCGGATGTGGTTGTTTCCCAGCCAGCTAATCCGTCATTTATACCTTTGAAGATTTCTCTGAAGGATTTTTCTTTTGGAACCATTGACCTAACGCCGTGGATTGACATCATTGAAAATGGCGAGGCTAATGCCGTAGTGCCATCTGGATTGAAAATCAGTTCCACAGCGGAGATTTCAGCCTATTACGAGGTGAAAGGTACAGGGCCGTATGGTACTGTGAACTCTGAGATTTATGCCCTGAAGGGGCAAAACGCTTTGGGCAATACATTTTTCCTGCCTTTCCAAAACAAGTATGATAACATCGCTGTCACGGATTGGGGGCCGCTTTATGGTGCTTGGGCGTGGTTTACGGTGGTGGCGACTGAGGACAATACGACATTAACCATTACACCCTCAAAGGCCTTGGACGGTCATCCTGCGGGAGTTCCTTATCAAGTGACTTTAAATAAGGGAGAGGTTTATACTGGACAGTCCTTGGAGAAATCGGCTGAAGGCCATCCCTCGGGGACTAAAATTGAGTCGGATAAACCCGTGGCTGTTTCTATCAGCGATGATTCTGTTGGTAGTAGCACTTCCTATGATTTAGTGGGCGACCAGTTGATTCCTGTACGCTTGTTGGGTGAGGAGTATGTGGTAGGAGAAGGTGAAGTGTTTGTTCTTCCTGTCGAAGACAATACAGAAATCATTTTTGGAGGAGGGGATACGGTAGTCGCCAATCAGGGGCAAACTGTTTTTTATGATGCCTATCAGGCAATGCAAGTGGTTGCTGATAAGCCGATTTATGTTTTTCAGGTGACCTATGTGGGCTCAGGAAAGACGAAGGAATTAGGCGGTGCAATTCTGCCTCCTGCACCATGTACAGGTTCCAAAGCTGTTGCTTTTACACGAGATAAACGGGAGCCGTATGAGCTTCGATTATTGGTGCGTTCGGGTTCTGAATGTTGCTTTTACTTCAATGGGCGATTCGATATCATCAATGGTGAAGACTTTGAGCCTGTGGCAGGTTCAAATGGGGAGTGGTTGTATGCCACACTTGATTTCCCAGTTGGAGGCGACGAGCAGGTTTTTATTGATAATGTGAAAAGCGAGTTTCACTTGGGTTTGGTGCTATTCGATGACGGAAAGCGACTGGGCAGCCGTTTTGGCTATTTCTCCAACTTTGCCTCGCTTGAATTGCCTCCTTATGTGACAGGCTGCGAAGGTGATTCCCTTTATTTGGATGCAGGCTACGGAAAGAGTTTTTATGAGTGGAGTACTGGCTCTTCAGAATCATCTATTTTGGTGACGGAATCTGGTGATTATTCAGTGAAAGTGGCTTTGGCTGGATGTGATACGCTCTATGCAGCCTCGGAGGTGAAATTTTATCCAAAACCCGCTGAATTTGATTTGGGTGAAGACTTTTTGCTCTGTGAAAATGATTCCACGCTTTTAGAGACTTTGGATGATACAACCTTGACTTATGTGTGGAATACAGGCGATTCCACGGCTTCGCTGTTAGTGAAGGAGGAAGGGGAGTATTCAGTTTATGTTCAGAATGAGGCTGGATGTTCGCAAAGCGATACGGTTGCGATCACAGGCGTGCCTTTGCCACGAGTAGAGCTTGGAAATGATACGGTGCTTTGCGCTGGTCAAACTATGGAATTGCTGTTGCCGAAAGGCTATTCCAGCTATGAATGGAACTCTGGGAACGATTCTTATTCGGAAGTGGTTAGCGCTAAGGGCACATACCAAGTGGTAGCTGTTACTACCGATGGAAAAAAGATCTGCGGAGAGGCAAAGGATGAAATTTCAGTGGATTATGCTGAGGTTCAGCCTTACAATGTGTTCTCTCCAAATGGTGACCAAGTGAATGACGCCTTTGTCATTGATGGCATTGAAAGCCGCCCATGGGAGCTTTCCGTGTATAATCGCTATGGCAAGTTGGTCTATTTCGCTGAGGATTATGCCAATGACTGGAAAGCCGATGGTTTAGCTGCTGGAACCTATTTCTATGAGTTAAAAGGTGAAGGAGAAGGCTGTACTGCCTTTAAGGGCTGGGTAGAGCTGGTACGTTAAGCCAACGTGTTCAGGTTGTTAGTTTTCTTTTGCTTAGGGCCCTCTTGTGTAAGGATTTGATTTTAAGCTAAAAAAAGGCGAAATTTGCAAATCCCAGTTCCCCATCATTTATATAATCGAATATGTCTGATAAATTGCGATTGCTCTACGTTGCGAGTGAAATCAAGCCGTTCCTTAAGGTCTCACAGGTTGCCGACTTTGTTCGGAAATTGCCTCAGGCTATGCAGGAGAGAGGTTTGGAGATTCGTATTCTCGTTCCTCGTTTTGGTTTGATTAACGAGCGTAAGAACCGTTTGCACGAAGTGGTTCGTCTTTCGGGAATCAATATTGCCGTTGGCGAAGAGCAGAAGCCATTGACCATCAAGGTGGCTTCCATTCCGAATGCCAAATTGCAAGTCTATTTTATCGACAATGATGATTATTTCCATCGCAAGGCTGTGTTCACCGACAAGGAAGAGAAATTCTTTGCGGACAATGACGAGCGTGCGGTGTTCTTCTGTAAGGGTGTGTTGGAGACAGTGAAGAAGTTGGGTTGGGGACCAGACATCATTCACTGTAATGACTGGATGACCAGCTTGATTCCTCTTTACATCAAGACAGCTTATAAGGACGATCCATTGTTCGAAAACACCAAGTGTGTGTTCTCCCTTTACGGCAACAACTTCGAGCACAAGTTCGAAGATAGCTTGGTGGAGCGTGCAAGGTTGTCGGCCATCGAGGACTCTGTGTTGGCTGACTTGGAAAATCCAGACTATTCCAGCTTCGTGAAGTTGGGAGCTTCCTATTCTGATATTATCTTGGATGCCAACAGCGAGCTTGATGCTGATTTGAAGGCAAACTTGGAATCGGAGGGTAAGAAGATTGAGAATACTTCCATGGAAGCATCCGACGAATTGTTGGATACTTACTTTGAGATGTATAAAGGACTTGCTGAGAAGTAATCATAAAGGTACAACGTGCAGTGTGCTGAAGCTCAATGCTTTTAACGCTGTACTTGATTCATTACCATGAAAAATACTTTTCCCAAAAAATGGCTGATAGTTTTATCAGCCATTTTTGTTTTCTCTTGCGAAAGCGACTCGGACATTGGGTTAGATTTATTGCCACAGGATGATTTGCTGAACGCTACCTTGGTGGACAGCTTTGATCTTGAGGTTTCCACCGTGTTGTTGACGGATTTTTTGAAACAACAGGTTGAGGTGGTCTCTTATCCAGAAGGCGTTGAGAATACCTTGCTTTCGAGCAATGTGGTGCAAGCGGGAGCGTATGTGGATCCTATTTTTGGTCGTGTGGAGGCGAAAGCCTTTTTCCAACCAAGACTGGTAACTGCATCCCCAGATTTGGGGACGAATCCTGTGTGTGATACCATCCGTTTGAGGTTTTTGGTAGATCAAGGCTCAGGTTACTTGCGCGTGTATGGCGATACCACCAAGGCTATGGCTTTGGAGGTGGAGCGCATGACGGAGGACTTTGGAGATTCTACCATTTATACTGTGGATGATGTGTTAGCCACAGATGGAACCAACTATGTGGTTTCTTCCCCTTCGGAATTTATGCCTTCTACCGAGGAGTACGTTCTTGAATTGGACAACGCCTTGGGCAATGAGATTCTCGCGGCTGCAAATGGCAATACTCAAGAGACCTTCTTGACCACATTTAAGGGATTGATGCTTCGTGCTGCCGATGGGGCAGACGGACATGTCTTTGGTTTTAACAGTCAGTTGAGCACTAGTTACCGCATCACTTTGGAATTGGACTACCGCAATGATGAGGGGGATACGACCACATTTGAATTGCAAACCAGTACAGCTGGAGCGCGACAAACTAATATCATTACTGATCGTTCAAGCTCAGCCGCACTTTCGTCACTAAATGGTTCTGGAGATGTCCTTGCTTCTACGGGCTTGGCTTATATGCAGGCTGGTTCTGGAATTGGCACCAAGGTGAGTGTTACTAATCTCCAATCAATTCTTGATTCCTTGGAGGGCGTGGTGATTAACCGTGCCGAATTGGTGGCTTATGTTGATCCATCGACCACGGATACAATGGTTAATGATTTCCCTGTTAGGAGCTTGATCATGTATCGAATTGGAGGTGACAACCAGATTATTAAGGAAGGCACAGCCTTGTCCTATATCCGTAATGATAATGTCTATTTGGGAGGAAGCGAGTTGTTTGGATTTGATTCCGATACCTTGGCGTATAAATTCCCATTGACGCGCTATTTCCAGCAGTTGGTGACAGGGCAGGGTTCCGTTGAAGGATCATGGTTTATTGCGCCAAATGCCAATACCACCACGGTGAACCGTTCGGTGTTGTTCGATGCGGACACCAACCAACATGGCAACATGGCAATGCGCTTAAAAGTGTATTACACCAAGCAAGGGCAGTGATTAGCACTTGACTCTGATAAAGTATTTCACTTTCGCTTAGGCTGTCCAGTTTTGGGCAGCCTATTTTTTTGTCCAAAAGGTCCATTGGATGCCACATCCAAAAAAGAATATGTCTCCAAATGGAATTGCTTCGGGGGAGCGTATGTAGTTGATCAAGTAAAAATCTGGAATGTTCATTTCCAGATAAGCCCCCACGCCATGAAAATTTTTCCTATCCCAAATGCGTTCAAAGCGCGTTTCAAACAGCATGAGGGTTCGAAAACCCGTTGGAAGGGAATAATAGCCGTTTGGATAGCGGTTTTGAATAATCGTGAAGTAATCATCGCTACCAATGGTTTGACTTACTCCCAATCCGATGGCAATGGGGTAAAAACTCCATTTTTCATTGGTCGTGTTGAGTTGCCAAGGAGTGTATCTTCCTTTAAGGGTAATGGTGCCCAAGGCATGGTCATCGGTGGTGGAAGCGGGGACGTAGCCAACTAATAGTTCGCCCTGAAGCCGCTGTTTTTTTGTGGCGTAGCCAATGCCTGAGGAGATTGCGCCAATGTTTCCCGCAAACTGAGCACGGGCATAATGTGGCCAAATTCCCCTTTTTTCAGGGATTTCTTGTCCCCAAATGCAGTACAGGGGAAGTGTGAGAAAAAGCGTTGTCCACCAGAATTTCATCTAATCGAAAAAAACCTGTGTGATATGTGTTGAGTCTCCTGTTAGAATGAGCTTCACATAATTATTATTACTCAAGGCATCAACTTGGAGGTAATCCACACCACTACCATACAGCTCACCGTATTTGTATGAATGCCCATGTCCAAAGGCTGAAAGTTGAACGAATGGGTTGGTGAGAAGACGGTGGAAAGTCCCCACTTTTGAGGGCTCAAATTCGGAGTGGATAGGGCCAGCATGTGAGATAAGCATCGCCTTTTTAGAGGATTCCTGATTTTCTAACTCCCTTTCCAGCCAATCAATGTCAGGTACATTCTCATCGGGAAATTCCCAACTGTTTGTATTCAGGAAGATGAATTTCCGTTCGGCCACTGAGAAGGTGAAATCCAAAGGTCCAAAGGTCTGTTTGTAAAGCCGTTTTCCAGTGCCAAGGGCATCGTGGTTGCCAAAAACCACAAAGTAGGGTTTACGGAGTCGTTTGATAATGTTAACCCCCCATTCATACTCTCGAGTGGTGCCATACTCTGTGAAGTCACCACAATGAAAGACAAGGTCAATGCTTGGGTCTTGGTTAATATGGTCAACGGCTTTTTGCATCTCATCCAATGCAAGCTGGCTGTCGGTGATTAGGGCAATGGTAAGGGTATCTTCAAAAGATTTATTGATAGCGCTTAGGCGTTGCGTTTGTTTTTGGGTGAGGTCGTGATCGACAGGGTCAACAGTGTAGGGGTGGAAGCTGAATTGTTCGCATCCCAGACAGGAAATAAGGCAAACCAGAATGAGACGAACGGAAGCTTTCATGGCTGCAAGAATGGTAGGGCGTATTCATTTTATCGTAAAAAATGGCTCAGTAGTTACATTGTTGCTAATCGCTTTTTCACCTATTGAAATCATGCCGTATTGTTTTCCAACTCCCTTTCCTCTATGTTCGGGGTTCGATTGTTTGAATGGATTAGCTCCTACCTATGGATATCAATGAATACTTGGACTCAGCCGTTAAGTTTTTAATAGCGTTTGTGAAAGGGCACTTCGTAAACTTGATTGTCGCAGCAATCATTTTTGGTGTTGTGCTGGTCATCCAGAAGTTGATGGGGAAGGGCATCCACCGAATTGGTAGTCGGCTGCGGCTTGATGACAAGACAGAAAAGTCCATTCGCAATTTCTTCCGCTTTATTCTGTGGTTTTTGGGGGGCTCACTCATTTTCGAGACGCTTGGGCTGGGCAAGGTGTTGACGCATCACCTGTTTTCCATCAAAGGACTGGAAATCAACCTTTATAGCGTGGCCATCTCGACCTTGGTGATTTTCGGGCTGAACATGGGGCTGGGAATTATTAGGCAGTTTATTACAGGCTTGGAGCGTCGCCAAAAAGTGGATCATGGGACAGGAGCATCCATTTACCTAATTATCAAATATGTCCTCTGGGTGATCACAATCACCTTGGTGTTGCAGATTGTCGGGGTGAGTATTTCTATCCTGTTGGCCAGTTTGACAGCTTTGTTGGTTGGTATTGGTTTTGGTCTCCAGCAGCTATTTAATGATGTTGTTTCTGGTATTCTATTGCTCTTTGAGCGCAATCTAAAAATCAAGGATGTCATCCAGTTGGATGATGGCACGGTTGGCAAGGTGACTGATATTGGGCTTCGGACTTCAAAAATCAAGACAAGGGATGATATCACGATGATTATCCCCAACTCCAAGTTCGTTAATGAGCGAATCATCAACTGGAGCCATAATGATTGGAATACGCGCTTCCATATCGCTGTTGGAGTGGCCTATGCTTCGGATACGGACTTGGTGAAAAAACTATTGTTGGAATGTGCTCATGAACATGGGCAAGTTTCAAAAAACACAAAGCCGTTTGTTCGCTTTATGGATTTTGGAGAGTCTTCGCTGGACTTTCGCCTTTATTTCTGGGTGCACGATGTGTTTGTAGTGGAAAACATAAAAAGTGATTTGCGCTTTATGGTCAACCGCGCTTTCCGCGAGAATGACGTTGAGATTCCATTCCCGCAGCGAGATGTCCACCATTATCAGACGAAAGGTTAAGTCTTGTTTCTGGCTTGGCGCTCTTCCAATTTTTTCTTGTAGTGCTCCTTGGAGGCTACATACATGGTTTTCTCAAGTTCAGCGAAGATAACTTTCCCCGTATGGTCGGTGAGGTTTAGGTGCTTGATGATATCCAGTTCGCCCGAAATGGTTACTTGGTGTTTGATGTCATCAATTTCCTCCTTGGAAAAGATGAAGTGGGCAATCACCGTTTCGTAGGCTGGTCGTCTGTAGCGGATGGTGGCTGCCTTGTCCCATACCACATAGTCGTTTCCAAGAATTTGTATCAGTTGAATCATATAGATGGGGTCTGTGGCTGAAAACATGCTTCCTCCAAACATGGCTCCCATGTAATTCTTGTTTTTGTAATTCAGTGGAATGCGGACGGTGGCATGATGTAAGTCTTCTGAGAGCTTGGCGACTTTCCCAACCGACCGACGGTACATAGGAGAGAGGTTAAAGCCATATTTGAAGACTTTGTCCGCACTCAGAAATTTTGATAGGAACGCAACGGCTTGTTTGTACATAGGTTTGAGGTTCTAAGTACCAGCTCAAAATAAAGCAACAAGTCAGAATTGTCGATTTATTTTGATTAGGTATTTAAGAGCTTAAACGATTGTTTAATTGCTTAAGGGTGGGGCGTTCATCGAAAAGGAAGAACATTGAGCTTTGATTTAGGTATACAACAGGAGGGACAAACTCTTGATAGCGCATGGCCACCCAAAGGGATGTAAATGATACCCAATCGCTGGTTCGCAAGACCTTGGAAACCACTATTCGGGTAGGGCTGGTCTTGTCATTGGGATTGTTGTGCTTTTATATCCTCTCCCCATTTTTAGCTCCAATGCTCTGGGGCGTAATTCTGGCTATTTCTGTGATGCCCTTATTTGAGAAGGTATCCAAGGTGTTTGGAGGGAAAACTACCCTGACAACGATTGTCATGACTTCCCTGACTTTGGCCTGTCTTATTGTTCCAACCTTTATTCTCTTAAAGTCTTTAGTAGGCTCGATTCAATCGCTGGCGATGCAGATGGCAGAGGGCCAGCTGGATATTCCTGCTCCCCCAGATAATATCAAGGTCTGGCCAATTGTTGGTCCCAAATTGTATCGTTATTGGAGTCTTGGCTCCGAAAACTTATCAGGACTACTTCGTCAGATTGAGCCCCAAATTCTCACAGTCAAGGACTGGGCGCTTAATTCTGTGGGGTCGGTAATGGTCGCGTTTTTCCAGTTCATCTTTGCGGTGGTGATTGCTGGAATATTGTTGCCCAAAAGTGATGCCTCGAGGAAATTATCGGTCAAGTTTTTTAACCGTTTGGATAAACACTTGGGGGAGAAGTTCGTAACCCTGACCATCAAAACGGTACGTGGTGTTGCCCAAGGGGTGATAGGAGTGGCTGCGCTTCAGGCGATTCTAGGTGGGCTGGGGATGTTGCTTGCAGGGGTGCCCTATGCGGGACTGTGGGCTTTGGGCATTTTGTTTACTGCCACTGTGCAACTGCCTACGCTGATTGTTTTGGTCCCAGCAGCCATTTATGTGTTTTCCACGGCCTCTACACTTGTGGCTGTCATCTTTGTAGTTTTCTGTTTGATTGTAAGTTTGGGGGACAATGTCCTGAGGCCAATAATGATTGGTAAAAATCTCGACACCCCAAATCTTATCATTTTCTTGGGAACCTTGGGAGGGGTGATGTTTATGGGGATTGTCGGTTTATTTACGGGGCCTGTTATTCTTTCCGTTGGGTATCGATTGTTTGTGGCGTGGCTGAATGAAACCAAGCAGGTTTTAGAGGAGCCAGCTCAAGTGATGGATTTGGATGATGATGAGCGAAGGGAGGCGGCATAGTGGAAACTATTTAGCCGTTTCTTGAGAAACAAAGAAGGTGGTTGGGGTTGTGTAGGAAGCATAAAACCCCGCCCAAGCAATTGCTTGAGCGGGGTTTATTTTATGGTAGGGAGACAAGGCAGTGCCTTGTCTCTACGGAAATGGAAATTACTCTTCTTCCTTGTTCAGGTGCTTTTCGATGATTTCTTCCTCGTGCTTGATTTTTTCCTCTTCCACAATGGCTTCCTGCTCACCGTTTTTAACAACATCGATATCCTCATTGTCAGCTTGGTCGATGGTACCAACAATACGGAAAGTGGTACGACGGTTCAGCTGAAGGGCTGCTTGTTGTTGGGTAGAGTCAGTGATGGCATCTACAAACACATCATTCAACAATGTGCCTGCTTTAAAGCCTTCTTTATCTCTTTTAAGTAGCAACGGCTGGCGCTCACCATATCCTTTGGCAGTAATTCGGCTTGGGTCAATTCCCTGCTTGATGATGTAGGCTACGGCAGATTCAGCACGTTTCTGCGAAAGCTGGTCGTTGTAGTTCATTGTACCCTGGTGGTCGGTGTGAGAACCAAGTTCCACCAAGATTTTTGGGTTGTCCTTGAGTACAGCTACCATTTGGTCAAGTACATCCGCAGCGTCTTGGCGGATGTTCCACTTGTTGTAGTCGTAGTAGATTGGCGGGAATTCAAGCTCCAAACCATCGGTAATCTTGTCCAATGGAAGCTTGGTCTTGAATACTACGTCCTTTTCCAAATCCTTAAGGATAGATGGTTCAATGGACTTTCCTACTGTGGAATAACCTTGTTTTCGAGTGATGTAGCCTTCGTGGGTACCCTTGATGTAATAGCAATCTTCGGGTTTTATTGGGAAAAGGAAGCGCCCGTTTGAGTCGGCTACAGTCTCCGCAAGTACGTTTTCATCACAGTCCATCAAGGTGACAGGAGAGTTGCCCAAAATCACTTCTTTCCCAACAGGCTTGTGGGTGACAGGATCCAGCTTGCGTCCTACGATTTGACCGAAGAGCTTGTAATCAATGTCATGCTCGTAGCCGAAGTAGTAAATGTCGTCATCACCCATTCCGCCTTCGCGGTTAGAGCAGAAGAAGCCTTGGTTTTCCTTGTGAAAGATGAGGGCAAAGTCGTCAGCGCTACCGTTGATTGGTCGGCCAAGGTTACGCACCTCCATCTTTCCGTCATGGTTCTGGTGGTACTCGAAAATGTCCAAGCCGCCAAAGCCTGGGTGGCCATCAGAGGCAAAGAAAAGGGTGCCATCCTCACGGAGATAAGGGAACTGCTCGTTTCCTGGGGTATTTACTTCTTGACCCAAGTTTTCAGGCTCGCCCCATTCGCTATTTTCCTCGTCCCAAACGGATTTCCAAAGGTCGTCACCTCCTTGTCCACCATCGCGGTTAGAAGAGAAGTAAAGCGTTTTTCCGTCTTGGCTGACGAAAGGGTTGGAGTCCCAAGCATTGGTCTCAGAGATGGAAAGGCGTACAGGTTCGCCCCAGTTGCCGTCCTCTTGGCGTGTAGTGGAGAACAAGTCAACCTCTTGGGTGAGGCTGTTGGCCTTGCCGTCATTGCTTCGCGAGAAGTACATGGTACGCCCATCTGGAGAGAAGCTTGGCGTGGCTTCGTGTGTTTTCTGGTCATTCACCTCCTTGTTCAAAGGTGTGGCATAACCAGAGAATTCGGTCTCACCATCAAAATGATAGCGGAAAATGTCAGTGAAGCGAGTGCCTTGTCCTGGGTACATTGGGCCCTCACCACGAGAAGAAGTGAAATACAGGTATTTCCCCTTTGGGTCGAACATCGGGGAGTAGTCGATGCCTTCGCTGTTCAGTTCCTTACAGTTTTGCACCTTAAAGAACTGCTTTTTCTTGGCGATGGCCGAGAGCGCTTTCAGGTTGTGAAGCTCTTTTTTTGCCTTGTTCAAGTAACCGAAGTTGGTACCTGTCTTGATGTATTTCTGGAAATGCTTGGCAGCGTTCACGTAGTGGCCTTGTGCCTTTAGGGCATAGCCATAATAGAAGTACACGTGTTCATCCTCATAACCTTCGTCCAACGCCATTTTGTAGTATTCCGCAGCCTCCGTCATGCGGTTTGAACGGCGGTATGATTCGGCAATCATATAGGCTGCCTCCCCTTTAGGAGCGCCGTAGGCAATGGCTTGCTTGAGGTTTTCGGCGGCAAACTCGTATTCCTCATGCTCGAACTTCATTTTGCCTTTTGTGTAATACTTGGTGGCCTTGTTGCCGCATGAGGAAAACATGAGACTGGCAAAGCCGACAGTTAGCAAAAGAAAATAGATACGAAGCTTCATACTGGAGGACGTCGAAATCGCTTGAAAATTATTCCTTAGGTGCTCTCAAGAGATTGGTTTACAAGGAGAACAGGCAATCATACAAAAGTGTTCCTCATGCAAGATACGAAAAAATTAAGCCGACGGGTTTGTTGGTTTGGTTGGGGAGGGGTATAGTGATTTATTTTGAAATAATGATATCTCCTGCGTCAACTACTTCCCAGATAGTTTCTGACGTATTGCTAAGTTCTACGAGGTAAGCCTTTTGTCCAATGCCGACAATTCGTCCTTCTTTTTGCTTTCCATTGCCTTTTTTGAATTGAATTTTTTGGCCGATTTGCAATGGAGATGCAGGTGTGTTATCAGCGGTGAAGAGCTGGTCTGCGGTCACGGTTTTTGTGACAACTTTATTATCAAGCGTAATCATCTTTACAGTGTAATTGTCAGATTCCTTGTCGGTAATCAGTCCTTTGAGGAATTGTTGGTTGTGCGCCAAGAGAACATTTTCCCCTTTATGGAAATTTAGGACTGAAGATAACTTAGAATTAGTTGAGGGTTTTTCCTCTGGAACAGGTAAGTATTGCTGTTCTGAGATCCTGGTTTTATTCTTTTCCTCAATCCCAATATTTGGTTGTGGATTCAGGTCAACAATTTCTCCACTCACTGTGACTGTGGTTTTGTCAACAACCCCAAAATAGAATGTGTGCTGGATATCCACGATAACGTTGGAAAGCACCTGGCCCTGTTTCAGTGGGTAGTGAGCATGTAGATCCTGCTTTGCTTCGAGGATAAGTGCTGTTCTTTTTGTTCCTCCAAAGAAGAAAACACGTGTAACTGTTGCTGTTCCTGTTGCTGTTCTTAAAAGGGTAGCATTTGGATTTTCAATCGGTGAAGAGCTGTAGGTTCCTGTATGGTAGGCAAAGCAGGAGGATAAAAGAGCAGTGATACTGAAAAAGGTGATGAAACGTAAAAAACAATTCATTTTTAGTTGTATTTGGTGGAGACAAGGTATCGCTTTGTTTAAAAAATCACGGATGAGTTAAGGAAATCAAACAGATGCCACAATCACAGCAGCCGTCAATTTGTTTTCCGTTTTTGGATCCAGCTGACATTCACAGTGCTCTATGGTCAATTCTTCTTGAGTGAGAAAAGCTTTTGCCTCTTCTAAGGAGTAGAGGGTGAAACCGTATTGTGAAAAAGGTAATCCCTCAACACTTTCCTTGGTCCGAAAGCCTAAAATCAACTTGCCTGTGGGGGTTAATACCCGCTTGATATCCTCAAGGTAAGTGCTTGGTTCATCCCAGAAATACAAGGTGTTGATGCTAATGACTTTATCAAAGGAATTATTTTCAAGAGGCATGTGGGGCAAAGCGCCATGCACAATCTGAAATCCCTGACTTAAATGGTCAGCGTTATTTTGTTTGGCGGCCTCGACCATGAATTCTGAATAATCCAATCCGACGAGTTTGCCAGAGCCTATTTGCGCCTTGATACTTGGAAGGAAATTCCCGTTGCCAATACCGATTTCCAAGATGTTTTCATCAGGTTGGAATTGGGCGTGTTTGTAGGAAAGTTCGGTGAGGAAGGCGTTACCCATTTCCATCCACTTGGCCACTTCATGGCCTTGAGGACCTTCGGGTTTTCGGAGTTGCCTGGCAAGTTCCTGAGGAGAAGGGGTGTTCATAAAAAAGGTAAAAGTGTTAATAGTGTTGAAGTGCTCAGGTGTTGAAGTGTTGGGGTATTGAAGTTCAGTGCGAACTTCAATACCCCAACACTTGAGCACTTCAATACTCAAAATCAGACATTCACATGGCGCTCGGCGTGATATGAGGAACGCACCAATGGTCCAGATTCCACATATTTCAAACCGCGCTTCAATCCTTCTTCCTTGTAGGCTTCGAACTGGTCTGGGTGAATGAACTCAATCACTTCGTGGTGCATCTTGGTAGGCTGGAGGTATTGTCCCAATGTAAGGATGTCCAAACCGTTTTCTACCAAGTGGTCCATGGCCTCATGTACCTCGTCGACGGTTTCACCGAGGCCGAGCATGATGCCAGATTTTGTGCGCTTGCCGTATTCTTTGGTGCGAAGGATTTGCTCTAAGCTACGCTCGTATTTGGCCTGTGGACGTACAGGGCGATAGAGACGCTTTACGGTTTCCATGTTGTGGGAAACCACTTCTTGGCCTGCGCTGATCATTACTTCCAAAGCTTCCCAATTGCCCTTTACGTCAGGGATAAGGGTCTCAATGGTAGTGCTTGGGCTGAGCTCCTTGATGCGTTTCACCGTTTCGTGCCAGATGGCGGCGCCACGGTCTTTTAGCTCGTCGCGGTTCACAGAAGTGATTACGGCGTGCTTGACTTCCATTTTTTGGATGGATTCAGCTACACGACGAGGCTCGTCCGTATCATACTCATTTGGGCGACCAGTGGCCACGGCGCAGAAGGAGCATGAACGTGTGCAGGTATTGCCCAAAATCATGAAGGTGGCGGTGCCTTCACCCCAGCATTCGCCCATGTTTGGGCAGTTGCCGCTTTGGCAGATGGTGTGCAGCTTGTGCTCGTCCACCAACTTGCGAACTTTGCGGTAGTTTTCTCCCATTGGGAGTTTTACCCTAAGCCAGTCCGGCTTCTTCTTCTTGTTTTCAACAACTGGTAGTTCGATCATGGCTGCAGTATTATGGACAAAGGATCAAGTACAATGAACCCCTTGATGCGGGATGGTGTATCTGATACCTGCATGGTCAGAAGTGAGGAGGGAGGTAAGCGGTGCTTAAAACCTCAATCCATTACAAAAATATTACTTATTCCGCTTAATTGTAAATTCTCCGTTTCTGGAGCCTTAGGAATTGACAAACAATGGAAAAGCTAAAAGAATTCTATTCGAAGTATAAGGAGTATATCCGTGTGGACGCCATTATGTATTTGGCGATGATTCTGATGATTATTTTGTTGTTTGTATTTGGGACCTGAAGGGGACGTTAGACATTAGAATTTAGACCTTAGCTGTGTGTCTGAAATCAATTGGGAGCTAAGGTCCAATATCATCGTAGAGACAGGGCATTGCCCTGTCTAAAAACACAATCTGGATTTCAGACATCTAATGCAACCATAGGCTTGGAATAGGATGGTATCTGAAATCCATTACTCCCTACTCGAAAGCAAACAGAATTCCTTAAGTTGAAAGCATTGGGGTTCGTGCCTGATACTATGAAGACAGGGCAATGCCCTGTCTCTACGTCTAAAAACAAAAAAATCCCGCACAGCCAGCGCCGTGCGGGATTTTTGATGAAGTAGCAATCAATTAGATGTTGCCTTCAAGAGCTTCTTTGATGTCAACGCGCTGACCATCTTTGTAAGCAACAATCCAAGCACCTTTCACGCCCATTTTGCGGAGGTATTTCTTGAATTTGTCAGCTTCCCAGTAGTCTTTGAAAGTACCGATGGTGTACTTCATCGTACCGTCGGCGTCAACTTCACCGCTGAAGTTCTGGTTGTTTTCAAAGTACTCGCGCAAGTCAAGGTCGTTGAAGGCACCAATTTGTACCTTGAATACCAAACCTTTTTCAACGGCTGGGCCTTTAGCAGCTTCTTCTTTTGCAGCAGCAGCTTCCTGCTTAGCAGCAGCAGCCTCTTTTTTAGCTTTGTCAACCTGAGCTTGAAGCTCTTCTTGAGAAGCTTGTGCCTCTTCTACTTCCTGCTCAAGCTGGTGTACTTTAACTTGGTTGGCTTCGTGCTCCTCTACGAGGGCTTTGAAGTCTTCCACGCTCATGCTTTTGAGCTTTTTCTTCCACTCCTTAGCTTCCTGCTTAGACATCTCCTGTGCGAAAACGCTACCAGTGAGACACATTAGGGCGATTAAAAGTATTTTTTTCATGGTTCTGTTAGATTTCTGTTTTCAAGGTGTTGAACAAAAGTGTCAAGGTTTCAAAAATTGAAACCTCAACATTCCCCTCTGGAGATTATCCCTCGAGGCTACCAATCATCTTAGCAGGAACAACCCACTCGTCAAACTCAGCATCAGTCAAGTAGCCAAGGTTAACAGCCTCTTGCTTGAGGGTAGTGTTATTCTCGTAAGCGGTTTTAGCGATTTTAGCGGCTTTCTCGTAGCCGATTTTAGTGTTCAAGGCAGTCACCAACATCAATGAGTTGTTGAGGTGCTCTTGGATGCGTGCGTGGTTTGGCTCGATGCCAACTGCGCAGTTCTCAGTGAATGACACACAAGCGTCACCGATGAGGCGAGCTGAGTTCAACAAGTTGTAGATCATCATCGGTTTGAACACGTTCAACTCGAAGTGACCAGTCATGCCGCCAGCGGCGATGGCAACGTCGTTACCCAAAACCTGTGCGCAAGCCATTGTCAAGGCCTCACACTGTGTAGGGTTTACTTTACCAGGCATGATAGAAGAACCAGGCTCGTTGGCAGGGATGATGATTTCACCGATGCCTGAACGTGGGCCAGAGCAAAGCATGCGGATGTCGTTGCCGATTTTCATCAAGCTAACAGCCAATTGCTTCAATGCACCGTGCGTTTCAACGATAGCATCGTGAGCAGCCAAAGCCTCAAACTTGTTCTCAGCAGAAACAAATGGAAGGCCAGTGAACTCAGCGATTTTCTTAGCCACCAATTCAGCGTAGCCAGCAGGCGTGTTGATGCCTGTTCCAACTGCTGTTCCGCCCAATGCGAGCTCAGAAAGGTGAGCCAACGTGTTTTTCAAGGCGCGAAGACCGTGATCCAACTGGGATACATAGCCAGAGAACTCTTGACCGAGGGTCAATGGAGTAGCGTCCATGAAGTGCGTACGACCGATTTTTACTACGTCTTTGAAAGCCGCAGATTTTTCAGCCAATACGTTGCGCAATGTTTCAACACCTGGGATGGTAGTTTCCAAAACAGCTTTGTATGCAGAAATGTGCATGGCTGTAGGGAAGGTGTCGTTAGACGACTGCGACTTGTTTACGTCGTCGTTCGGGTGGATCAGGCATTGGCCCTCACCCAAGGTGTTGCCCGCAATCACGTGAGCGCGGTTAGAAATCACCTCGTTGGTGTTCATGTTGGACTGAGTGCCTGAACCTGTCTGCCAAACTACCAATGGGAATTGGTCGTCAAGCTTGCCTTCCAAGATTTCGTCACACACCTGTCCGATGAGCTTTGCCTTTTCCTCGGGCATCACGCCCAATTCAAAGTTGGTATAGGCAGCCGCTTTTTTCAGATAAGCAAAACCACGGATAACCTCCAAAGGCATTTTGTTTTCCGTAATCTTGAAGTTCTGCAAAGAACGTTGAGTCTGTGCGCCCCAATACTTGTCCGCTGGTACTTCCACCGGACCCATCGTGTCTTTTTCGATGCGGTAGCTCATATCGATTTATCGAGAAATAGTTATGGTCAAAAGTCCATTAACCTCTCAAGCATATCATACTTAAAGTATTACTTGAAGGTTTAAAATCGGAGCAATTTAAAAAAAATGTATTTGGCGGAAAATGAATATGGGAGAATTCGGCGACAAGCTCGAAGAATGCGTCAGCTTTTTTGAAAATGGAGGGGGTTAATCGCTAACTACGGAGAGAAGGGCAAAAGGAGTGGCCTACACTTCGGAAGAAGAAAGTTCATCCAAAAGTCGTTTCACCTGTAGGTCTCCTAACCCATAAATTCCTTCCCTTTTGGTGAATTCAGCAAGGATTTCATAAAGGCCATTGCATTGTCCTTCTTCCAAAATGGTTTTTAAGCAAGCCTTTGGTCGTCCGAGTTGACCGTTTTTATCCACCCTTTCGGTGTGTGCCTTAACGGCTGGTAGGAGGAATGGAAGCCTGGTTTTGTTTGCTTCTGCAATTTCCACCAGTTTATTCATGTCATCTTGGCGATAAGCCTCGAACATTTTTGCAAGCGCGTTCAGTTCTTCTGAGCTGAGTTGAATCCTGTTTTGATAGGCTTTCTCCAACCCATTTTTTCCCATTGCTGGAAAATTGTAAGGGGAATCCTCTGAAGGCTGAACAAGGAATACAGCCTTTCGATTGGGTTGCTGAGCCAACAGGCTGGCCACAAACCAAAGGTTGACTTGGCAAAAAAGATCATGTTCAAACCAAAGATTGGTTTCTGCATCAGCGGGAATATTCCGCATGGCCTCGAATTCGGGAAGGACGTTTTCGAGATAGCTTTCTTGGGAATACCCGTAGGCTTGTTGGATGAATTTCGCTCGGTTATGGGCAAGTTCTTCCAGGCTATCACCTTGAAGTTTTCCTTCAACGAGGCACTCGCGGGTGACTAACAACCTACCAGAAATTTCTGTTGGAAATTCAGTTTTTAGGCTGTCGCCATTGAGGATGTGATAGTTCATGGTGGCTTAAAAATAGGGGTATTCAGATGAAAAAGGGCCAAAATGAACAGAGGTTCACTTTGGCCCTTTGATGCTGGTCTTGGCGATTAGCCGCTTCGACCCCTAATGGCTCGGTAGCCAATCAGGAGGAGGACTGCACCACCAATGGCGATAGCGAAACTCCGGAAGTCAAAACCGGAGATGTCTCCGAATCCCATTTTTGAGGCGATGAAGCCACCAAGTACGGCACCAACGATACCTATGATGATGGTGATGAAGATGCCCCCTGGATCTGGGCCAGGCATGATGAACTTCGCCAAGGCTCCAGCGATAAGTCCGAATATTATCCAAGATAAGATTCCCATTGCTGTTGCCTTTAGGTGAAAGATGCTTTTAGTACCTGGTCTATTTATTCTGATCAGGTACTTAATGTCCTACGGACATACAATAAGGGAACGCTGGTCTTGGGGTGTATCGTGTATTTTTTGGAGGGGAAAATTAATCGTCAGTTTCAAACATTAACTCATAGCGTAATCTTAGGTCCTCTTGGTCGTTTTTCTCGTCCAAACAGGCTTTTCCAGTGTTCAGTACCATATCAGCGTGGCGCATCACTGCCGTTGTTTGTTCCTCGGTGCGGGCAAATTCCTTGATGGTAATAAAGGCGTCCATCAGGCGGATGAGCACGGCCGGACTTCCTGTGGCGAACTGCCTGATTTGGTTGAATGCGGCGTCCATCATGCCGGAGAAGGTCAGGGGTTTTGCTACCACCCGCACGGTTTGTTGCTCATCCAAACGGAAAGGTGAGGGAAAGGTGGCCTTGGTCAATTTGCAGAGCGTTGCCGTCAGGTTGTCGATGCAAGAAATGGCTGTGTAGGGGTCGTTGATGCCGGGGGAAAGGGCGCGTGCGGCGATTTCCACCATTTGGTGGATAGCAAATTCTGCGTCTTGGGGAAGGGTGCGCGTTACGCCCATGATGACAGCATCCTGAATCGAGCTTATCACCTTTTCATCCACTTTTTCATAGCCGTAAACCTCCATGAATGTTTTTCCCTCTACCAAATAATCCCCAGGACGATTGGTGAGCCTTAGGAGCAAATTGTGTTTTACGGCAATGTCCAGAATACTGTCGGTGTCCACGGCTTGCAGATAGCCACTGCTTATGGCGCAAACTTTTTCACAATAAGGTAGGTGCTTCATCTGCGCCTCCAGATTGAATTCCGTTTGAGGAAGAGGGTCCCCAATTTCTTCTGGAAAAAGTGTTTTGACGCTTTTGGTGATGGATTGGCTGATGTCGGCGATGACCTTATCGGCTTGGATGCCCACGGAAATATGGTGGATGTAGATGATCAACAAGAAAATGTTTCCGAGCGCCAAAATAATGGCTACCAACACAGAAATGTTTGGGACAAATTCTAAGTCCTCTTCCGACTTTACAGACCGAAGGACAAGCAAACAATAGACAAAGGTGGAGATGTAAGTGCCCAACACCACTTGGTTCAGCTTGTCGTGCATGAAATTTTGCAAGAGCCGTGGTCCAAATTGTGAGGAGGCCAATGTCAGGGCCACCAAGGTGATAGAAAACACGGTGCCCGCCACACCAATCATGGCTCCAGCGATGGTGGAAAGGATGCTTCGTGCCGAGTCGGCGCTACCCGAAAAATAGTATTGGATAAAGCCAGACGGTGAGTAACTGAATTGGCTATCCACCCTCACCAATAACACCGAAATAGCAATGGAGCTTAGGATAAGGATTAGTGGCAGGAACCAGAAACTGGATTGCAACAGGCTCCACCAGTAAAGCAGTTTTGTTTTCAAATCGACAAGGGATAACCCACCTTTGGTCAGGTACTAAAAAAAACGCACTGGAGGTCCAGCGCGTTTTCTGATTTGGGATATTCTTTTTTTAAATGTGTAGGGGCGGACCTCAATGCTGTTGCATTAAGCTCAAGATTTCGACCCCACCTCTGTCCTCCCCTTATCCAAGGGGAGGAGAATGTTACAGAGAATACTTGCCAAATATGGTTTTCAGGCTATGGACTGATGGTTTCTCCTCCCCTTAGATAAGGGGAGGACAGAGGTGGGGTTGAATCAGTGTAGGGGCAGACACGCAGGTCTGCCCCTACAAACTAAAACCCCCTGAAATACGGCCGACTAACCAACGGCCAAAATGCCCAAGGAATTGAGGAAAGGATGATGAGCAATCCAATCGTAAACCAAACAGCCATGGTTTTGAACTTATCCTTGTCCGTTTCCTTGCGCTTGGCTTTTGCCGAGCCGATGGTGAGGACCATGATGCCAGTGAGCATCATCAGGCTGTGCTCCATACCGAAAAAGCGCAGTTCCCGCTGGTGGACGGCTTCCTTGAAATGATTCAAGAAATAACTGACAATGGGACTGATAAAATAAAGCGTAAGCCCCAGCATCAGCTGAATATGGGCGATGGTGGCGGTCCAATGACGGACGGAATTGTCAAATGCCGAGAATTGCTTTTGCCCGAGCCAACCACGATAGGCGCGGAAAATGGCGAACAAAAGGCTGATTAATACCAGCCAGCGAACAAAGGAATGGAAACTAAGGACGGTGGGATACATCTGAAGAATAGTGTCTTATTTGGTGATTTCCTGAGCCATGTTGAGCAATTGATTAGTGGTCTTCCAATTGCGTGTGGTGGCGCTTACTTTCAGTTTATTTTCCAAAAAGTTGTTGGTCAGTTTGCTCTTGCCATAACCGTTGGGGCAATAAAGGTACACGGCATCATTCACGATGGTAATTTCCTCGCCAGCTTGTTTTTTCTCCTCAATGGCGGTCATGTCCACCTGTGCAGGAATGGAAGCCAAGAAGGTGACGTGTAAAAACTTCGGGTCTTTTTCGCTGTCCTTAGTGAAAGGACTTTGTGTAATAACCCGTTCCAGTTTTTCCGCTTCAAAAGCGATGACAGGCACCTCCATTCCGAATTCCTGAGCAATCATTTCGCTGATTTTTTCCGCCAAAGTTTTCGGGTCAATTGCCTCTGCATTAAAAACCACGTTTCCGCTTTGTACATAGCTTTTCACGTCTTGGAAACCCAAGTTTTCATAAGCCTTTCGCAAGGTTTCCATCTTGATGAGGTTTTTCCCGCTGACGTTGATTCCGCGAAGGATGGAGATATAGGTGGTCATTTGGATTGCTTTTTAAGAGCTGATTTGGTCTTTCAAAGCTATGTGTTTTTAATCCAAATGTAAGGCTGAGGCGTAGGTTGGTTATGTTGAGATTGAAGCGATTCGTAGAGACAAGGCATCGCCTTTTCTACACAATAGGCATTTTGATGATGATATGCGGAGGCCTGTCTTCTTGCGTCTATAATTCAGAAGAGGAATTGATGGGAATGGTGGAGATGCCCTGCGAGGCTGATTCCATCACCTATGAAAACCATATCGCCCCCATCCTCGAATCCCGTTGTACTTCTTGCCACAGCGCCTCCTTCAGTCAGGCAGGGGTCGCCTTGGACAGCTATGAATCCACCTTGGAGGAAGTCTCGGATTATGCTGAAAATAGTTTACTCTATCAGGTGGTCGCGACAGGCGATATGCCCCGCAATGGTCCGCCACTTTCCGATTGCGAGGTCCAGCAAATAAAAAGCTGGATTGATGCTGGAGCGCCCAGAAATTTTGAGGAAAAGATTACTGAGCAAGATTCAACTGTGGTGGCCGATACCAGCCAAACGATGGAGCCCAGTGATACGACCACGAGCAACGCTACGGTCACCTATTTCGATGCGTCCGTCCAGCCGATTTTGCAACAGCATTGCCTGTCCTGTCACAACAGCAGTTCCCCAACGGCTGGCGTCAGCTTTAGCACTTATCAAAGCACCATGAATGTGGTTGGTGCCACTCCTGAGGCAAGTCTGCTTTACACCGAGGTCGAAAGCGGTTCCATGCCCAGAAATAGCGCTCCATTGTCCCCTGAGGAAATTCAGACCATTAAAAAATGGATTGAGGATGGCGCCCCAGAGTCTGCCCAAGTATCCATGCAATAAGCCAACATCATGTTGAAAAGAATACTCCTATTGACACTCTTGGCTTTTCCCGTGATGGCTTGGGCGCAGGATGAAGTCCGCATTTTCAACAATCCACGCATCGTCAACCTCCATTCCGTGGAGATGCAACGCAAAGGTTATATGGCCTTTGTGATGTCCCACCGCTTCGGGGATTTCAACGACGATTTCCTCCACAATTTCATGGGCTTGGACAACGCCACAGTGCGTTTGGCCTTGAATTATGGGGTGACCGACCGTTTGATGCTGGGAGTGGGCCGAAGCACCTATCTGAAAACCTATGACGGCTACCTCAAGTATCAGGCGCTTCGCCAAGGTCCGTTTCCCTTAAGTTTGGCGCTGTTCGCTGAAACGACCGTTACAACCGACCGCAATTATGTGGAGGAAGAAGTGCAAAGCTTTGTGAACAAGCTGGCGTACAACTTCCAGTTTTTGTTGGCGAAGAAAATCGGCCATCGTTGGGCCTTTGAAGTGGCCCCCAGTTTTGTGCATTTGAACTTGGTGAAGACCAAAGCTTCCAGCAATGATATTTTCTCGGTGGGCATGGTCGGCAGTTTTAAGCTATCCCGTTCCGTGGACATCAATGTGGAGTATGTCTATATCCCCAATGCCTATTTCGATGGCCCAGCGCCAAGCCCGCTTTCCATCGGTTTTGACATCGAAAGCAAGGGCCACAATTTCCAGTTGTTCGTGAGCAATTCACGAGGCATGAACGGTCCGCGTTATTTGTCGACCCCAACTGGCGATTGGCTGGACGGCGACATTTTCTTCGGCTTTAACATCTCAAGAGATTTCCGCATCAAAGCCTACCAACCCTAATTCATGCGTCATTATTCTGTCAAAAAATCGGTTTTTCTCTTCCTGTTGGCGCTGGTATCCGTGATGCTATTGGGCGGTTCGAATATTTTTCTGTTTGAGAAAAAACCATCACTCTATGCTACGCTAAGGCATTTGGGCTATCCCAAAGTGGAACACGAGGCGGATACCATGGACGTGGATTTGGTGCGGAGTGGTTACGAATTGGTCCATTTCGGGAGGACCATACATGAAGGCGAAAAAAGTGCGCCTATCAGTCGGCATTTCGTCTGCACGAGTTGCCATAATGTGGAACGCGAGGACCCTGATTTGAGTGATTTGAATCCAGAAAAACGCTTGGCATATGTCCGTGAAAAAGGGCTTCCGTTTTTGCAGGGAACCACTTTTTGGGGCATGGTGAACCGCGAGTCGTGGTTCAATGACGATTACGAAAAAAAATATGGCGACTTGGTGCTTCCTGCCCAGAAAAGCCTGAAAGGCGCTTTGCAACTCTGTTCCAAAGAATGCTCGCAGGGAAGAACGCTGGAGGATTGGGAGTTGGATGCGATGTTGGCCTATCTCTGGACTTTGGAAATCAAGTTGGCCGACCTTTCCCTTCCTGATTCATTGCGTAAAGCCATTGAGCAAAAACCTCAAGATGATTCCACGGCCAAGCAATTGATGGCCTCGATTCAAGCCTTTTATCCACAAAAATCTCCCGCCACTTTTGTGGACGCCTATCCCGATTATGTGGAGGCGCAAACCGTGGAGCATCCCAATCCTGAAAATGGCCGAATGCTATTCGAGCAAGGCTGTATGCACTGCCATCAGGAGAACGGTGTGGCGCTTTTTACCTTGGATGATTCGCCCTTGACCTTTGCCAAATTCCAGCGCAACACCGACAAGTTCAACCGTTTTTCGCTACCGCAAATCACGCGTTACGGCACCTCTCCGCATGTTGGGCACAAGCCTTATATGCCACTTTTTACCAAGGAACGCATGAGCACCAAGCAGTTGGCGGATTTGATGGCGTATATGGAGCTGATGGCGAGCGCCAAGGCCGAGTAATGGCTATGCGGATAAGCTCAAATTGGCCTAATTTGCTGGGAATCCCGTATTCCTAAGGACAAGCCACCTTTTCTGATGCCCCGAAATCAACCCGAACCGTTTCCATTTGGCGGTAAAACCGCAGGCCCCGAGCGATCTATCGCCGAGGTGAAGCGCCTAATTCGTGAGGGCGAGCACCAACATCAGGATTTCAAGGAAACCATCTCGGGCCGACGGAAAATTGCCAAGTCTTTGGTGGCCTTTGCCAATTCGGGTGGCGGGCGATTGATTGTGGGCGTGAAGGACAACGGGCGCATTCGCGGATGCATGGCCTTGGAGGAGCGCCATGTATTGGAGAGCATTGTCAAAGATTTTTGCCGTCCTGAAATCCAGTTGCGCTTTAGTGTTGGGTATGATGAGCAGAAGGAGATTCTGATTTGCGAGGTGCTGGAGGGCGATAAAAAGCCTTATTCCGCACTGTCAGAAGAGAAACGCTGGTGGGTTTATGTGCGCAAAGCGGACCAAGTTCAGCAGGCCAGTCCTGTGCTATTTGAATTGCTCAAGGCTGAGGGCAGGGAAATTCCCGCCAATATTGCCTTTGGAGAAAATGAGCAGTGGTTGATGGATTTTTTAAAGGAGGAGACCTTTATCTCGCTCAGTGCTTTTTGCAAAAAGGCCGAGTTGAACCGAAAGAGCGCCATTCGCATTTTGGTCAATCTGATTCGGATGGAGGTGATTCAGGAGGTGGACGGTCCGCATGGCAAGCGGTATCAGCTCGCTTGATTTTATTAGTGTCACACTGCCAAAGCGGACGGCTGTTGGCAGGTGATATCAGCCAATAATTCTCCGAAACGTCAGGTTTAGTCGGGGCTCATTGACCCGCATCATTTTGGGCAAAGCGTGTTTCCATTCCGTCTGGAAATCCTTCATCAGCAACAAATCACCATCGCCCAACACCACTTCCACTTTCTCTTTGGAGACATCGTGCTTCCCCACAAAACGTCGGCTGGCCCCAAACGAAACCGACGCAATTAGTGAGGCATCAATCTCCTTTTCATCATCCTTGTGGAAGCCCATGTAATCCTCGCCGTTGCGGTAATAATTGAATAGCACCGAATTGAATCCGAAATCCGTCAAGGCATTGATGGCCTTTAGCATTTCCCCCACCAAAGGCGTGAACGGTTTTGCGCTGTGCGTTTTCCCGCTGTAGGTATAGGGTTTTGTCCCTTGATAATCCGTCAGTCGAGGGACTAAGATGGCCTTGCCAAACATTCTGATTTGCTCTTGGTTCAGTGTCAATTCGTCCAGCAAGGTTTGCATGTCAACATCCTTGAAAAATTGGGGGTAGTGGAGGAGTTTGTTGTGGGCGAGAAGGATGGGGCTGGACATGTTGTTGGGTAAGTTAGTATTGGCTGAATTTGAAAAGTTTCAAGTACATTTAAATGCTGTTTAGATTAAATGAATAAGGGGCAAAAGAGATGAAAAAGGTAGTTTTTTTACTATTCCTTATGAAATCATGTTCAAGTGCGATTTGGTACTATGGTGATATTGATTTAGGCTCAGGGTATTCTATTGCTAAAGAAGGTAAGCGTTCTTGCGTGATATATAGTTCAGATAGAAACTATAATGGTTCAGGTTTCTTAGTGATTGATGAAAATATCTCTGACTACAAGGTGAATGAAAACCTAATTGTGGTAAAGAATAATGATAAAGGGTATTGGGTAATAGACGTGTCCGAGGTGTATAACCCAAAGGAAAAGTCGAATGTGGTAGGTCCAATGGATTCGATAACTATTTTTATTCAAAATCCAGATATTCCAAGGTTCTGATTTTTTATAGTCCCTCTCATTAATGCTCCCGTATAAAACCTCATGGGAACCAATGCAATCCTTTATCCATGAGGAAAGGCCAATTACTCTGGGGTTTAATTCTGCTGATGCTCCTTGGCGCATGCCATGATCAACCAAGGGAAACCCAAGCCCAAGCCGAGGCGGACACTACACAGAAAACGCTCTATTTCAACGGTGATATTATCACCATGGAGGGTGATTCTGCGGAATATGTGGAGGCCGTTTTGGTGAGTGATGGAAAAATAGCTTTTGTTGGGAAGAAGGAGGAGGCCATGAAAATGGCTGGTGACAGAGCCATGCAGGTTGATTTGGAGGGAAAGACCATGTTGCCAGCCTTTTTGGACGGTCATGGGCATTTTTATAATGTGGGTTTCACTTCTCAAGTCGCCAATATTCTTCCCCCTCCAGACGGTCCTGCATCCGATTTTCAATCCATCGTGGAGACCCTGAAAACATGGGAAGAGAGTGAGCAGGGCAAGTTTGTTGTCGACAAGTTTGGGTGGATTATCGGCAATGGCTACGATGATTCGCAACTGAAAGAAAAACTCCATCCCAAGGCTGAGGTGCTTGATCAGGTCAGTACGGAATTCCCTGTGATTATTCTTCATCAGTCGGGGCATTTGGGCGTAGTCAACAGCAAGGCCTTGGAGCTATTGGGGTATACCAAAGACACCAAAAATCCTGAAGGAGGGGTGATACGGCGGGATGCTCAAGGCAATCCAACGGGAGTGCTGGAGGAGAATGCGGTGTTTCAGGTATTGGTCTCCATTTTGGCCAAAAGCGATGAGGAATTTGCCAACAAATGCATTCAAAAAGGTCAGGAAGAATACGCCAAGGAAGGTTATCTGACTGCCCAAGATGGCAGGACAACACCTGACCAAATGGATGCCTTAAGGAAAGGTGCGGACAGCGGGCTATTTTTTATTGATGTGGTGTCCTATCCAGATATCATGGGAGTGAATGATACTATGATGAATGATTATTACAGTCCCGAGCATCATTTCAAAAACCATTATCGGATTGGAGGAGTAAAGCTCACCTTGGATGGCTCACCACAAGGCAAGACGGCTTGGTTGACAAAGCCCTATCTCATTCCACCAGAAGGACAGAAAAAGGATTATGTGGGTTATCCTGTGATGGATGATGCCAAGGCTATTGGCTATGCCAAAAAAGCTTTTGAGCACCAATGGCAGTTGCTCTGTCATGCCAATGGTGATGCTTCTATTGACCAATACATCATGGCGGTGGATTCCGCTGAACAGGCTTTTGGCTATGAAGACCATCGGACGGTGATGATTCACGGTCAAACCCTGCGCAAGAATCAGATTCCTGAATTGACTCGACTAAAAATCTTGCCTTCGTTGTTTCCCATGCACACCTTTTATTGGGGTGATTGGCATGTGGAATCTGTGCTTGGGCATCCACGAGCGGATTATATTTCCCCTTGTCGAGATGCGATTGATGCAGGCATGACCATCACTTCTCACCATGATGCGCCAGTGACCTTTCCGAACTCCATGCGGGTTTTGGATGCTACGGTGAACCGTGTTACCCGAAGTGGAAAAATCTTGGGCCCAGACCAACGGATTTCACCTTATGAGGGCTTGAAAACCCTGACGGATTGGGCTTCTTACCAATATTTTGAGGAGGATACCAAGGGCACCATCACCCAAGGAAAACTGGCGGACTTTGTGATTTTGGACAAGAATCCACTCAAGGTGGACCCAATGACTATCCATGAAATCAACATTGTGGAATCCATTAAAGAGGGGAAATCTGTTTACAAGGAATAGCCTTGCGTTGAAGTAAAAAAAATGTCGGGCTCCTTTGGTCAAAAACGACTAAAGGAGCCCGAAATCCATTTTAGCCTTCGGTTTGGGGAACCAATGGCAGGGCAAATCTTCTGATCGTATCCGCATTAAGGAAATAGGTTTTACCGATGACCAATGGATTCTGATTTCGTTCGGTATTCGGCAAAAAGGCTTTTGGCCCCTTTCCTTCGCGTTTATCCTCTTTCACGCGCTTCTTCACGTCTTGGGCCTCCTCCTTGTCTTTTTTCTTTTGCCCCCGCTCAAAATCGTTTGGAGCGCGGTCCTTTTCCTTGGCCTGTTTTTCCAGACGTTTTCGGTCGTCCTTCTTAAGGTTTCGATTCTGCCTGTTTTTTTGTGCCATGGCGGTACTTCCCAAGGCCATGCAGAGGGTAATGGTTAATGCGATGAGTTTCATAAGCTTCCAAGTTGCATGTAGGAGTCCAACGTTTCCATAGAGGGAAAATTTTGTTCGAGGGGATAAGGGCGTCGGCTTTGTGGACGAGCTTTGCGTAAGAAAAGGGAAAGGAAGGAAGTTCAAATGACTGCTGTTTTTCTCCGTTTTATCACCATCGCCCTACTGGTGCTCCCGCTGTGGGGGAAGGCCCAAACGTCTCCCCCGAAGATGGATAAGGAGCACCCTTTTGAGGTTAGAATCCTGTGGGCAATCTTGGATGTGGATGAGATCAATGATGCTGATCAAACGTTTGCGGCCAACATTTATATGGCGATTCGATGGAAGGATTCTCGTTTGGCCTCAGGTTCCGAAGGCCTTCGGCATGTGCCCATAAACACTATCTGGCACCCGAATTTCGTGATGCCTGATTTGCAGAAATCATGGGGTGAACACCCAGCAACCTTGGAGGTGAATGGGGAGGGGGAAGTTGTTTACAGGAGAAAACTTTGGGGCACTTTTTCAGAGCCTCTATACCTGCATAGTTTCCCTTTTGACTCCCAAGAGTTAAATATCAGGTTAGTGATGACTGGCTTTCCTGCCGAAAACATAAAGTTTATCAGTGAGCCTTCGATACCCTCGGGCATAACGCCGGAGCCTTCCATCCCAAACTGGGAAATTGTAGGCTCTGAAATTATTCACGGTGGATATATGCCTTACAAGGCAGGAAGTGCTCAGGTAGCATCCAGTCTGTTCAAAATAAAGGTCAAGCGGAAGGTGGGCTTTTTCGTACTCAAGATTATTCTGCCCATGGTGTTGATTGTGGCCATGTCGTGGATGGTGTTCTATATTCCTGTCAAGGATATTGGTACTAGGGTCAGCATTTCCGTGACGACCATGCTTACTCTGATTGCCTACCGGTTTATGGTGGATGGGCTACTGCCTCCCATTTCCTATTTGAATAAGCTGGACGTCAGTATTTTCTTCTCCACCTTGCTGGTGTTTTTTACCTTGATTCTGGCGGTGATTGCGCCATTGACAGGAGGGAGGGATAAGCAGAAATCATGGGTGCTTAAAGTGAACAAAATGGCGCGTTGGCTATTCCCAATGGTTTTCGTGCTGATAAATATTTGGGGCTATTTCTTCTATTGATGGTGTACGTAGAGACAAGGCATCGCCTTGTCTAAAATGACAGCATAAAAAAATCCCCTTTGAGGCTATCCTCAAAGGGGATTTTTCATCAAGTGATTTTATTAGGAAAATCACACTGCCAAAGCCTTCAGCTGTTGGCAGGTGATAGTTTACCTGATTTTATTTCGAAGCGAAAACGTGGATTTCAGTCCGTCGGTTCAGCTTCCTTCCTTCAGGGTTGTCCTCTCCGTCAGGCAAATCATTCGGTGCAATTGGTTGAACCTCACCATAGCCTTTTGCGGTCATCCTTTCGGCAGGAATGCCACGGTCAACCATGTGCTGCATTACGCGGTTAGCGCGTCGCTCAGAGAGGTATTGGTTATACTCATTCGAACCACGGCTGTCAGTGTGACCAGCGATTTCCACTTTTACATTCGGATATTTCGTCAAAAAGGCCTCGAGCATATCCAATGCCGGCGTGGAGGACTTTTTCACTACATCTTTATCAAACTCGAAATAGAGGTCTTTGATGGTGAGGGTAATCTTTCCTGTAGAGTCTTTTTTCAAGGTCTCCAAGTCCACATCATGCGTCAAGGCCTTCTGATTTTGAGCCGCCGCCAAGGTTTCTTCCACATGCTTTTGGGCAGTGGTATCTTGACGTTCCAAGTTGGCGTTGATAGCCAGAGTTTGTCCTTCTACCGCTTTTTCATTGATAGGAAGCACCTTTGGAGAATAACCCTCACGTTGTACAACCAAGGCGTATTGCTGGTGTCTGACCGGTAGCTGAGCGGAATATTGCCCATTGGCCATTGTAGTGTCAAACCATTGAATCAGCTCAGGGAAGGAGGCAGGATGGTTGCGCTCTTCCAAAGGCATTTTCTCCAAATCCTTGATGCGCACAAAACCGATGCGGGCTTGCTCCAAATTCTGTGTGTTGCCAACAGTTTGCACCGTTGATCCGTCAGCCAGTTTTTCGATGTTGATGCTTTGACCAGTAATAAGTCCCTCGATGGTGAAGGTTGGTGGCGTGTAGTAAGCAAAGCTGTAGATGTCATCGCAGCAGGTGGCACTATGCAGGGCCTTGCCGCCTGGACGGTTAGAAACGAGGTAGCCGAACATTTGTTCGGAAGCAGTATCCTCCACAGGTACGAAATAGGTATCGTCGTAAGAGGAGTTCACCGGCATGCCCAAGTGTTCAGCGCTTGCCCATCTGCCCATGTAGCCCTCTGAAGAGAAGACGTCCATACCGCCAAGCCCATTATGGTAGTTCGAGCTAAAGAATAGCTTGCCATGAATGTCGCTGAAGTAAGGTGTAATCTCATTACGAGCAGTATTCACTCGCGTACCGCAGTTCTTCACTTTGCTGACGTTACCTTCTTGGTCAATCAGAGCGTACCAAATGTCCATGCCTCCTTTGCCCTTAGGCTTGTTGGAGGAGAAGTACAACACATCGTAAACAATGCGAGATTTACGACGCTTTTTTACATAGGTGCCAACGCTTGGCTGGGAGCTGCTGTAGCTTGCCATGTTCACGCCGCCACCCACTTTCTTGGGCTTGCTCCAATTTCCTTCCTCCTTCTTAGCGTAGTAAATCAAGCACTCACGCACGTTTTGGCGGTTCTGTGTGCATCGGCTGAAATACATGGTTTGACCGTTGGAAGAAACAGCGCCGTTTGCCGTGTGGGCAAAGTCGTGGTTGAGTTCTTCGATAGCCGTTGGGTCACCCCAAATTTCACCTTCCTTCACGGTTTGGTAGAGGCGGACAGGATGCAATGATTGTTCACCCTTGTTGAATCGGATCACGGAATCCTGACGCGTAGAAGCGAAAATCAAAGTGTCCTTGCCAAAAGGCAGTGGAGAGAAGTCCGTGTAGGCCATGTTGATTGGGTCTGGCAAAAGGGCCAAGTCAACATAATCAGAGTCGCTTTCTACCTCGTTCATGGCGTAGGTACAGGAGGAGATTTCGTGCTTGACGAAGCGCTTATATTCTTTCACCTCCTTGTCGCGGGTGCGAACTTTTCCAAAGTCAGTAAAAGCCTGTTGCGCTTCCTTGTACTTGCCGTTCATTTTCAAGGTTTCCCCGAATCGGAACCAGTCCATTGGATACTCAGGCTTCTTCGTATTGTCCTTGGCTGTGGACAACGCATAGAACTTCTCGGCATTCGCATAATCGCGTGCGATGAAGTAACAGGTTGCCAAATTGTGATTGATATAAGCATTGTCAGGAAGCTTCTCGGCAGCGACCAAGTAGTGGTCGATAGCGTTGTAGAAGCTTTGTTTGGCCATGAGGTAGTTCCCCGTTTTCACCTCTTTCCAAACGAGCTTGTCTTCGATGCCGTATTTTTTTCCGCTGCGTTGTGCTGCGGCCCCAAAACTAAGCAATGCGGTAAGTGCGAAAAGTAGCAGTTGATTTTTCATGTCGCTTAACTGAAAGCTGATGACTGTTTAAAAGATGCCGCAAGGCACGGTGTAATTTCCTTTTCCGTTTCGGAATCGACCCACCCAAGTGATGCCGATTTCCCAAGCGTTTACTGGTGTAGCATTATCAAAATTATCCACTCCCGGTAAGTCCTTCAGGCCAGACATGGTGGCGTCATAGCTGACGCGCGCCTCGATGTTTTTGAAACGAAGTCCACCCATAACGATAAGGGCATCGCCCAATCGGTCCCAAACACCACCCAAGAGGTAGAGTTTTTGGGATGGAATCAATAGATAGTCTGCCATGAGGCCCGGCATGATGATGCGGTCAGCAGACTGTGTCATGAAGAAGAACTTAGGAGAGATGACAAGTCGCTCGGTGAGCTTGTAGTTGAAGGTGGCGTGTGCCGCCATCCTACGTCCCAATTTGTTTTCCTCACCTTCCAAAAGGCTGCTTTTTGGGCTGCTGATGTGGAAGATGGAGGCGCCAAGGTTGAAGTTGGCTTTGGCGCTAAGCTGGTGCGAGAAGTTCAAGCCCGCATGCAAGTTGATGTTGCCGGTGTTGAAGCGGTTCAAATCTTCAAGGGTAGAGCCACTGAGTTTGAAATCCTTGTATTGGTCTTCAAAGATGAGGCCCTCACCGTCCAAGTTGGTGGAGGCATAACCACCTTGAATGCCGAATGAAAGGTGGCTACGCTGCTGCTTGCCCAACACGCGGTGGTAAGCGCCAGCCAAGCTGAACGAGTTGTTTTTGAACACCCCTTCGCCCATTTGGTCATTGTAGGCGTAAACGCCGATGCCGAATCGGTCCGGACCGAAAGCGTCGAAGTTCATATCGAAGCCGATGGCTGTAGTCAAGAAGCCAGCGTTAATGTTTTGCCACTGCCTGCGGTGGATGCCGCTCACGCGGAAATCTTCGTTAAAAGCACCCGTAAGGGCAGGGTTTAAGGTCATGGGCACAGCATAATACTGCGAGAAGTGCAGGTCTTGCGCCATGCTTCCCATCGCAAAAAGGGATAGGAAAACGGTTAAAAGTCGTTTCATTTTTACTATTGGTTCAGCCCATAAACCTTGGCAAGTGTGCGGGCTTGCCAAGGTTTGGGTCTAATGACTTATCGAATCAAAGTGATGTTCTGTTGGATGTCGCGCTCAATGCCGTAGGCCATTTTGGCGCGAACGTGCAAAATGTACACACCCATTTCCTGTGGAGTGCCGCTGCGGGTACCGTCCCAACGTGCCTCAGGGTCGGTGCCACCATCAAAAACAACTTCGCCCCAGCGGTTGTAGATGCGGTACTCATATACCTCGCGCAGCGACTTGCTGATCAAGCCATAGCTGTCGTTTTGGCCGTCGCCATTCGGACTGAAGGCCGTCGCGAACTCAAGGTGTGCATTCAGGTCAACCGTAGTTACCAATGTGTCGGTACAACCTTCAGCAGTCTCTACAATGTGTGTTACTTGATATTCATCAATCACATCGTAAACGTGGGTTGGGTCGAGCTCATCAGAGGTGTTTCCATCGCCAAAGTCGTAGAACGACTTGCTGACAATTAATGTGTCAGGCTTCGTGGAATCAATAAAGTCAATTGGTGTGTAAGCCTCTGGTTCGCTTGTGCTCAATGCAAAGCTGGCTTCTGGCTGGAACTGTACATAGGTGACAGAATCCAGCGTGGTTTCACAACCTTGGTTGGTAAATGCCGTGAGCGTAACAGGATTATCACCGCCCTTTTCAAAAAGATGATGTGGATTCTCCTCCGTTGTCGTGGTGGAATCGTAGGTCCATGAATACCCTGAGATCACACTTGGATCACCAGCCGGGATTTCCATGGTGGTTTTGTTCACGAAGAAAACGGTGTCTTCGCCAGCGCAAATCACATTGGAACTGAATGCAGGAGATGGAACAGGGTGGGTGTAGATGGTGGTGTCGAATACAGCACGACATTCTTGCTCATCCCCATTGACATCTTCAAACTGGTCAATGGCGTAAATGGTCAACTGGCGTTCCCCACCCTCACCAAATGTATGGGAGGCTATTCCCAAGGATTGTTGCCCTTGGATGGTTTGGACATCAACCGCGTTTGGAGAAATAGCGTAACTACCTTCGGTTCTGTCATATACCGAGAAGCGGTTAAAGGTGTTGATGCCATCCAAGCGAACATCCATCTGCAATGGCTCATTGGCGCAGGTGGTGTCCCAGACCAAAGAAAGGCCAATGTAGTGCTCGATTGGTCCGGAAGCATTGCTTAAGGTGATTTCACAACCATCTGTGTTTCGTGCTACCAAGGTGGCCAACAAAGAAGAATCGCTTTCTACTTTGTATTTGGCTACAAAGTCCGTGGTATTTAGGAATGGATTGGTTGGGTCCTCCTCAAATCCGATTTCCCAGCGAGCACTCTCAATTGCTCCGGCGCCATTCTCCACTTGAACAAAACTGAATTCCGAGGTATCGTCCACACAAGCGCGGAAGATGCGGATACGGCCATCAAAGGCCTCAAATACCTCGATGGTGGTGTCTCTTTCAAGTAGGCATCCAGAACGGCCAAAGGTAAGGTTGTCCCACACATAGGAAATTGGAGGCTGGTTGTAGGCTACCTCTTGGCTGATGGTGTAGGTGCCTTTGTCGGTATAAGAATGAGTGATTGTCTCATTGGCATCGATGCGAACATCATCTATGCCGGTAGGCAAGAAGGTAGCCGTTGCGCCGTCGCCGTATTCCCAAGAAACCTTGTCGAGGTCGCTGTTGCCGTTGGATTTCATACCCAAACCAGTAACCACACCCTTGGCGCAGAATACATCCCCCGCAGGGTTGATGGTAAAGCTGGTGTCGAAGAATAGGTGTGGTACTTCCAAGGTGAAGCCATCCTCACAGCCCTCACTATCGGTCAGGGTTAATGTGATGTCGTATTCGCCTGTTGTCGCAAAGTTGTGTGCCACGGCTTCCTCAGCAGGACCGCTCAAGGTGTTGCCGTCGCCGAAGTCCCAAGCGTAGTCCACAATCGGATAATCAGCCCTTAGGTGATGCTCCCGCAGGTTCATTGCCTCCTCGGGCAGACAGGTCGGCTCAAATTGAAATTCGGAAACCAAAGGGAACTCGACATCAAACTCAAGGAAGTGTCGGCAGTTCATCGAGTCGACTACCTCGGCGGTATAGGTTCCCACTTTATCCACGATGAGGGAAAGGCTGTCGGCGCCAAAGATTGGAGCAATGTAAGGGTCTCCAATGCTCCGGTTGAAGTACCAGTTGTATTTCAAGCTCCCCGTTCCATGCTCATCATCTTTCAGGCGAACCTGCAACAGCGTGTCCGGGTTGTCGCACTTGTAGCTGATGACTTTGTTGGAAAGGTATTCCAAGGTTGGTCGTTGGTGGATGCGGATGGTGTCCACGGTGTCCACCACACATCCCGAGAAGGTTTCGGTGGTGAAGCGTATGGCGTAGAGTCCGCTGTCGGAGAAGGATGCGGTGGTGAATGGCAGGAAGTTGCCGTGCTCCTCTTTGTTCCTGTCGTAAATGGTGCCCCACATCGGAGGGAGGCCCGTACGTAGTTTTGCGGTTTCCCACTTCAAGCCAAAGTTGTCGCAGTTTTCCTTGTAGTTGGTGGTGTCGTAGATTTTGATTGGCTCCAAGAGATGTGGGTTGTCAATCTCGCCAGCGCTTAAGAGGCTACAAGAATCATTGCCACTGAAGTCATTCCAAAAGAATTTTGGAACGGGAGGCGTGCAGATGTGCAACCATTGTTTGATGGAGTCCACGCATTCCACATCACTGCGTACAGTTAGGGATATTTCGAAGGAGTCGGCCACCGAATAGGTGTGACTTGGATTGATAAGGTCGCTTGTTCCCCCCTCTGCCAAATCCCATTCGTAACTTGTAATATTACCCACCAAGGCAACGGAGCTGTCACCAAAGTCTGTAGGAAGTCCAAAACAGTATTTGTCCCAACCAAAATCGGCTTTCAAGCTTTTGCGGAAGCTTGTTGTGTCAATAGCGCTTTGGCAACCATTGGCATCGGTAACCTGTAAGGAGAGGTCGAGTGAGTCGTAAGGGACATCAAAGTGATCATCTGTGCTGAGTGTATTTCCATAAATGAAGGAATTGCCCAGCTTTTGCCAGTTACGCCAGTTATAAGAAAATGGTCCTGTTCCATTCATTATTTCAGGAGTCAGGACATAATTGGTGTCGCAGCGCATCACCGTACGATCGCCAAGGTCAAATTCAGGCGTTGATACCACATTGATGATAAATGTCTTTTGTGTGGTTTGTGGTACAGGGCAACCATTGTCCTTTACTTGTACCACTACCTCATAGCTGCCAGTATCAGCAAGTGTGGTATTCCAACGAATCCAAGCGCTTACTTGGTTAATTCCCAAAGCGCGGAGTTGGCTTGGTCCACCACTGATTTTACTTACTGTTAATGTGTGTTTCTCAGTATCGCTAATCGGGAACTTCTCTTGGATGTTTGTTCCCGCACAGACCGTAAGCGTATTTGTCCCGTTATTGTTGAAATCCCCAATAACAGGTGCAGCATTGTCGTTGGCAAAGGTGTTAATCTGTAGGTTGCGGATGTTTTCCGCGATTACCTTACCGTTGCGTGTCTCGGTGATTTTTACGGCTGTCAATCCCCATTGCTCCTCAGCGGTAGGCTTGAAGGAAAGGACGCCATCTTGACTGATGGAAAGTGGGGAGCTCAGGTTGACAGGTTCTGAGAAGCTATAACCACCACTATAAGTTACGTTCGAGGTGAAGTTTTCCTTTGGGCTGATCAGTTCATAGCTCAATTCATCACCGTCTGGGTCAGTTGCTAACAGCTGGAAGCTGTTGTCTTCACCAATGAATCCTTTGAAAACGGACTCGCTGCCAAAACTTGGTGAGCTGTTACATTCATCCAAATCAATGCCCTCAGCACCTGAATAGTAAAGCTGGTTGTCGGCTATGCCGATAAGCTCGGAGCTGAGATAGGTTTGCTGGTAGAAAATCGCCCAGTCGTCAGACTTCGGGAGGCTACTTAAGTCGATTACCCCAGAGCTGTACTTGAATACCTTAAGGCCACGTTCCGTACCTCCTTGACAAACGGTGTTTTTCAACTCCTCCTCACAGAGGATGGCGAAATCCGAATACGAAGTTCGAACCACCCGGATGTTGGTGTCGAGTCCAAGTTTTTCCGACTTGATGACGACGTTTGCGTCACCTCGGTTTTGAAGGATGCTGGTGGTGTTTGTGGAGCCGCACTCCCCGTACACCTCCAAATCGATAACGAACTTGCCACCCCCTTGGCAAGTGTAAGAAACTTCGGCAGAGGCGACAAAATCAGCCAATACAGCGCCGCTAGTTCCTAAAAAGAGACAGAGCCATAAGAGGCTGTGTCTGAAGAATGAATAAAGCATTTTTGCGTGTGTTGCATTCAAAAAACGGCACAAAGCTACTGAGCTCAAATTTGATAATCCACCTTTAAGTCAAAGGGTTTGAGGAGTATGGGTTATATCTACTGATAGATAGCTTTTTACGTTTTTAAACATCGCTGATGGAATAAACCCCCACTTCCCAAACTGGAACTTTTGAAGGAGCGGGTTTTTCTTGCTTCAAGGCAGACTCGTACACCAAAGGAAGGTGGAGACCATTCGTTGGAAATACAGCTTGGTGTTTTTGCTCTTTCTGATGCTTTGCAGAGGGGTGTTCGGCCAAGAGATTCGTGAGATGGGGTATTGGCATCATCCTGATTCCAACTTAGGCTTTGAGGAAGCAAGAACTCAGGAATATGTGCCGATGGAAAGCAGGGCCTTTGATCTGGAGGGGTATGTGGAAAGTGTGGATGTTTGGTTCAAGATGAATCTTGAAGGAGCCGAGTCTGGTTCCAAAGGACATGTGTTGGAGATGATGGCCCGCTGCGATACCATGGATGTTTACTTCCCCCTGAAAGGAGGTGGATACAAACGTTTCAGGACGGGACTGACCCTATCCAAGGAGGAACGCGATGTGATGCATTCGGGGAATGCGGTGTCTGTTCCCATAGGATTTAATCCTTCACTTCCGATCTATGTTCATATTCAAGCCCGTCACAACCGCTATTTTCCTTTCGGTTTGATTTCAAAGGCGGATTATTTCTCAGGGGAATACCGAGAAAATTTCTTTCATGGCGTGTTCTTCGGGTGGTTCCTCTTGTGGTTTTTGGTCATGCTTGGATTATACCTGATTTCACGGGAAAGGACCTATGCGTTGTTTTTGGGCTACACGCTGTCCATGGTGGCTGGGATTCATTTATTTGCTGGGGACACCTATGAAGTGTTCTATTCCGAGGTATCAGGAAATTTGCCTACTGTAGCTTACCCCATCCTGCTCGTATTAATTCCCACCTTCCATTTTTTGTTTTCCATTGATTTTTTGAGGCTCAAGGAGCATGGCGATTTGAAATGGTTGTGGACTATTCGTTCCTGTATTTTACTGTATTGGAGCTTTGCTTTATTGTTTTTTGTAGGCGTGGTGGACACCATCAGGTTCTATCAATTGGGCGTGCTGTTTACTGTGGTGGTGAATGTGCTACTGATTTTTTTGGGCATAGTGATGATGTATCGCAGAAGGCCACGTTGGTTGGTGTTCTTGGTGGGAATGGTGTTCTTCCTGCTGGCGGGGTTCAGCCATTTTCTGTTCCAATACAACCTGATTCATGTCCAGTCCAAAGGCGGCTTTTTTATCCGTCACGGGTTTGAGCTCTGTGAGTCCATAGCGCTTTCGGTATTTGCCTTGAGTATGACCATCAATTTTCTGATGGACAGAGAGACAAGGGAGAAGGAGCAGCGAAGCCGAATTTCACAACTACATGATGAGCAACGCGTGTCGCTGATGGTGAAGGAGCGCCTCAAAGAGGAAGTAGAGCGAAAAACACAGCAGTTGGAGGTGTTGCTAAAAGAAGTCCATCATCGCACTAAGAACAATTTGCAGATGATACTGGGCTTGATCCATTTGCAGATGGATGCCATGCCCGAAAATATGAGCAGGGAAGCGCTCCAAGATGTGGAGGCCCGCATCACCGCAATGAGTTTGATTCACCAGCGTTTATACCTTGCGGAGGACAAAGGGCGGATTGATATCCAAGAATACTTGCCTGATTTGATTGAAGAATTGGAAAGTGTTTATCATCTGAATTCTCAACATATCAGTTTGGAAGTGAATCTGCCTTCGGTGGTGTTGGGCTTGGATAAGGCCATTTGCATTGGCTTGTTGCTTAATGAACTATTGACCAATTCTTGGAAATACGCCTTTAAGGATAAGAACAAAGGAAAAGTGTTTGTCCTTGGCGATTTGAAGGAGGAAACCTTGGTTCTAAAAATAGGGGACGATGGTGTGGGTTTCGATGAAAACAAAGCCTCGAAAGGCTTGGGGATGAAGTTGGTGCAAGACTTTGTTTGGCAACTGGATGCCGAAATGAAGCGGGTGTCTGAAAATGGGACTGTTTATGAAGTGAGTATTCCTGTTTAACCTTAATGAATTAGATGAAAGCTCCAGAATTCGACCCCACCTTTCTTCCCTCAAAGCTGGTCCATAAAACTCCTGTTTCATGTCCCCCCTTATCCAAGGGGAGGAGAATGTTACAGAGAATGCTTTCCAATTATGGTTGTCCAGTTATGGGCTGATGGTTTTTCCTCCCCTTGGATAAGGGGAGGACAGAGGTGGGGTTGACCCAAGAGTTTAGCACGATGTATTTATGGCAAATGTTCTGATTGTAGAAGATGAGATTATCGCTGCTCGCGAGTTGGAACGGATTCTTGTGAAGAATTTAGGGCATGAAGTTACAGGAATCGTCAAGCGGCTGGATGAGGCGGTGAAAGCCATCAAGGAAAATCGGCCAGATGTTATTCTGTTGGATATTAACCTAAACGGGCCGTTGGATGGCATTGACCTTATCCAAATGATTAACAGAGGAAATGAGCGGATTCCCTTTGTGTACACCACGGCCTATTCCGATAGTGCTACCATTGAGCGCGCCAAATTGACCTATCCAGATGGTTTCATCGTGAAACCATATCGCACGGAAGACATTAATGCGGCTTTGGAAATCGCCCTTTATAACAAGAGTAAGGACGAAAAAGAGGATGACGCTCATTCGGTGTATGTGAAGGAGGGCAACTCCATTGTCCGCATTGATTTGGAAAAAGTGGATTACATAGAGTCCCGTGAGAATTATGTGGTTTTCCATATCGGTGGAAAACAGGTGATGACCTTGGCGGCGCTGAAGGATTTGGGGCAAAAGCTCAAGGAAGAATACTTTTCGCGAATCCACCGTTCTTACATGGTGAATACCAAACGTGTGGACAAGGTGCTGGGAGGATTCGTGGTGGTGGGAGACAATAAATTGCCTTTGGGAAAAGCGTATAAGGATGATTTTTTGAGGAGTTTGGATGTTTTGTAAGGCGATAGGGCAAAGGATCATCATCTTTTTCTGCCCGATTTTTATTTACATTTCCCTTCTGAGTTACATAAGGTAAAAGGAGAGGGTGCGAAGTTTCTGCATCCCGAAGAACTCTTTTTCGGAGTTCAGCCTTTTTTGTAGGTCATTGATAAAACAATTCAGGATGCGGAACTCTCTATTTCTTCTCCTTTTCATCAGTGCTGTCTTTGGTGGCTCAGCGCAGACCACAATCACCCTTCGCGTTATCAATCAGGATAATCAGCAAGGTATTGAGCAAGTGGCTGTGGAAAATGCCCAAGGAAAGGTGTTGGGATGGACAGATGTCGATGGCAAACTAAGTCTTGATAGTCTTCCTGCGTTGATTCTGGTCAGTCATCTCTCTTATGAGGAGCAGATGGTTAGCCGTGAATATTTGGCCAAAAACAATTATGAATTGAATATGGTCGCCAAGGTGGCCATGTTAGAGGAAGTAGTGGTTTCTACCAACAAATTCGGCGATAGCAAACGCGAAGTTCCCCATCGTGTATCGGGAATGACAAGTGAGCAAATCGCAACTGAAAGCCCCCAGACTTCAGCGGATTTGTTGGAGGCCACAGGCCAAGTGTTCGTCCAGCGTAGTCAAATGGGTGGCGGTAGCCCCGTTATCCGTGGTTTTGAGGCCAACCGCGTATTGTTGGTCGTGGATGGCGTTCGCATGAACAACGCCATTTACCGTGGTGGGCATTTACAAAATGCGATTACCATTGACCCCAATGCCCAAGAGCGTGTGGAGGTCGTTTATGGACCATCGTCGGTGATGTATGGCAGTGATGCCTTGGGTGGTGTGGTGCATTTTCACACCAAACGTCCAAAGTTTTCTAAGGACAGCACCATGCTTTTTCAAGGAGGCTATATGGCGCGCTATTCTTCAGCTAATAACGGAAGCACGGCTGGCGTAGACTTTAATATTGGTCTGAAAAACGTGGCCTTTTATACCAGCGTCAGCATGTCCACCTTCGGGGATTTACGCTCTGGTAAGCGCAACAATTTTTTCAATGATTACCGTTGGGACAGGCCTGAATATGTGGAAGGTGATTCCGTTGTTTCCAACGATAAGCCCCATGTGCAAGTCGGCACGGGCTATCAGCAAATCGATTTCCTGCAAAACATTTCCTTCTATACGAGTGATGTCATTCGCCATGACATTGGCTTCCAGTATTCCACTTCCTCGGATGTGCCTCGCTACGATAAGTTGCAGGAATACCGCAACGGAAGTTTGCGTTGGGCTGAATGGAAATATGGTCCACAAAAACGCATGTTGGCCTACTACAAGCTTGACTTGATGAAGGACAATAAGTGGTTTTCTGACGGACGAATCACGCTTTCTTATCAAGATATCCAAGAGTCGCGCATTAGCCGACAAGTGGGAAAAACGGGGCAGGAAAACCAAGTGGAAAATGTGGATGTGTTAGGCCTATCCGCTGATTTCCTTAAATACATCGGCAAAAAGCACCGCTTGGAATATGGCTTGGAATCCTACTACAACATTGTGAATTCCACAGCCTACGAAGAGGATATTTTAACTGGAGAACGCACTTCAGTGGCTACGCGCTATGCAGACGGCGGAAGCACTTGGTGGTCTTCAGGAGCGTACTTGACCCACAAATTGAAGTTGGGCAAACACACCATTTCTGAGGGATTGCGTTTGAGCAATGTGGGCCTGACCTCAAATTTTGCCACTTCTCCTGTTTCGGCAGATAACGGGTTGAATGTTATCCACCAGAACAATACGGCGTTGACAGGTAGCCTTGGTTTGACCAGTGCTTGGGAAAAGGGCTGGACTACCCGCCTTTTGGGTTCTACGGGCTTTAAGGCGCCAAATGTGGATGATGTTGGGAAAACCTTTGAGTCCAAATCAGGTTTCCTTACCGTTCCGAATGCCGATTTGAAACCAGAATACTTAACCAGTTTGGAGGCCTCCGTTCAGAAGAAATGGAAGAATAAGTCTTACATCGAGGCAAGCCTTTTCCACTCATGGTTGCGTGATGCGATTATTCGTGCGCCGATTCAGGTGGCAGGACAAGATTCCGTGTTGGTGGATGGCAAATACATGCATTATTTGGCCAACCAAAACACAGGTAAGGCGACCATTTATGGGGTATATGTTGGTGGGCGCTGGAACATTTCCTCTCATTTTGAGGCCAAGGCCAGCATGACGTGGACCAAGGGTGGGGATGTGACCAATGATTTGCCATTGGGCCATATTCCTCCGATGTATGGTCGAGTAGGATTGGTGCACAAAACCAAGCGTTTCCAACAGGAATGTTATTCCCTATTCAATGGTGCCAAGCGCGCCGAGGACTTTAACCCAGATGTGGATAAGTTGGAATTGGCGAGCCCAGATGGCAACCCAGCTTGGTTGACTTTGAACTACCGTGTGTCTTATGACATTAAAGGTTGGATGGATATTCAGTTGGCCGTCCAGAATATTTTGGATACGCATTACCGCACATTTTCATCGGGTGTGAATGGCGCTGGAAGAAATGTGGCTGTTACGTTGAGGGGGAGGTTTTAGGAAGTGCGTGAATTTAATATTGGAGCTCCCAAATTCTGGGTCAACCCCACCTCTGTCCTCCCCTTGGATAAGGGGAGGACAGAGGTGGGGTTGAAATTCTCAAGCTTCCAGCTGTTGGCAGGTGAACCTCGACTCCCTAATTTTGTGGGATTGTCATTTTGACCCCAATCCCATGTCCGAAATTCAAGTCATCAAGTCCGACGACGGTTCCCACACCCTTTTTGTACCGTCATTAAATGAAACCTATCATTCTACCCATGGCGCCGTGCAGGAATCACGTCATGTGTTTGTGCAGGCGGGTTTGGCCCACTTAGTGGAGCAGGGAAAGCAGGACATTTCCATCTTGGAGATTGGTTTTGGAACAGGTCTGAATGCCTTGCTCAGCTATGAGTATTTGAAAGCCCATCCAGAAGTTTCTTTGGCCTATCATAGTTTGGAGGCCTATCTTGTTCCACAGGAAATCGCCACCCAATTGAATTATCCTGAGCTGGCAGATTTTGAAGGCGCACAGCCATTTTTTGAGGCGATGCACTCCGCCGAATGGAATCAGGAAATCCCCCTTAACGAGCAATTCACGCTTCATAAAATCCACCAAAAATTGGAAGATTGGTCTGGTCTAAACAATCAGGTGGACTTGGTTTATTTCGATGCCTTTGCACCAAGTCGTCAGGCGGATATGTGGACCTTGGAGCAGTTAGAAAAGGTGAAAAATCAATTGAAATCAGGTGGTGTATTGGTGACTTATTGTGCTAATGGGCAGTTTAAGAGGAACCTGAAGGCCTTGGGTTTTGAGCTGGAAATGCTGGATGGTCCGAAGGGGAAACGGGAGATGACGCGGGGGACAATGGACCGTGATTAATGGATGTGGAGGATTTTTGGGAATCGTAGAAGGGGCATTGGACCTTGATTAAAGGATGGAGAGGATTTTTAGGATTCTGCCATTGTAGAAGAAAAATCTGTTCAGCTAATCCCTGCATCCTACCCATCCAACTAATCCCATCAATCAAGGTCCAGACTAAGAAAATATGTAAAGGCATGAACCTCAAAACTATTAATTGGACCATCGCATCCCTTGTGATATTAACCAATCTCTACTTTTTGCCCATGAGCTTTTATTTGTTGCGAAGTCCTATGGGGTATGGGTTGGTTGTATTTCCAATGACCTTTTCGGTTAATCTATTATTGATTTCTGCGGGCTTGGTCTTTAAGAAACAGTATGAAAGGAATAGGGGGTTTTTAGGGTTTAATGCTGTAGGATTAGTTTGGGCGTTGTTCTGGCTGTGGTTTTTTGTGACAGCCTTGGATTATAATTTGCCCACCCAATCCTGCATCCTACCCATCCACCCAATCCCTTCCATCAAGGTCCGGCCCCCATTCCTCCCTGAAAAATTCACTTCAGGGAGGATTTTTTTTGTTTGAACACGAACGTTTTCGGGAGGTTGGCAGTTTTGTTGCTGATGCTGGACACAAGGTTGGAAAAATGCGAACTGAAGTTGTATCGCAAAAGCCAGCAACCTGATTAGAATATCAATATCATCTTTATGCTGAAAAAGATCCTATTTACCTGTTTGGTAGCAGGTGCAGTTGTTTTTGGAAGCCAGGCGCAGAGCCGTAAAAGTTCTTCTAAGCCGGGGAATACCTTGAACCTTGGCGTTGGTCTTGGCTATGGAAAATACAGGGGTATTCCTGTGATGGCCAGTTATGAAATTGGTATTGCGCCTAACCTCGTAATTGCCCCATATATTGGTTTTGGTATGGATCGCTGGCGTCATAATGACCATTATCATCGCGCCATTTATGTTCCGGTAGGGGCCATGGGTAGGTATTATTTTGATGACCTACTTGGTCTGAACTCCAGCTGGGATATCTATGGTGGTGGTTCTTTGGGAACAACCTTCTGGTCTGGTGATGGCTATGACGATGACCACTCGTGGAGTGGGAGTACGGGACTCTATTTGGATGCTCACATTGGTGCGCGCTACCACTTCAATTCAAGCCTTGGCGCTTATTTGGACTTGTCCACAGGCATGTCCACCATTGGCGTAAGCTTCAAAATGTAATTCTTTGTGTGACTGCCGAATACGGTTGGTTAATTGGTTCGCCCGATGAGTTGGTTGCTCATCGGGTTTTTTTGTGCATAGGGGGTAAAGGGTAGTGGTGTTGATAATATTGGATGTAGGTTTTTGATGAATTTGGATTGGTTTTGTTGTCAAAAACACGAATTTCACGAGAATCCCAAAACTGAAAAACTATGCTTAAAAGAATCCTTTATACCTTTCTGTTGGTAAGCGCAGTAGCCTTTGGCTCCCAAGCGCAAAGCCGTAAAAGCTCTTCTTCAAAACCAGGAAACATGCTGAATCTTGGTGTAGGTGTTGGGTTTAGAGGGGGCTTGTCAGGAGTACCTGTGATGGCCAGCTATGAGATTGGTGTAGCACCAAGTTTTGTGTTGGCTCCCTTTGTTGGTTTTGGTACTTACAGGGTTCGCCACGGTGATTATTGGGTTGGTAACACCTATTTCGAAGGGCATTACCACCGCCGTTTCTATGTACCTTTGGGTGTAAGAGGTCAATATTATTTTGATGATTTACTTGGCCTGAATGACAAATTTGATGTCTATGGAGGTGGCGCTTTGGGTCTCACGATTTGGGGAGGCAGTGATTTGGATCATGATTACGATAACGATTATTATGATGATGGCGGCATATCATGGTTGTATCTGAATGCCATGATTGGTGCTCGTTACCATTTCAATAATAAGCTTTCAGCCTATGTGGATTTGTCCACAGGAATCTCAACGATTGGCTTAAGCTTCAAGATGTAAGAAGACGCTTTTAGTTAAGAGTCTGCCAAGCCCTTCAGGAGTTCTTTCCTGGAGGGCTTTTTTATTTTTTAAGGAGGTGTGATTAGGAGTGTAGTGAAACCTTTTTCACCGAGCTTTTTGTTTTTCAGTCATGGATGTAACCAAAGGACTGAACCCCACCAACTATTTTTCTGGAACCAAGTTGTTCCTGCTTTCCCTCTTTTTGATTTGTTGTAGTTCACTCAATGAGGCCTTGGCCCAGAGACCAAGTACTGCTCGCAAACAGGCAGCGCAAAGAAATCCAATTTCGGGAGCGTATGCAGGCACGTTAAACGCCGGCGTGGGGCCTGGCTATTTTGGATACGATCATATTCCGCTGATGATGAACTATGAATTGGTGGAACTGACCCCGCATTTGACCTTGGCGCCAACTATCGGGTATGTGGATAACCAAGTTCCCGTTGGATTGAAAGCGCATATCTATTTTGACCAATTGCTTGGGCTGCACCATCGGTTGGATTTTTACGGTGCGGTAAGCGGAGGTTTGGCGCTTCAAGGCATTGAGAAAAGTGAGGAGTATGGTGTGGGGCAATCCCGATTTCACCCATGGTACTCGCTCCATTTTGGAGGGAGGTACCATTTTAACCATTCGATGAGTGGATTGGTGGACTTAGGCTCCAATTATGCGGCTTTGGGTCTTAGCCTTAAGCTTTAAGTAGGCCTATTTCGGAATTAGACCACTTATCAGAGATTCTTAACCGTTTGCTAATTAACGGTTTCAATAGGGGTTATTTCCTCTATATTGCGCCCTGATTTTTAACCATTCTTAATCAACCAGACAATCATGTCAAAATCAGTAAAGTTGGGAGCCATCGCATTGGTTGCCCTTTCGCTCTGCGCATTCGTAGCAGGAAAAGCCAAGTTGGACAAGTTCGGTAGCTCCATCACCAAGCAAGTAGGCCCGAAGACCATTCGCGTACCTTACACCGACGTTGTTTCCTATTTGGGTTATGCCGAGAAGGATTCCGAGGATGCCATTGTTGACGGCAAAAAGTTCACCTACATCTATGTGTGGGTTCCTGCCGTTGCTCCTGAGTTGGGAGTGCGTATGATGTCCCCAGTTGGAGGCATGAAAATCAAGGATGCCACTATGGCTTCTAACTATGAGGCCAACGCTTCTTCCGATGAGTATTTTGATACGTACATCACGTTGGAGAAGTCAAACATCACAAGCTTGAAGGGTATTTCTCAGGACAAAATCGCTGGAGCAGAGTGGAACATTCTTGCTCGCAACGACGACAGCAGCGAGATGCCAAAGCAGCCAAGCGGAAGCAGCTACAACTCTTTGTTGCGTTATGAAAGTGAAGCAAGCAACCCGTTGAAAGCCTTAACGGCTGGACTTTACCGTATAGGATTTACGACTTATAAGAAAGGTGAGGTGAAAGGTACATTCTTGGCGCAGGTTGCTGCCCCGGTGAAACTTCCTGGCGTTATCGTTACTAAGGACATCGCCCCATTGGTGGAGGCTGGTGCCAAGTAATTGATTGCTTTAATACCAAAAAAATCCCTCTGCAAGATGATTGCAGAGGGATTTTTTTGTCTGAGGTATTCTTTTTCCGGACAGAGTCTGTTTGTTAAAATGCTAATCAATAAGGGGCAAGGTCAATAGCCAAGCAAGAAATGATTATCTCCAGAAATATCCCTTAAGAGGTTCAGGAAGTGTTTGAAAGAATACTTTTTAGAGTCGTCAAGGTTGAGGCGTTTTTCCTTAGGTGATTTAAGGAGATTTTGAAAAAATGTCCAAAAGGTATCCTTTATGGGTTCCTGATAATGAGGGTGCTCAGGCGTTGGCCAATCATCATGACCTGTGGAAGTTTTAAACTGCCCCTGATTATAATGTAGGGATAGTGACCAGGTTGTTCCGTCGTAGGTGTCGGAAGGATAATCTTCACTCCAGTCTATAACCACAAGGGCGTTTAGTTCGGAGATGAGCTGCTCTATTTTTGAAGGGGAGAGGGTCTGTTCACCATTTATTGAGGGTGTGGGTACACCATTCTCATGACAGCTCCAGCACACAAAATCGTGTTCTAAGCGGATTTTATAGTGCCAAGAATCATAAGCTCCAATGGAGAATTCAAGGGATTCAAGCGACTGAATTTTTATTGGAAAAGTCGAATCAGACAGACCGTTTTGATTTGGAGAGCAGTTGTTTTTCATATTCCGTATCAAAACCTACGTAAATGATGGATTCCAAGGGAATTGTTCTTGTTTTAACCCATTTAGCATTTTTGTCTATTGGCTCTAGTGAAAGACTAGTTGGGTTTATGTGATCTATTCTTCCTACAAAGTAGGAGTGAGTATCTTCCTTAGTGAAAATGGCTACTAATTCAGTATTAGATAAATGGTTTAAGCAATCATAAATGGAATTCCATTTTTCCCAAGGGTACCTGTTAAGAAGTGTTTTATGGTTATCCTTTTTGATGGATGTTATTTCTTCTTTTTCCCAAAGTCGATATTGTTGTATATCCTGAGTTCTAAAGATGGAAAAACCATTGTATTGGTTTAATTCTTCATTAAAGTTCATTAGGATGAATATTTCATTATTAGTCTTCAGGCAGATTCCAGAATATATTTCATCCCAATTGGGCCCTAAGTCTATGTCAATTGGGTTTCTACTTTGAATAGCTTCTTCCATTTTATAGAACTTTTCTTATTTCCTCCCAAAATCCGCAGGAATCTCCCCCCAGGCTTTTGTTTCCCACTTTCGAATCTGGGTGGTATAGGTATTTGACTTGAGCCATTTTTCGGCCCGTTCGATCAGCTCAAAAAGCTTCCCGTTTTTGGGGGTACGCTCAAGGGTGGTTTTCGCCTTTTTGTTTTTTACCCATGAGATGGCTGTCCGGCTGTCGGAATAGATGATGGGAAAGTTGAAGTCCTTGCTTTGCTTCATCAGCGCCAGGCCGTGGACCAAGGCCAAAAACTCGCCCACGTTATTTGTGCCGTCGGGATAGGGCCCCATGCGGAACAATTCCATGCCCCCGTCGGTGTACACGCCACGGTATTCCATATCCTTTTTCACAGAATTCCATGCGGCGTCCACGGACATGCTGTGGAGTTCGGGCTTGCCGTATTTTTTCAATTCCTCGGCGCTCATCTTGGGCTTGGCTTTTCCACCCTTGCCCCAATACTTTTCTGGCCCTTCTAAAAATGCCTTTTCCGCCTCAGCCTTGGTTGGGAATCCCTTGTACTTGGCTGAATAGCCGTCCACCTGCTTTTTGCAGTCCCACCAGCTGCTGAAGACGCCCGTTGAGCGCCCTTCCCACACGACGTAAAATTTATTCTTTTTGGCCATTGAAGCGTTGTTTTTTGCGCCTATTGATAGGCTTCTGAAACAAAGGTAGACATCCACTTTTCACGGATAAAAATTTCATCGAAGGAATCGTCCATTTCATCGAAAAACACCCTCCCCTCATAGGCATAGCAAGTACACAATTACGGGCGGGTGCCCATGATTTTCAAAAACCTTTTTAACAGTCAGCTATTATGACAAAACCATTTTACCGTTTCGGCCTCTTCAGAGGCCGAACAATGTTGACCAGCTTGTTGCTCTACCTGTTGTGTCTGAGTAGAGGTGCGTGGGCTCAAGATCCGGTGCCCTTTGGATGTACCAGTATGAGTTTCCAGTTCGAGGGAGAACCCACCAAAGTTCAGGTGGTGAATCTCGCCACTGGAGATGTCACCGAGGTGGCTAGTGGTATTACATCAGGCACCGAGGTGATCAATGGCGTCGGCTATAACTCAACTGACGGGCTTATTTATGGGTTTTTGCAAGGTGATGGACGACCCAATCGATTGGTTCAGGTGGATGCTAATTATAATGTAGTAGAGTTTCCAAGTGTCAATATATATTCCAACACTGGCGATATCTCCTCGGCGGGCCTAATGTATTATAAGATTAGTGCTACCCTTGATTTAGGTGTGTTGGATTTGGCGGAGGGATCGCCAACTCGATTACAGGTCATCGATACAATACCATTTGGTCTTCCTGATTATTTCGATATCGGCATCAATTCTGTAGATGGGAATATCTATGCTGTGGATAAGGCTGGAGCAAACAATGCTCCCGTGACCCTCTATCGCCTAAACCCAGTCACAGAGCAACTGGATACCTTGGGAGAGGTGTCAGCCACAGACATTAATCAGAATGGTAACATTGGAGCGGCGTGGTTTGCGTCTGACGGGAATATGTACGTCATCCACAACAATAATGGGAATGTTTATCGTATCGGCAGGCCTGATACGATGACCGTCAATATTCCCCGCATGGCCAATATTTTCGCTGAAGCCGAAAGTGCCTCTCAGAATGATGGAGCCCGTTGCGCCGACGCACCTTTGGCGGATGCTGTAAAGGCTGATTTGATGATTACTCAGCCGAGCTGTGAGATGATGTCTTTGGGGTCAATCACGTTCACCAATCCGATGAACGCCAGCCAAGACAATTACGACTACTCCATTGACAGTGCAAGCACATGGTCGATGGACTCGGTGTTCACTAATCTACCCCCAGGGACTTATTTCCCATTTATTCGGGATGCCGATGACACCAGCAATGTGTCCAAACTTCCGCCTGTGGTCTTGATGGTTGACCCAGAGGAACAGCCTTTTGCTGGGGATGATGGCATGTTGATGCTTTGTGAGGATGATGACCTGAGCTCAATAGATCTTGAGGGTGTCTTAGAAGGAACCCCAGATACGGGAGGCGTTTGGACTGAAATCTCTGGTGTTTCCTCAGGAGTGAGTTTGAGTGACCCGAGTAGTGTTGATTTCAGTAGTGTAGATGTGGGAACTTATGTATTTCAGTATATCGTCACGGGACCTGTTCCATGTGAGGCCGACACGGCATTGGCAACGATAGGCATTAAGGCTGGTGCCGATGCCGGTGAAAATGGGGTGCTGATGCTATGTGCAGAGGAGGACAACTCCTCAGTAGATATTGCAGGTGCCTTGATGGGGACCCCTGATGCTGGTGGTGTTTGGACGGAGATCTCTGGTGTTTCCTCCGGAGTTAATTTGTCCAACCCTAATGCTGTAGATTTCAGTAGTGCAGATACTGGAACATATATCTTCCAGTATTTGGTGAGTGCAGAAGCGCCATGTCAGTCGGACAGTGCTATGGTCACCGTCATGCTTGAGGCTTGTGATACTTGTATCCATTATGTCATCGACTTTGAGGAGTTTTCAGCAGGTGATATTCCCATGGTGTTTGAGAATGGTGCCATGTCCACGGATGACCCTGTGAATCATCCTTTGATGATTTTTGATTCGTCAAATCCGACAGGAGGTGATTTTGATTTGGGTACGCCAAACGAAGATTTTAGCGGACCGGGAGTAGGGTCTGATGGGGAGTCTGGCGAACCAGGAGAGAACAGTATTCCATTGGGGAATATTTTGATTATTTCTGATGATGGCAATTCAGGAAACCCCAATGATTTTTCTGGAGGAGGTTTGTTCCGCTTTGATTTTGACTTCTTGGTGAGGGTAGACACCATTATCATTATTGATGTGGAGCCAGATGAGATGATGGTCGTTACCATGTTTGATTCATTGGGCGGTGTCCTTTCAACCTTTGATGTGGGAGGCCTTGGCAACAACTCTTATCAAGAACTCCCTATTAATACAGATAATGTAAAGCGCTTCTTGATTGAATTCGTGGGTTCGGGTTCGGTTGGAGAGGTTCGATACAGTATTTGTAGCGATCGCTGTACGAACGCCATTGCTGGGCAGGGTGGTACAACGATGATTTGTGAGGGAGATACCGAGTTGATTAACCTGAACGAGTTGTTAACTGATAATCCTGACATTGGAGGGGTTTGGACCGAAGAGTCCTTGGTCAGTTCAGGAGTAGACCTTTCCAATCCTTTGGAGGTTGATTTTAGTGCTGTACCTCCAGGGACTTATATCTTCCAGTACCTCGTTGAGGCAATAGCTCCTTGTACCTCTGATTCAACTGAGGTGACTGTCATTGTGATGCCAGGAGGTGATGCCGGTACTGACGGTAGTTTGGAGTTATGTGAAGATGATGACCTAAGCTCGATTGATTTGGCAGGAGCGCTGGGTGGCACACCTGATACCGGTGGTGTTTGGATGGAAACGAGCAACCCAATGTCTGGTGTTAATTTGAGCGATCCATCAATGGTTGACTTCTCCAGCGTTGATGCAGGCAATTATACCTTCAAGTATGTAGTGGGGAATGAATGTGGCACGGATACGGCCATGGTTATGGTTGAGATTGACGAGGGCGTTGACGCAGGAACTGACGGTAGCTTGGAGCTCTGTGAAGACGATGACCTGAGCTCGATTGATTTGGCTGGCGCCTTGGGTGGAACTCCGGATGCAGGCGGTGTTTGGATGGAGACGAGCAACCCAAGTTCAGGCGTGAATCTGAGCGATCCGACGATGGTTGACTTCTCTGGTGTTGATGCAGGTAGCTACACCTTCAAGTATGTTGTGGGTGACTCTGCTTCGGCCTGTGGTACTGACACCTCGATGGTTATGTTCGAGATTGATGAGGGCGTCGATGCCGGTACAGATGGTATGCTTGATTTGTGTGCTGATGACGACCTGAGCTCGATTGATTTGGCCGGCGCCTTGGGTGGCACTCCGGATGCAGGCGGTGTTTGGATGGAGACGAGCAACCCAAGTTCAGGTGTGAATCTGAGCGATCCAACGATGGTTGACTTCTCTGGTGTCGATGCGGGTAGCTACACCTTCAAGTATGTAGTTGGTGACTCTGCTTCAGCTTGTGGTACTGACACTGTCATGGTTATGGTTGAGATTGATGAGGGTGTCGATGCTGGTACAGACGGTAGCTTGGAGCTATGTGCCGATGATGACCTAAGCTCGATTGATTTGGCTGGCGCCTTGGGCGGAACGCCAGATGCAGGCGGTGTTTGGATGGATACGAGCAACCCAAGTTCAGGAGTGAATCTGAGTGATCCTACAATGGTTGACTTCTCTGGCGTTGATGCGGGTAGCTATACCTTCAAGTATGTAGTTGGTACTGTTGAGTCGGCTTGTGGTACTGACACAGCCATGGTTATGGTTGAGATTGAAGAGGGTGTCGATGCTGGTACAGACGGAAGTTTGGAGTTATGTGCTGATGACGACCTAAGCTCGATTGATTTGGTTGGCGCCTTGGGCGGAACCCCAGATGCAGGCGGTGTTTGGATGGAGACGAGCAACCCAAGTTCAGGCGTGAATCTGAGCGATCCAACGATGGTTGACTTCTCTGGCGTTGATGCAGGTAGCTACACCTTCAAGTATGTAGTTGGTACTCTTGAGTCGGCCTGTGGCACGGATACGGCTATGGTTATGGTCGAGATTGACGAGGGCGTCGATGCTGGTACAGACGGTAGTTTGGAGCTATGTGCCGATGATGACTTGAGTTCAATTGATTTGGCCGGCGCCTTGGGCGGAACTCCGGATGCAGGTGGGGTTTGGATGGAGACGAGCAACCCAAGTTCAGGTGTGAATCTGAGCGATCCGACGATGGTTGACTTCTCTGGCGTTGATGCGGGTAGCTACACCTTCAAGTATGTTGTCGGAACTCTTGAATCGGCTTGTGGCACTGACACTGCCATGGTTATGGTCGAGATTGACGAGGGCGTGGATGCTGGCACAGATGGCATGCTCGATTTGTGTGCTGATAATGACCTGAGCTCGATTGATTTGGCAGGAGCGCTTGGTGGCACTCCGGATGCAGGCGGTGTTTGGATGGATACGAGCAACCCAAGTTCAGGCGTGAATCTGAGTGATCCTACAATGGTTGACTTCTCTGGCGTTGATGCGGGTAGCTACACCTTCAAGTATGTAGTTGGAACTCTTGAGTCGGCTTGCGGTACGGATACGGCCATGGTTATGGTTGAGATTGATGAAGGCGTTGATGCGGGTACAGATGGTATGCTTGATTTGTGTGCTGACGATGACCTGAGTTCGATTGATTTGGCTGGCGCCTTGGGTGGCACTCCGGATGCAGGCGGTGTTTGGATGGAGACGAGCAACCCAAGTTCAGGCGTGAATCTGAGTGATCCTACAATGGTTGACTTCTCTGGCGTTGATGCGGGTAGCTACACCTTCAAGTATGTTGTAGGTAATGTGATGAGTTCTTGCGGTACAGACACTGCTATGGTGACAGTGAGTATCAATCAGATTGAACTGGAGAAAGAGAAGGAAGATGCCTCATGTAATGAGGATGATGGCTCTATCAGTCTGATGATTTCTGGAGGAACCATGCCTTATGACATCCAATGGTCAGGGCCGGATAACTTCTTCTCCAACGCCCCTGAGATTGATGGCTTAGCACCAGGTGATTATATCGTGAAAGTCACTGATGCCAATGGCTGTATGGCGATTGATACCTGCACCATAGAAGAGGATGATGAGATTACTGGAATGGTGTGGAAGAAGCCTGCCCATTGTGGATGGTTCGATGGCAAAATTTGCTTCAAGAACGTGGAGGGCTGTAATGTGAAATACTTCGAGTATTCCATTGATGGAGGTAAAACCTGGTCCCATGATCGTTGCTTCGGTTGGCTTGATGGCGGTATCTACCACCCATTGATCCGCGATAAGTACAATCCAGACAATGTGTTGGATCTGGGAGAAATGGAGCTGGAGAATATCTCGGATTTGAGTGCCTGGGTGAAGGTCAAGGATGCAACCTGTTATGAGGCTGGCAAAATCATCATCCATGACCGCAAAGGTGGTAGCGGATGGTATATGTACAGCTATGACGGTGGTGATACTTGGGAGTGGAATAGCTCGAAGTACTGGGTAGAGCCAGGAAAGTATCACGTACTGATGCGTGATGGACAAAGCTATGGATGTATCCTTGACCTTGGTTATGTGGAAGTTGGCAATGGCTGTGAACCGAATGGAAATGAGTGTGAGCTCTACGCTAAGGTTCATGTTACCAATGCTGGCTGTGACTGGGGATCCATTAGTATCTATGACCAAAAAGGCGGTGCTGGCTGGTACATGTATTCGATAGATGGTGGCCAATCTTGGAACTATAATGGTTATCAAGGTTGGTTGGCGCCAGGAACCTATCATGTGATGATTTGTGATGGGGAGAATACATCATGTCACTATGACTTGGGCACCTATGTGGTTGAGGATGATGGTTGCCAAAATCCATACACATGGCGTACCAATGGGAAGGCTGTCACGGAGGAACCAGCGGTGTATCCGAACCCAGTTTCCGAAGAAGGAGTCATCAATGTGGAGATGCCAGAGGGCAAGGAGCAAGTGGATTACCGATTGGTTGACTTCAATGGTAAAGTAATGGTAGAGGGTGCCTCTTCAGCAAGTAGCTTTAGCCTAAGTCTCCAAGGACTTGCCAAAGGCCAGTATCTCCTGGAGCTAAAGGATGAGGATGGAAAGATTACCGTGAAGCAAGTTATTGTGAGGTAATGAACTAACGAGCCAAAAGGCCAAAACTTGGAAAAGCTGCTTCCTTTGGGAGCAGCTTTTTTTAATGAAATTGTCTTTCCTCTAAGAATATTTTTTCTGCTTCAGCTTTCAGAGGAAAGTCGTTTTACTTAGCTGAATAGCCGTCTACCTGCTTTTTGCAGTATCATCAACTGCTGAAGATGCCCGTACAGCGTCCTTCCCATACGACGTAAAATTTATTCTTTTTGGCCATTCCTGTTGCGTAGCTATAAGCAGTCAAAGTTCCGCAAAATATTCCCAACCTGAGACCAAAGCTTCCATAAATGGAAAACTCTCCCAAAGTGGGATTTAAAAACTGATAAATATCATGATTCATACCCGTATGTCAGAATGGAAGGCCTGCGGTTGTATTAATCAATTGTTAACCGCGGTCAGTTAATTTTCAACCATATCTGTTTTGCTATGAAAAAAAATCTATGGCAAAGCTGGCGGCAGGGACTGCTGCTATGTTTGTTTTTGTATGGCAGTGCTATGGCATTTGCCGAGGGATGTTTCCCACACAAGCTGTTAAAAAAAGCAGCGAATCCGACGATGAATAAGGGGATTTCGGTCCAGCTTTTCTCCGTGGTGGACAAAGGAGATCACTTTGAGGTCACCTATGATTTTGATGTGGATTGCAGTCAAAGTGGTGCGAGTTGTACGGCACTGAGCAATCTGAAAATCGAACTGGATGCCGACAACCTTTACAACGGGCTGAACGGGGTTTATTGTAAAAGCTCGGATTTCCCGAAGATGGAGGTCAAGGTCAGTGGGCTGGGAAATGTGGTTGGAGGTCTCTTTGGAGGCTTGTCCAATACCATGACAGGGGTTCAAATCACTACAATTCAGGATTTGAACCTTTTTTCTTGTGGTCAGGGTATCCAGATTGCTTTGGGTGGAGGCAATAACGGCCGGCCAGGCCATAACGGAGCGAGTGGAAAGTTCAAGGTGGTTTGCCTGTTAAAGGAGCTTCCGGGGCATTTGACAAACCCAAACGCTGGGGATAATGGGGCGCGCACACTTGCTGTTAATATTGGTTCGGACCAATTGACTGTAGGCTTCTCCATTGAGGATTTCTACCTCTCATTCCATGATTGTGTGGACCCTTGTGAGGGTTTCACCGCTGGAGTGGATGCCCATGTCAACCTCTGTAACCAAGACAATAAAATCTTGGATTTGAATGCTACAGTGGGTTTGCAGGAAACTCTTGAAGGCGTTTGGAATATTCTGACTCCTTGTAATGTCAATTTGAGCAACCCTTTGTCCGTGGATTTGAATGGGTTGAATGCAGGGGTTTACCTCTTTGAGCACAAGGTAGAGAACGAGTGTGGCGCTGCCAGTGCCCTTGCCGAAATTGAGATTGAGGCTCCATTGAATGCAGGGGTTGATGCATCCGTTAAACTCTGTGCTGGAGATTCTAAGATCATTGATTTGAACGCTTGCTTGGGGCTTGGAAATACGTTGGAGGGTGTCTGGAACATCTTGACGCCTTGCAATGCTGACGTTTCCAATCCACTTACAGTAGACCTTGCTGGGCTTTCTGCAGGTGTGTATGTGTTTGAGCACGTTGTTAGTGATGATTGTGAGACGAAAACTGCTTTGGTCAATGTAGAAATCGAGGCTGATTTGAATGTTGGCGTGGATGCTGACGTGAAGCTTTGTATTGGAGATTCAAAAATCATCGACTTGAACGCTGCCTTGGGCTTGGGTGATGTGGTTGAAGGCGTTTGGAACATTTTGACGCCATGCAATGCTGACCTCTCGAATCCTTTGTCGGTTGATTTGGCTGGCTTGGAGGCTGGTGTTTATGTGTTTGAGCACAGTATGTCGAACGACTGCGGTTCGAAGTCTGCGACAATTACCGTCGAGATTGAGGCCGATTTGAATGTGGGTGTAGATGCCGACATCAAGTTGTGTATTGGAGATTCAAAAATCATCGACTTGAACGCTGCCCTGGGCTTGGGCGATGTTGTGGAAGGTGTTTGGAGCATTTTGACGCCATGCAACGCTGACCTCTCGAATCCTTTGTCTGTTGATTTGGCTGGCTTGGAGGCTGGCGTTTATGTGTTCGAGCATAGCATGTCGAATGACTGCGGTTCGAAGTCGGCTACAATTACAGTTGAGATTGAGGCTGATTTGAATGTTGGTGTTGATGCTGACGTGAAGCTTTGTATTGGTGACTCGAAAATCATCGACTTGAACGCTGCCTTGGGCTTGGGCGATGTGGTTGAAGGCGTTTGGAACATTTTGACACCATGTAACGCTGACTTGTCGAATCCCTTGTCGGTAGATTTGGCTGGCTTGGAGGCTGGCGTTTATGTGTTCGAGCATAGCATGTCGAATGACTGCGGTTCGAAGTCGGCTACAATTACCGTTGAGATTGAGGCCGATTTGAATGTAGGCGTGGATGCTGACATCAAGTTGTGTATTGGAGATTCAAAAATCATCGACTTGAACGCTGCCTTGGGCTTGGGTGATGTTGTGCAAGGTGTTTGGAACGTTTTGACGCCATGCGATGCTGACCTTTCGAATCCCTTGTCGGTAGACTTGGCTGGCCTGGAGGCTGGCGTTTATGTGTTTGAGCACAGCATGTCGAATGATTGCGGTTCGAAGGCTGCGACAATTACCGTCGAGATCGAGGCTGATTTGAATGTAGGTGTGGACGCTGATGTGAAGCTCTGTATCGGTGATTCAAAAATCATCGACTTGAATGCCGCCTTGGGCTTGGGTGATGTGGTTGAAGGCGTTTGGAACATTTTGACGCCATGCGATGCTGACCTTTCGAATCCCTTGTCGGTAGACTTGGCTGGCCTGGAGGCCGGCGTTTATGTGTTTGAGCACAGTATGTCGAATGACTGCGGTTCGAAGTCGGCTACTGTAACAATTGAAATCGAAGCTGAATTGAACGCTGGAATAGATGCAGAAATCAACTTGTGTTTGGGAGAAGACAATATTGTGGACATTAATGCCGCAATTGGCTTGGGCAATGTGATTGATGGTGTTTGGAACATCATAACACCTTGCAATGCCGATTTGTCAAATCCACTATCCGTTGATTTGAGTGGTCTTACTGTGGGTGTTTACAAGTTTAAGCATGAAGTAAGTGGTGATTGTGGAACAGCGAAGGCGGTATTGACCATCAATATTGAAGACTGCGGACATGATAATGGCAATGAGTGTGGGCTTTATGCCACAGTGAGTTACACTGATGTTACCTGCGATGAGTATGGAACCATCACGGTGGCAAACCAAAGCGGTGGCGCTGGTTGGTACATGTACTCTCTGGATGGCGGACAGTGCTGGGATTATAATGCATTCCATGGTTGGCTTCCAGAAGGCACCTATCATGTGATGATGCGTGATGGAGAAGACTGTAGCTGTATTCTTGACTTGGGAATCGTTGAAATTGGGGTTGATTTGAAAGGAGGGTATTCCCGAATGGCGGCTACTGGCACCACCGAGGAGTTCACCCTTTATCCAAACCCAAGTGCGGATGGTGCGGTGAATATCGAAATGCCAAGTAGTGTAGAGTCTGTTAGCTATCGTGTGATGACCCTTGCTGGTGTGCCTTTGATGGAAGGAGAAAGCCAAGCTCAAACCCTAAACTTGGACTTGGGTGTTTATCCTGCAGGACAATACTTGATTCAGTTGACTGATTCAGAGGGCAATGTCACCATGAAAAAAGTGACTTTGCAATAGATTTAGATACTTAAAAAATTAAGAGGTTGTCACGGAAGTGGCAACCTCTTTTCATATCCAAAAGCCATCTCTTTACAATGGGCATTTTACCGCTGATACTGATTAAAATAGGCCTGCAAGCCTGAAAGAATCCCCTCAACGGCCAAGGCAGAGATGATTAAGCCCATGATTTTACTAATCACAGAAATGCCCGCCGACCCAATTTTATCCTGAAAGCTATTCGCAATAAAGAGGCATAATAAGGTAATGACTAACACCCCACCGACGACCAAAGTGGTCATGGCCTGTTCCGCAAATCCATACACATGGTTGTCGGTCAGCAAGACCACGGCCATGATGGCTCCAGGTGAGGCGATGGATGGTACTGCGATGGGGAAAATAGTGACGTGCCTATAGTCCTTGATCATGCTTTTTTCCTCATCGGGCTTACTTGTGCCGAAAATCATTGACAAGGCGAAAAGGAACAGCACCATGCTACTGGACACCTGAAAGGCCGCCAAGCTGATTTGAAGGTGCTCGATGACGATTTGCCCAATGACGATGAAGAAAAGCAAGACGATGGCCGCCACCAGAACTGCGTTGACAGCCACTTTTTTCTTGATTTCAGGTGGGAAGTATTTGGTCGCCTCCAGATAGACGGGGATGGTGCCGATGGGGTCAATGGTGGCGAAGAGGAAGATAAAGGCTTTGATATAAAGCATAGGCAAGAGGGCATAATGAGCGTGACTTTTTTATAACGTCCTCATTGCCAGAAACCACCCTTAATCTCCCCTAATGGATGTTTTTTCTGTGGGAAATTCCAGAATTGGGACTTTTTAATTCAACCCTCCTTGATTTCCCGTTTTGGGACAATTCCCAACGCTTATTAAACACCTCTCCCCGTATCCCTTGTTGAAACCGCCTTGGAAATCCCTTGGCGAAAACCTTTTTCAACCACTTTATTATCTATGGGGAACACTTATTTATGTAGGAACAAGCGATTGCTTTCAAGAGGAGCGCTTTTGGCCATACTGGCCATGCTCCCTTTTGCGAGGCTTTGGGCGACCACTTTTGAGACGGCTATGTCTGGAAACTGGTCCAGTAACTCAACTTGGGCTGGGGGAGTTGTCCCCTCGTTTGATGTTGACGGTGATACCATCATTATCACTCACGATGTAGAGGTGAATGATGGCAATGACATCACCCTTAACGATGCCCTTTTTACCGTTACTGATGCCAATTTCACCATGCTGGGGAACAGCGGTGACTTCCTTATCGAGGAAAATGCCACGGCCACATTTACCAATTCAGAGGTGACCATTGGCGATGCAAGCGGTTCAGGTAGAAGCCTCCAGCTCAAGAACTCTACCTCTGCGTTGAACATGACTGATTGTATTGTCTTTATAGGGCAAAACTTTCAGAATGATGGAGGCGATCGGACCTTGATTAGGGTGTGTTTGGAGGTTCAGGAGAACTACCAGAACAGCAACGGCGGTACCGATGTCTTTGAGGATGTGGTGGCAAGCATTGGTACGAATACCTCAGGCAATTTCCAGAACTCCAGTGGAAGCTCAATGTCCGGAACCATTACAGGACTTTATTTGCCCAATGGCGATATCCAAAATGATGGTTCTGGTGCCTTGACTATCACCGACCATTGTGTTTCCAACGGAAATGTACAGGACAACTCAAATACTTGGACGTTTACCAATGCTGAGAACTGCAATGATTTAGGCATTTATGCGTGTGGAAGCTTTTTCTGCACGTTCAATGACTGTTCTATTGTCAAAGCACATGGAGGGGGATTTGTAACGGGTATTCAGAGTGTGATTGATGAGGGTAATGATATGTACACCATTACCCTTAAAATCTGTCAAGATGGTTGTAGCGCTGATTCTTGTAAGGAGCTTTCTCATTATTCCGTAGAAGCTGATCCAGGAACGTATTCCAATGTGGTTTTTTCTGGAATCAACGGGAACACGGATTTAGGGCCCAACCTTGGTTCTGATCCTTTTGATGGTTTCAAGCGTGACAATACCAGTGGCATTGGCAATGGCCAGCCAGGATCTTTCACGGTTACTTATAAGTTGACTGGAGGTCTTCAGGATCAACAAGTGAGTGCAAAAGCGGGGCAATTTGGAAATATCGACACCTTCTTTATTGCCGATTTTGAGTATGTATTGAATGGATGTCCGCCAGATGCAGAGCCTCCAGGGGAAGATGCTTGCGGTGAACCAGGTACGCCTTACGATTTGAGCCCATTGGTTGGCCCGAACTTTATCGGTGACCACGCAAATTTCAATGCGTTTATCTATGGAAATCATAATAACGATGGCACGGGTGATTCTGAAGGCCGAATGGCTGTGGGGGGAAACTTCACTACCACAGGGTCGTATTCTGTTGGTTTGCTTACGCCAGGTGTAGGTAGCGTGAATGCCCCTTCAGGTTGGGACAATTTCGTGGTCCGAGGTGATGTGTCAGACGGTGGTGGCATTACTGTTCAAGGAAATGCGGTTTATGGAGGAAACTCCACGGCCAACTTCTCCTTCTTTGGTGGAGGCTCTGAACGTCAGGAGGCCAACATGGATACGGATGAACTTGATTTTGATGCTTCTTTAGCCTATTTCCAACAGCTGAGCGCCGATTTTGAAACCTGCGCTGAGGGAACGGTTGGTACGGTCACTGATGATACCTTTTCAAAGCTCACCTTGGAGGGAAGTGATTCTATATTGAACGTCTTCAATGTGGATCAAATGGTGCCTGGAGGTATTCCTGATTTTTATGTGATCGATGTGGTCGTGCCAGAGGGCGCCTGCGTGGTCATCAATGTGGCTGGTGATACCGTCCAAAAATTGGGAGGTTCTATGTTCTGGAACGGTTCAATCATCAATTTCCCAGGGAGCCCAGCTAACAAAGTTATTTGGAACATGTTCGAGGCCACACAAGTGAATCTCAATGCCTTTGCGGTGTTTGGTTCTGTGTTGGCGCCTTATGCGGATGCAACCTTGAATGGAGGAAACATCAACGGACAGGTTGTGTTTGGGGGTGATGTTTTTACTTCGACAGGTTTCGAGTTCCACAACTTCTGCTACGAAGGCTGTGTGTGCATGCCAATGTGCGTGGATGCTGATGCTGGCGATGATGGCATGATGATGCTATGCGAACTGGACAGTAACAGCTCGATTGATTTGACGGCCTTGTTGCAAGGCACCCCAGATACAGGTGGTGTCTGGACAGAAACTTCAGGAGTTTCATCAGGAGTGAGTCTGACTGATCCAACCGATGTAGATTTCATGGGTGTACCAGCGGGTACTTATACCTTCCAGTATTTTGTGATGGCTGAGGAGCCATGTGCTTCAGATTCTGCGGTGGTCACCATTGACATTAAGGCAGGAGCGAATGCAGGTGATGACGCAATGGTTAGCCTATGTGAGACAGCGTTAGATTCTCTGTTAGATTTCAATGCTTTCATCATGAATGAGGATACTGGTGGAGTTTGGATGGAAACCACAAATCCTTCATCTGGCATCTCATTGGGTGACGGCAGTATGGTTGATGTCAGTAGCCTAGATACGGGAACCTACACTTTCAAATATGTGGTGACGGCGCTGTCGCCTTGTGAATCGGATACGAGCATGCTGACCATAGTTATTGAGCCTGCTCCAGACGCTGGCGAGGACGGAAGCTTATCCCTGTGTATCGATGACGACAACAGCTCGGTAGATTTGGCCGGCGCTTTGGGCGGTACTCCTGATATGGGCGGTGTTTGGATGGAGACGAGCAATCCAATGTCCGGTGTGAATTTGAGCGACCCTACGGCGGTTGACTTCTCCTCTGCAGACGCAGGTACTTACACCTTCAAGTATGTTGTTGGTGACACGGCCTCTGCTTGTGGCACGGATACGTCGATGGTTATGGTAGAGATCGAGGAGGGTGTTGATGCTGGCGAGGACGGAAGCTTATCCCTGTGTATTGATGACGATAACAGTTCAGTAGATTTGGCTGGCGCCTTGGGTGGTACTCCTGATGCTGAGGGAGTTTGGATGGAGACGAGTAACCCAATGTCTGGTGTGAATTTGAGTGACCCGACGGCGGTTGACTTCTCCTCTGCAGATGCTGGTACTTACACCTTCAAGTATGTTGTTGGTGACACGGCCTCTGCTTGTGGCACGGACACGTCGATGGTGATGGTAGAGCTTGAGGAAGGTGTTGATGCTGGCGAGGATGGCATGCTGTCCTTGTGCATTGATGACGATAACAGCTCAGTTAATTTGATGGGTGCCTTGGGTGGTACTCCTGATGCGGAAGGAGTTTGGATGGAGACTACCAACCCAAGTTCTGGAGTGAATCTGGATGCCCCAATGATTGTTGACTTCTCAGGTGTGGATGCTGGCTCTTACACGTTCAAGTATGTTGTCGGTGACACTGCTTCGGCCTGTGGTACAGACACCGCCATGGTGATAGTGGAAATCGAGGAAGGTGTTGATGCCGGTGAGGATGGTAGCTTGTCCTTGTGCATTGATGACGATAACAGCTCGGTAGATTTGGCTGGCGCCTTGGGTGGTACTCCTGATGCTGAAGGAGTTTGGATGGAAACAAGCAACCCAATGTCTGGTGTGAATTTAAGCGATCCGACAGCGGTTGACTTCTCCAGCGCAGACGCTGGTACTTACACCTTCAAGTATGTTGTTGGTGACACGGCCTCGGCCTGTGGCACGGACACGTCGATGGTGATGGTAGAGATCGAGGAAGGTGTTGATGCTGGCGAGGATGGCATGCTGTCCTTGTGTATCGATGACGACAACAGCTCGGTAGATTTGGCTGGCG
>JAUIJC010000074.1 GCA_030431525.1 Bacteroidia bacterium | reverse complement strand
AAGGCCGAAGCCATAAAACAGGACTTCCACGCCATGATTTTTGTAGCTAATCTCCATTCAATGGTTATCAAACAGTGCATAATCAATTCCCCTATTCAACATGGAAACACCCCACAAAAAGAGCTCTACTTCAATTGGAATGTTTCCTTAGGAATCCTAAAGGATTGGATTGTAAAGCTGTTCTTTCAAAATAATACCGAAGAAATTATAAGAATCTTGATTGCAAAATGCTCAAAAAACAAAGTCCCGCCCAATAGAGGAAAAAGCAACCCGAGAAACAACAATAAGGCTCGTCGAAAACAGGGAAAATACCAGACATTTACAAACTACAGGAGGGCTTGTTAGAACCTTAATGCAACAGCATTGGGGCAGACCTGTGTGTCTGCCCGAAACACTGGGTTCAACCCCACCTCTGTCCTCCCCTTATCTAAGGGGAGGAGAAACCATCAGTCCATAGTCTGAAAACCATATTTGGTAAGTATTCTCTGTAACATTCTCCTCCCCTTGGATAAGGGGGGACATGAAACAGGAGTTTTATGGGCCAGCTTGAGGGAAGAGAGGTGGGGTCGAAATGCCCCCACAGCCCATCATCTTTGGAATTCAGCTATCTTTGTAGGTGAAAGCGTCGGTCCTATGAACAACAACGATAACTCTGGCAACCCTTCAAATTTTTCTGGAAGCCCACAGGCTGCTCGAGGACAACGTCGTCCTAACCTGCTACCTGTCACGGGAAAGGTGCCTGCCAATAACTCCACCTTTGAGGAGGAGCTGTTGGGAACCATCTTGGTTCAGCCAGGCACGCTGAATGACGTGGTGGACAGCCTTCTGCCAGAGAGTTTCTACGCCTTCAAACACCAAGAGATTTACAGGGCCGTTCTTGAGCTGTTCAACAACTCTGAATCCATTGATGCCTTTACCGTAGGGGAACAACTCCGTCGGAATGGCATGCTGGAAAAAGTGGGCGGTGCCATGTACATCAGCCAGCTGTCGGCCAAATACGGCCGTACGGCGGACAACATGGAGCACAGGGCCAAGAGCATCCAAGAACTTTCCCTGAAACGCACCTTGGGGGAATTGACGGGTATGGCCCTCGAACACGCTTTCGATGATACCAAGGACATCAACGAGTTGTTGGACCACTGTGAAACCAGCATCATGGATTTGCAGGAACAGATTGTCCGCAAAAACTTCTCGGGCATGGCCAGCATCGTTCCTCAAGCTTTGAAGGAGATTGAGGAGCGCATGACCCAAAAGGGTGATATTACGGGCATACCAACTGGTCTAAAATCATTGGACAAAGTCACGGGTGGTTTCCAGCGAAGCGACCTCATTATCGTGGCGGCACGTCCAGGCATGGGTAAGACTTCCTTCGTAGTTTCGGCAGTGCGAAACGCTGCTGTGGACTTCGACCAATCCGTCGCCATCTTCTCTTTGGAGATGTCCTCCATCCAGTTGGTCAACAGGATGATGTCCTCCGAAGTGGAGATTCCGAGCCACAAATTCCGAAAGGCGGACCTCTCCGTTCAGGAACTGCAATCCATCCATAGCGGAACCAAACGTTTGGGGGAATCCAAAATATTTATCGACGACACGCCAGGCATCAGCTTGCTGGAGTTGCGCTCCAAGTGCCGACGTATCAAGGCCAAACACGGCTTAGACATGGTGGTGATTGACTACCTGCAATTGATGAGTGGTGATTCTTCGTCAAAACGAAGCGGAAACCGAGAGCAGGAAATCAGCATGATTTCGAGGGGCTTGAAAGGCTTGGCCAAGGACTTGGACGTTCCAGTCATCGCACTTTCCCAGCTTTCCCGTGCCGTGGAAACACGTGGTGGCGATAAGCGCCCACAGCTTTCTGACTTGAGGGAATCTGGTTCCATTGAGCAGGACGCTGACCAAGTTATGTTCCTGTTCCGTCCCGCCTATTACGACATCAACGAGGATGAGGACGGCAACGCACTTACCGAACAGGATGCCTTTGTTATCCTTGCCAAAAACCGTCACGGTAACACCGAAGATGTCCACCTCAAGTTCTTAGGTCAATACACCAAATTCTGCGATCCAAACGATTTTGAGGGTGATGGCGGTCCTGATATGGACGACCCTTTGAGCGGCTTTGATAACAACGGCACACAGACATTCTCCAGCCGAATCAATAATGCCAATAACGGCGAGGACAGCAAAAGTGAGGGATTCTCAGATGACGCCTCCGACTTCTTTAACAATGCGGACGGCGGACAGTTTGACGACCCGCCGTTCTAAATAGCATCTCCTAAAAAGTATAAAAGACCCAGTATACATCCCCCCATTCTTCGTACCACAGTTATGTGAAATGAAGTTAACGAATTTCCTTTTTTCCTTCTTGACAACACCTCTTCAATCCTGTTCCGGAGTATGAGCAAGGGCGGCGACGGAGGAGCCGTTTATATACCCTTGCTCATACTCCGGAACAGGATTGAAGAGGTGTTGTTGAGGGGGAAGAAAGGTGGTTGCTTTGTAGGCTTCCATAGGTGTCTTGTGCCCTAGCGAACTGTGTAGCCGCTCGTGGTTGTAGAAATATAAGTACTCGTTGAGGCCTGTGAACAATTCTACGGGTTCGGAAGAGGTATTAAGATAAACGTGCTCGTACTTGACGGTTCTCCAAAGGCGCTCAACGAAGATGTTGTCCAGCGCCCTTCCCTTGCCGTCCATGCTTTGTCGTATGCCATGATACCTT